>JAIOAU010000045.1 GCA_019873655.1 Chloroflexota bacterium | reverse complement strand
ATCCGCGCATTCAACGGCGCTTGGCGCTTGCAGTCACCTGGTGACCTTTGGCGATCTCCTCGCATCATGGAGAACGATTCAACTTTATACAATTACGCAACAAATCTTCTGTGAAAATCTGTGTAATCCGTGGCAACGAATTCGTTGCAATGGCAACACTTGTATCGCTGTGCAAGAGGTCTATTCTTGTAAAAAACGCCGCATGGAATATAATTCAAGCAAAGGAGGTGACGCCCCGTCAAAAGTCAAACCGCAGTCTTTCCCCCCTTTGCCTCAGGAGTATCCGGAGAGATACTCGCCTTTTATAGAGAAAGGATGTTCTATGGCAGAAAGCGTCGGATGCGCCCGCGTGACGGGCGCGGTGACAAGCACGTCCTCCCCACCCGATTTTTCTCCACCCAGCGAAGTATCTGAACGAAAGGAGACCGTGATGACCGCTCGCGTTGGGCAGAAAGCCCCTGATTTTACCGCGCCGGCCTATTACAAAGGCGGCTTTACCACTGTAAAACTTTCCGATTTTGCCGGCAAGTGGGTCCTGCTGTGCTTCTACCCCGGCGACTTCACCTTTGTCTGAGCGACGGAAGTGTCGGCGGTCGCCGACAAATATCCCGTTTTGCAGGAACTGGGGGTGGAAGTCATTTCGGTCAGCGTAGACAGCCATTTCGTACACAAGATGTGGAACGACCATGAGTTGAGCAAGATGGTCAAGGGCGGCGTCCCCTTCTATATGGCCTCCGACCAGGCCGGCAACGTCGGCCGCGCCTACGGCGTCTGGGATGAAAACCAGGGCATCGAACTGCGCGGCCGCTTCATCATCGACCCCGATGGCGTCATCCAGGCCATGGAAGTGCTCACTCCTCCGGTCGGGCGCAAGTTCGCCGAGACGGTGCGCCAGATTCAGGCCTTCCAGCACGTGCGCGCTTCGGGCGGCAAGGAAGCCACTCCCGCCGGCTGGGAGCCCGGCAAGCCCACCCTCAAGCCCGGCCCCGATTTGGTCGGCAAGGTTTGGGAAGTCTGGAAGCCGGACATGGAATAGCACTCGATCCTGCATGAGGCTGTCTCAAAAGCCTTTTCAAGAACATAATGGCCGCCAAGTCTGGCGGTCATTATATTTTTACAACAGCAACATTGCCGATTGTCAGGCGCTTCTGGCGCGCGGCATTCGGCCCATCATCACCGACATCCGCGAAATTGACCAGGCCGTGGCGGCCTACCTGGCAGTGACCACCCTGAAAAATTGCACTCACAAGTTGTTGTTTCTAGCATCGAATGGCACGAATATTACAAAAAAGATTCGAGACATTCGTGAAATTCGATGCTTTTACCTTTTGGCCGCGAACACTGTTCACTATCCCTGCCACAGCCTTGCCCCGGCGGCCTTGCCTTCCCTCTGGCAGGCGCTCTTCAGACTGCACCCGGCGCAGGCGTCGCCGCAGGTTTGACCTGTCCCGCGTTCTCCAGCGGGATAGGGGCGCAGATGACCGGCGCGCTGTAAATGCTCCAGCATGACCGTCACCAGTTCGGGGGTCGTGTCGAGACGCTCGGCCAGCGCGCTCACTTCGAGCGTGCCGCCGGAGCGGATTTCGGCGAGAAGTTGTTCGAGCATCGTTTGTCCTTGTAGGACAGCCTTTCCAGGCTGTCCGCTTTAGACAGGCTAAAAGCCTGTTCTACGCGAGGCCGTCCGTTTTGGGCAGGCTATTTGGACAGGCTGAAAGCCTGTCCTACAGGAGCCACACAGCCAGGTGATACACCGCCGTCCCGCCCAGGAACGAAAGCGCCAGGAAGAGCGCCAGGCTGACGGCCACCCAGCGCCACGAGCCGGTCTCCTGCTTCGTCACCGCGACGGTCGCTAGGCAGGGGATGAAGAGCATCGTCACCGTCAGGAACGAGAGCGCCGCGGCCGGGGAGTAGGCGGCAGTCAGCAGGTCGGTCAGACCGGCTTCGGGCGAGACGCCAAACAGCACGCCCAGCGTGGCAATGGCGTTCTCCTTGGCCGGGAAACTGCTCAGCAGGGCCACCGTCAGCCGCCAGTCGAAGCCCATCGCCCGGCCGAGCGGCTCGATCCATTGCCCGAAGCGCGCCAGGTAACTGCTGTTCAGGTCGCCGCCGGGCAGGTAGGAGAGCAGCCAGATGAGCATCGCCATCGCCAGAATGGCCGTCCCGGCTTTCTTGACGAAGGCCAGCGAGCGCTGCCAGACCAGTAGGCCGATGGTGCGCGGGTTGGGCAGGTGATAGAGCGGCATTTCCATGATAAAGGCCGAACGCTGACCCTTGAAGAGGACGCGGTTGAGCAGCGTCCCGCTCAGGACGAGCGCCAGCAGGGAGAACAGTACCAGCCCCCAGGTCACCCAGACCGCGTTTGCCCCGAAGAAAGCCGGAGCGATGAACGCGACGACCGCCATGCGCGCCGTGCAGGGGACGAGCGGCGCAATGAGAATGGTCAGCAGGCGCGCCGGCCACGAGTCGATGACCCGCGTCCCCATCACCGCCGGGACGTTGCAGCCGAAGCCCAGGAAGAGCGGCAGGAACGACTTGCCATGCAGGCCCATCAGGTGCATCAGGTTGTCCATCACGTAGGCGGCGCGCGCCATGTAGCCCACGTCTTCGAGCAGGGCGAAGGCGGCGAAGAAGATGACCAGGATGGGCAGGAAGGTCAGCACCGAACCGACGCCGCCGATGAGACCGTCCACGAGCATGCCCCGCACCCAGGCGGGCGCGCCGGCGAGCGCTCCGCCAGCCAGACCGGAGAGCGGCGCGATGACCGCTTCCTCCAGCCAGGCCTGAATCGGCGCGCCGACCGTGAAGGTCAGCCCGAAGACCAGGCCGAGGATTCCGGCCAGGAGCACCAGCCCCCAGACCGGATGCGCCGCCCAGCGGTCGAGACGCTCGGTCAGCCCGATTTGCCCGACGCGCGGCCGGGTGACGGCGGCGCGCACCAGCCGCCCAATCCACTCGTAGCGGCCGGAGGCCACCGCCAGGAAGGCGTCGTCGTGGGCGCGCAGAATCTTGTGGACGTCCTCCCATGTTTCGGGCGGGAGAGCCGCCTGCATCGTGCGCGTCACCTCGGCGTCGCCCTCGAGCAGTTTGAGCGCCATCCAGGCCGGCGGATACGGGTCGGGGACGTGACTGGCGATGAGCGTCTGAATCTCGGTCAGCACGGCGGCATGGTCGGGGCGGATTTCGGGCGGGCGCGGCGCGGGGAGGCGTTTGCCGGTCAGGACTTCCTCGACCACGTCCAGCAGGTCGCGCACGCCGAGCGCCTTCGAGGCCACCATCGGCACCACCGGCACGCCCAGCGCCGCCTCCAGCACGTGCGGCTCGACGCGCAGGCCCTCCTGCTCGGCCACGTCTATCATGTTGAGCGCCACCACCAGCGGCGCGTCCAGGGCGGCCAGTTCGGCCACGAGATACAGACTGCGTTCCAGGTTGGCGGCGCTGACGACGGCGATGACCACATCCGGCTTTTCGCGGACGATGAACTCACGGGCGATGACCTCCTCCGGCGAGTTGGCCGTCAGGCTGTAGGCGCCGGGCAGGTCCACCAGGACGGCCTCCCGCCCGTGCAGGTCGAAGCGGCCCTCGCGGCGCTCGACCGTCTTGCCCGGCCAGTTGCCGACGTGCTGATTGAGGCCCGTGAGCAGGTTGAAGAGCGTGGACTTGCCCATGTTGGGCTGTCCGGCCAGGGCGATGAGCGGAGACCTGGACTTGGCCTGCGTCTCAGCAGGAGCGTCGGCGGCGGAAAATTTAGTCATAATTGCCGTTGTTCCCTTCGACCATGATTTTGGCCGCCTCGCCGCGTCCCAGGGCGACGCGCGTCCCGCGCACGGTCACGATGAGCGGCCCGCGCCCGTAATTCTGGACGACTTCCACCGCCGCGCCGGGGGTGAATCCGAGCGAGGCCAGGCGGCTTTCCACCGCCCGCCCGGCGCGGAACTCGCGCACGACGGCGCGCGTCCCGGCTTGCAGGTCGGCGAGGGAGAGGAGGATATCTGTCATGAACGAATCTCCAAAGGCGGGTGGTTCAACACAAAGGACACCAAGGAATCACGAAGGGTGCACAAAGGGATTTAAATTTTTTCTTTGTGTCCTTTGTGCCCCCTTCGAGTCCCTGAAAAAATTCTCTTTCTGGCCTTCGTGTTTCCTTTGTGTCCTTTGTGTTTAAAGATGCTTTCGCACCGGACTCAAGTTATAATTACCTTGTACAACAGCATGATTATTATATGCTAATTTTATAGATTAGCATAATAAAAATTCAAACCTTTTACCATGACAAAAATCACATCTTCCGGCGAAAGCGAAATTTCGGGCCTGAGCGCCACCATCCAGGATTATCTCTCGCTCATCTACGTTATGGAGCGGGACGGCGAACCGGTGGTCGGCACGCGCCTGGCCGAACTGCTGCGCGTCACGCCCCCCACCGTGACCAACACCCTCAAGCGCATGACCCGCGACGGGCTGATTACGATGGACAAGAACGGCACGCACCTGACCGACGCCGGCTGGGACGCCGCCCGCGTGGTCATGCGCCGCCACATGCTGATGGAATGGATGATGGCCAAGACCCTGCCCTGGTCGAAACTGCATGGCGAGGCGCATCACCTCGAACACGCCATCTCCTCGATGACCGAAAGCGCCCTGCTGGAACAACTCGGCCATCCGAAGACCTGTCCGCACGGCAACCCCCTGCCCGGCTGCGAGGAGGCGGTCGCAGGCTGGATTTCGCTGACGCAGATGGCCGAGGGCGCGGCGGCCACCCTGCGGCGCATCCACGAACTGGCCGAGGAGAACGCCGACCTGCTGGCTTTCCTGGAACGCCACGGCCTGCTCCCCGGCGCGGCCCTGCGCGTGACCGAAGTCCTGCCCTTCAACCAGACCATCACCGTCGAGGTCGGCGGCCGGGCGGTGACGCTCGGCAACGCCGCGGCGAAATATCTTTTTGTGGAGTTGGACAACTGCTAGCAGTTGTCAAAAACGATGACAGACTTTCGTTCCGGTTTCATCACCATTCTCGGCAAGCCCAACGTGGGCAAATCCACGCTCATCAACGCCCTGCTGGGGCAGAAAATCGCCGCCGTCTCGCCGCGTCCGCAGACGACGCGCCGCCGTCAACTCGGCATCCTGACCCGCGAAACGGCGCAACTCATCTTCGTGGACACGCCCGGCATCCACGCCCCGCGGCACAAACTGGGCGAGTTCCTCAACCAGGAGGCGGAGGAGGCCCTCGACGGCGTGGACGTGGTCCTGTTCCTCGTGGACGCCGCTCAGGAGCCGGACGAGGACGACCGGCGCATCGCCGCGCTGCTGGCCTCCCTCAAGCGGCGGCCGGACCTGCTGCTGGGCCTCAACAAAATCGACCTGGTCCCGGCCGAGGCGTTGGAAACGCGCCGGGCCGCGTACCAGGCTCTCGTCCCGGACGCTCCGGCGGCGGCCTTTTCGGCGGTCACCGGCCGGGGGCTGGAGGAACTGCTCGCGGCGCTGGAATCCCGTCTGCCCGTCGGCCCGCCGCAATTCCCCGAAGACCAGTTGACCGACCTCTACGAGCGCGAGATTGCCGCCGACTTGATTCGCGAAGCGGCGCTCCTCCTGCTGCGCGACGAAGTGCCGCACGCCATCGCGGTGCGGATCGACGAGTTCAAGGAGCGCAGCGAGGAGACGGCCTACATTCACGCCACGCTGTTCGTGGAGCGCGAGTCGCAGAAGGCGATCGTCATCGGGCAGGGCGGGCAGATGCTGAAGAAGATCGGCGTGCAGGCGCGGCAGGAAATCGAGGCGATGAGCGGGCGCAAGGTCTTCCTGGAGTTGCGCGTGAAGGTGGAGAAGAACTGGCGCCAGCGGGAGGATATCTTGCGGCGCTTTGGCTACAAATTGAAAGCGAGGAAGAAATGACGATTGCCCTGGCAGCGCTGACCTTCCTGACGGCCCTGCTCGACTGGGCTGCCGTCTATCGCGGCTGGAAGCGGGTCGAACTGGCCGCCAAACCGGCGACGATGGTCTTCCTGCTGGCGGTGGTGGGCGCGGCGGGCGGATGGCAGTCGCTGCCGCTGGCCTTCTTTGGGGTGGGAATCTTCTTTTCTCTGCTGGGGGATGTCTTCCTGCTGATCTCGTTCGTCCGCTTCTCGGAGCGCTGGTTCCTGCCGGGGCTGGCCGCCTTCCTGCTGGCGCACCTGGCCTACATCACCAGCCTGAACCTGCCGCTGGGAGAGGTCTCGCCGTTCTGGATGTTCACGCTGGCGCTCGTCCTGGCCCTGACCGCCCGCCGCGCCCTGCAGCGCATCGTCGCCGGGCTGCGCGAGAAGGGGCTGCGCCGCCTGGTGAGGCCGGTGGTGCTGTACGGCTTCGTCATCACCGTGATGCTTCTCTCGGCGCTGCTGACCCTCTACCGGCCGGACTGGTCGGTCGGCGCGGCCGGGCTGGTCAGCCTGGGAGCAATCTTGTTCTATGTTTCAGACCTGCTGCTGGCCTGGAACAAATTCGTCCGGCCGATCAAGAACGGCCGCCTGTTCAACATGATCGCCTATCACCTCGGTCAGTTCGCCCTGGCGGCCGGGATGATATTGCAATTTACGGGAGGGGGACAGTAACATCCGCTGCAAAAGACGGGACCGATTCGGAAGATCATCCTCTCCCTGGCGGCTCCCCTTCGGCGTTGTAATACTCCTCCGCCTTTTGTTCCACTTCTCGCTGCAACCGCTCCGCTCGCTCGTTGTAACAGGAACTATCGCTCAGGCACATTCTCTCGATCGCCTGCGGCGGGAAGATGCGCTGGATGCTCGGCCAGTAGTCTGTGCCGTCTCCCGGCATTTCATGACCGACCACGACATACCCCCCGCCGGATTCCTGCAAATGCAGCGCCACCGGCACGCTGACGCCTGACTGCATGACGACCGTCTCCCCTTCCAGTGTGTATTCGCCGCACAAAGCCCAGACGTACACCTCGGCGCTCCCGGCCCGCGCTTGCGCATCGAGCAGGTCATAGGCGCAGAAGACCACGCCGCCAGAGTAGGCCGGGGTGATGTTCGCCGCCAGATACGCCTCGACCGGAGTCAGGTAGGCGGGCGAGGCGGGTTTGCAGGCGGCGAGGGAGATGATGATGGCCAAGAGGAGAAACCGTTTTTTCATGGACGGTTCTTTATGAAAAAATGTGTTCCAAGTTCCGCCAACTCAAAAGCATCCCTTGCCCCGTTTGCAAGGACTGGTCGCCCCCGTAGATCACATAACCGTTTGCTTCGGGCTGGGAAACAATGCGCCGCCATGCTTTGAGTCCGTCAAAGTAACTGGTCGAAAGCGTCTTACCAGCCTTGATCTCGACCGGAAGGTAACGCTCGCCGTCGGCCAGCAAACAGTCAATTTCCTTTCCCTGCCGGTCCTGCCAGAAGTAGGGGAAAAACCTTTCCCCTCGATGAAAATGTCGCTTGATGAATTCACTCTAACGACCTGACAGTTTGGTAAAAAGATGTTGATCGGCATGCAAAACCGGGTAAAGTAGGCTTCGACCAAGAAACCGAATACCAGGAGTTGTCGAATGCCGATCAACGAG
>JAIOAU010000044.1 GCA_019873655.1 Chloroflexota bacterium | reverse complement strand
ATCCGCGCATTCAACGGCGCTTGGCGCTTGCAGTCACCTGGTGACCTTTGGCGATCTCCTCGCATCATGGAGAACGATTCAACTTTATACAATTACGCAACAAATCTTCTGACTTGCCGCTCCCGCAGGTCAAAGACCTGCACCACACGTGGGGCAAATCTCTGACTTGCCGTTTTGCAGGTCAAAGACCTGCACCACAATATCTGATATGATAGGCGTTTGAACCATGGAAACTGACTTCTTCTATCGTCGTCTGCCCCACTGGCATCCGCCAAACGCCACCTATTTCGTTACGTTTCGCCTGGAAGGCTCTTTACCAAAAGAGGCTCTTGAAGCATTACGCCGAGAACGAGAAATCGAAGAGCAAAGACTGATACAGACCTTTCAAGGAAGTGCATTGAAAGAACAAAAGTACGCGTTGGCCAAAAGGATATTTGCTCACTATGATGAACTTTTGGCGCACAGCCAGCAAGCCTGTTGGCTGAAAGAACCAAAAGCAGCAGAAATCGTCAAACGCGAAATCCATAACCTACATCCTAATGCCTATCACTTGATTGCGTACTGTATCATGCCCAACCACGTTCACGTGCTGATTGACCTGCAGAATATTCCTGACCCTGCTCCGATCAAGCCAGGCCAGCGTTACACAGCGCTCAGTCATGCGATGAAGTTGCTGAAAGGAAGAACAGGCCATGCCTGCCGCAAAGTGATAGGTGGGAGCGGCCCATTCTGGCAGCCTGAAAGTTATGACCATGTTGTGCGTGACCAACGCGAATTTGAAAACATTGTTCAGTACATTTTGGACAACCCTGTAAAAGCGGGGCTTGTAAAAGAATGGCATGAGTGGCCTTATTCGTTTTTGCAAGAAGAATACCGGGATGCAAATCTATAAGATTTGCTGTTTTCGAAGATCGAAGACCTACACCACACGTGGGGCAAGTCTCTGACTTGCCACTGTGCAGGTCAAAGACCTGCGCCACGTGGGGCAAGTCTCTGACTTGCCACTGTGCAGGTCGAAGACCTGCACCACATGTGGGGCAAGTCTCTGACTTGTCGTTTCCGCAGGTCAAAGACCTGCACCACAATTAAACTCACACCCTCATCGGAGGCAAAATGACTCAAACCAGCATCACCAAGCGTCTCTCCTTCCTCGACCGCTACCTCACGCTGTGGATTTTCCTGGCCATGGCCGTGGGGGTGGGAATCGGCTACTTCTTTGCATACCAGGTCGCCCGGTTCAACTTCCTCGTCTCGGTCGGAACAACCAACATCCCCATCGCCATCGGCCTGATTCTGATGATGTACCCGCCGCTGGCGAAGGTGCGCTACGAGGAACTGGGCGACGTGTTCCGCAACTGGAAGGTGCTGGGACTCTCGCTCCTGCAAAACTGGGTCATCGGCCCCATTCTGATGTTCATTCTGGCCATCGTCTTCCTGCGCGACTACCCCGAATACATGGCCGGGCTGATTCTCATTGGGCTGGCGCGCTGCATCGCCATGGTCATCGTCTGGAACGAACTGGCAAAAGGCGATATCGAGTACGCCGCCGGGCTGGTGGCGTTCAACAGCATCTTTCAGGTGCTGTTCTACAGCGTGTACGCCTACGTCTTCATCACCGTCCTGCCGACCTGGTTCGGGCTGGAGGGCAAGGTGGTGCACATCACCATCGGCGAGATCGCCCAATCGGTCTTCATTTACCTGGGCATCCCTTTCCTGGCCGGGTTCTTCACGCGCCTCATCCTGGTGAAGGTCAAGGGCAAGGAGTGGTATCACCGCAAGTTCATCCCCAAGATTAGCCCCATCACCCTGGCGGCGCTGCTGTTCACCATCGTAGTCATGTTCTCGCTCAAAGGCGAGTACATCGTAGAACTGCCGCTGGACGTGGCGCGCATCGCCGTCCCGCTGCTCATTTACTTCGTGGTCATGTTTCTGGTCAGTTTCCTGATGGGCAAACTGGTCGGCGCGGATTATTCCAAGACGACCACGCTCTCGTTCACCGCCGCCAGCAACAACTTCGAACTGGCGATTGCTGTGGCCGTGGCGGTCTTTGGAATTGCCTCCGGCCAGGCTTTCGCGGCCGTCATCGGGCCGCTGGTGGAAGTGCCGGTGATGATTGGGCTGGTCAACGTGGCCTTCTGGCTGCAAAAGAAATGGTATCCGCAGGCTGCGCCTGCCCCGGCGATGGTCGCTGCGGCGCAGGACGCCTGTCCGCCGGACGAGAAGTTGCAACAATAGACAATTCCACAACCCGTGCCCCAACCTCCCGCCTGGCGCGGGTTGTCTTTCTTACAGAATCTGCCCCTCCAGATCAAAACAACGCTGGAGGGGCAGTCAATTTGGAAAGTAGGACAAAGCGGATCTCGGTTTCCGCTCTAATTGCCCATCTCTTGTCTCCGCTCGGCCAGGACCTGGTGCAGGGCGGCGCGGTCGGCCGGGTAGGTGCGGAACATCGGCAGCCACAGAAGGGCGGCAATCAGTTTGGGGATGGGGACCAGCAGAAGCAGCATGGTGGTCACCCCATAGGAATCCACCAGCGAGCCGGAAAAGGTGATCATGAGCGAACCGACTGCGCCGATGACCATGTCCAGCGCCGCCCGGCCGGTGGCGCGCAGTTCGGGCCGCAACACCCCCTGGGCGATCGGCCAGCGCGCGCCGGTGTCCACGCTGCTGATGCCCAGACCCGCCAGCGCGCCGAACAAAATCAGGGGGCCAAGTCCGCGAGGCCCGAGGCTGATGAAAGCGTAGAGAGCGGGAGCGGTCAGCGTCAGGCCAAACAATGCCATGGCTGTCCGGCCATAGTTCGGGGAACGACGCTCGAGGCGGTCGCCCAGCCAGCCGAAGAACAGATGGCCAATCAGCGTTCCGAGAGTAAGCATGACGACAACGATAGAAGCCCGGTCGCCCATTCCCAGACTGTCCAGCCAGACGAACGACCATCCGAACAGGACGGCTATGGCAATGTTATCCACCGAGTTCTGAAAGAGCAAGACCCACCAACTGCGCACGCGGGCGATGGCCGGCAGGTCGCGCAGACGGAACGCATAGCGGGCCGCGGCCTCCTCGCTGATGACATCTTCGAGTTCCGGCTCGGCGGCGCCGCGCGGCGGCTCGTAGAGGGTCGTCAGCAAGAAACCGGTGAGGATACTGGCCGCGCCCATGACGATGAATCCCCAGCGCCAGGCATCGGGATTGATATTGGCTAGCATCGGCAGGATAATGAAAGCCGTCACCGTCCCGCTATAACTGACGGCGGTCATGATGCCGGCGGCGAGACCGCGGCGGCGGCTCTCGAACAGGTCGCTGAGCAGCGAAAACGTGGTGGGCCACAACACCCCCAATCCCAACGAGGAGAGAATCCGCACCGTCAGCAACTGACTGAAACTCTGGACAAAAGCGATGGCCAGCGTCCAGCCGCCCCAAAAACCGGTGATCAATACCAGGAGTGTTTTGCGCGAGAAACGGTCGGCGGCCCAGCCCCAAAGCGGCAGGGTGAGAGTGCGAATCAGATCGCTGATGCCCAGCACAGGCCCCAGTTGTCCCTCCCACAATCCCAGAGCCGGATACATCCTGGGCCAAAGGATGGAGATAGCCTGATTCTCGCTGCTGTCCACGAACGCCGCAGCAGCGAGCGTAAAAATAGACCACCAGCGCCGTTTGGTCGAAGACGATGAAGAAGGAGCCGCCATGTCAGCACCTCGCCAATCGAATTGTGACCCTGCTGTTCCTGGACTATAATCAGAGCATCGGCTCGGAAATTATAACATCAATAAGTCGGGAGGAAATGTTATGTCTGTCAAACAAGTTGTCGTCGTCGGCGCAGGAATCGCAGGATTGACCGCCGCCTACCGCTTACAGCAGGCGGGATTGTCTGTGCGCGTCCTGGAAGCAGCGCCTCACGTTGGGGGACGCATGATCACCATCCACTGGCATGGACATGCCATCGACCCCGGCGCAGAGTTCATCTCCGGCGCAGAAAGATATCTGCTGGACCTGGCGCAGCAACTCGGCGTCCAGGACAAACTCATCGACTACAGCAAAGAACAGGTCGGATTCACGGCCGGCGTCATGCGCGGCGGCCGGGTGTACACGGTCAACTTCATGAAACCTCTGGAATATCTGACCTGGAAGGGCATCTCCCTGCCGGCCCGCCTCAGCCTGGTCAAACTGCTGCCTTACATCATGCGCTACGGGCGCTACGACCCCTACCATCCCGAGGCCGTCCCCGGCGACGACACGCAGACGATGGAGCAGTTCTTCTATCAGAAAATCAACAGCGAACTGTTCGAGTACTGGGTCGAGCCGATGATGGATGTCTTCTGCGGGTACACGCCAGACGACCTCTCGGCCAAGATGATGTTGCTGCTCTTTGGCAACTATTTGAACACCCGGCTGTATTCCTTCGTCGGCGGCCTGGGCTTTTTCCCCGAAACCCTGGCCAGCCGCCTGGACGTCCTGACCGGCGCGCGCGTCAACCGCATCGTTTTCTCGGACGAAGGCGGGGTGAAGGTCTCGTACGAGCAGAACGGCCGCGCCGCTTCTCTCGAAGCCGATCTGGCGGTGGTGGCCGCGCCCGGCGACCAGGTGCTGGACTTGTTCGAGTCGCCGCGCCCGGCCTGGAAGGCGTTCTTCCCCTGGGTGCGCTATTCGCGCGTCGGCATCGTCTATCACCTCATCGAGCACGACGACCCCGCCCTCGACAACGGCGGCATCATGTTCCCGCGCAAAGAACCCTGGAAATTGTCCGCCTTTGGTTGGAACCGCAAAGCCGACGGCCGCCTGCTGGCCATGAGCGACCTGAAAGCCCACCTCTACGACCCGCAGATGAGCGACGAGGAACTGCGTCAAACGATCACCGCCGAAATTCTCCGCGCCGTTCCGGCCTTCGAGGGCCGCATCGTGGACCAGTTGGTCTTCCGCTGGGAGCGCAAGGTTCCGGCTATGCCTCCCGGTTACCTGACCGCTCTCAAAGCCTTCTGGGAGAACCCGCAGGAAGGGCCGGTCTATTTCTGCGGCGATTATTTCATCACCGGTTCGACCGGCGCGGCCCTGGCCTCCGGCTGGCACGCCGCCGACCGCGTGCTGCAAAAAGTGATGTGAAACGCCTTTCCGCGCCTCGAGAACCTGCGCCGCGCCGATGGCGTGGACGGGGGCGCGGAGGACGATCGGCGCCGCCGCCTTTCCCAGATAGCGGACTTGTCGCGCGCGCCGTCGCGCCTTTCCCCGCTCGACCTTTTCCTCTCCGGCCCCTCGTCTTGCCAGAACAAAAGATGGGGTTGCTGCGAGGCAAACCTCAGGACAGCGAATGAAAACCCGCCCTTCTTTTTCCCTCCGCCGTCTCCGCCTCCCCCTGCGCCTCCTCTGGTTCTTGCTCGTCCTCTTGCCATCCGCCTGTTCGGCAGAACCGCAGCCCATCGTCCACGCGGTGGCGTTCACCTCACCAGTGTGCACCTTCTGCAAAGACATTCTGGAACATCAGTTGCCGCCGCTCATCCGCCCCTATGAAGACCGGCTGCAAATCGTGTACGTGGACGTGGACACCGAGGCGGGTTACCGCCTCTACCTGGCTGCCCTGGAAACCTTCGGCGTGCCGCGCGGGACGCCGATCATCTTCATCGGCGACCAGGCCGTAGCAGGCGTCAACATCCCCGACCAATTCCCGGCCCTGGTGGAGCGTTACCTGGCGCAGGGCGGCGTGGACTGGCCGGCCATCCCGGGGCTGGAGGCTTATCTCGCCGCCCCGCCGACGACCGAGCGCGCCTCGCCGCCGACCCCTGCCGCGACCCGGCCCGCCGTCCAGCCGACCGCCTCGCCGACGGGCGGAGAAAGAGCCGTCGTCCGCTTCGTCCTCTTCTGGCAGAACGGCTGTCCGCACTGCCACGAGGTGCTGGAGAACGTCCTGCCGCCCCTGCAAGCGCAGTACGGCGACCAACTGGAAATCTTGCTCATCGAAATCTACGGCATCGACGACGTCAACCGCCTCCACGAGGTGGCCGAGTTCTATGGGATTCCCCGCCAGCGGGTCGGCGTGCCGTTCCTGGTCATCGGCGACCGCGTCCTGATCGGCTCGCGTCAGATTCCCGAACAGTTGCCGGGTCTGATCGAATCCCACCTGGCTGCAGGCGGCCTGGACTGGCCGGTCATCCCCCGCCTGGACGAGTTCCCGCGTCGAAACATATTGCTTGCGCCCACCCCTCTTCCAAGCGGCGGGGCGTGTATTCTCTTATTCACCACCCAGGATTGCTCTTCCTGTCAATGGATCACCGCCTCGGTCCTAGGGCCGCTCTACGAGCAATACGGCGAACGCCTGCAAGTTCAGACCTTCGATGTGGCAACGCCAGACGATGTCCAATATCTCTATCGAGTAGCCGCCGCCTACGGTTTTGCGGCCCAAGAGGTGGACCTGCCGCTGATGCTCATCGGCGACCGGCTGCTGACGAGTGAACAGATTCCCGCCGAATTGCCTGCCCTGGTCGAGTTCCATCTGGCTCAGGGCGGCGTGGACTGCCCCTCTCTGCCGGCGCGCCAGCAGCCGACCGAGGGTCTCGCCGCCGAAACGCAAACCCGCCCCGCCGGCTTCGCCCTGGCCTTCCTGACCCTGGCGCTGCTGATCGCCGCCCTGATCTACGGGCTGGCCGCGCCGCTCCTCGGCCGGACCCTGCGCCTGCCCGCCTGGGCCGACTGGCTCATCCCGCCCCTGATCGTCCTCGGAATCGGCGTAGCCGCTTATCTCGCCTACATCGAGGTTCGAGCCGTCGAGGCCGTCTGCGGTCCGGTCGGCGACTGCAACGCCGTCCAGCAAAGTCCGTATGCGAAGTTGTTCGGCGTCCTGCCGGTGGGCGTGTTCGGCCTCCTGGGCTACCTCGGCCTGCTGGCCGCCTGGCTGGGACGCCGCTTCCTGCCCCGCTTCGAGAAGACCGCCGCCCTGGCGTTCTGGGGCATGGCGCTCTTCGGCGTGGCCTTCTCGATCTACCTGACCTGGCTGGAAATCTTCGTCATCCGGGCCGTCTGCCTGTGGTGTCTCTCCTCGGCGGTCATTATGCTGTTCCTGCTCCTGCTGGGCGCGCCGCCTGCGCCGGGTAAGTTCACGCGGCGCGCCTCCCCGGCCTAACGCCGCAAAGTCTACTTGCTCCGACCAACGCCATCGAACCCATGAAAGGATGCTCCGCCGATGAACGCCCAACCTTCCCTGTCATCGCTTGCCAAAATGATCGACCACTCGCTCCTGCACCCCACCCTGACCGACGCCGAGATTCTCGCCGGCTGTGAAATCGCCCGCAAGTACGACGTCGCCACCGTCTGCGTCAAACCGTACGCGGTAAAAATGGCCAAAGAGGCGCTGGCAGGCTCCGGCGTCGGCGTCTGCTCCGTCATCGGCTTCCCGCACGGCAACAGCATCACCGCCATCAAGGTCGCCGAGACCGAACAAGCCATCCGCGACGGCGCGACCGAGATCGACATGGTCATCAACATCGGCAAGGCCCTGGGCGGCGACTGGGACTTCGTCCGCGCCGAAATCGAGGCCGTCAACCAGGCCTGCGTCCGGAACGGCGCGATACTCAAGGTCATCTTCGAGACCGATTATCTCCAGGACGAGCACATCATCCGCCTGTGTGAAATCTGCTCAGAACTCCAAGTCGCCTTCGTCAAGACCTCCACCGGGTACGGCTTCGTCAAACAGCCAAACGGCGACTACAACTACCAGGGCGCCACCGAACACGTCCTCCGACTCATGCGCCGGCATGCCGCCCCCGAAGTGCAGCTCAAAGCTGCCGGCGGCGTGCGGACGCTGGACCAACTGCTCAAAGTCCGCGAACTGGGCTGCACCCGCTGCGGCGCGACTGCCACCGCGTCCATGCTGGAAGAAGCGAAGCAACGCGGCTACCGGTAGCGACCGGTCGTCGCTCGCTCGAGCGCGAAAAACTCGCGGCCGGGAACCCCGACTAGCAGACTCTTACCGAGGTAAGAATGAGCCATAAAATCGTCGTCATCGGCAGTTCCAACGTGGATTTCATCATGAAGGCGGCGCGCCTGCCCGACAAAGGTGAAACCGTCGCCGATGCAACCTTCGTCCAGGCCTTTGGCGGCAAAGGGGCGAATCAAGCCGTCGCCGCCGCCCGCGCCGGAGGCGATGTCTGGTTCGTTGCCTGCATCGGCGACGACCCCTTCGCCCCGGCCCTCCAGGAGGCGCTCCTCGCGGCGGGCGTCCATGTGGACTACGTCTTCGTCCGCCAGGGCGAGACCACCGGCGCGGCGCTGGTGATGATCGGCGAAGACGGCCAGAATTACATCATGGTCGCCCCCGGCGCCAACTACAGCCTGAAACCGGACATGATTCGCTCGCTCGAACCGCTCCTGCGCGAAGCGGCCCTCCTCGTCCTGCAATATGAAATCCTGCCCGAAACCCTCTACGCCTGCCTCGACCTCGCCCACGCTCTCGGCCTGCCCGTCCTGTTCAACCTCGCCCCCGCCCGCCCCTTCGACGCCTCCTACCTGCCCAAAACGACCTACCTGGCCGTCAACGAGAGCGAGGCCCAATCACTGTGCGGCTTCGCGGTGGATACGCCCCAGGCCGTCGAGCGGGCCGCCCAAGCCCTGCTCGACCAGGGCGCGCCGACCGTCCTCCTCACCCTCGGCGCGCAGGGCGTCTATCTGGCCTCCGCCGACCTGCGCCAGCACATCCCCGCCTTCGAGGTCGAAGCGGTGGACACCACCGCCGCCGGCGACGTCTTCTGCGGCGCGCTGGCGGCGGCGCTCGTGGAGGGCCAACCCCTGCCCGCAGCCGCCCGCTTCGCCTGCGCCGCCTCGGCCATCAGCGTCACCCGCCTGGGCGCCCAGCCCTCCGTACCGGTGCGTGAAGAAATCGAACAATTCTTGTCCGCTCATCAGAAGATTTGTTGCGTAATTGTATAAAGTTGAATCGTTCTCCATGATGCGAGGAGATCGCCAAAGGTCACCAGGTGACTGCAAGCGCCAAGCGCCGTTGAATGCGCGGAT
>JAIOAU010000043.1 GCA_019873655.1 Chloroflexota bacterium | reverse complement strand
ATGCCAACCAAATTGCGGAATGAACTTGCCCGACCGCAAAGTTGCTTATAACTCAAGACCATGCTTGCACTCTCCCTTGATGATTTTCATCAATTATGCAACAAATCTAGAAAGAAATCCCATCATGAACTACTACGGCTTCAACTTCCTCTGGATGTTCATCTATCAAAATCAGCCCGCCCCCGCCCCCGATGAGCGCGCCCTCGACTTCCTGGCCGCCTTCGGCTTCAACTTCGTCCGCATCCCCACCGACTACCGCTTCTGGACGCGCGACTTCGACTACTTCCACCCGGACGAATCAGTTTGGGAGCAAATCGATTCTTACCTGGCCGCCTGCCGCGCCCGCGGCATCCACCTGAGCCTGAACCTGCACCGCGCCCCCGGCTATTGCATCAACCGCAACGACCTCGAACGGCACAACCTGTGGACGGACGAACTCGCCCAGGACGCCTTCGTCTTCCTGTGGGAATCCTTCGCCCGCCGCTACCGCGACGTTCCGGCCTCCGCTTTGAGTTTCGACCTGCTCAACGAACCGCCCAGCCCCGGCCAATACGGCCTCACCCGCGAGAACCACGCCGCCCTCATGCGCCGCACCGTCGCCGCCATCCGCGCCGTCAGCCCCGACCGCCCCATCCAGATCGACGGCCTGGGCGGCGGACACCTCGCCATGCCCGAACTGGCCGACCTGGACGTGATTCACAGCGGACGCGGCTACCAGCCGATGATCATCAGCCACTGGGGCGCGCCCTGGTGGACCGGCTGGAAAGTCCGCTCACAGCCGCCGACGTACCCCGGCGCGGACTGGGACGGCCAGACCTGGAACCGCGAGACCCTGCGCGCCTTCTACCAGCCCTGGCGCGAGGTCCAGGCCGCCGGGCGTCCGATTCACATCGGCGAGTTCGGCTGTTACAACAAAATCGACAACGCCGTCGCCCTGGCCTGGCTCGGCGACCTGCTCAGCCTGTACCGCGAGTTCGGCTGGGGCTACAGCCTGTGGAATTTCAGCGGGCCTTTTGGCGTCGCCAACCACGGACGTCCCAACACGGCCTACGAAACCATCCGCGGCTTCAAAGTGGACCGCCGCCTGCTCGATTTGCTCATCGAAAACCGCATTCAGGAAACGCCATGACCTCCCTCCCCGACCTCGCCCCCCGTCTGCGCGCCGAACTCACCGACAACATCCTGCCCTTCTGGATGACCCACGCCCCCGACCGCGAACGCGGCGGCTTTCACGGCGCCATCGCCAACGACCTGCGCGTCGTCCCGCAAGCGCCGCGCTCGGCCATCCTCTGCGCCCGCATCCTGTGGACGTTTTCCGCCGCCCATAGGCGCTTCGGCGCGCCGGAATACCGCCAGATGGCCGATTACGCCTACCAGACCCTGACCGGCCCCTTCTGGGACCCGGAGTTCGGCGGCGTCTATTGGAGCCTGAACCCGGATGGAACGCCCCTCGACCCGCGCAAGCACCACTACGCCCAGGCCTTCGCCATCTACGGGCTGAGCGAATACGCCCGCGCCGCGCAAAGCGAAGCGGCCCGAACCCTGGCCGTCCAACTGTTCGACCGGCTGGAGGTCCACGCCTTCGATCCCGTTCACGGCGGCTACATCGAAGCCAGCAGCCGCGAATGGGGCGCGCTCGCCGACATGCGCCTGAGCGCCAGAGACCTGAACAGCCGCAAGTCTATGAACACCCTCCTGCACATCCTGGAAGCCTACACCAACCTCCTGCGCGTCTGGGATGACCCGCGCCTGCGAAGCCAGCACCGCGCCCTGCTCGAAGTCTTTGCCGAAAAGGTCTATGACCCCCAAACCGGCCACCTGCGCCTGTTCTTCGATGACGCCTGGAACTCGCTCCTGCCGCTCGATTCCTACGGCCACGACATCGAAGCCTCCTGGCTGATGTGGGAAGCCGCCCAAATGCACCTCGACCCGGCCCTGCACGAGCGCATCCGACCGGCCGTTCTCGGCCTGGCCGAAGCCGTGTACCGCGAAGGCCGCGACTCCGACGGCAGCCTGCTCTACGAGGGCCGCCCCGGCAAAGTTCACGATGACAGCAAACAGTGGTGGGCGCAGGCCGAAGCCCTGGTCGGGTTCGCCAACGCTTATGAACTGACCGGCGACTCCAAATTTGCCGCCGCCGTCGGTGAAGTCTGGGACTTCATCGAAACCCGCCTCATCGACCGCGTCCACGGCGACTGGTTCAAAGAGACCGACCGCGCCGGGCGGGTCAACCCCCGCCACATGAAAGCCGGTTTCTGGGACTGCCCCTACCACCACAGCCGCGCCTGCTTCGAGTTGCTGGAACGTGGCGCAAAAACCAAGCGTTCCTGAGCGGAGGGTCGAGCGGTTTCTGCGAGACCCAAAGTCGAAGGACGCCCCACTCAGCAAGAACCGAGCGTCCTGAGCGGAGGGTCGAGCGGCTTCTGCGAGACCCGAAGTCGAAGGACGCCCCATTCAGCAAGAACCGAGCGTCCTGAGCGAAGGGTCGAGCGGCTTCTGCGAGACCCGAAGTCGAAGGACGCCCCATTCAGCAAGAACCGAGCGTCCTGAGCGAAGGGTCGAGCGGCTTCTGCGAGACCCGAAGTCGAAGGACGCCCCATTCAGCAAGAACCGAGCGTCCTGAGCGAAGGGTCGAGCGGCTTCTGCGAGACCCGAAGTCGAAGGACGCCCCGGACTATGCCCGGTCAGGATGGCGCAAGAACTCTCGGACGGGTTCTCGCCCCCCATAAGCGAGAAGGGAATGCAACCATGCCCTACCCCAACCAGAATATCGAAACCTTGCGGAGCAAACTGAACGCCCTGAACGACTGGGCCGCCCTCCAGCACGAATACGGCGCGGCGGGCATTGACGAAATCCTGGCGCGAGTCGAGCGGGAAATCGAAAGCGCGATCGACGAAATCCGCCGCCTGCCGATCGACCCCGAACTGGCCGCCCGCGAACCGGACGACCTGGCCGCCATCCGCGCCCTGCGCCCCGATGGCCCGCGCCGCCTGTGGCAGTCCTTCGACGAAGCCGCCTACGCCGACCGGCTGGAAGGCGCGCTGTTGGGACGCTTCGCCGGTTGTACGCTCGGCGCGCCGGTCGAGTTCTGGCCGATTGACAAAATGGCGAACCTGGCGCGCGAAAACGGCATGGACTTCCCTCCGCTCGATTACTGGACGTATGCGCCGGAGCCTTACGAACTCCGCTACGGCGTCAGCCCGCGCCAGGCCTACACCCGCGGCAAGATGAAGGGCGTACCGGTGGACGACGACATCACCTACACCCTGCTCGGCCTGCTCATCCTGGAAGACTTCGGCCCGGACTTCACCACCGAAGACGTGGGCGCGGCCTGGCTCAAGTACCTGCCCTACGCCTGCACCGCCGAAGACATCGCCCTGCGCAACCTGAAGCGCGGCGTCCCCGCCCGCCAGGCCGGGGAGATAGACAACCCCTTCTGCCAGTGGATCGGCGCCGACATCCGCTCTGACCCCTGGGGCTACGCCGCGCCCGGCTGGCCCGAACGCGCCGCCGAAATGGCCTGGCGCGACGCCTTCCTCAGCCACCGCCGCCAGGGAATTTACGGCGAGATGTACTTCTCCGCCGTCATCGCCGCCGCCTTCGCGGTGGACGACCCGGTCGAAGCCCTGCGCATCGGCCTGACCGAAATCCCGCGCGAATGCGCCCTGGCGAAGGCCGTCCGCTGGGCGCTGGACGAAGCCCCGCGCATCCAAAATTACCGCCAGGCCCGCGCTGCCGCCGAATCGTACTGCGAGGGCATGAGCGGCGTCCACACCATCATCAACGCCCTGCTGACCATTTGGGGAATCACCCTGCATGGCGCGGATTTCTCCAAAGTCATCGGCGAAGTGGTGGCAATGGGACTGGATAACGACTGCACCGCCGCCACCGCCGGCAGCATCGTGGGCGCGGTGGTCAGAAAGCGCGGCATCCCCGAACACTGGTACCGCCCGTTCGAGAACACCGTCTACACCTACCTGATCGACCGCCCCGAATTCAAGATCGACGATGTAGCCGCCCGCTTCACCCGCCAGGCAAAGCGGGTGTTTGACTGCGCTTAATCTTGCATCGAAGAACGCGAACTCCAAATTTTCGAAAAATTCGTGAAATTCGATGCAAAAATCGAGAAAGGAACTCGCCATGTCCCCCCTCCCCCGCATCCGCGTCTCTGAAAACCGCCGCTTCCTCGTCGCCGAAACCGGCGAGCCGTTCTTCTGGCTGGGCGATACCGCCTGGGAACTCTTCCACCGCCTGACCTTGCCCGAAGCCGAACATTACCTCGAAGTGCGCCGCCAGCAGGGCTTCAACGTCATCCAGGCCGTCATCCTGGCCGAACACGACGGCCTGCACACGCCCAACGCCAACGGACACCTCCCCCTGCTCGGCGATGACCCGACCCGCCCGAATGAATACTACTTCCGCCATGTGGACGCCGTCATCCGGCTGGCCGCCGAAAAGGGACTCTACATCGGCCTCCTGCCCACCTGGGGCGACAAAGTCCACGGCGGGCTGTGGGGCGTCGGTCCGGCGGTCTTCACCGTCGAGAACGCCCGCGTCTATGGCCGCTTCCTCGGCGAACGCTACCGAAACGACTCCAACATCCTGTGGATTTTGGGCGGCGACCGTCCTGCCGAAGGCTACGAGGCCGTCTGGACGGCGATGGCAGAGGGCATTGCCGATGGGCTGGGCTTCAAACCCTTCATGACCTACCACCCGCGCGGCGGGGCCAGTTCCTCCGCCTGGCTGCACGAGGCCGACTGGCTCGATATGAACATGCTCCAATCCGGCCACTGCCTGGTGGACGCCCCCAACTGGGACATGATTCGCGCCGACTACGAGCGCGCCCCCGTCAAACCCGTGCTGGACGGCGAACCCAACTACGAACACCACCCCATCGACCCCTACCTGCGCCCCTGGAAGCCGGAATACGGTCGCTTCACCGATTACGATGTCCGCAAGCAGGCGTACCGCGCCGTCTTTGCGGGCGCGTGCGGCCACACCTACGGCAGTCACTCCATCTGGCAGATGTACGGGCCGCGCTACGCCCCGACCACCTTCGCCTCGCCCTATTGGGATGAAGCCATTCACGGCCCCGGCGCGCGCCAGATGATTCACCTGAAGAATCTCATGCTCTCGCGCCCCTACCTGAGCCGCATCCCGGCCCCCGACCTGCTGCCGAACGTCACCCCGCCGCCCCCGCCCGCCGACCTGACGAAAGAAGATGACCGCATCAACCCCCTGCGCGCCGCGCATCCCGTCGCCACGCGCGACAGCGAAGGCCGCTACGGGTTGGTTTACTTTCCGATAGCGGGAAACAGCCTCGAGGTCGATTTGCGTCTGCTCGCCGGGCGGGTCAAAGCCCAGTGGTTCGACCCGCGCGAGGGCAGGTTCCACCCTGCAGGCGAACATCCACAAAAAGTTGTGACGTTCACCTCCCCGCTCGGCGGCCCGGATTGGGTGCTGGTGCTGGACGCGCTGAAATGAAAAGCATCCCCGTCATCCTCGACACCGACATCGGCACCGACATTGACGACACCTGGGCGCTGGCCATGCTCCTGAACTGCCCGGAACTCGACCCGCGCCTGATCACCACCGTCAGCGGCGACACGACCTACCGCGCCCACCTGGCCGCGAAATTCCTGCAAACCGCCGGGCGGACGGACATCCCGATTGGCATCGGCATCGGCAACCCCGCAGGCGCGCTCAACTTCCAGCAGCCCTGGCTGAATGGATTTGATGTGGACTCCTACCCTGGCAGGATTTACCCGGATGGGATTCAGGCCATCCTGGACGTAATTGCCGCCTCGCCGCAGCCTGTGACCGTCATCTCGATCGGGGTTGCCACGAACATCGCCCGCGCCCTGGAGCGAAATCCCGGCATCGCCGCCAAGTGCCGATTCGTGGGCATGCACGGCAGCATTCACTTCGGCTACGGGGGCGCGCCGGGCGCGGTACCGGAGTCGAACGTCCGCTATGATGTCGAATCCCTGCGGAAAGTCTTGGCCGCGCCCTGGCGGGAGAAGGTCATCACCCCGCTCGATACCTGCGGCCTGGTCGCGCTGGATGGCGAACGCTACCAGAAGGTGTACCGCTCTCAAAACCCAACGCTCCGGGCGCTCATCGAAAACTACGAAATCTGGGCGAAGTTGGTGACGTGGATGACGGTGGATTACACCGACTCCAAATCCTCGACCCTGTTCGACGTCGTGGCCGTGTACCTGGCCTACTGCTCCGACCTGCTCGAAATGGAAAACATCCGCCTGCGCATCACCGACGACGGCCTGACCCTGCCCGACCCCGAAGGCGACGAAGTGCTGGCCGCCCTGCGCTGGCGCGACCTGGACGCCTTCCTCGACCATCTGCTGGAAAGGCTGAATCCATGAGTCAACTCTTCGCCCTCGAAAACGAAGAGACCCTGGCCGAAAGCCCGCCCCCGGCTGCCGCCATCAGGAGGTCGAGATAACGGGCTGACCGCATGAAACACACGGCCCCGTTCCCCGCGCTGGCGTGGGGAGATTTTTGAGTTGCCAGGCAGGGAAAATTGCTCTACAATAGCCCCCATGCCTCCTCATCCCAACCGAACCCTCGAGCGCCGTTTCGTCCTCTCCCTCGCCCTGACCGGCCTGGTGCTGGTCGCCGAGGTCCTGGGCGGGCTGTGGACGAACAGCCTGGCGCTGCTCTCGGACGCCGCCCACGTCTTCATGGATGTCTTCGCGCTGGGCCTGAGTTACCTGGCACTGCGCCTTTCGGCCCTGCCCGCCGACGACCGTCACACCTACGGCTATCACCGCCTCGAAGTGTTTGCCGCCCTGATCAACGGCGTGACGCTGGCGGCGATTGCCATCGAAATCTTCAGCGAGGCCTGGAAGCGCTGGCAGAATCCCGCCCCCATCAAGAGCGCCGAGATGCTGGTCATCGCCGCCGTCGGCCTGGGCGTCAACCTGGGCGTGGCCGGGATCTTGCGCGGCGGCGTCCACCGCCACGAACACGGCGCAGAGGGCGGTCAGGATTTGAACGTCCGCAGCGCCTACTTGCACGTCCTCGGCGACGCCATCTCTTCGGTGGGCGTCATCCTGGCGGCGGCGCTCATCTGGATCACCGGCTGGCTGTGGCTCGACCCGCTCGTTTCGGCCTTCATCGGCGTCCTGATCGTGGTCAGTTCCTGGCGGGTGCTGAAGGGCTCCCTGCACATCCTGATCGAGGGCGTGCCCGAGCACCTCTCGCTGGAAAAAATCAGCCGCAGTATGGCGGGCGTGGAGGGAGTGCTGAACGTGCATGATTTGCACGTCTGGAGCATTTGTTCCGGTCACGTTGCCCTGAGCGCCCATGTGGTGACCGCCAACCAGTCGCTGGCCGAGGGGGACGGCATCATGACCGAACTCAAAGCGCGGCTCTCGCAATTCGGCATCGAACACACCACCATTCAATTCGAGTGCGAGGCCTGCGGCCAGGACGCCGTGCACACGAAAACGTAGCACAGCATTGCCAGGTTGTCCCGCAAACTAACGGCCCGCGTAAGCTGCGGCTGCGCCACACACAACTTACAATCGCGCGACTCCACCGCCCAGCCGTCAGCTTGACGCAATGTTGGGCGGCCCCTCCGAACTAAAAATCTGGTGGTAGAGACGGCGTGCTGCCCCGTCCCTATCACCACTTGAATACGCGGGCCAGAATGACGTCTACCGCAGTCAGGATAGGAGAAATCACCAGGGCAAAGAAACCGGCAACCCCAGCTCCGCCTATAGTGTTTTGTAATCCGTTCGTCGGTACGGCAATCGCCCATACGGCAAAGGCTACACCAGCGGCCAGAGCCTTCCATACCAACTTAGGGATATCCGATTTCGTGGGCATGTGCTGATTGGGATCCAACGCGATTTTCGCAATGTGAAATAGCAAGAAGGCCACTGGAGTTGCAGAAACAAAAATCCAATAGACCTTCCCCTCGTTCCAGGAAACTGACTTGGCGGCGATGAGCGAAAGAGCTGATACATAAGGGGCCAGCATCTCGGAGGGGATGAATTTGGACAGCGCATCTATCGCCATGTCAGCGGTGCTTGGCTGCCCTTCTGCTCTCACGCCACCTGGTTTCAGCAGATCATTGCTCAGTGAATTTAGACTCATGTTCTCATCTCCTTGTAATTTTTGATCGTAACAACTGCCCGCGCCCAACGGCAGGTTTTAGCGACAGCCGCGGGGCAGGCAAGACTCCCTTACACCCTGCTCGCTCCGTCGGCATCAGGTGCACTCGCAAGTTGGGCTCGCTCATCACCAAAACCTCTCGCCCTAGACGATTACGGTTCACGCCCTATCCGCTCAACTTTCGCTCGAATAACTCGCGATGCCCCAAAAACCAGTAGACAACATATCCCCTGACAAGCAGGTTTACCACGAGACCTAGTATCGCCAACCACAATCGATCATCATATCCCCCTCGGTAAAACGTTGTCGACAATCGAATAATAGCATTAAAGCGCGAACAGACACTGAGAAGTCCCAGAGCATGGATGACTATTGTCAATATACGCGCCCAGTTCTTCAATTTCCATAAACCGATCCCTGCCACCCAATACAAGATGACTGTCCCGATCCATATCGGGATGAGAAACCAACCCGTGCTCGGAACTATCCCCATGACCTCCACACTCGACGCAATTCCATA
This sequence comes from Chloroflexota bacterium, assembly GCA_019873655.1. Taxonomy (GTDB): domain Bacteria; phylum Chloroflexota; class Anaerolineae; order Anaerolineales; family Villigracilaceae; genus JAFGSI01. The sequence continues at coordinate 809 of JAIOAU010000043.1, read as the reverse complement.
AATGCTTCCTATCGTAGCAAGTAAACAGGAGAGGATAACATAAGCGGTAACAAAACCGGGACGGCGGGCCTTTTGGTCTACAAACCGGTATCCACAATTTGGACAAATTTGGTCGGACTCTCCCCTCTCTGCCTGACATTGCGGACAAACGCTCATTTCGTCATTCATGTCAAGGGAATCCCCTTTCGTCATTCGACTACAAGCGCCCAACGGCTTGCGCATCAGCCGCAGCGCAGAGCGAGCCGCGAAGCGGCGTCAGGTGGAAGCGCGTGCTAGACGCTTCTCTTCCTTTGTCTCAAAATAGTTTTCAACTCTTCGATTGTGTACGCTGGATTGCATTGGTGAATCATCGCATGGCAATTGGGGCAAACAGGACGCAAATCAGTTATCGGGTTCAGTTCGTAGCCCTTGCCAATCTCTGATAAGGGTTTGAGATGGTGAACGTGAATAAAGCCTGTTCCAATCTCTCCATACATCTCTTCAAAGTGGTGAGCATCTTCCCCAATCCGGCCTCCTGCCTCCGCCTGGTTTCCGCCGTGCTCAACGAGATCAGCGAGGAATGGCTCACCGGCAGAACGTACATCCGCTTTGAAGGCCATGCCCCGAGCCCACCACAGGGTTCAAAGTACTCGTTCTTTTTCTTTCAGAGGATGCTCTTGACCTTGAATTTACAGAAAATACCTTGCACAATCTTTGTACTAGCCACCTGACACTTTGATGTCATAGGTAGGAACAAAGCGGAACAGGAACAGGAAGGGCATTGGTTAGCCTCCTTTGGATAAAGCGAAGGCCGATCTGGAAGATACTCA
>JAIOAU010000042.1 GCA_019873655.1 Chloroflexota bacterium | reverse complement strand
CATTTCTTGAGCGGTTATGTGGCTATCCACGAGTTTCGCGTCAACCTGAAGCGCATTTCGCCAGAATTCATTTCTGCTCTCGTCGCTGTTCACTCTTTCTACAGATGAGCCAAAATGTTTTGTGCCCTTTGTGCTCCCTTCGTGACCTTTGTGTTGAAAAACAAAAAAAATCATTGTGTCCTTTGTGTGCCCTTCGCGACCTTTGTGTTGAAAATCCCAAAAATCGTTGTGACCTTTGTGTACCCTTCGTGACCTTTGTGTTGAAAAAAACTCGGAGAAATACCATGTCTGACGAACTCATCGAACTCGAAGAAGAAGAACACACCAGTCAACTGACCGGCGACACCTTCCGCCGCATCCTGGGACTGCTCGAGCCCCACTGGCGCTGGCTGCTCGGCTTCCTGGCCGCCATCGCCCTGACCGCCGCGCTGGACGCCCTCTTCACCTACATCAACCGCGGGCTGATTGACGAAGGCATCGGCCGCGGCAGCATCCCTACCATCTGGCGCTACGCGGCCTACTACGGCGGCCTGCAACTCGTCCAGGCCGGGCTGGTCTTCGGATTCATCTACCTGGCCGGCATCCTCGGCGAGCGCATCCAGTACGACATCCGCAAGGCGCTCTTCAACCACCTGCAGGACCTCTCGCTCTCGTTCTACAGCCAGAACGCGGTCGGGCGGCTGATGGCGCGCGTCACCTCGGACTCGGGGCGCGTCTCCAGCCTGATGACCTGGGGCCTGCTGGACGTGACCTGGGCGGTGGTCAGCGTGATTTCCTCGGTGGTCTTCATGCTGGTCATCAACTGGAAACTGGCGCTGATTGTCTTCAGCATCATCCCCATCCTGCTGGTCATCGCCGTCAACTTCCGCAAGAAGATTCTGGTGGAATTCCGCAAGAGCCGCCGCGCCAACTCGAAGATTACCGGCGAGTACAACCAGAACATCCAGGGCGTGCGCGTCGTCAAGGCGCTCGGCCGCGAGGACGAAAACCTGCGCGAGTTCTCGCGCCTGACCGACGACATGTTCCGCGCCTCCTTCCGCGCCGCCTGGCTCTCGGCGCTCTTCCTGCCGACCGTGCAAATCGTCTCGGCCTTCGCGCTGGGCGCCATCGTCTGGTACGGCGGGATGCAGAGCGTGACGGCGCGCTTCAGCGTCGGCGACATCCACGCTTTCGTCTCGTACCTGACCTTCATGATTTGGCCGGTGCAGGACCTGGCGCGCGTCTACGCCGAAATGCAGCACGCGGTCGCCTCGGCGGAGCGCATCTTCAAGTTGCTCGACACCCCGCCCGAGGTCCGCGACCGACCGGACGCCCTTCCCGCCCCCACCCTGCGCGGCGTCATCGAATTCGAGCATGTCTCCTTCGCCTACGAGGACGGCAAACCGGTCATCCAGGACTTCAACCTGCGGGTCGAGCCGGGCGAGACAGTGGCCCTGGTCGGCGAGACCGGCGGCGGCAAGACGACCATCGTCAACCTGCTGTGCCGCTTCTACGAGCCGACAGCGGGCGTCATCCGCATCAACGGGCGCGACTACCGCGATTACACGCTCGAGTCGATTCAATCGCGCATCGGCGTCGTCCTGCAGACCCCGCACCTGTTCTCCGGCACGATTCGCGAGAACATCCGCTACGGCCGCCTGGAGGCCACCGACGAGGAAATCGAGGCCGCAGCGCGGCTGGCCGGGGCGCACGACTTCATCCTGACCTTCGAGAAGGGCTACGACCAGCCGGTCGGCGAGGGCGGCAACCTGCTCTCCGTCGGGCAGAAGCAACTCATCAGCATCGCCCGCGCCGTGCTGGCCGACCCGGAGATTCTCATCCTGGACGAGGCCACCTCCAGCGTGGACACGCTGACCGAGGCTTTGATTCAACGCGGCATGGAAGCCCTGATGCAGGGACGCACGTCCTTCGTCATCGCCCACCGGTTAAGCACCATCAAACGCGCCGACCGGATTGTGGTCATCGAGGGCGGGCGGATTGTGGAGAGCGGCACGCACGCTGAACTCCTGCGCCAGCGCGGCCATTACTACCGCCTGTACACCCGTCAGTTCAAGTTCGAGAAGGAAAAGGCCTACGGCGTCGCCGCGCCGCAGGCCGTGCCGGTGATCAAGTAGGGAAAAGCGAGAGACCAGGTTTCTCGGAGAAACCTGGTCTCTCTCACTTTGAGCGACTTCGGAAGGCTGTTTCACCGCTCGCAGACGGCAAGTCAAGGATAAAACAGGACTAGCCACCTGACACTTTTGAGAAAGGCGCTTTCCTGCCGCCAACGCCGGGGGATCAATCCCCCGGCTGAGGCCGTGGAAGCCGCCTGAAGGCGGCTCGGCGCCTCCCTCAGCCCGCTTGAGCGGGCTTCCAGGCAATGAGCCGGGGACTTTAGTCCCCCGGCAGGCATGGCATGGCCATGGTATGGCCGCGGAACTGTGAGGTCGCTAGAAACAGGACAAGGAAACGTGTTAAAATTGCCTGCGATAGTTCACGAAAAGCGAGGGGCCCGATGAACAGCGCCATGCTCCGAGACCGTTTGCACAAGCAAATTGACCGTCTGCCGGACGACCTGGTGGAACAGATTGCCAACTTCGCCATGTTTCTGGCCGCCATGCAAAAGGCCGCGCCGCGCTACGCAGACTGGGATGAGCGTCAATGGCAGGATTTTGCGCTCCAGCAATTCTTTCGCGAAGAGGCGGACGCGCAGCCGGACGAGGTGGCATACACCCTGAAAGACGCCCGCGAGGTCTATCATCCATGAAGCCCGGCGATGTTGTGCTGGTGCGCTTTCCACAGGCTGATTTGCAGGGCGGGAAGTTGCGTCCTGCGCTGGTGCTGGCCGTCGCGCCCGCGCGTCTCAACGAAGTCAAAAAACGGCTGATTCGCTGGTTGAAGAGCGGTTGAGCAAAACGTAACAGTCGCTTCGAACAGACTTCCGAAGTCTTTGCGAAGCACCCCCGAAGCGCAACGGAGGGGGCGAGACTTCGGAAGGCTGCCTCCCTGCGAGGGACGGCTGGGGATGGTGAGGTATAATGATGTCATGTTACACCGCCATCTCACCCATCAGCGATACACGCTTGCGGCCATTGACGACATCATCGCCCGCGGCAAGCGCCGCGATTGGGCGGAGTTGCGCCGCGCCGCGCTGGCAGACCGCGCCGTGCTGGAAAAGGTGTTGCGCGTCTGCCAGGCGAAGGTCGCCGACCCGTACGCCCAGCGTTACCATTTCTGGAAACAGTATGCCGAACGACGCCTTGCCTGATTGGGAAAAGGTGCTCGCCGCGGCCGCGCATCTCCAGCGCATCGTGCCGGGGGCGACGCTGGTCGGCGGGACCGCGGCGGCTTTCTACGCTGCGCATCGCTTTTCGGCGGACGCCGACCATGTCCTTCCCGATCTGCGGACGCGTTTCGACCAGGTGCTGGCCGATTTGGAGGCGGTCGCCGGCTGGAAAACGGCCCGCCTCAAGCGTCCGGTGCAGATTCTCGGAAACCTGGACGGGATTGAAACCGGCGTGAGGCAGTTAATCCGTTCAGAACCCCTGGAGACCGTTCAAATCGAATATCAGGGCGAAACCATCACCCTGCCGTCGGAGGCCGAAATGCTGCGTATCAAAGGGGCGCTCATCCTGCAGCGAAACGCCACCCGCGACTATCTCGATTTTGTCGCCCTGGCGACGCACATGGGCGAGGACAACATGATTGCAGCCCTGCAACCTTTTGACCGACTTTATCCCCAGCCCAACGAAGAATCGGCTCTGCAGCAACTGCAAATTCAACTTGCCAACCCCATGCCCTACGATCTCGAAGAACTCGACCTGTCCGAATACAAGAACCTGGATGCGCGCTGGCAAGATTGGCAAAATGTCAAGGCTGCCTGCGCCGACTGCGCCATACTCATCTTTGACCGGATTATCGGGGCAGAATGAGACTTCCGAAGTCTTTGCGAAGCGCCCCCGAAGCGCAATGGAAGGGGCGAGACTTCGGAAGTCTGTGCACGGCGAAGGATCGGGGAGGGGTTATCCCCTCTCCAGCCACTTCTCCACCTTTTCCGCACGCGGATCTTCGATGGCGCGTAAAATTGCCAGCGCATCCTGCCAGAGTTTTTTCGCTTTTGCCTCGTCGCCAAGGGCTTTATACACCTTGCCCATATTGACAAGGTCCGTACCTTCGCTGCGGCGGTCGCCGATTTCACGGTCGATTGCCAGCGCCTGTTCGCGGAACGCGATAGCTTGGCGGGCGTCGCCCAAAGCCCAATATGCCAGCCCAAGATTGCCGAGAAAATTTGCTTCACCGCGGCGGTCGCCGATTTCACGGGCAATTGCCAGCGCCTGTTCATGGAACTCAATGGCTTTGCGGGCGTCGCCCAAAGCCCAATACGCCAGCCCAAGATTGCCGAGAAAATTTGCTTCACCGCGGCGGTCGCCGATTTCACGAGCAATTACCAGCGCCTGTTCATGGAACTCAATGGCTTTGCGGGCGTCGCCCAAAGCCCAATACGCCAGCCCAAGATTGCCGAGGTCCGCGCCTTCGCCGTGCCGGTTACCGATTTCACGGTCGATTGCCAGCGCCTGTTCATGGAACTCAATGGCTTTGCGAATGTCGCCCAAATCCTGATACGCCAGCCCCAAGCCGCCGAAATCCGCGCCTTCGCCGCGGCGGTCGCCAATTTCGCGGCGAATTGCCAGCGCTTGTTCATAGAACGCGATGGCCTGGCGGACGTCGCCCAAAGCCCAATACGCCAGCCCAAGATTGCCGAGGTCCGCGCCTTCGCTGTGCCGGTCGCCGATTTCACGGGCAATTGCCAGCGCCTGTTCATGGAACGCGATAGCTTGGCGGGCGTCGCCCAAAGCCCAATACGCCAGCCCAAGATTGCCGAGGTCCGCGCCTTCGCTGTGCCGGTCGCCGATTTCACGGGCAATTGCCAGCGCCTGTTCATGGAACTCAATGGCTTTGCGGGCGTCGCCCAAAGCCCAATACGCCAGCCCAAGATTGCCGAGGTGGCTTCCTTCGTACTCTCTGTCGCCTAAACGGCGAGAGGCTTCAAGGGCGATTTCAAGCAGGGAAATTCGCTCGCGCGGTGGCAGGTGCAAATCCAACACGTACACACACACGCCAGGGAAATCGCTTAGCCAACGGTCGGCTTTGGGGTCGCCCTGTTGCGCCGAGAGGCGCTCAAAGGCGGCGCGCAAGTGGGGGTAGAGGAAGCGGAATTGCGCCAGGGCGAGCGGGATGTTTTCGCCGCCTTTTTGGTAGAGGTCGTCCGCCGCGCTTGCCCGTGCGATGAAGTGATAGGCGTGGGTCAGGATGGCGGCGCGGGCTTCGGCTTTGTCTTTCTGCAGTTTTTTGTTGGCGAAGAGGCGGACGAGGTCGTGGAGGGAGAATGCGCTCTCGCCCCCGGCCTCTCTCCCAAAGGGAGAGGGGATGGCGTTTACCAGACTGCGGTTGACCAGTTTGTCGAGCAGGTCTAGGGCTTTGCTGTCATCATCTATGCCCCAAACCGCCTGGGCGGCTGGCAGGTCAAAAGGATTGGTGAAGATGGAGAGTCGGCGGAAGGCTTGTTTCAGCTCAGCGGGGAGCAAGTTGTAAGAGAGTGAAAACGAGGCCTCCACGTCCAAATCGGGATCGTCTTCGCGCTTCAGCCTCCCCAGCCGCGTGCGCTCGTCCTGTAGTCGAGCGATCAGCATGGCGGGAGTCCACACGGCGCTTTCTTCCAGGATCGAAACCGCCACGCGCAGGGCAAGGGGCAGACGCCCGCATAATTTTGCCAGCGTTTTGACCTCCTTTTCGGGGGTTTGCGCCAGTTTGGGCGAGGCAGTCCGCAGGAATTGGAGCGCCTGGTCTTCAGACAGAGCGTCCAATCGCAAGGGGGTCAAGCCGAGCTCGGTCAAGCTGAAATGGCGGCGCGATGTGACGATGGCCGCCGAGGGCGCGAGCGGGAGGAGCGGACGCACCTGGTCCGGACCCGCGGCGTTATCAAGCAGGAGCAGGGATTTTTTCTGGGTGAAGGTGTGTTGGTATAGGCCTCGCAGTTCGGTAGGGTCATCGGGGAGTTTTTGGTTTGGATAAAAGCGCTCGAGCAGACGGCGCATGGCGTCTTCGGGTGTGAGCGGGGCGGGGTCGGTTCCGCCCAGATTGATTTCCAAGCGGGCGTTAGGGTAGTCGTCGGCAAGTTCCTGCGCTAGCTTGCGCGCTAGTTCGGTCTTGCCAATGCCTCCTCCGCCAGTCACGCCTGTAATGAGCGCGCCGTGCTGAAAGGAGGCTTTGAGTCGCGCGAGTTCGTCTTCGCGGCCGGTGAAATCGGCCACAGGTGCGAGGATGGTGAAGCGCGCTGCGACCAGTTGCTTTTCGAGGATGACTTGACTGACAACATTGCCGTTCCCTGCGATGATGGTGGAACCGGCGACGTTTCCCTTAATTTCGATGCGGACGTCCCCCTTTCGGGCCGAGGCGGCAGAGGATGGGGTTTTCCTGGCTTTGGGCATCTGGCTCTCGCGCGAAGATGGATGATTGAACCGATTGTAGAGAAAAACTCGCAAAAATGCAAGCGCAAGGTTCGCTCACTTGCCCGCAGGAGGCGCGGCAGAGGGCGGGCTGCTGTATGAAGCATGTTGTCTTCGAAAAGAGGCCAGGCTTCTTCGAGAACCCTGGTCTCTTTCGTCTCTCACCTCTTCAACCGCTCCCAAAACCCCGTCTCCTTGCTCCAGCGGACGACTAGGGCGCGGCCGGCGGGGGTATTCCAGTCCCTCTCCAGCGCGGCGTGGACGCGCGCCCCCGACTCCGGGTCGGCGTGATGGACGTGGCGGCATTCCAGCGGCTGGAGGCCGGTCCCGAACAACTCGCAGCGTTCGTCCTTCAGGAAGCTGCAACCGTTGCCCGCGAACTGTTGACGGGCGAAATCCACCTCGTTGCCGCGGAAGGCCGGGGCGAGGACGCCGAAACTGTGGTCGGGGGCCATCTCCAGCATCATCCGCCCGCCGTAGCCGGCCTCCAGGGCGCGGGCGGCCTCCTCCACCGTCCACCAGCCGGGACGGGCGCAGTAGCCGACGCAGACCGCGCAGGTGCACGGCTCGGAGGGCGGGAAGCGCTCGGCCAGACTGCGTTTGCGAGGGGCGGTGCGCGCCATGCTCACTTGCCCCGCAGACGGCGCGGGGCGGCCTCGACGGTGGTCGTGTACAAGTCCGCGCCCAAATACAGCGCCGGATGAATCCGCTCCACCGCCAGCGCCGAGTCGGCGTCGAAGGCGGCCTCGTCCAGGTGGATGCGGACGATTTCGCCCACGAACAGGTCGTGGTCGCCGCAGGGATGGCGGTCCACCAGGCGGCACTCGTAGGCGGCGTAGGCGTCCTGCAGGATGGGGGCCAGGGCGTCGGGCAGCGGCTCGACGCTCAGGTCGAAGGCCTGGAATTTATCCAGGTCGCGGCCGGAGTTGCGCCCCACTCCGGCGATCTTCTCGGCCTTTTCGAAGGGCAGGAAATTGGCCGCAAACGCCCCAGCCTCGACGATCAAATGATGGGAGAAGCGTTTTTCGGAAATCAACACGCCGTAGAGCGGCGGCCGGAACGAGAGCGCCGAGTGCCAGGCGCAGGCCAGGGCGTTCGGGCGCTCGCGGCCGTGCACGGTCACAACCGCGGCCACCGCCGGGTAAAAGTGATTCAGACTGGCGACGGTATCGAGAGAAATCTTTGCCATTTTGCCTCCTGGATGTGAGAGTGGGGCAGACCTTTGGTCTGCCTGCGCAAATCAGAGATTTGCGCCACATCTCTGACGCACGGCCTCGTAGAGAATAATCGCCGTCGAGGCCGAGACGTTGAGCGAATTGACCTTGCCCGCCATCGGAATTTTGACCTGCAAATCGGCGTTCTCCAGCCAGAACTCGGACAGTCCCTCGTCCTCCGCGCCGACGGCGATGCAGAGCGGGCCGCGCAGGTCGGCCTCGAAGTGGAGCGTCTCGGCCTGGGGCGTGGCGGCCAGGACCCGAATCCGGTGCGCCCGCAGCCAGGCCAGGGCCGCCGCCGAATCCGTCTCCACGGCCGGGACAGTGAAGAGCGTGCCGCGGCTGGCGCGGACGACGTTCGGGTTGTACAAGTCCACGCGCGGGTCGCAGACCAGGAGGCCGTCCACGCCGGCGGCGTCGGCGGTGCGCAGGATGGCCCCCAGGTTGCCGGGCTTCTCGACCGACTGCGCCAGGACCAGGAGCGGCGCGGCGGACAGCGGGAGCAGGTCGAGGGTCCGGCGCGGCAGCGGGAAGACGGCCAGCCAGCCGTCGGGGCCTTCGCGGTGACTCATCTTCTCGAAGACGAGGCGGGAAACGGTGACAGGCGTCAGGTCCAGCCCCGGCACGGATTTTCCGGCGGCGAGTTCCTCGCAGAAGAAGACTTCGCGCGGGCGCATCCCGCCAGCGATGGCCAGTTCGATTTCGTAGGCCCCCTCGACGAGCATCGCGCCCTCGCGCTGACGCTGACGGCGGTCGTCGCGCAGTTTGACGATGTATTTCACCCGTGGATTCTGCAAACTGGTGATGTCGGGCATACGTTCAGTATACCCTACTCCTGAAAACCGGTGCGGTACAACTCGGCGTACAGGCCGCCTTTGGCGAGCAGTTCGGCGTGCGTCCCCTGCTCGACGATGCGTCCATCGTGAATGACCACGATGCGGTCGGCGTTGACGATGGTCGAGAGGCGGTGGGCGATGACGAACGAAGTCCGCCCCTGGAAGAGACGCCGCAGCGCCTGCTGGATGATTTGTTCGGTTTGGGTGTCCACCGAGGAGGTGGCTTCGTCGAGGATGAGGATGCGCGGGTCGGCCAGCAGGGCGCGGGCGAAGGAGATGAGTTGCCGCTGGCCGACCGACAGCACCACCCCGCCCTCCTCGACCGAGGTCTCGTAGCCGTCCTTCAGGCCGACGATGAAGTCGTGGGCGTTGACCGCCCGGGCGGCGGCCTCGACCTCCTCGTCAGTGGCCTCCAGGCGGCCGAATTTGATGTTCTCCTTGACCGATCCGTTGAACAGGAAGGGGTCTTGCAGGACGATGCCCATCTGGGAGCGCAGGCTGCGCTGGGTCACCGTCCGCAGGTCGTAGCCGTCCACCAGGACGCGGCCGGAGGTGGGGTCGTGGAAGCGCGCCGCCAGTTTGATGAGGGTGGTCTTGCCGGCGCCGGTCTCGCCGACCAGGGCGACCGTCTCGCCGGGGCGGACGGTCAGGTTGATGTCCTCCAGCACCAGCGCCGGGTCGTCGGCGTAGTGGAAGGAGACGTTCTCGAAGCGCACCTCGCCGCGGATGGGCGGCAGGTCCACGGCGTCGGGCGCGTCCTGGACTTCGACCGGGCTGTCGAGCAGGTTGAGGAGGCGCTCGCCGCTGGCCATGGTGGACTGCAGGGTGTCGAAGCGGCGGAAGAGATCGCGGATGGGTTCGAAGAAGCGCTCGATGTAGAGGACGAAGGCGACCAGGACGCCGGCGGTGATCGTCTCGCCCAGCACCGCCGCCCCGCCCAGCCAGACGACCGAGGCGGTGGCCAGCGCGCCGAGGATGTCCACCACCGGCACGAAGGAGGCGGCCACTTTGGCGGCGTGCAGGACGGTCTGCAGATGATAGCGGTTGGTGTAATCGCGGAAGGATTCGTAGTTGCGCTGCTGGCGGCTGAACGCCTGGACAACGCGGATGCCGTTGATGTTTTCGGCCAGCACCGAATTGACCCACGAGACGGCCGCCCGCACCCGCCGGTAGGCGATGCGCAGGTTCTTGCGGAAAATGTAGGTGGCCAGAGCCATGAGCGGCAGGGTGGCAAAGGTCACCAGTGAGAGGCGCACGTTGAGCGCCAGCATGGCGGCCACGATTCCGACCAGCGAGAACAGGTCGCGGGCGATGGCCAGGATGGCCCAGGTGATGAATTCGCGCAGGGTCTCGACGTCGTTGATGACGCGCGTGATGACCCGTCCGACCGAGTAGTGGCTGTAAAAACTGAGCGAGAGTTTTTGCAGGTGCTCGAAGAGCGTCTTGCGCAGGTCGTAGATGACCGACTGCCCAACCCGCGCCATCAGGTTGACGCGCGTGTAGATGAAAATCCAGCGCAGGACGGCCGCGCCCAGGTAGAGCAGGACGGCGGTCTGCAGGGCGGCGGGATTGCCGGCGCTCAGGCCGTCGTCGATGGCCATCTTGACGAAATAGGGGCCGGCGACGGTGGAGATCGTCGCGCCCAGCATCAGAATCAGCGCCAGGAGCATCTGCCATTTGTAAGGCGCCAGGAAACCGAACAGCCGCCGCGTCACCTGCGGGTCGTAGGCCTTGTAGAACTGCTCCTCGGCCTGGGTGACGTAAGCGGGAGGGGTGATGGAGATGGATTTATTCATAGGTTATTCCATATGTCCGCCCTGAGCGGAGGCCCTGAGCGAAGCGAGGGGCCGCAGTCGAAGGGCGGGGTTTGATAATTCGTCCTTCGACTTCAGTCCTCGGCTTACGCCTCGGACTTCCGCTCAGGACGCGGTCTGCTTTCGGCCCGCGCCTCGGACTTCCGCTCAGGACGCGGTCTGCTTTTTGGCGCGTTTTTCCTTCTCGCGCCGCATTCTCTCATCCTTGACGATTTCATGAATGCCATTCCAATCGCCGCGAATCAAGGCCTCTTTCTTGGCCCGGCTCCAACCTTTGATTTGCTTCTCGAAGGCCAGCGCTTCGAGGCGGGTCTCCGTCTCATACGCCCAGACCAATCTCACAGGCCGACGCGAGTAAGTGAAAGCGGCCGGATCGAAGCCCTGCTCGTGTTGCCAAAGGCGGCGCTCAATATTGCTTGTGCTTCCCGTGTAGTGTCTCGTTAATTCGTACCTTTACAATCTCATAAAATCGTACCTCCAAACCTTTGGTTTTGGAGGAGAAATGTCAACGCATCGGCGACCATTGACGGTAGCAGAGC
>JAIOAU010000041.1 GCA_019873655.1 Chloroflexota bacterium | reverse complement strand
GGCGACGTGCTCCAGTTCCGCGACGACCGAGATGCCGCGCTGGAACGCTACGAGCAGGCCTTGCAGTTGTACCGCGCCGTCGGCGACCGGTTGGGCGAAGCCAACGTGCTGCATTCACAAGGGAGGCTGGCCATTTTTAGTGGAGATCCACAAAATGGATTGAGATTTTTACAAGAGGCCTTGAACCTCTATGAAGAAATTGGGGCGCTTTCCGGGCAGGCGAATATCTATTTCTTCGTCGGCCAACTTCTGGCGTCATCGGGCCAGAACGAAAAAGCAATCGAGATGGTTTCACAGGCGGTGGCCCTTGGCGATAAGATTGACCCCAACCATCCTGTTACAATTTACATGCGTGAATTTCTGGCGAAATTGAAGGGGGGCTAAACAGACTTCTGAAATCGGAAAGCCAGGTGACGGTCACTTCGGAAGTGACCGTCACCTGTTGCGGAGAGCGCGGCGTGGCGCAAAGTAAAATAGACTTCCAAAGTCTGCGAGACTTCGGAAGTCTGTTCAACCGCTCTTCAGCCAGCGAATCAGCCGTTTTTTGACTTCGTTGAGACGCTCGGGCGAAATCTCCCCCAAACGGGCATTGACGACCGATGGTTCGACCGTCGCGAGCCGGGAAAGGCGAATCACAGAGCGCGCCTTCAATCCGGTGGCGGCAAAATCTTCATCGGTGGTCTCGACGATTTCATCGAGTTTGGACTCGGCCTGATACAAGCGCGAGGTAATCATGGCGAGAAGAACATCTGCGTGACGCCCGGGCGCGACGGCCAGCACCAGCGCAGGACGCAACTTCCCGCCCTGCAAATCAGCCTGTGGAAAGCGTACCAGCACAACATCGCCGGGCTTCATGGATGATAGACCTCGCGGGCGTCTTTCAGGGTGTATTCCACCTCGTCCGTCTGCGCGTCCGCCTCTTCGCGAAAGAATTGCTGGAGCGCGAAATCCTGCCACTGACGCTCATCCCAGTCTGCGTAGCGCGGCGCAGCCTTTTGCATGGCGGTCAGGAACATGGCAAAGTTGGCAATCTGTTCCACCAGGTCGTCCGGCAGACGGTCAATTTGCTTGTGCAAACGGTCGCGGAGCATGGCGCTGTTCATCGGTCACCTCGCTTCTCGTGAACTCGCAAGCAATTTTAACACGTTTCCTTGAACAAGCGGTGCAGCGCAAGTCTGCAGACTTGCGCCACATCCGGCTATTCGACCAACTTCTCCAAATCCTCCGCAATCCACTCAATCTTCGGCCGCCAGGCCTCGGCCTCGGCCCGCGTGCTGACCCCGCTCAGGACCAGCGCGCCGGGCATCCCGGCCGCCTGGGCGGCGGCGAGGTCGGTCTCCAGCCGGTCGCCGACCACCAGGGTGGCCTCCCTGGGCGTCCCCAGGCGCTCGCGGGCCAGTTCGAGCAGGGTCGGGGCGGGCTTGCCGGCATAGACGGGTTCGCGCCCGGTCGCCGTGACCAGCACCGCAATCCACGCCCCCGCGCCGGGGATTTCGCCGCGCGGCGTGGGGAAGGTCTTGTCGGGGTTGGTGGCGATGAAGGGCAGGCCGCGCCGGATGAGCAGGGCGGCCTCGACCATCTTGTGGAAGGTAATCTGACGGTCAATGCCCACCACCACCGCCTGGGCCTCGTCGGCGCGCTCGATGGGCAGGGTCTCGATGCCTTTGGCGCGCAGGGCCTCCATCAGGCCGATTTCGCCGATGGCGAAGACCCCCCGCCCCCCTCGCCCCTGCGGGGCACTCCCCCCATTTTCGGAGAAAATGGGGGGAGCAGGAGGGGGGAGGGCTTCCGCCGCCAACTCCGCCGCGGCCTGGGCCGAGGTGACAACCTGCCAGGGTTCGGCGGTCACGCCGAAGGAGGTCAGGCGCTCCACGTACATCTCCGGCGTGCGCGTCCCGTTGTTGGTGGCAAAGGCGACCTTCAGGCCGCGCGCGCGGATGCGCTCGAAGATGCGCCGCAGGTCGCCGATGGGCGCGTCGCCGCGCCACAGGACGCCGTCCATGTCCAGAATCAGGGCTTGAATGTGGGAAGGAATCATGGCGCGAATTATATCAGGCGGGGCAACTGAAAAGCGCAAGTCAGAGACTTGCGCCACAAAAAAGGACAGCCTTTCAGGCTGTCCCACTGAACACCGAACACTGAACACTGTTCACTTCTTCTCGGGCGCTTCCAGCACCTGGTCCACCAGGCCGTACTGGACGGCCTCCGGCGCGGTCAGGTAGAAATCGCGGTCGGTGTCGCGCTTGATGGTCTCCAGCGGCTGGCCGGTGTGCTTGACCAGGATGTCGTTGAGCAAGTTGCGCAGGCGCAGAATCTGCTTGGTCTGGATTTCGATGTCGGTGGCCTGGCCCTGCGCGCCGCCGAGCGGCTGGTGCAGGTGGATGGTGGCGTTGGGCAGGGCGTAGCGGCGGCCTTTCGTCCCGGCGGTCAGCAGCACGGTCCCGAAGGAAGCGGTCACGCCGACGGCCACGGTGCTGATGGGGTTGGAAATCATCTGCATCGTGTCGTAAATCGCCAGCCCGGCGTAGATGACTCCGCCCGGCGAGTTGATGTACATCTGGATTTCCTTCTCCGGGTCTTCGCGGTTCAGGAACAGGAGCTGGGCGACGACGATGTTGGCCACCTGGTCGTCAATGGCCGTGCCGAGGAAGATGATGCGTTCTTTGATGAGGCGGGTGAAGATGTCGATCGAGCGGTCGCCGTAATTGGTCGTCTCGATGACGTAGGGGGTCACATTGCGGGGATCGAACATGGGACTCTCCGTTTTGGGAACGAATTACGAGGAAGGGGTTTTCTTGCGGGCCGCGGCCGGTTTCTTCGCCTCGCCTGCCGACCCGCCGCCGGTCCGCCCGGCAGGGGACTTTTTCTCTCCCGCCGCCTTCTTCGCGCCGCCGCTCTTGCGGACGGGTTTCTCCGTTTCGGCGGCCTGCTTCTCTTCGACGGGCGCTTCGGGCGCCTCGCCGCTGGCGATCTCCTTGAGCCGCGCCAGGGTCTGCTCGACCACGGCGCGGTCGAAGGACTGGCGGGCCAGAGCGTCCACCAACTGCCGCGAGGGCTTGGATTTGCCGCGCATCAGCCGCTGCAACTCGCCGCTGGCGGCGTACTCGTCCAGCGTTTGTTTGAACGAAGCGTCCAGCCTTTCCTTACTGACCTCGATCTTTTCGCGGCGGACGACTTCATCGAGGATCAGGGCGCGCTCCAGGCGCTTGACGGCGACCGGCCGGGCCTCTTCTTCGATGAATTTCTCGCGCGTCGTCTCGCGCACCTTGAAGAAGGTCTCCAGGTCCATGTTCTGCTGGGCCAGGCGGGCCTGTAAATCGGCGAGAACGTCTTCGATTTCGCGTTCGAGCATCTGGGGCGGGTATTTGATGGTCGCCCCGGCGCGAATCTTTTCCAGGACCTGCTCGAAGTAATCATCGTCGTACTCGGCCTTCAGGCGGCTGCTCAGGCTGGCGCGCACGGCGTCGCGCAGGGCCTCCAGATTTTCGAAGGGGCCGGCAGAGCGGGCGAATTCGTCGTTCAGGTCCGGCAGGATCGTGCCGCGCACGATCTTGACCGTCACATCGAAATTGACCTTTGCGCCCCGCAATTTTTCGTCGGGGTGGTCTTTGGGGAATTTGTGGCTGAAGGTCTTGCTCTCGCCGGTCTGCAGGCCGATCAACTGGTGGGCAAAGCCGGGGAAGGGCCATTCGTCCTCGCGCGGCTCGGGGCGGATGAAGACCGGCATGGACTGCTGTTCGATGACCGGCGGCTCGTCTTCGGCCGCCCCGGCCTTGACGCCCTTGATCTCGGCCATCACGAAATCGCCCTTTTCGATCGGGCGGGTGACCGTCTCGGTCTTGGCGTACATCTGGCGCAACTCCTGCAGGGCCTCCTCGACCTTGTCCTCGCCGGGGGGCTGCCAGTCGTAGGGCAGGCGCACGGCGCGGTAATCGCCCAGGTCAACGACCGGGGCGAGCGGGACGGTGAAGGTGAAGACCGGGCGGTTCTCGTCCAGGCCCTCGACCTTTTCGAGCGAACCGGGCGCGCCGGCCTCGATTTTGGCCTCGTCCAGCGCCTGGGGGTAGAGTTCGTCGAGCAGCAAATCCAGGGCCTCCTCGGTCACCGCCGCCTCGCCGACGTAGCGGACGACGTACTCGTAGGGGGCTTTGCCCGGGCGGAAGCCGGGGATGGTCTTGCGTTCGGAGATGCGCCGGGCCGCCCGTCGCCGGGCGCTTTCCAGGCGTTCGTTTTCGACTTCGACCGTCAGGGTCACCTGATGATCATCGCGGGGGGTGGTTTCGATTTTCAACTCGTTGTCCTTTTTTGGGTTTCTTCTCGCGTGTGGTGGGGAAGACGGGACTTGAACCCGTACGCCTTGCGGCACATGATCCTAAGTCATGCCTGTCTGCCAATTCCAGCACTTCCCCGGTCAGCGCCTGGATTATAAGCGCGAGGGGATGGGGCGTCAATAAAGGCCGCCCGGCCGTTAATGGTTTGCTTATGCGAGGTTCGAGCCGCGGCCGCCGAGTCGCTGGCTTTGCAGGCTCGCAAGGCGGCTTAACGCCGCCGAGTCGCTGGCTTTGCAGACCCGCAAAGCGGCTTAACGCCGTCCAATCGCTGGCTTTGCAGGCTTGCAAAGCGGCTTAACGCCGTCCAATCGCTGGCTTTGCGGGCTTGTTAAACGTGTTTAAAGCCATCGAGTCGCTGGTTTTATGCGCTCGTTAAACGTGTTTAACGAAGCCATTAAACATGTTTAACGAGCCTGTTAAACACGTTTAATCGAGCCGTTAAACCGGTGATTCGAAGCCGTGAAGCATGTTTAACGAGACCGTTAAACGTGTTTAACGCCGCGCAATCCCTGGTTTGAGTCTTGCGGGGGCTAAGCCCCCGCAAGAGCGGTCGAGGAAGCCGGTTGATCAGCCCTCACGCGCAATTATTCTTGTTCCCAAGAGCGGTTGAGCAAGCCGGTTGATCAGCCCTCACGCGCAATTATTCTTGTTCCCGAGGGGGCTTGGCCCCCGCCGAAACAAGTTGCCGGTTCCCCCAGTCCGTGCGCCGGATGCGTTTGGTATAATGTGCCAGCCGGTGGCTCCAGCCATCCGGCCCTTTGCGGAGACGACATGGGACGTCTGATTTCCATCGAAAGCGCGGGCAAGGACCGCGCCCGCCTGACGAAAGCGGTCGCGCTGGCGGTGCGTCAATTGGCGCAACAGCCCGCCCCCGGGCCGGAAGCCCGCGACCTGGCGGCGTTCCTCGTCCTGGCGCTGGAGGCGATTGCCGCCACGATCGACGAATCGGTGGCGGCGTGGGAAAAGCGCGGTTACTGGGTCAAGGCCGAGCGTTTCCGCATCGAGTGGGAGTGGGCCGGGCAGTGCGCCCGTCAAATGCGCGCCGCCCTGCTGGAGAACGACTGGCAGGCGGCGGCCCGCACGGCGGCGGTCATCGCCCAAAAGGTGGGGCATGTCAACGTCCCGCCCGGCCACCGGCTGGGGCGTCCATGGGAGGGGGCGTGGGAGATATTTTGTAAAGAAGGGTAATGTATGAAGAGCCCGTTTCCTTTGAGGAAACGGGGTCTTCCCTGGCCACCGGCTGGGGCGTCCGTAGGAGATATTTTGTAAGAAGAAGAACCCGTTTCCTTTGAGGAAACGGGTTCTTCTTTTCCGATGAGGAAACGGGTTCTTTCCTATTCCGACAAAGAACCCGCTTCCTTCAAGGAAGCGGGTTCTTCGATTTCAGGGCGTAGTATAACTCACGATCAGCCGCGGGTTGGTCAGCGAAACGGCGTCGGCGTTGCCGTCGTTGTCGGTAAACACGCTCGGGAATTGCAGCCGCGCCTGCAGACGGTTGCTCACGCCCAGTTTGGCCTGCAATTGGACGCGGAAATCGTTATCGGTCGCGACCTCCGAGAGGGCCGCGGCGGTGCACCATTCGAAGTTCGGGCCAGATGGCACGCCCGCGAAGAAATCGCCGGCGTCGAGCGTGCCGTAATCGTGCTGGTAAACGCCAAGACAGCCCAGTCCGCCCGTTGGGCCGGGGCCGGTGAACGGGTTCCCAAAGAGGGTGTAATTGGTGAAATCGATCTTGACCTCGGTGATGGTGGCCGTGACCGGGATGGCGGAGATGTTGAAACTGAGGAACACCTGCAAGCCGAAATTGGTGCTCGAATCGCCGACGATGATTTCGGTGTTCGTGAGGCCGCCGTCGCCGCGCACCGTGCCGCTCTCGCCGGCGACCGCCGTCAGCGTGATGGTGTTGGCCGCGGCGGTCGAGACCTGGATTTGGACCCAGAAACTGCCGCCGTTGCGCAGGCCGAAGTACTGGCCGCCCGGTTCGCGCAGCCGCCAGTAGCCGCGGTAGGTGCCGGGCGTCATCGGCGCGGTCAGGTTGACCGAAACGTCCACCGTGCCGCCCGGGGGAACGGTCCCGGCGGTCAGCGCCTGGGCGTAGCCGGCCGGCACGCCCATCGCATCGCCCTGGTGGAAGACGAGTTGATAGCCGGAGGTCCAGGTGCAGGTGCCGACGTTGCGCAGCCGCCAGGTCTTGGTGAAGACCTGGCCGGGCGACATGACCGTGCCATCCGGGACGGTCACGTCGGCCTCGAAGGCGGCCAGGTTGCAGGGCAGGGGGGTGGCGGTGGCCGGCGGCAGGGGCGTGCTGGTCGGGATCGAAAGGGTCGGCTGGGGGGTGGAGGTGGGCGGGAGGACGTTTTGGGTGGCGGTCGGCGCCAGGCGGGTCATCTCGGCCTCCACCGTCTGATAGGTGTGGGTGATCGAGAGGTCAGAGGGGAGAGGGGCGTTGTCGGTAGCACGCGGCATGTTGCAGCCGATCAGGGTCAGGGCGAGGACGAAGGCGATCAACAGCGGGATTCTTTTCATAGCGATTTCTCCTTTTGGACGGCTCCTGTTTTTCCAACAGGGAGCGGCAGAACGGCGAATTTGCTTTACACGTTGTAAGTGTAGCAAATTCGCCGCGGCCGGTCAATGGGAGGACGCCGCAAGAAGAGATTTTGTTCCTGGCGGGGGAGAATAGACTTCTTGCATAACGATACAAGCGCCGCCATTGCAGCGGATTCTTTGCCACGGATTACACAGATTGCCACAGAAATTGTGGTTTTTATCCGTGCTAATCCGTGTAATCTGTGGCCAAAAAGACTTTTGCAAGAGGTCTAATCAGAAAAGGGACGGCTGGACGGGCGGCCGCTTGCCGTCGAAGAGCAGGTAGGGGGCGGCGCGCTCGGTCTGCACGCCCAGTTTTCTGAGGGCGGAGAGATCGCGCAGGCTGCCTTCGCGCCGCGCCCGCAGGATGGCCTCCGCGCCCTTCGGCCCGATGCCGGGGACGCGCAGCAACTGCGCCCGGTCGGCGCGGTTGACTTCGACCGGCGTCTCGGCCAGGTTCTTCTGCGCCCAGGCCAGTTTCGGGTCGGTCTGCTCGGGCAGGTTGCCGTCGGCTTCGAAGGGCATCTCTTCCACGCTGAAGCCGTAGTCGCGCAGCAGGAAGGAGGCCTGGTAGAGGCGCAGTTGCCGCCGCGGCGGGGTGGGCGGGTGGGCTTCGAGGGGCGTCTCCGGCACGGGGGAGAAAGCCATGAAATAGGCGCGCTGCAGGCGCAGGAGGCGGTAGAGGGCTTCGGTTGTCTGGAGCAATTCGAGGTCGCTCTCGTCCGCGCCGCCGGCGACGAATTGGGTGGTGGAGGAGGGCCAGCGGCCGTTCCAGCCGCGCTGGGCGGGCTGGCTGCGGCGCACTTCCTCGACCCAGCGCAGAGGGGCGAGCAGTTCGTCGTCGAAGGCCTTGTGGGGGGCCAGGCGCGCCAGGCGGCCGCGGTTGGGCGCTTCCAGGTTGACCGAGACGCGGTCGGCCAATTGCATGGCGCGCTCGACCTGCGCCCGCTCAGCGCCGGGCATGATTTTGAGATGCAGGTAGCCGCGGTACCCCAGGCGCAGACGCAGGATTTCGGCGACGGCGATCAGCCGGTCCTGGGTGCGCACGCCGCCGCCGGCCAGCCCCGAACTGAGGAACAGCCCCTCGGCAACCCCGCGGCGGTGCAGTTCGAGGAACAGGCGGGCGAACTCCTCGGGCGCAAAGGCCGCCCGGCGAAAGTCGCGGCCGGCGCGAAAGGCGCAGTAATGGCAGTCCCGTTCGCAGAAGGAGGAGAGTTGCGTCTTGAGCAGGCGGATGCGCCGGCCGTTCGGCATCACCGCCGGATGGATGTACAACTCGTCGGCGCGGCGGGCCAGGCAGTCGGGCGGGACGAGCGGCGTCCCGTCGGGGCGCAGGTCGGCGTCCGGCTCGAATTGCATTTGCTGGCTAAGCAGGCGCAGACGGTCGATGGCTTCCATGCTGTCATTATAAAACATTTGTTCTGCTTTAGCAAGCGCTGGAAGGAACCCGGTTTCTCCGCTCCTTTTTAGAGGCCTTGCGCCCTGGACGGTTTTTCCCTACAATTGGAGTGTATCTGCCCTGCGGGGCAGGGGAGGACGCAGATGAGCCAGGCGCTCGAATGGCTGATGACGAATTCGTGGATTATCTTGCTGGCAGGCGGCGTGATTGTCGTCCTGGGCGGAAGCGCGGCGGCGTATTTCCTGTGGCGCGGGTTGAGGAGAGGCCGGGAACCCTCCCGGCTTTCGCCGCCGACCCAGCCGGCGCCGGTCAAAGCGCCCCCCAAGTCGGCCTCCCGTTACGAAGCGCCGACCGTCCCGCCGGAGAAGCCGGTCGTCGCCGCCGACGCGCCGGCCCCCGAGCCGCCGCCCGTAGACGAGGAGATGCAGGAACTGCTGGCCAAACTGGAGACGTACAGCGCCACCCTGGCGGAGGACGAAATCCTGCCGCTGGCGCGCGGCGGGAAGATCTCCAAGGACGCGATCCGGCGCATGATCAAGCGCCTGGAATCGCTGGGCAACAGATCGGTCGAAGAGGCCGGAGAGGAGTAGGCCATGGCTGGCGTCTGGTGGTTTCTCATCGGTTTGGCGGCGGGGCTGCTGGTTGGCGGGGGAGGCGTCTATCTGTTCATGCGCCGGAAACTGCAAAAGTCCCTGTTGCGACTCGCACATCTCAAACCTGCCGGTCTGTCGGAACTATCAGAGCGGATAGCAGAGCGGATAGACCTGTCGGAACTATCAGAGCGGATAGACCTGTCGGAACTATCGGAGCGGAGGATGGAGCAGAGGAAGGCCGTCAGCGCGCCTTCCGTGGGCCGAAGGACGAGGGGGGAGGAGATCCTCGGCCCGAGGAGGATAGCGGGCGAAAAGCGTCTTGTGCGCGAAGAGCGCGACGATAAGGATATCGAGCAAGAACGCGAAGAGGTGCGCCGCATGATCGAGAGTCTGCGGCGGAAGGACGAACAAACCGATTTCGAGATGGACTTCGACGAGGCCCCGCCGCCGCGGCGCGGCCGACGCGCCGAGGAGGCCGGAACTGCCGGCGCGGAGCCGCCCGAGGAAGCCGCGCCCGCCCCGGCGGAGGCCGCGCCCGCGCCCGCCCCGGCGGCGGACCTGGTGCATTTCTCGGTCACCGCGCCGCCGTCGGTGCTGGCCGGCTCGACCTTCCTGCTGAGCGTCTGGGCGCACCTGGACTCGCAGCGGGCGGAGGTGCTGGCGCGCGCCCGCCAGGAACTGGGCGAGGAGCCGGCCGTCTCGACGCGCGGACCGGCGCGGGTGAAGCGCGGCACGCGGCTGGCGTTTCACGTCGAGGTCGAGGGGATGAAGATCGAGGAGCCGGTCGGCTGGGTGGACTGGGAGGGCGAGCCTGCCCAGGCGGCATTCTTCGTGGACGCGCCTGCGGACGCGGCGGCGGGCAATCACAAGGGCCGCGTGAGCGTCTGCGTCGAGGGGGTGTCTATCATGGAACTGCGCTTCCTGATCCGGGTGGGGGAGGCGGCGGCCGAGTCCGCCCCGCTGACGACCGAGGTCCAGCGCTACCGCAGTGCCTTCGCTTCCTATTCCAGCAAGGACCGGGCCGAGGTGTTCAAGCGCATCCAGGGCATTCATCAGGTGGCCCCCGACCTGGATATCTTCGTGGACGTGGACAGTCTGCGCTCCGGCCAGGATTGGGAGAAGGAACTCTGGCGGCAAATCAGCAGCCGAGATGTCTTTTTCCTGTTCTGGTCATCCAACGCGATGAAATCGAAATGGGTGGAGAAAGAATGGCGCTTTGCGCTCGAGAAGCGCGGCCTGGATTTCATCGACCCGGTCCCGCTCGAACCGCCCGACCAGGCCCCGCCGCCGCCCGAATTGGCCAGCAAGCACTTCAACGACCGCGAACTGGTTTTCATCAAAGCCTATTCCGTCCAGGCGTAGCGCGCTTGCAGGAAAGGCGGTTTTTGGATACACTGTCTGCATGGCCGACACTCAAACCGCTTATGAACTCCGCCTGCTGTTCCAGGAGCCGGGCTGCCCGGTCTGCGCGCTGGGGCAGCGCGTCTCGTCCCGTTACGTGGACAGCCTGTTCTACGAGAGCGTCAACGACCCGGGGGTGCGCGCCCGCTTGCGCGCCAGTTTGGGGCTGTGCTACGAACACGCCTGGCTGCTGATCGAAGCGCGCCTCTCGGACGCGCTCGGCCAGGCCATCCTGTACCGCGACCTGGCGGAGACCCTTCTCGAGCGCCTGCCGGAGGAGAATCAGCGCCTCGACGAGCGCGCCCTCCACAGCCTGAACGAGGCGCTGACGCCGGAGGCGGTCTGCCCGGCGTGCGAGAGCCGCGCCCAGGCCGAGGCGCGCGCCCTCCAGACCCTGGCGCGGTCGCTGGAGCGGCGCGAGTATCTGGCCGAGTTCGAGCAATCCGACGGCTTGTGCCTGCCGCATCTGCGGGCTTTGCTGCAGCAGGAAGGATTGAGCCGCAAGGCGCTGACCGCCGTGCTGGCCCATCAGCGCCGCCGCCTGGAGGGACTGGAGAAAGAACTGGCCGAGTTCATCCGCAAGAACGATTATCGTTTTCAGGGGGAAGGAATGGGGGCCGAGCGCGACGCCTACCAGCGCGCCGCCGCCCTGCTGACCGGCCGCCGACGTCCGGCAAGCAAGAAGGAATTGGGGTTGAGGTAGTCGTCAGTCGCCAGTCGTCGTAGGACGGGCTTTCAGCCCGTCTGGCAGGCCGGCATTGACAGGCCGGAAGGCCTGTCCTACAGGTTGACCCAGACGGTCATTTGCGATTCGCCGCGAGTTGTAGGACGGGCTTTCAGCCCGTCTGACAGGCCGGAAGGCCTGTCCTACAGGTTGACCCAGACGGTCATCTGCGAGTCGCCGCGAGTTGTAGGACGGGCTTTCAGCCCGTCTGACAGGCCGGAAGGCCTGTCCTACAGGTTGACCCAGACGGTCATTTGCGATTCGCCGCGGTTGGCCCAGAGATAGTAGGGGATGAAGGTCAGCGGCTGGCCGTCCCGGCTGCGCGCCGTGATGACCTGCGTCCCGCCCAGGAGGTTGGGGCGGAATTCGCTCGCCAGCGTGGACGGGTCGAGGCGGACGGAGAAGAGGTCCACGCCGGGGTTGTCCACGCTTTCGAGGCAATAGACCAGCGGGCCACGCGTCACGGCGACTTTGCCGCGGCAGGGGCGCACCTGCGGACGGGCGCGCAGCAGGCGGATGGGGGTCTCGAAGGTCAGGTCGAGGGCGTCGCCGGGGTTCCAGAGGCGGGGGAGGGGGAGGAAGCGGGAGGCGTGAGGGTCGAGGGTGGTTGGAGGTCGAAGGTCGAAAGTCTCGAACAAGTCGCCGTTGAGGGCGAGGGTCAGGCCGCTGGCCCAGGAGGGGAGGCGCAGGCGCAGGGTCAGGGCGGCCGGGGCGGGGAGGTCGAAGCGCAGGCGGACGCGGCCCTCCCAGGGCAGGGACGAGTCCATCGTCAGCGCGCCGCCCTCCAGGTTCCAGCGTCCGGCGAAGAATTGATACACCCAGACTTCGTCCCCGGCGGCGCGGACGGCGTAGCGGTCGAGCCAGGCCAGGGTGCGCAGAAGGTTGGAGGGACAGCACGGGACGGCGTACCAGGGCCGGCGGGTGATGCCGCCGCGGCTGGCGAGCGGGTTGTTGTAGAGGTAGGTCGTCCCGTCCAGGCCGAGGCCGGGGCGGGCGGCGTTGTACCACTGCCACTCGAAGAGGTCGGCGTATCTGGCTTCGCCGGTGAGGAGGGTCATTTCCCAGTTCCAGAAGAGGGAGGCCAG
The DNA here is from genome assembly GCA_019873655.1 of Chloroflexota bacterium. Taxonomy (GTDB): domain Bacteria; phylum Chloroflexota; class Anaerolineae; order Anaerolineales; family Villigracilaceae; genus JAFGSI01. The sequence goes on along the minus strand of JAIOAU010000041.1, from coordinate 1,713 downwards.
GGCGGCGCAGGTCTCGGCGTAGGCGTATTCGGGGTCGAGTTCGTCGTCGCGGCCGAAGCCCTCCAGTCCGGGGACGGCCCCCAGCCCGCCGGTGACGTACATGCGGCGGGCGACCATCCGCTCCCAGGCGCGTTCCATGGCGGTCAAACGTCGCAGGTCGGGGGTTGTCAGGCGCAGGAGTTTGGCGGCGGCGGTCATCAGGTAGCCAAAGCGGACGGCGTGACCGACCGGGACGGTCTGCCGTTCGAGCGGGGCGTGCATCTGGAAGTACTGGCCGGAGAGGGCCGAGAGTTTCCAGCGCAGTTGGGCGTTCTTCGGCGCTTTGACCGGGTTGCCCGGCGGCAGGACGTAGCGCGGGGCTTCGGGGTGGGCTGCGTCCCAGGCGCGGCGGGCGGCCTCGACGGCGCGCCGGCGGCGCTCGACGCGGGCGTTCTCGCGCAGGAGGTCGAGGACGAAGCGCAGACGCGAGCCGCGCCCGCGCCGTTCGAGCAGGGCGGCGGCCAGGTCGCGGTACGGGGCGTGACCGGTCGTCTCGTACAGGCGCAGGAGGGCGATTTCGATTTCTTCGTGGCCGTCGGGGCGGCGGGAGGTGTGCAGGAAGTCGCGCACCAGGAGGTCAGCGGCGCGGCGCGCCATCTGGAGCGGCAGGTCCCCGCCGAGGCCGGCCTCGTGACAGGAAATGCAGGCTTCGATGAAGTGTCCGTGACAGTAGAGTTCGTGTTCGATGAGCAGGTTTTCCCAGCGCGAAGCGGGGAAGTGAATCTGGTTGTAGGTGTAGAGGTAGCCGTCGGGGGCTTGGGCGCGGGAGAGGAGGTCAATGAACTCTTCGATGAGGGTTTTGAGGCGAGGGAGGTCGAAGGTCGAATGTCCAGCGTTCGCCGCGTAGAGGCGGGCGGCGGCGTCGAGCCATTTGTGGGCGTCGGAATCGGCGAAGAACCAGCCGCGGTGGACGCCCTCCGTCCGCCCGGCGGCGACGCGGAAGTTCTGGATGCAGCCGCTTTGTTCCAGTTGAAGCCATTGGTGAGAGAGGGAGTTGTTAGTCATTAGTGATTAGTGATTAGTCGTCAGGTGTTTGGAGAGAATTGCGGATGAGGTCGGCCCAGGGGGCGGGGAGTTCGGAGAGGTCCACATTTGTATCGCCAATCATCAGGCGCTGGAGGACGCGCCCCAGGAGGCGCAGTTCGGGCGGGGCGGCGGGGTCGCGGGACATCTGACCCAGGGCGTCGTAAATCTGCTGGGCTTCGGGGCGCTTCTGGCGGGCGGCGGCGAGGGCGAGGGAGATGAGTTGCTCGACGGTGATGCTCCTGCTGCCGGAGACTTCTGAAGTCTTTGAGGCTTCGGAAGTCTGCGACAACAACCACGCCGGCAGCGGCTGGCCGCCGGTGACCTCGCCCCAGAGAGGGTCGAAGGCTTCGGCGCCCAATTCCTGCCGCCAGCCGGCCAGGTCGGCGGCCATGGCCTGCTGGGTTTGCGGTTCGATGCGCAATTCAGCCAGTTGCATCAACCCGCCCAGCAGGGAGGCGATGGCCTGCTTTTTCTCGCCTTGCGCCCAGAAAACGTGCGCCATCATGCCCAGGGTCATGGCTTTGCCCCTCCGGTCGCCCAGGCCTTCCAGAATTTCGCGAGCCTGCTGGTAGAGGTGCATCGCCCCGTCCAGGTCGCCGCGCACGCGCAGGATGTAGGCCATTTCGTGCAGCGTGGCGGATTTGCCTT
>JAIOAU010000040.1 GCA_019873655.1 Chloroflexota bacterium | reverse complement strand
TCCGCTTTGAAGGCGATGCCCCAAGTCCACCAAAGGGTTCAAAGTAGCTCGTTCTTTTTCTTTCAGAGGATGCTCTTGACCTTGAATTTACAGAAAATACCTTGCACAATCTGGGCTATTCATGAATGGCGTTGGTTCTGAAAATCAAACCGGATCATATTATTTTTCGAGAGGGTGGGAGAACAGGAATTGGAGCGAAGTCTCATATACCGAGACGGCCATCATGTCGCCTCAAATATGGGGGGAGTATCTGGTCAGTCAAGAGTCTCGGGATGGACGATTTGTCATCGCATTGCGAAAGATCGATGTGGGAACAGATTTCCTGAATGCTCCGCCCTTATATCTCGAGCCCCCTCTAACAGCAATATCGAATGTTTATTGGCTAAAAGGGACAGATCGAGAAAATTGGGCCTATATTGAAGACTCTTCAGAATATCCTGTCATTGCCTTTGTTCGATACTCGCTCACGAAGCACTCTATACAGAGAGGTTTGCTTCCTCTTAAAATAACCGGTCAAGTCGTACAATCGAGTGTCACTCCAGACGGGAATATTTATCTGATGACTTACATCTGGGGCGATTCGGCAGCGCCTCTCCAAATACACAGATGTCGGTTCCCGTAGTAAAGGGAACTCGCTTCCCAGATTTGTGGTCTTTGGTTTGTTGTTCTATCCAACCTTCAAGAAGTTGATGCTTTTCATCAAGTCTTGATAAGATTACGATCGACCCTCTTGTATGTCCTCGAGAAAAGGAACTATGATTACAGAATTCTCCCCCATAGCCAACTGGATACGCAAGACCTTGCTCCTCACCGTCATCTTTTCTTCTTTATTTGGGTTTGTCTCCTGTCGGGGATTCTCTGATGCAAAAGAAAGACCAGGAGAAATAGAATATGTGTGTTCAGGAAATGTGATCTATCTACTACAAAACGCCCCCTCTTGGGTCACTGAAGACGACTATATCGTTGCAGTTGTTTCCAATTTTTGGAGGGAAGATTTCGTCAATGACGTCGGTAATACAAGCAGCCGGGATACTATCGCATTGGACATCTGGAACGAGGGTGAAACAGGCTCAGCGATAGGGAAGAGAGTAGGGGTGGGAGATCATATGGAATTCCGCGGTTATCGATTCACAGTTCTGAGCATTCGGATGCCCAGTAGTGGACCGGAGCCAGATGGAATAGCGTCAGTCTGTGTTGAACGGATCACGATCAATGATAAAGATGCTGAAATGACCCGGCAGACGCCTTGAAACAGAAAGGCACCAATGAGACGGCGACGGTTGCCGATTATCTGCATCTGTGCTATCGAAGCGAACGAGGCCAGCCCCTCGGCGCGGCGACGGCCTACGCCCTCAAGCAGAAACGCCGCCGCGCAGGACGCTCGCCAGCATCTTGACCAGTTTGTCCACGTCCCGGCGGGTGTTGTAGCCCTGGATGGATACGCGCAAGAGTTTGCGTCCCTGCCAGGAGATGAGCGGAACCTCGATGCGCGCTTCATCGTACAGATGTGCCCGCAGTCGCGTCAGGTCGGTCGAATCGGGCAGGGGAATGGCAGCCATCTGGGCGTACCATGTCTCGTCGGCCAGCGGCTGCAGGCCCGTCAGGGCGCAGACCCGTTCCACCGTCTCGCGCAGCAGGGCATGGCAGGCGGCCCGCACCTGCGCCCAGTGGTGTTCTTCCTGGAACCGAATCGCTTCCGGCGCGGCCAGGAAGGCGGCGATATCGCGCGTCCCGGTCCACTCCTGCTCGTCGATGAAGCGCGACGGCCCCGGCGTCTCGGCCTGATAGCCCCAGGAGACGACCAGCGGCTTGAGCAGCGGCTGGGCTTCGGGTCGGGCGTACAGGAAGCCGGCCCCCTTGGGCGCGCACAGCCACTTGTGCAAATTGCCGCCGTAGAAATCGGCGCCCAGTTCGTCCAGCCGCAGCGGAATCTGACCCGGGGCGTGCGCGCCGTCGATGACCGTCAAAATCCCCTCCTGGCGGGCGCGGCGGACGACCGCCTCCACCGGGAAGATGAGCGCCGTCGGACTGGTGATGTGGCTGAGGAAGATGACCCGCGTGCGCGGCGTGACCCCCCGCCAAAACGTCTCGACGAACGCCTGCGGCGCGGCGAGCGGAGTCGGCACGGGATGGTTGATGTAACGAAAGCCGCGCTCCTGAGCCAGGAAGCGCCAGGTGCGGTCGAGCGCTCCGTACTCGTGGTCGCTGGCCAGGACCTCGTCGCCGGGACCCAAGTCGAGCGAGCGGGCGACGATGTTCAAGGCGACGGTGACATTGGTGGTGTACACCAGGTTGTCCGCCGCCGCGCCCAGGTACTCGCCCAGCGCCTGGCGGGCGGAGCGCATCAGGCCGGTAAAACGCCGGCCGAGGAATTCGACCGGCTGGCGCTCCAGTTCGCGCTGCCAGCGCTGATAGGCGCGGAAGACCGGACGCGGCGTGGCCCCAAAAGAGCCATGATTCAGAAAAGTGACTGTCGGATCGAGCAAAAAGTAGCGTTTGAGTGCGTCCATGCGCTCGATTATGCCACAATCCCCCATTGGAGAGACCCGGTCTCTCAGAGAAACCGGGTCTCTGCGCTCGGACGCTTCACCTGGACAGGCGGCCTCAAGGAGTGAGATCTAACTCGGTGATTTTCAGCGTGCCGCCGATGTACTGCCCCGATTGATAACTGCCGACCCAGATGTCGTATTGGCCGGCGGGCGGATTGTTGATCTCGACCATCGGGTTCGGGCCGCCGTAGTCATCGTTGCACATCCACGTTCCGTTGGCGGTGTTGACGATGAGGGTTGCATCCTGGCCGGCCGTCGAAGCGACGAAGAAAATGCGCAGCCGGGCCGAACTGCCGCTCCAATTCAGGCGGAAATCCGGGGCGCTGGTCGCATAACCCACGCAGCCGCCGCCCAGATAGGAAGCATTGACCGACCCACCGCTGGTGAGGTTCACCTGGAAGGGATCCGGCGTGAAACCAGCGCTCAAACTCTGCGCGCCGTAGTTCGGACTCTGCGAGTAGTCCAGCGTGCCGCCGGAGGGCGCGGGAGGATTGGGGTTGGGGTTGGGATTCGGGTTGGGAACGCCCGAGGCCGGCGTCAGGTCGAGTTCAGTGATGCGCAGCGCGCCGCCGATGTACTGGCCCGCCGTGTAACTGCCCACCCAAATGTCGTACTGCCCCGCCTGGGGATTGGTAAACTCAATCATCGGGTTGACCGTGCCGGACGAGTCGTCATTGCAAAACCAGGAGCCGTTCGGAGCATTGATGATCAAGGTGGTATCTTGCCCGGCGGTGGAAGCGATGAACATGACGCGCAAACGGCTGGACGTCCCGCTCCAGTTCAGGCGGAAATCCGGGGCGCTGGTCGCATAGCCGCTGCAGCCTCCGCCCAGATAGGAGGCATTGACCGACCCGCCGCTGGTGAGGTTCACCTGAAAGGGATCCGGCGTGAAACCGGCGCTCAGATTCTGCGAGCCGTAGTTTGGACTCTGCGAGAGGTCCAGCGCGCTGCCGGAGGGCGCTGGACCAGGCCCAGGACCGGGATTGGGATTCGGGTTGGGGTTTGGATTGGGCGCCGGACCGACCAGCGTCGGCGTCGCCGTCGGCGCAACAGGCGGCGGAGCAACGGTATTGGTAGGAACGGCTGCCGTCGGCGCCGGCTCGGTCGCATTGAACGTCATGCTGCACGCCAGGCCTACCAGGAGCACAAATGCCGCCAGAACGAAGAAGGGGACGAACGATTTGAGTCTCATGGGTTTTTCCTTTGGGATATTTTTGGATAAATTTTGTCCAAATTGAGTGTACCACAGTATTTGGGAAAAAGCATCTAACCAAAAGTACCAAGCGTGAAAGAACGCGCAAACGGCCAAAATGAGAGAGGCTGTCCAAAAACAGGGCGAGAGAGTATCCCGCCGCCGCATTCGCTGTTACCAGAGCAAAAAGGCGCCATTTAAAGGCAGAATGACCGCCAGATCGGGCGGCCATTCTGCCTTTGAAAAGGCTTCGAGAGCGGTCTCTTTGTTCTCACTCCCCAAAGAGGCGCCGCAGAAAGCGCACCTTTTCGGCGCTCTGGAAGGTCTCGCCGCCTTCATGATGGTTATAAGGCCAGACCTTGATTTCTTTCGGCCCGGCGTAATGATTGTAAGCCGCGAAGACCGTCGAGGGCGGACAGGTCTCATCCATCAGGCCGACCGAAAACAGCGCCGGGGCGCTGGCGCGGACGGCAAAGTTGAGGCCATCAAAATAGGACAGGGTGCGGAAGACGGCCTCGATCTTATCGCGGTGGACTTTGCAGTAGCGGGCAATCTCGCCGTAGGGGTCGCTGTCAACGATTTCGGTGGCGCGGCGGATGTGGCACAAGAAGGGGACATCGGCCATCACGGCCGCCAGGTCACGGACGAGGCCAGCCGCCGCCAGAGCAATGCCGCCGCCCTGACTCCCGCCGTTGACGACGACGCGGCTGGCGTCCACCGCCGGATGGGCGCGGGCCGCTTCGACCGCCCGGACGGCGTCGGTGAACACCCGCCGGTAGTAGTAGGTGTGCGGGTCGAGGACGCCGCGGGTCATGAATCCGGGGTGATGCGGGTTGCTGCCGTCCGGCTCGGGGTCGGGGGTGTCGCCGGGACGCCAGGCGCTGCCCTGGCCGCGCGTGTCCATCACCAGGTGAGCGTACCCGGCCGAGGGCCACAGCAGCCAGTCGTAGGGCAGGCCGCGTCCGCCGCCGTAGCCGATGTATTCAACCACGCAGGCAAGTTTTTCCTCCCGCTGACGCGGCAACAGGAACCAGCCTTTGACCGGCTGGCCGCCGTAGCCGCGATAGGTCAAGTCGAAGACTTCGAACAAGGGCAAGCCGGTCTCGACCGGATCGAAGCGGGCCTCGAGCGGAAAGCGCCGCGCCGAATCCAGAGTCTCGGCCCAAAAGGAATCGAAATCGTCCGGCTCTGGCCGGACGGGCAGATACTTCTCGAGTTGTTCGAGCGGCATGTCGAAATACATAGGACATTTCTCCTGCATCGGGTTTCGTTTTCGAGCAGGTTGATTATAATCGGCTTGTGTCCACCATCCATCGTCTTTCCCTCAATGCGGGGGTCCCCTCGCAGTACCGCTCCAACTTCAGCCATTTCTACTGGGATATTGGCTGGTTCGGCATCTTGAGCGGGAGCGCCGTCAACTTTTTGAGCATTTACGCCGCCCGCCTGGGAGCGAGCGCCTTTCAAATCGGCCTGCTGGGTTCGATGGGGGCGGTCATCAGCCTGCTGATTGCGCTGCCCACCGCCCGCTGGCTGGAACGGCGCGAGGTCGGGCGGGTGGTGTTTTGGACGTCCATCGTCTATCGGCTGTTTTATTTTTTGTGGATTCCGCTTCCCTGGCTGTTCGGGCCGCAGGGGCAAATCTGGGCGCTGATCATCATGGCCTTCCTGATGGGCATCCCGGCCGTCCCGCTGGGGGTGGGATTCAACGCCCTGTTTGCCAGCGCCGTCCCCGAAGACTGGCGGGCGCATGTAGCCGGCGTCCGCAATGTGGTCTTTTCGATCACCTTTATGGCTTCCTCGCTGGGATCGGGATACCTGCTCGATCGCCTTCCCTTTCCGGCGGGCTACCAGGTCTTGTTCGCCATTGGCGCTTTCGGGGCGCTGATGAGCAGTTATCATCTGTATTTCATCCGCCCGCTGGAGGCCGCCGCCAAAACGGCGGCCGGCGCGCCGCCGAGCGGTCTGCGCCAGACCTTGCGCCTGGACATCTGGAAATCGTCTTTCGGGCGCGTGCTGCTGGTCTTGCTGGCCTTTCACCTCGCCCAATACCTGGCCATTCCTCTCTTCCCGCTCTACACCGTCAACGTCCTGCGGCTGGCCGATTCGCAGATCGGCCTGGGCACGGCGCTTTTCTATCTGACCGTCCTGCTCGGTTCGACGCAACTGGCGCGGCTGGCGCGCCGCTACGGACATCAGCGCCTGACCGGCTGGGGCGTGATGGCGATGAGTCTATACCCCATCATCCTGGCGCTCTCCCATTCCGTCCTGCCCTATTATTTCCTGCAGACGATCGGCGGCGTGGTCTGGTCGGTGGTGGGCGGGGCGCAGCCGAATTACCTGCTGGAACGCGTCCCGGCGGACGACCGGCCGGCGCACCTGGCCTGGTACAGCATCGTGGTCAACGCCTGCGTGCTGGGCGGTTCGCTGGCCGGCTCGGCCATCGGCGGGTGGATCGGCCTGAGCGCGGCGCTGCTGCTCTTCGGTCTGCTGCGTCTGCTGGCCGGCGCGGCCATCCTGAAGTGGGGTTGAGGACGGCCGTTCCCGTGTTACAATCGGTTTCCTGAAAAAGATGTCCGAGAACGTCAAAGTCGTTGCCACCAACAGGAAAGCGCGCTTCGAGTACTTCCTGCTCGAACACTTCGAGGCCGGCCTGGCCCTGCAAGGGAGCGAAATCAAGTCCATTCGCGCCGGGCAGGTGAGCCTGGCCGAGGCCTACGTGCGCGTCGAGGACGGCCAGGCCTGGCTGGTGGACGCCCACATCGCCCCCTACGAGCAGGCCAACCGCTTCAATCACGACCCGCGCCGGCCGCGCCGCCTGCTGCTGCACAAGAAGGAAATCCGCGAACTCTTCGAGGCTGTGCGCCAAAAAGGGGTGACCATCGTCCCCACCCGCATCTACCTGAAACACGGCCGGGCCAAACTGGAAATTGCGATTGCCAAAGGGAAGAAATTGCACGACAAGCGCCAGGAAATCGCCAGGCGCGACGCCGAGCGCGAAATCGAACGCGCCCTGCGGCGCGTCCGCTGAGAGAAGCCCTCATTCACTCGCAAAGCGCAAAACGGCGAGACAGAAACCCCTCATTCCCCGCGAAAACTGCTGATGAAGGTCTTGACCATATCCGGGTCGAAATAGACGCCGCTGCTGCGGCGCAGTTCGGCCATGGCCTCCTCGGCGCTCAGACCGGCATGATAGGGGCGGTCGCTGGTCATGGCGTCGAAGGCGTCCACGATGGCCAGCAGGCGGCCTTCGCGCGGGATGTTCTCGCCCTTCAACCCATAGGGATAGCCGCTGCCGTCCCAGGCCTCATGATGATAGAGAACGTAGGGGACGGCCGCCCGCAGATGGTCCACGCCTTCGAGCATCTTGGCGCCCGCCTGGGGGTGCTGGCGCATCAATTTCCACTCTTCCGAATTGAGCGGGCCGGTCTTGGCCAAAACGTGCCGCGGGACGATGATTTTGCCGATGTCGTGCAACAAAGCGCCGAATTCCAGAATGGCAATATCTTCCGGACTCCATTGCAAAGCAAAGGCCAGATTGATGGCTATCCTGCGGACGCGGTCGATGTGGCCGGCCGTGTAGGGATCGCGGGTCTCGATGACGTTGGCCAGCATGGTCACCGTCTGGAGGTGGGCGGCGCGCGTGTCGAACAGTTCGACCAGGCGGCGGCGGTCGAGGCGGGCGCGGACGGCGCTGATCAACTCGGGGGCGTCGAAGGGCTTGAAGAGGTAGTCATCCACCCCCAGCGTCCGCGCCCGGCTGACGTCGGTCCGCTCGGTGCGGGCGCTGAGAAAAAGAAAGGGGACTGTGACGCCGATCGGGATGGCGCGCACGGCTTCGAGCAGTTCGAAGCCGTCCATCTCCGGCATCATGATATCGGAAACAACCAGGTCGGGTTTGGTAGAGACGAACAGGTCGAGGGCGATTTTCCCATTCGCCGCCGGAATCGCTTCATACCCCTCTGATTCCAAAATGCTGCACATCACCTCCAGCAAGAAGGCATCATCCTCTACGACGAGGATCCTGGTCATTCTCGGCCTCTCAGGGGCCCCAGCGGGGCTGCCAGTCACAATATTCATTATACGTCAATCGCAAGACATAGGAATCACTGATTCGCATGACATAGATTTCACAGCCGAGCACATCTTGATAGTGGTCGCGGTAGGACATGAAGGCGACCCACTCGCCGTCCGGCGAAAAACTGGGGGCCAGGTTGTCACCGCCGTCGGTGACCGCCCGCAGGTTGGAGCCATCGGTGTTCATGAAGTAAATTTCGCGATGCCAGCGTTCGCCCGCGTAGGTCGCCAGGGTGGAGCCGTCGGGCGACCAGTCGCTGCGGCCGCGCATGCCGCTGATTCGGCTGGCCTGAACCAGGCCGCTGCCATCGCGCCCGATGATGAACAACTGGATGCTGCCATCGGCGGCCAGCGAGGCGAACAAGATGCGCTCGCCATCCGGCGACCAGGTCGGGTCCCAGCCGGGGGCGTAGAGTTCGCGCGGGTTGCCGCCGTCGCGGTCCATGATCCAGATGCTCTCCCGCCCGTTGGCATCGCCGTTGCCGAAGACGATGAAACGCCCATCGGGCGAAATCTCCGGGGCTTTCAAGACTCCCAACCGGTCGGTCAAACGGGTGATGACGCCAGAGGCCAGGTCGACCTCGTAGATTTCATAGATGTTGTCCATCCGATAGGCCGAATAGACCGCGCTGCGCCCGTCGGGGGCCAGGGAGGGGAACCAGTGGCGGACGTTGTCGAAGGTCAACTGGCGCATGCCGGAGCCGTCGGCGTTCATGATGCAAATTTGGTCGCCGGCGACCTGGCAGGTGTAGACGATGCGGCCGGGCGGCGCGCCGGGGGTCGGGGGCGTGGGCGGCAGGAAGGTCGGGGTCTCGAACAGGAGAGGGGTCGCGGTCGGAGCGAGGGGGACGGCCGGAACAGCGGGGACGGGAGTCGCCTGCCGGGCGCGGTGAATCGAGACCGCCCCGATGACCATCCCCAGGATGAGGACGACCGCCCCGCCGGCGATTCCAAACCAGAGCCAATCCGCTCTTCTCATGACCCTTTGCCTGTTTGCAAACGAACCGCCGCGACCAGCGCCTGGCCGAGGGCGATTCCGCCGTCGTTGGCCGGGACGCGGCGATGGACATAGACCGCGAAGCCGTCGGCGGTCAGGGCTGCAACCGTCCGCCGCAGGAGGAGCATGTTCTGCCAGACGCCGCCGCTCAGGGCGACCGCCGTCAGGCCGGTCTCGGCCCGCAGGCGGGCGCAGACCTGGCGGGTGGCTTGCGCCAGGCCGTTGTGGAAGCGCGCCGAGACCGCCGCCAGAGAGACGCCGGCGGCGCGATCGGCCAGGAGGGCCAGGATGGCCGGGCGCGGGTCGAGGACCTCGCCGCGCAGGTCGAAGGGGTACGCGCCCGCCTCGTCGGGGTCGGCGGCGGCCTCGAATTCGATCGCCGCCTGGGCCTCGTAGTTGACGCGCTGGCGCATCCCGGCCAGGGCAGCGGCGGCGTCGAACAGGCGTCCCAGGCTGGAGGTCGGGAGGGTGTTGAGGCCGCGTTCCAGTTGCAGGCGCAGAGCCAGGCGTTCCTCGGCGCACAGGTCGGCGCAGGGGGGCAGGCGGTCGTCCCATTCGAGGCCCAGCGACCAGAGCAGGGCCAGGGCGACGCGCGCCGGGCGGCGGATGGCGGCGTCGCCGCCGGGGAGCGGAAAGTAGGCCAGGTGAGCGGCGCGGCGGAAGGAGGCGTAATCGGCCACCAGGACCTCGCCGCCCCAGATGGCGCCGTCCGCGCCGTAGCCGGTGCCGTCGAAGGCCAGGCCGATGACCGGCGAATCGCCGGTCAGGCCGTTGTCGGCCATGCAGGCGGCGACGTGAGCGTGATGGTGCTGGACGCCGATGAGCGGCAGATTTTCCCGCTCGGCCCGCTCGATGGCGTAGCGCGTCGCCAGGTAATCGGGATGCAGATCGTGGGCCAGGGCTTCGGGCCGGACGCGGAAGATGTGCTCGAAATGCTGGACGCCGTCCTCGAAGGACTGCAAGGTTTCGTAGTTTTCCATGTCGCCGATGTGGTGGCTGAGGAAGGCGTAGCGCTGGCGCGTCAGGCAGAAGGTATTTTTCAATTCCGGGCCGCAGGCCAGGAGAGGCGGGGCGTCGAGCGGAATGGGAATCGAATCGGGGGCGTAGCCGCGCGAGCGGCGCAGGAAGTAGATGGGCGCGGACGCCGGGGCGGGCGTCTGCCCGGCAGGGAAATCGAACACCCGGACCACCGAATCGTCGCAGCGGGTGCGGATGTCGCGGTCGTGCATCAGGAAGGCGTCGGCCAGGGGGGCCAGGCGGCGGCGCGCCTCGGCGTTGTCGGTGGCGATCGGCTCCTCGGACAGGTTGCCGGAGGTCATCACCAGGGCAGACGGCGCGCTTTCTTCCGAATCCGCTTGCGTCATGAGAAGGTAATGAAGCGGCGTGTAGGGCAGCATGACGCCCAGGGTGTACTGAGCGGGGGCGACTTCGGCCGCGATGGGCGAGCCGGGGCGGCGCTCGAGCAGGACGATCGGACGGGGGCGCGAGGCGAGCAAGTCGCGTTCGGCCTGGCCGACCCGGCAATGCTGTTCGACCGTCGCCAGGTCGGGCATCATCAGGGCAAAGGGTTTGTCGACGCGCAGTTTGCGGCGGCGCAGTTCGGCCACCGAGGCGGCGTTGGCGGCGTCGCAGGCGAGGTGAAATCCACCCAGGCCCTTGACGGCCAGGATTTTGCCCTCCGTCAGCAGACGGCGGGCGGCGCGAATGGCCCCGTCGCCGTCGGCGAGGCGCCGGCCGTCGGCCGCCTCCAGCCAGACCTGCGGCCCGCAGACCGGACAGGCGACCGGCTGGGCGTGAAAACGCCGGTCGAGGGGATTCTCGTACTCGGCGGCGCAGTCCGGGCACATTGGGAAGGCCGCCATGGTGGTGTTCGGCCGGTCGTAGGGGATGTCGGTGATGATGGTGAAGCGCGGTCCGCAGTTGGTGCAGTTGATGAATGGGTAACGGTAGCGCCGGTCGGCGGGGTCGAACAGTTCGCGCAGACAGTCGTCGCAGATGCAGACATCCGGAGAAATGGGCTGGAAAGCGCCGGGCACGGCTTCAGAGTGGATGATTTCGAAGCCGCGCCGTCCCTGGGCCGGGCCGTAGGCGACCTCGAGCGTGTCGATGCGCGCCAGGGGCGGCAACTCCCGCCACAGGGCGCGGACGAACTCTTCCAGGGCGGCGCGCTCGCCCTCGGCTTCGATGTCCACGCCGGCCGAGGTGTTGCGCACCCAGCCATCCAGCCCGAAGCGGGTCGCCAGCCCATAGACGAACGGCCGGAATCCCACGCCTTGCACGATACCGGTAATGTGGATGCTTGCGCCGCGCCGTTCAGACATGCGGATAATTATACCCGTCTGGGAATCCAAAATCGCCGCCAGCCTCAAGAGGCCGAGGGCCGTTCCTCTCGCTGCAACAGGCGGAAGGCCAGGCCGCCCACGGCCAGCGGGAACCAGAAGGTGACCGCCCGATAGACCAGCGTGATCAACACCGCCGCCGCCCAGCGCACCCGCAGGCCGGCCAAGGCGACCGGCAGGATGCTCTCCACGACGCCCACCCCCGAGGGAGTCGGAGAGACGATGAAGAACAAATAACCGATGCTGAAGCCGCCCACCAGCGTGCCGACCGAAAAAGGCGTCCCCAGCGCCAGGAAGGTGAACGCCAGGACGCAAATCAACAACGCTTTGTTGTTCAACGCGAACAGGAAAGGCCAGAGAAATTCTTTGCGCTTGCCGCGAATGACCTCGACGCCCTCGGCCACTTCCTGGGCAAAGAGATAGGCCTGTCCGACATCCAGATAATCGCGGCGGATGAACGGGCGCGCCAGGCTGTTGACGCGCCGGGCCAGCCAGGCCAGGACTTTTCCCAATTGCTCGGACGATTTATACGCCAGGATGAGAATCAGCGCGACGCCCAGCGCAATCAATAGGAGGATGGCGGTCGCGGTCAATTCGCCTGCATTGAGCCGGTTGCGGCGAAAGAGGACGACCAGCCCCAACGTCAGGACGCACAGGAAAGCCGCATAATCGTAGAGCACATACAAGACCCCCACCACCGTCACCCGGCCGGTGGGCAAGTCGCGCCGTTTGGCCGAGTCGAGGAAGATGGCCATGCCGCCCAGTCCGGCGCTGGGCGCGATGACATTGACGAAATTAGCCGCCAGCGCCAGCAAGAGCAAGCGCCAACGCTTCTCGTTCAGATCAACCAAGCGGTAAAGGGCCGCATAGGTGACGGCTGTATTGTACAGCCAAAGGCATTCGAAGAAGAAAGCGAAAGTGAGGAAAATCCAGTTGCTTTGCCTGAGAGTCTCGACGATCTGTTCGAGTTCGGAGAAACTCAAGAAAACGAACAGGATGGCCAGAAATAAGACCAGGAAAGCGACGAATTTCCGCATGGACGGATTATACCAAAGCGAACCTCCCGCCCGTCGAGGAACGAGCGGGAGGAGGCGACGACCTGGGGTCTTTCATCAACGCCGGCGGATGCGGCTGACGAAATAGAGCAGTTGCAGCAAAGCCGTTACCAGAGCGGCGACGTAGGTCAATGCGGCCGCGTTCAAGACGTGATTGACGCCGCGGCGTTCCTCTTCGCTGTAGATGATGCCGCTTTCGGTCAGCAGACGGCGGGCGCGCTGCGAGGCGTTCAGTTCCACCGGCAGGGTTGCCAGCGCGAAGATCGCGCCGCCGGAGAAAAAGGCCACACCCAGCCAGGCCAGATTGGCCCATCCCAGGAGGAGGCCAGCCATGATCAAAATCCAGCCCAGGTAGGACCCGATGTTGACCATGGGGACGATGGCCGAGCGGAAGCGCAGCGGCAGGTACCCTTCTTTGTCCTGCAACGCGTGGCCGAGTTCGTGGGCGGCAATCGCCAGGGCGGCCACCGAGGGCGTCTCGGCGACGCCGCGCGAGAGGTAGAGGGTGTTGTCGCGCGGGTCGTAGCGGTCGGTCATCTCGCCGGCAATCCCTTTGATTTGCAGGCCGTACAGTCCGCTCGCTGCGACCAGACGCTGCGCCGCCTGATAACCGGTCAACTGGCTGCGCGCCGCTACCCGGCTCCACTTGCGATAGGCAGAATTAACGTACCAGGTGGCGAACATCATCAAGATGAACGCCGGAAGCATGTAAATCAGGTAATAGGGGTCAATGTACATACGCGCCTCCTGTCTCGATATACGGGTAAGACTCTGGCGGGTCGCAAAAAGAATGCTCTACGGGCGGGTCAAGATCTGGATGGCGGCTTCCAGTTGCGGGTCGCGGCCGGCTTCGTAATCGGCTTCGGTCATTTCGACGACGACATCCGGATCGATCCCCTGACCGTGGATGGAACGTCCATTCGGGGTCTCCCAGCGGGCGATCGTCACGCGCAGGGTGCCGCCGTTCGAAAGGGGCATCCAGTTCTGCACCGACCCTTTGCCGAAGGTGGTCGTCCCCACCAGGGTAGCCCGTCCGTAATCCTGGAGAGCGCCGGCGACGATTTCGGAGGCCGAGGCCGAATATTCGTTGACCAGCACGACCATGGGAATCTCGGTCGCCAGGCCGCCCGAACGAGCCTCATAAGGCCGCCGCGTGCCATCGCCATAGACCTCATAGAGAATGACGCCCTGCGGAATGAACTCGGAGGCGATATTGACAGCTACATTCAAGTAACCGCCGCCGTTGTTGCGCAGGTCGAGAATCAGGCCCGACGGATTGTTCGCCATCGCCTCGCGCAGGGCTTCTCGCAATTCGGTATCGGTGTCATCGCCGAAGATGGAAACTTGAATGTAAGCGATGTTGTTGTCGAGCATCTCGGCGGTCACGCTGGGAATGACGATGTGGGCGCGGGTGATGGTCACATCGAAGGGTTCGTCCACCCCTTCGCGGCGGATGGTCAGGGTCACGTCGGTGCCGGCCGGGCCCATGACGCGCGTCAGGCGCACCAGGTCGGGGTCCATACCGGTCACATCTTCGCCGTCCACGGCGATGATTTGATCGCCCGGGCGCAGACCGGCCGCCTCGGCCGGCGTGCCGGGGATGGGATTGATGATGGTGAGATACTCGCCGCCGGTATCCACGTAAGCGCCGATGCCGTCGTACTCGCCCGTCATCGCATTGTTGGCGTCTTGGGTCTCCCGTACGTCCCAGTAGCCCGAATAGGGATCGTTGAGCGCCTCCATCATGCCGCGGATGGCGCCTTCCATCAGGGCGGTGTCATTCAGCGGCTGGTCCACATACATTTGGTGGACGAGGTCCCAGGCTTCCCAGAAGGGAGCAAAGGTCTCGGCCAGGTCGGCGGGCGTGCCGGCCTCGGTCGGCGAGACGGGGGTCGTCTGAATGCGGGGCGGGCCCAGGACGATCCCCCGCTGCTGGGACACAAAATACCCCGTCAGGGCGCCGCCGCCAAACGAGCAGACGACCAGCGCCAGCGTGACGAAAATCAACACAAGGGAACGTACAGGGTTGGTTTTCATTAGAATCTCCTTTCAGCCAACAGTGACTCGAATTTCTATTCTAGCGCCGCTTTGTAAAAAAGAGATTAGAGATTGGGCAAGTATCGCGGCAAATCGGTCAAGGAGGGGAGCGCCAGGTCGGCGTCCGGGCCGGGGTCATCGCGGCCGACCAGGACGGTGTACATGCCCAGGGCGCGGGCGGCGCGGGTGATGCGCGCCTGGTCGTCGAGCAGGACGCAGGCGCGCGGGTCCGGGTTGCCCGCCGCGGCCAGGGCTTTCTCGAATGCTTCCGGCATCGGCTTGCAGTAGGGAGCGATGGCGTGCACGTCAATGCAGGCCTCGAACACCCCCTCCAGCCCCAGGGCGCGGGTCACGCGCCCGGCGTGGGCGCAGTCGGCGTTGGTGAAGATGAACTTGCGGGCGCGCACCGCCTCCAGCGCGGCGCGCAGGCGCGGGTCGGGGCGCAGGTACTCTTCCAGCGGAACATCGTGGACGAAGGCCAGGTAATCGTCCATATCCACGTTGTAATTGGCCTGCAGGCCGCGCAGCGTCGTGCCGTATTCCTGAAAATACTTCTCGCGTACAATCTCGATTTGGTCCGGCGTGAATCCCAGCCGCTCGCGCATGTAGAGGTTGATGCGCTCGCGCATCGCCGCCCACAAGCCGGTGGAGGAGGGGTAGAGCGTCTCGTCGAGGTCGAAGAAAAAGGTGGTGAATCGCATGGGGGCTATTATAAACGACCGGAGTCCTGTTTCGTTTTTGAAGTAAAATCACCCCATGAGCATTCACATTTTGCCTCCCGAAATCGCCTCGCAGATCGCCGCCGGGGAAGTGGTGGAACGCCCCGCTTCGGTCGTCAAGGAACTGGTCGAAAACGCGCTGGACGCCGGGGCGAAGACCATCGGCATCGAAATCGGCGGCGCGGGCCGGACCCTCATCCGGGTCGCCGATGACGGGAGCGGAATCCCGGCCGACGAGTTGACGCTGGCCGTCGAGCGGCACGCGACCTCGAAACTGACCTCCGCCGCCGACCTGTTCCGCATTGCCACCCTGGGCTTCCGCGGCGAGGCGCTGGCCTCCATCGGCTCGGTCTCGCGGCTGACCATCACCTCGCGCCGCGCCGACTCTCCGGCCGGGGCGCGGCTGAAAGTCGAGGGCGGCAAAATCGGCCGCGTCGAGGCGGTCGGCGCGCCGGTCGGGACGGTGGTGCAGGTCGAAGACCTGTTCTACAACGTCCCGGCGCGGCTCAAGTTCCTCAAGCAGGACGTCACCGAGCGCCGCGCCATCGACGCGCTGGTCACACGCTACGCGCTGGCCTATCCGCGGGTGCGCTTCAAGTTGGCCGAGGGGAACAGCGTCTCCCTGCAAACCGCCGGCGACGGCGACCGGCGCGCCATCCTGGCCGCGCTCTATGGTGTGGACACCGCGCGACAGATGCTGGAGGTGGACTCCGCCGAAGAGGGGCTGAAACTGACCGGTTTCATCTCCCCGGTCGCGCTGACGCGCTCCAACCGCCGCGAAATCACCTTCTTCATCAACGGCCGCTGGGTGCAGGATACGCCGCTGACCCAGGCGCTTCTGCAGGCCTATCACACCCTGCTGATGGTGGGACGCTACCCCATTGCCGCATTGTTCCTGGAAATGCCGCCGGAGGAGGTGGATGTCAATGTCCATCCGGCCAAGGCCGAGGTGCGCTTCCGCGACCAGGACCGCGTCTTCAGTTTCGTCCAGCGCGCGGCGCGGCGGACTCTGCTGGCCTTCACGCCCGTGCCGCAGGCGGTCCCGCAGAATCTCTGGGGCAGGACAGACGATAGACCGCAGACCGCAGACCGCGGTTCGCAAATTGACCCGGCGTGGAGGCTGGCGCATGAGGAGTCAAAAGTTGAAAGTCCAGGGTCAGGGCTGGATGACAGCCGGCCTGCTCAACAAACAGAAGATTTGTTGCGTAATTGTATAAAGTTGAATCGTTCTCCATGATGCGAGGAGATCGCCAAAGGTCACCAGGTGACTGCAAGCGCCAAGCGCCGTTGAATGCGCGGAT
>JAIOAU010000039.1 GCA_019873655.1 Chloroflexota bacterium | reverse complement strand
ATGCCAACCAAATTGCGGAATGAACTTGCCCGACCGCAAAGTTGCTTATAACTCAAGACCATGCTTGCACTCTCCCTTGATGATTTTCATCAATTATGCAACAAATCTAGAAATTGTTTTTTAAGTCTGTGCCAATCCGTGTAATCTGTGGCTGAAAAGACTTTACAAGACGTCTACTTGTGGACTATCGCTTCAGCAGGGCCAGCGGAACCAGCACGAACACGCCCAGGAGAACGCCCAGTTCGCTCCACAAACTGCTGCCGGGGGCGGGCTTGCCCGTCAGACGGCTGAGCAGGGCGTCGAAAGTGTTGCCGTACAGGTTGCCGAAGGTAATCATACGCAGATAGGGCAGGATGTCCTGAGCGGTCGCCTCGCCGTAGGTCTCGACCAGGCGCTGCCAGGTGGCCGGGTCCACCTGACCGCGGCTCTCGGCGTAGTGCTGGGCGAAAGCCAGCGCCACCGCCTCTTCGGCGGGGAAACAGCTCAGGTCGCCGGAGAGCAGGCATTGGATTTCCGCCTGCGGCACGCCGGCGGCCAGCGCGGCGCGGCTGTGACCGTAGGCGCAGTAGCGGCAGCCATTGACGCGCGTCACCGCCAGCATGAGTTTCTCGGCGAAGGCGCGGCTGATTCGTCCGCCGCGGGCGGCGCGGCGCAGTTCGTCCATGCGGCCGAAGACCTCCTGCACGGTGGACTTGAATTCCTGCCAGGTGAAGATGCGTCGGGTGAAAGCGGCGTTCATGGTTGGTTCTCCTGCTCGCTTTGTCTCAGGCTATTCTTCGAGCGGGGGGCGCTGCGCTTCGATAAACTCAGCCATCTTTTCAAGCGGCGCAGAAAGGCCCTCGACGGGCAGGCATATGCAATTATCGCGGAAGCAGTAATACAGTTTATCCCAGATCTTCAGGCGTCCTTCGTGTTCGCGTTTCATATTCTCGTTGGCCTGGCGCATGGGAAGGAATTCGCGCTGATAACGCTCATACTGACGACGATATTCGGCATACGCCTGTCTTTGCTGCTTGCGCGCTTGCCAGCGCGCCGCTTCTTCGCGCAGGGCGGAGGGCAGGTTCATTAAGGCAAGGAGCGACACCATGCCAACAAGACAGGACAGCGTACCGCATCCGTAACTAACCAGGGCATCTTCGGAGCGAATAAACAGCCAGGAGGACAATAAACTCAAAACAAAAACCACAGCGCCAAACAGGGCAGACGCCGCCGTCCGGGAAATCGGCGGAATTTGTACATCTTCCGGCCGAGGAGGGGTCAGGTCAAAGTAATTGGGTTCTTTCAGCGTCAAACGGGAAATCAGGTCGCGATTCTGGCCGACGTTTCCCTGCGTTACCAGGGCGCTCACGCGGACGAGGCGGTCGTTTTCTTGGCAGACCGGGCAGACCATCCAAGCGCCGCTCTTGATTTGCCGGGCAAGGTCAGCCGGAAGCGCCTGGGTCACGCCACAATACGGGCATTTGACCGTCAACGCGCTGCCGCGAATTTCGATGGGAGCGCCGCATTGAGAGCAGTTGAGGGTGAGCATAAGACAATCTGACTCTGTTGTAGAACAAGTCTATAGACAGACTTGTTCTACGTCTTAACGGCCTGGAAGACGCGGATATACAGGCATTCCCAAGGCGCAAGTTTGACCAGATTGCGGTCGAAACGGAGCAATTCCGCACCGATGAATACCTCCTGGTCGGCAATCGCCGAGGGGATTTCGTTCTCGCCGCGTGGTATATAGCCCAGATGATGTCCCTGTTGCGTGTGAACGGCAATCGCCAGTTCATCGTAGGGGTTCTCCGGCTCGCGCACCAGAACCAGGTCGAGCGGCGGGACTAGCAGGTCGGCGACTTCTGGCTTCATGCCGTCGTGATACTGGAAGCCGGCGACGCGTGTCTCGAAGAGATAGACTCGCTTGATTTTGGGGTTCTCTCTGGCGTATTGGGCAAAGAACAAACCGGCGCCTGCGGAGGAAAGCAGTTTGAGAAAGTCGCGACGGGAAAGCATATTCACTCTCCGTATGAAGTTCAAAGAAACGATTGTCGTTCAAAATCCACTCACCAGAAAATATAATGCGCCTGTAACGTGGCGGGCAGCAGGTCAGGCTATCAGCGCTCCTTCTAATTTCAACAGCCATTCTTTCGTCTTTATTCCTTCCCCCAGCCCGTAGCCGTGCAATTTGCCGTCCGTCCCGATGACGCGGTGACAGGGGATGACGAGCGGCATCGGGTTGGCGGCCTCCGCCCGCCCGACGGCGCGCGCCGCCTTCGGCTTGCCGATCCGTTCGGCGATTTGTTTGTAGGTGCGCGTCTCGCCGTAGGGGATTTCGTACGTGGCGCGCAGCGCCGCCTGCTGAAAGGGGCGCAGGAGCGTCCAGTCGACGACGAGGGTGAAGTGTCGGCGTTTGCCGGCCAGGTACTCGCGCAACTCGGTTGCTGCCTGGGCGGTCCTCTTCGGGTTGAATTCCACCGGCCGCTTGAAACGCCGGACCAGCCAGGCCTCGAATTCGGCCTGCGACCGGCCCCAGGCCACCGCCGCCAGCCCGGCCTCGGAGACGGCGATCCACAGGTCGCCGAGCGGCGTTTGGCTGGCCTGGCCGATGAAGAGGGGCGGCAAAGGCTTGCGGTTGGACGGCGCGGCTCGACTTTCCATGCTCATCCTCCTTTCGATTCGCGGGCGCACTTTCTTAGATTCTACACCTTTCAGGCGGCTTAAAATTCGCTTACAGAATTGTCAATCAAGCGTAGAGGAAGCGTAGGTTAATCGTCATGTACTTTTTAGACCAACATGGTAATATATAAGCGTAAGGCGATTTCTCTTCTCCTCCTTTCAAATGAGTGCCGGGGTCGGCGTCCCCGGCACTCAAGATTCTGGGGCATGATATACTCAGGGGGGTGGTTCTCATGAGCAGCCTCGCCCGCCTCGCCTATCGCAGCCGTCAATTCTGGCTGGCGCTGACCGCCCGCCGCGGCGGCCCGGCCTTGGCGCACATCGCCCCTTATCTCTCTCCCGCCCAACAGACCCTCTTTCGCCGTCTCCAGCCGGCCGAGCAGGCGCACGCCTTTCTCGTCTTGCAGCGCCTGCGCCAAAGCGGACATCAGGACCCCGACTTGCTGACCGCCGCTCTGCTGCACGATGTCGGCAAGTGCCTCTCGCCGCTCTCGCTGTTCGACCGCGTCTGGATTGTCCTCGGCAGGCGTTTCCTGCCGCGCCTGGCCAGGCGCTGGGGCGAAGGCGAACCGCGCGGGCTGTGCCGCCCGTTCGTCGTCGCCGCCCGGCACGCCGACTGGGGCGCGGACCTGGCGGCGGAGGCGGGCGTTTCGGCGCGCGCCGTCGGACTGATTCGCAGGCATCAGGACGCCGATCCCGGCGGCGATCCGCTCCTGGCCGCCCTGCAGGCCGCCGACGATGAGTTCTGACCGAGGAGGAATGCCATGCCCGTTGCCCTCACCATCATCGGCCTGGGAAAGATCGGCGCTTCCGCCGGCCTGGCGTTGGCCGGACAGCGCGGCCGCCTGACTCGCACCGGCCATGACCGCCAGCCGGAGGTCGCCCAAAAGGCCAAGGCGCGGGGCGCGGTGGACCGCATCGCCTACAATCTGCCGGCTGCCGTCTCCGGCGCGGACGTCGTCCTGCTGGCCGTGCCCGCCGACCAGGTGCGCGAAACGCTGGAACTCCTCGCCGCCGATCTGCGCGAGGACGGCCTCATTCTGGATTTTTCGCCGCTCAAGCGGCAGGCCGCCGCCTGGGTGCAGGAACTCCTGCCGCCGCGCCGCCACTATGTCGGCCTGACGCCGGCCTTCTCGGCCGAGATGACGCAGCATACCGGCGAGGGCCTCGAAGCCGCCCGCGCCGACCTGTTCCGCGGCGGTCTGATGGCCATCGCCGCCCCGCCCGGCGCGCCCGGCGAGGCGCTCGAACTGGCTACCGACCTGACGGCGCTGCTCGGCGCCCGGCCTCTTTTTGCCGACCTGGCCGAACTGGACGGCGTCATGGCGGCCGCCCATCTTTTGCCGCAACTGGCCGCCGCCGCGCTGGTCGAGGCCGCCGCCGCCCAGCCGGGCTGGGGAGACATCCGCAAACTGGCCGGACGGCCCTACGCGGCGGCCACCGAAGCGGCTCTCGCCCCCGACGACCCCGCCGCCCTTGCCGCGGCCGCCCTCGGCAGCCGCGCCGATGTCTTGCGCCTGCTTGACGACCTGACGGCCGCGCTGCACTCCCTGCGCGCCGCCGTCGAGGGGGAGGACGCCGCCGGTCTGACGGCGCGCCTCCAGGCCGCCCGCCAGCAGCGTCGGCAATGGCAGCAGGCGCGGCAGGAGGGCGTCTGGGAGGCCGGGACCGGCGCGCAGCCCGAGTTGCCCCGTCCGGGCGACGTGTGGCGGCGCGAACTGGGCGCATTGCTGCGGCCGTCCAGGAAGAAAAATCCATGAGCCAGGACGAGGCCCCTGTTTACTGCTACCTGCTCGCCTGCGCCGACGGCACCTACTACGCCGGCTGGACGACCGATCCGGCGCGCCGCCTGCGTCAGCACAACGACGGGCGCGGGGCGCGCTATACCCGCAGCCGGCGTCCGGTCCGATTGGTGTACGTGGAGGCGCTGCCCGACCGGACCTCGGCGATGAAGCGCGAGCGGGCGCTCAAACGCCTCTCCCATCAGGAAAAAACGGACCTGATCGCCCGCGCCGAACCCCCCTGTTTCCTGTCCTGACGCCATGCTCCCCGACCTGCAACTTGATGATTTCGTCCGCCTGCGCAAACCGCATCCGTGCGGCTCCTACGAGTGGAAAGTCGTCCGCCTCGGCGCGGACATCGGCCTGGAATGCCGCGGCTGCGGCCGGCGCGTTCTGCTCACCCGCCGCGAACTGGCGCGGCGTCTGAAAGCGATTCTGCCCAAGGAGTCCGATGAACCCACCCAACGCGGGGCGTAAGCCCCACATCCTGTTCCTCTTCTCCGACACCGGCGGCGGTCACCGCGCCGCCGCGGACGCCATCATCGAGGCCCTCGGCCTGGAATTCGGCGACGCCCTGACGACCGAGATGGTGGACTTCCTCAAGGACTACGCCCCGCCGCCCTACAATCAACTGCCGCGCTTCTACCCGGAGATGGTCAAAGTGCCGGAACTGTGGGGCGTGGGCTTCAGAATCAGCGACGGCCGCCCGCAGGCGCGCCTCGTGACCTCCACGCTGTGGCCGGTGGTGCGTCAGGCGGCGCAGCGGCTGGTGAAGGAACATCCCGCCGACCTGCTGGTCAGCGTCCATCCGCTGGGGAATTCGTTTTTCCTGAAAGCCCTCGGTCACAACCGCCCGCCCTTCGTCACCGTCGTGACTGACATGGTCACCACCCACGCCCTGTGGTACGACAAGCGCGCTGACCTCATCTTCGTCCCCACCCGGCTGGCGTGGCAGCGCGCCATCGAGTACCACATGCCGCCCGAGAAGGTCGTCGTCGCCGGGCAGCCCATTTCCGGGCGTTACACCCGTCCCTGCGAGGACAAGCCCAGCCTGCGGCGCAGACTGGGCTGGCCGGAGGACAAGTTCACCGTCCTGATGGTCGGCGGCGGCGAAGGGATGGGTCCGCTCGCGGAGACGGCGCGGGCGGTGGACGAATCGGGCCTCGACGTGACCCAGGTCATCGTCGCCGGGCGCAACGAGAAACTCAAAGCCTATCTGGAAAGCCTGAGTTGGGAAAATCCGACCTTCATCTACGGCTTCACGCGCCAGTTGCCCGACTTCATGCGCGCCGCCGACGCCATCGTCACCAAGGCCGGGCCGGGGACGATTGCCGAAGCGCTGGCGGCCAGTCTGCCCATCATCCTTTACGCCCGCCTGCCGGGGCAGGAGGACGGCAACGTCTTCTACGTCCAGGAGCGCGGCGTGGGAGTCTGGGCGCCGGAGCCGCCGCAGGTGGTGCGGGCGCTGACGCGCTGGGTCTGCAAACCGCATATCCGCGAGCAGGTGGTCGCCAACTGCCGCGACGCCGCCCGGCCGGAGGCTTCGCGAATCATTGCCCGCAAACTGGGAGAGATGGTCGGTTTGGCTGGAACGGCGCTCGGCTAGCGGGGATTCTGTCTCTAAAAAGATAGGGAAAATGGGGGATTCCTTACAATTTTGTAAGGGGATATAGTGTAAGTGCGTCTTCCTTTTGACCTTTGAGGGAGGGTGACATGTGTAACTCCAAATATTTTCTGTTTGGGGGAACGATATTGTTTCTCATCCTGATTCTTGCATCGTGCAATTGGCCCGGGGCGTCTGACAGGGCGACGGAGACTGCCGGGGGAACAACAGACGTTTTCACCCCCGCCGTTCCGGCCGGCCCGACCAACACCGATGGGGCAGAGACCATCCTCATCCCAGGCGGCCAATTCTGGATGGGGAGCGATTCGAGCGACTCCCAGGCCGACGCCGACGAATCGCCGCGTCACCAGGTTACGCTGGATGGTTTCTATATCTACACCCATGAAGTCACCAACGAAATGTACGCCCGCTGCGTGGCAGCGGGAGGGTGTATGCCCATTCAGGCGCTGGCAAGCGGCCCCACCTCTCACTATGACGACCCCGCCTATGCCGATCATCCCGTGGTCGGCGTGGACTGGCTGATGGCGCGCGATTACTGCGTCTGGGCGGGGGGGCGGCTGCCGACCGAGGCCGAGTGGGAACTGGCGGCGCGCGGGACCGAGAGCCTGCGCTATCCGTGGGGAAGCGAGCCGCCCGCCTGTGATCGCGTGAACATGTTCGGCTGCCAGATGCCTCCCGATACGATGCAGGTTGGTTCGTACGCGCTGGGCAACAGTCCTTACGGCGTCTGGGACATGGCCGGAAACGTCTGGGAGTGGGTCAACGACTGGTATGATGAGGACTATTACGTCCTTTCGCCGGCCAGCAACCCGCTGGGGCCTTACTACGGCGAGTTGAAAGTGGCGCGCGGCGGCGGTCTGTATTCCGAGCCGGTGCAGATGCGCGCCGCGGCCCGCGTGGGCGCCAATCCTCATCGCGCCTATGACGATGTCGGCTTCCGCTGCGTGGCAGCGGGCGAAGCCCTGCCGCCAGGGTACATCCCCCCGCCCGACTATCATGAGTTTGTCCCTCCTGGCGGGCTTGACGATGGCGGCGAGACGCTCGAGGAACCGGATCGGCCAGGGCTGGGAATCATCGGCCCGGTGCTCGTTTCCTGTCCGGATCCGGCTGGCAACATCCATCTCTTCATCGGAGCAGTCGGGCCTTCGGGCGCTCCCATTACTGCTTTCGATGTCCAGGTCAACGGCGCGGCGTTCACCTGCTATTACGATGATGCCTTGAGGGGGCTGCAATGCTCCGGTCCTGCTCCGCTGGATTACGATACCTTGACCGTTTACGATGTCCGCGTCTATGTTGCTGCCGGGGAGTTGGATGGGTCCACCGTCTTGCATCCGCCGGTGCCGCACGATTGCCCGACGGGCGCCTGGCCGCCTGACATCCGGCTCGAACTCAGTTGTCCCTCGGATGTGGATGGTACGGTTCTGGCAACCTTCACTTCTTCCCCGCCGATTCGCTGGGACCGGGTGCAATACCTGGAGGGGATGTCATACCTGGACGCGGCTTGTATGCCAACATCTCCTTCTACCTTGCTTTGCGTCCTGCCCGGCCGCGCCCCCGGTGAATTGTATTCGTTCAGTATGGAAGGACAAGACGATAGCGGTTTCCGCTATTCCTGGTGGACGGTGGGCGCGGTCCCCGAAGATTGTCCGTCAACCGGCGACACGACATTGGTGATGACCGCTTGCTTTGAAGGGGACCCGAGGCCCGTCCAGATAGTCGGCGTCGTTTATCCGCCTGGCAGCACGCTGGAAAGCGTTTCGGCGGATGGCGCGCCGCTCACCTGTTTCTCCATGGGCCCGGATTCCTCCATCTGTGGACCGATCTCCGGCGCGCCGGGCAGTTCGGTCACGGTGACTGTCTGTCTGGGCGGCGGCTCGTGCAGCGATTGGCCGATTACAGTTTTAGATTGCGCTGGCGGGCCTGAGATCATGTTCGATTTACGTGCGGGTTGTTTCCTCGTCTATGAGCCTGCCGCTGAGTTGGAGTACTGGCCCTGCGAATCGCCGCTCGCATCGGCGCAAGCCTCTGGCACGTCCCTGACCTGTATGAATGTAGGGCCTTGTCACTACATATGTACGGGCTTGCCGGGCGATCCGGGAACGCTGCTGACCTTCGATGCCTATTTGAGAGATGGCTCTGAAATACACAGCGTCGTTGACGTCAGCCTGTGCGGCTCACCGCCCGGAGGAGAAACACCGTGGCAGATTGTCGCTGCAGGCTGTCACGATGACGCTAACATTTACTTTATTGTCGACACCGGCTTATCGTGGCTGACGCCCGGAGCAGTCTACACGTACACCGCCCGCGACGAAATCGGCTCTTACTCGTGCAGCGTCCATCCGACGATTCCTGGCCGGCTCTATTGCGTCGGCCCGCGGCGGAGCGATCCGGGCCGGGCCGAATTGTGCCTCCAGCCCGAGGGAGGGGAGATGGTCTGTCAATCCTTTGACGACTTCCCCGCCTGGATCGCCTCCATCCCGGCCTGCGGCACCGAACCGCCGCCCGAACTGCCTCCTCCGCCGTTCGATTGCAGCATCTATTCAACCAATCCGCTGGCCTGCGATTCTCATCCCGAATGCCGATGGGAGCCGAACCTGCCGCCGAACGGCGCTTGCGTCCACCGGTGAGAAACCAACGCAACTCGCCTCGAATTTCATCTCCCGCTGTAAAAGCGGGAGATTTTTTGCCATTGTAGAGTAAAATTCGTCAATAAAAGGTGTGAAGATGAATCCCAAACCGCTCTTGAAACGCCGTCCTCTCGTCCTCCTGGTCTTTCTCCTGCCGCTGCTGGCCTGCACGGTGACGATCGACTGGACCTCCACGCCCACGCCGCTGCCCCCGACTGCCACCCCTCCGCTGTCCCCTCCCTCTGGCGACACCCTCCTCGCCTTGCAGGAGGCCGTCCTGCCGGTCTATGATCCCTACGAATTCAAACTGCGCATGGAGGGCGTGGCGATTCCGCAAACCCTGCCTCCTCCCGACCGCCCGCTCCAGATTGGCGACCAGGACTGGTTCTGGGTCAACACCGACCGGGAGACCCTTGCCCATCTGCGCTATATCACCGACCATGCCTACTTCTGGATCGAATCCGGCCTCGGTTACTCTCCTGCCGACCTCGAAGCCCTGGCCACCACCTTCGAAACTCTCATCTACCCGCAGACGCGCGCCCTGTTCGGCAGCGAATGGACTCCCGGCGTGGACGGCGATCCCCACATTTACATCGTCTACACCCGCCAGGAATCCAACTCCGGCTCCTTCGCCCCCTACGCCGAACTGAATCCCATCTTGGACGAATATTCCGACGCACACGAAATCATCTTCCTGGGCGCAGACTCCTGCCCCTTGAACAGCGACTACACCTACGGCGTCCTGGCCCATGAATTCCAGCACGTCATCCATTACCAGGTGGATCGCAACGAGGAGAACTGGCTGGAGGAAGGCCTCTCCGAATTAGCCGCCTACCGCTTCGGCTACGACTTGGGCGACTTCGACGCCATGTTCGCCGCCGACCCCGACTATCCCACCACCGTCTGGCCCGATGACGGCGACACCTCCTCCTATTACGGTTCGGGCGCGCTGATGATGATCTACTTCCTCGACCGCTTCGGCGAGGACGTCACCCGCGCCCTGATCGCCGACCCGCGCAACGGACTGCAGTCCATCGACGGCACGCTGGCCGACCTGGGAGTCGCCGACCCGCTTACCGGTCAGCCGATCGGCGCCGACGATTTCTTCCTCGACTTTGCCCTGGCCATGTACTTGCAAGACCCGTCCATCGCCGACGGCCGCTACGCCCTCGACACTTACCCCGTCTTCGTCCAGACCCGTGACACCGAGACCATCTCGACCTGTCCGATCCCCGACCATTACCGCACCGTCAGCCAGTACGGCATGGATTACATTAGTATTACCTGTCCCGGCAATTACACCCTCCAGTTTCAAGGGATGACCAGCGTTCCTCTCGCGCCCACCTCGCCCCACTCCGGCGAGTATCTCATGTGGTCCAACCGCGGCATCAACTCAGACGCCAGCCTCACCTGCACGTTCGATTTCACCAATTACAGCGCCCCCCTCAGCCTCACCTTTTGGACCTGGTACGACATCGAAGCCAATTACGATAACGTCTATCTGACCGCCTGGGCTGGCGGCCCGACCTGGACCAATCTGCTGGGCCGCGTCGACGCCGCCTACACCGGGAGCCAGACCACCTGGCAGCAGCATACCGTGGACCTTTCGGCCTTTGCCGGTCGGGTCACCCAGGTGCGCTTCGATTACATCACCGACGGTTCGATCAACGGCTACGGCTTCCTGCTCGACGACATTGCCATCCCCGAAATCGGTTATCACGCCGATTTCGAATCCAGCAGCGACTGCTGGCAGGCGGCCGGATTCGCCCGCGTCCAGACTTCCCTGCCGCAGACCTACAAACTGGCCCTCATCACCCAGACCGCCTCGGGGACTTCCGTTCAGCCGATTGCCCTCGACGCCGATCAGCGCGCCCGGATTCCGCTCAATCTGGCGCCGGGCGAGAAGGCCGTCCTGGTCGTGATCGGAACCACCCGTTACACCACGCAGCCGGCCGAGTATCAATTCAGCATTCTGGCCCCTTGATGCCGAGAACCCGTTTCCTGCCAGGAAGCGGGTTCTCGGCTTTTTACCGATTCTCCATGACTTTTTGTGACAAATATCACTTGATTTCTCCCCTCGGAAATACCGACAATGTAAAATAACCAAACATCGCCAAGGAGGTGGCCGAGGTGTGGATTCCTTTCGCGCTCACCAGGAAGAGGGTGTTCGTATGAAACCCGATGCCCCGACGCCTGCGCCGGACTCGCCGCGCGTGGGCGTTTACATTTGTCACTGCGGCACGAACATCGCCGCGACGGTGGACGTGGAGGCGGTGACGGAATATGCCCGCACGCTTCCCCATGTGGTTGCAGCGCGCCACTACACCTACATGTGTTCCGACCCCGGCCAGGCGCTCATCAAGGAGGACATCCGGCGGGAAGGGCTGAACCGCGTCGTGGTGGCCTCCTGCTCGCCGCTGATGCACGAGCCGACCTTCCGGCAGGCCTGCGCCGAGGCAGGCTTGAATCCCTTCCTCTTTCAAATGGCAAACATCCGCGAGCATTGCTCCTGGATCGCCGCCGACCGCGAGGCTGCCACGCGCAAGGCCATGTCGCTGGTGGGAGCGGCCGTCCGGCGCGTGGCCTATCACCGCCAACTGGAAAGCCGCTCGGTGGGGCTGAAACAGGCCGCGCTGGTGGTCGGCGGCGGAATCACCGGCATCGAGGCCGCCCTGCGCCTCGCCGACGCCGGCAAGCAGGTCTATCTGGTCGAGCGCCAGCCCAGCATCGGCGGACACATGGCGCAACTCTACAAGACCTTCCCCACCCTCGACTGCGCCGCCTGCATCCTGACCCCCAAGATGGTCGCCGTCGGCCGCCATCCGAACATCACCCTGCTGACCTACAGCGAGGTGGAGGCCGTCTCTGGCTACGTCGGCAATTTCACCGTCACGGTGCGCCGCAAGCCCCGCTACGTGCGCGAGGACTTGTGCAACGGCTGCGGCACCTGCACCGAAAAATGCCCCTGGAAGAAAATCCCCTCCGAATTCGACCTCGGCCTGGGGACGCGGGCGGCCATCTACTCGCCCTTCCCGCAGGCCGTGCCGCGCGTGCCGGTCATCGACACCGCAAACTGCGCCTACTTCAAGACCGGCAAATGCCGCGCCTGCGAGAAATTCTGTCCGCGCGGGGCGATTGACTTCGAGCAGAAGGAAGAGCATCTGGAAATCGAAGTCGGGACCATCATCCTGGCGACCGGCTTCGAGACCTTCGACCCGCGCCGCGCCCCCCAGTACGGCTACGGCGTCCTCGACAACGTCCTGACCGGCCTGGAAATGGAGCGGCTCATCAACACCGGCGGGCCGACCAATGGGGCGGTGCGCCTGAAGGACGGAAGTCCGCCGCGCAAGATTGCCATCATCCACTGCGTGGGCAGCCGCGGCGACGCGGTCAGCGAGGGCCAGCCGCACGAGTACTGCTCGCGCATCTGCTGCATGTACTCGCTCAAACTGGCGCACATGATTCGTGAATACGTCGGGGCCGAGGTGGTCGAGTTCTACCGCGACATGCGCGCCTTCGGCAAAGGCTACGAAGCCTTCTACGAGCGCGCCGAACAGCACGGCGTCGAGTTCTACCGCTTCGATCAGGGCATCCGCGTCGAGGCGCATGACGGACGCCTGGCCGTGCTGATGGAGGACGTCTTCACCGGCAAGCCGCGCCGGACGCTGGTGGATATGGTCGTCTTGAGCACGGGGGCGGAACCCCAGCCGGACCAGCACCGGGTCGGCGTCCTGTTCGGCGTCAGCCGCAGCGCGGACGGATTCTTCCTGGAGCGGCACCCCAAACTGGCCCCGGTCGAGACGGCCACCGACGGCGTCTTCCTGGCGGGGGCCTGCCAGGGGCCGAAGGACATCCCCGACAGCGTGGCCCAGGGCGCGGCCGCGGCGGCCGCGGCGCTCTCGTTGATGGACGCCGGCTCGGTGTCGCTCGAACCGTTCACCACCTTCATCCAGACGGAAAAGTGCGGCGGCTGCCGCACCTGCGAGGGGGTCTGCCCCTATCACGCCATCGAAATGATTACGGAAAACGGGCGGCTGGTGGCGCACGTCAACGAGGTGCTGTGCAAGGGCTGCGGGGCGTGCGCGGCGGCCTGCCCGGCCGGAGCGGCCACCCAGAACGGCTTTACCGAAGTGCAAATCATGGCCGAAATTGACGGCATCCTCGAGGAGGCGCTGAGATGAACCGCGCAAAGGTCAAGACCGGCGTCTATGTCTGTCACTGCGGCACGAACATCGCCGCCACCGTGGACGTAACCGACGTGGCGCGCTTCGCCCGCGAGTTGGAGACGGTGGTTGTGGCGCGCGACTATACCTACATGTGCTCCAATCCCGGCCAGGATTTAATCAAGCAGGACATCCGGGAATACGGCCTGAACCGCGTGGTGGTGGCCTCCTGCTCGCCGCTGATGCACGAGCCGACCTTCCGCCAGGCCTGCGCCGAGGCCGGGCTGAATCCCTTCTTCTGCCAGATGGCCAACATCCGCGAGCAGTGCTCGTGGGTCATCCGCGACCGCGACCAGGCCACCATCAAGGCGCGCGCCCTGGTGCGGGCGGCGGTCGAGCGCGTCCGCCATCACGACCCGCTGGAGCCGCGCTCGGTGCAGATGACCCAGTCGGTGCTGGTGGTCGGCGGCGGAATCGCCGGAATCGAGGCCTCCCTGCGCCTGGCCGAGGCCGGAAAACAGGTCTATCTGGTCGAGCGCGAGTCCTCCATCGGCGGCCACATGGGGCAACTCTACAAGACCTTCCCCACCATGGACTGCGCCGCCTGCATCCTGACCCCCAAGATGGTCTCCGTCGGCCGCCACCCGAACATCACCCTGCTCTCTTACAGCGAGGTGGAAGGCCTCTCCGGCTATGTGGGCAATTACACCGTCCGCGTGCGGCGAAAGGCGCGTTACGTCAAGGAAGACGTCTGCGCGGGGTGCGGGCAGTGCGCCGAGGTCTGCCCGGTGGAGGTGGTCAATCCCTTCGAACTTGGGTTGAGCAAGCGCAAGGCCGTCTATCGCAACACGCCCCAGGCCGTGCCGGGGGCTTACGCCATCGAGAAGCGCGGCGTGGCGCCCTGCCGCTCGGCCTGCCCCACCGACCAGCGCGCCGAGGGCTACATCGCCCTCATCCACGCCCGCCGCTACGCCGACGCCTACTGGGCCATCCGCCGCGAGCATCCCTTCCCGTCCATCTGCGGGCGGGTGTGCAACCATCCCTGCGAGGAGGCCTGCACGCGCGGCCAGGTGGACCAGCCGGTCAGCATCATGGCGCTCAAGCGTTTCGTCGCCGACTGGGCCTACGCTCACCGCGACGAACTGCCCAAAATGCGCGACAAATCCCTGGTCGGGACGCCCTTCCAGCACCACCACCCGCCGACCGGCAAGAAGGTGGCCGTCATTGGCGCGGGACCCGCCGGCCTGACCGCCGGCCTCGACCTGGTGCGCCTCGGCCACAAGGTCACCGTCTTCGACGCCCTGCCGGTCGCCGGCGGCATGATGCGGGTCGGCATTCCGCCGCACCGCCTGCCCTACGACCGCCTTGACTGGGAAGTCCAGCAAATCGTGGACGAGGGCGTGGAACTGCGCCTGAACACGCGCGTGGACGACATCCCCGGCCTGTTCCAGAAGGGCTACGACGCGGTGGTCGTCGCCACCGGCGCGCACAGCGCCCAGAAGTTGAACATCCCCGGCTCGGACCACCCCGACAACTGGCTCAGCCTCGACCTGCTGCGCCGCGCTTGCCTGGGCGAACCGCTCGACCTGAGCGGACGCGAAATCGTCGTCCTGGGCGCGGGCGACGTGGCCCTCGACTCGGCCCGCACCGCCATCCGCCTCGGCCGGCCCAAGGTCAAGATTCTGTGCCGGGGCATGCGCGCCTCGTTCAACGAACTGCACGAGGCCGAAGCGGAGGGCGTCGAAATTATCAAGAACCGCGTCTTCAAGGAAATCGTCGTCAAGCACGACAAAATCGTCGGCGTGATGTGCCTGGAGGCCGAGGTCGGCGGCATCGTCGGCGGCCAGCGCCAGGTGCGCGAGATTCCCGGCACCGAACACATCATCCCCTGCGACATGGTCATCTGGGCGATCGGTCAGCGGCCCGATTTCTCCTTCCTGCCCGAAGACGGCAGCATCGCCATCCGCTACCCCATCGGCCTGTGGGCCAACGAGGAGATGATGACCACCCGTCCGGGGGTCTTCGCCGCCGGCGACCTGCGGCGCGGCACGACCTTTTTCGTGGTGGACGCCATCGCCGAGGGCCACCGCGTCGCCCGCTGTGTGGACCGTTACCTGCACGGCGGCGAGGGCGTGCCGGAGCCGGTCCTGCCGCCCAAAGCCGAACTGACGCCGGAGGAAATCGAGGCCAAACTGGCGCGCGGCGAGGTCAGCCGCGCCGGACGCGTCCCCATCCGCACCCTGCCGCCGGAAGAGCGCGTCAACAACTTCCGCGAAGTGGACCAGACGATGACCGAGGAGGAAGCCCTGGCCGAGGCGGCGCGCTGTCTGCGCTGCGGGGTTTGCTCCGAGTGCCTGGAGTGCGAGGCGGCCTGCGAGCGCGGGGCGATTGACCACAACATGCAGGACGAGACGGTTGAACTGACCGTTGGGGCGGTCATCCTGGCGACCGGCTTCCAGGACTTCGACCCGGCGCGCGTCCCCGAACTGAACTACGGCAAACTCGATAACATCCTGACCGCCCTGCAATTCGAGCGGCTCATCAACTCCGGCGGGCCGACTCAGGGCAAGGTCCTGCTCAAGAACGGCAAGCCGCCCAAATCCATCGCCATCGTCCACTGCGTGGGCAGCCGCGACCATAATTACCACGAGTACTGCTCACGGGTCTGCTGTATGTACTCGCTCAAACTGGCGCACATGGCGCGCGAGTACCTGGGCGTGGAAGTGCACGAAATCTACCGCGACATCCGCGCCTTCGGCAAAGGCTACGAGGAGTTCTACAAACACGCCGCCGGCGCGGGCGTCCACTTCTATCACGGGCGCATCCAGGGCATCGAACAGAAGGGCGCTAAACTGCGCGTCCGCTGGAACGAGGCCTTCCACGGCCAGCCCAGCCACGTGGACGTGGACATGGTCGTCCTGGCGACCGGCTTCGAGCCGCAGTCCGACGCCGCCAAACTGGCCGCGCTCTTCGGCGTCAGCCGCAGCGCCGACGGATTCTTCCTCGAGCGGCACCCCAAACTGGCCCCGGTGGAGACCGTCACCCAGGGCATCTACCTGGCGGGGGCCTGCCAGGGGCCGAAGGACATCCCCGACAGCGTGGCCCAGGCCGGGGCGGCGGCCGCGGCGGCGCTTTCCCTGCTCGACCAGGGCGCGATTCTGCTCGACCCGATTGTGGCCGAGGTCAACCCGCTGAACTGCGCCGGATGCGGTCAGTGCGCGGCGGCCTGTCCGTATGGGGCAATTGCCCTTGAAGACGGCCTGGCGAAAGTGAACGTCTTTGTCTGCAAGGGCTGCGGCACCTGCGCGGCGGCCTGCCCGAACAAGGCCATGAGCATCGTCCACTTCAACGACCGCGAACTGGTGGCCGAACTGCTCGGCGCGCTGGCCGACGCTCCGCTGGAGGTGGCCTGATGTACGAACCGAAGATTGTCGCCTTTCTCTGCACCTGGTGTTCCTACACGGGCGCCGACACGGCCGGAATCGCCCGCCTGAAATCGCCCGCCAACATCCGCGCCGTGCGCGTCCCCTGCTCGGGGCGCGTCTCGCCCGAACTGATTCTGCGCGCCTTCGACGGCGGCGCGGATGGGGTGCTGGTGCTGGGCTGTCACATCGGCGAATGTCACTACGACACCGGCAACCACCGCGCCGCCAAGCGCATCCCCATCCTGAAGTCCCTGCTCGCCTTCGTTGGGCTGGAGCCGGAGCGCCTGCGCCTGGACTGGGTCTCGGCCTCGGAGGGGGAGCGCTTCGCCCGCATCACGGGCGAATTCGCCGAGACGGTGCGCGCGTTGGGACCGGCGAGGTGGAGGCGGTTGCCAGTGTTCAGTGGACAGTGTTCAGTGTTCAGTGTGTAGTGTCTCGTTAATTCGTACCTTTACAATCTCATAAAATCGTACCTCCAAACCTTTGGTTTTGGAGGAGAAATGTCAACGCATCGGCGACCATTGACGGTAGCAGAGC
>JAIOAU010000038.1 GCA_019873655.1 Chloroflexota bacterium | reverse complement strand
TCAGGATGAAAGTGTTCCAAAATCCAGCGTTCACTTTCTTCTGCGCTCAGGAGGTCGGTGATCGGAAATTCCATGCCTATAGTGTACCATCACTCTTTCTCAAGATGAGCCAACATTTTTTTGTCTTTCTTCGTGTCCTTTGTGCTATCCTTTGTGTCCTTCGTGTTAAAAACAAATCTTCCTTCTTCGTGTCCTTTGTGCCATCCTTTGTGTCCTTCGTGTTAAAAACAAATCTTCCTTCTTCGTGTCCTTCGTGCCATCCTTTGTGCCCTTCGTGTTAAAAACAATCCTTCCTTCGTGTTAAGGCACGTTTACCTCTTGCTCCAACTCTTCCTCGATCCGGGTCTGTATCTCGTAAATCTTGCGATACATCCCGTCCTGGGCGAGCAGTTCTTCGTGCGTGCCCATCTGCACCACCTCGCCCTTGTCCATCACCACAATCAGGTCGGCGTTCATGACCGACTGAATGCGGTGGGCGATGATGAACGTGGTGCGGTTCTCCATCAGACGGTTCAGCGCGGCGCGGATTTCGGCCTCCGTCTCGGTGTCCACGCTGGAGGTGGAATCGTCCAGGATGAGGATGCGCGGGTTCTTCAGCAGGGTGCGGGCGATGGCGACGCGCTGTTTCTGCCCGCCGGAGAGCGTCACGCCCTTCTCGCCGACGATGGTGTTGTAGCCGTCGGGGAAGGTCAGAATGCCCTCGTGGATGGCGGCGGCGCGGGCGGCGGCTTCGACCTCCTCCTGCGGCACGTTCCGCCCGACCCCGTAGGTGATGTTCTCGCGAATCGAGCGGCTGAACAGGAACGGCTCCTGCTCGACGATGCCGATTTGCGACCGCAGCCAGGCGCGCGGATAGTCCTTCAGTTCCACGCCGTCGAGCAGAATCCGTCCGCCGGTGTAATCGTAGAAACGCGGCAGCAGGTTGACCAGCGTGGTCTTGCCCGAACCGGTCGAACCCATCAGCGCCACCGACTGCCCCGGCCGGACGTGGAAGGAGACGTTTCGCACCACGTCGGCGTTGCCGTCGTCGTACTGGAACGAGACGTTCTCGAAGACCACTTCGCCCCGCGCCGGACCGTCCGGCCGGACGCGGCCATCGGTCAGCGGTTCGCGCTCCTGTTTGACGATTTCCATCAGCCGGTCGTAGGAGACCAGACCCGTGGAGGTGTTGACGATGATGCGTCCCAGGTTGCGCATCGGCCAGATGAGCCAGACGACCAGGCCCACATAGGCCGGGTACGTGCCGATGGTGATTTCGCCGTTGACGGCCAGGATGCCGGCGAAGATGAATCCGGCCAGCATCTGGAAGCCGCACAGGATGTCCGAGAGCGGCCAGAAGAGCGAGTGCATGCGCAGCAGTTTCTTGCCGCGCAGGAACTTCTCCCAGTTATCCTGCTCGAACTTCTCCTTCTCGAAGTCCTGGCGGGCAAACGCCTTGACCACGCGCACGCCGGTCAGGTTCTCCTGCAGGGTGGTGGAGAGTTTCGCCTCCTGCTCCTGATAGGCCTCGTAGGCATCGCTGACCTTCTTGAAGAACCAGACCGAGACGGCCACGATGACCGGCACGACCGCTACCGAGGCCAGCGCCAGTTTCCATGAAAGCAGCCAGATGGCGGCAAAGTTGATGATGAACAGCAGGACGATGCGCCCGACGCCGATAGCCTGGTCGTTGAAGAACGTCCGCACCGAGTCCACATCCGAGGTGACGCGCTCGATGAGGTCGCCGGTGGGCGTCCGGCTGTGGTAAGAAAATGGCAGGCGCTGGATGTGGTCGAAGAGGAAGTTGCGCAGGCGGCGGGTGATGTTCTCGGCCGAGAACGAGGCCAGGCGGCTGGAGAGGAAGGCGAATCCGCCCTCCACCAGCGCCAGGCCGACGAAGCCGAGCGCAATCCAGACCAGGGTCGAGGCCAGCGAGCCGGTGAACGGTTCGGTGTGACCGGTGACCGTGTCGGCGAAATCCCGCAGCAGGAGGTAGGTGGCCGTCTTTGCCAGGGCCGAGATGGCCAGCGTCAGGTTGGCGACCAGATAGGCCAGCCGGTAGCCGCTCATCATGCGCAGCATCCCGGCGAGACGGTTCTTGTGGATGGCTTTGCGGAAGTCAAAGTAGGTTGAAGGGGCAAGCGTTGTGTTCATCGTTCAGTCCTTTGTGGGACAAGCCTTCCGGCTTGTCTGCTGCATAAAAAAGCCACGGTGCGGGAGTGCACCGTGGCTGGAACATCCATACAAAACGACCCTATCGGTCAACAGGCGCACTCCGCGGAGGTAGAATCATGCCAGCCGCATCCGATTCGCGGACGCGAACGGCCAGGCTGGTGGGGGTGTGATAGCGGCTCGTCATGATTCCTGCCTCCTTTCTTCAGAATTCGTCTAGCGGGGTCAAGTCTATCACCGATGGAAGGAATGTGTCAAGGTAAAAGCCCGGCCTCGTCCCACAGAACCCCTCTCCAGGAGGAGATGGGCTGCGAATCGTCTGAGATCACGCGCCAGACGCCGCCGACTCGTTCACAGCGGCTGAGGGGGAGGAAGGGCGGCCGGGTTGCTTCCAGACGATAGATTTGCACCGGATCGTCAGGCGTCCCTGCAACAGGTCTTACTTGCAGCCAGGGAGGGGCCAGGGCGGGGTCTGGGATTCCCCCAAAACGAGCGCGATAGAGGGCAAAATGCTCCTCGTAGGTCAAATATTCGAATCCCTGATGATAGAGTTCGCTCCAGAACTCGGAGGGAGAGTCGAGCAAGGGCTGCAGCGTCGCGTAGTCGTCGGCCCGGGATGAGCAGGCGAACAGGTCGGGGCGGAGGTAGTAGCGGTAGGCGTCGAGGACAAAGACGCGCCGCCCCTCGGCTGCCGATTGGTTGAAAGAGGTCAGGATACGGCAATGAGGCAGGTCGTAACATCGGGCCTGTCCGGTTTGTTTGTCGAGGGGCGCGTAGGCGGTCAGAGAGAGACCGACGCTGCGCAGCGCCGTAAAGGCGAGCAGCGAGACAAGCAGGAGGCGGGGCAACGCGCCGAATCGGTTTCGAGGCGCATCCAGCACAACTTCGAGCATTTTCCCCCCGGCCAGGAAGAACAAGACCCAAAGGAAGAAGATGTAGCGGATTTCGACCACCGTAAAGAACAATGCGATCCAGAGCAACAACGTCGCCAGCGCCGCCAGGAGCAGGGGGCGCAAAGACGGCGGCAAGTCAAAACACCGGCGCGTCTCTCTCGAGAAGAGAAAAGGCAGAAAGCCGACGAAGAGGGGCGAAATGGTCCCCAGGCTCTGCGGGTTGTTGGCAAAAGTGATGGTCAGGGGATACAGAAGGCGCAAAAGGTTGAGAATCGCGGGGTCGAACTGCCATTGCCAGTCGCCGCTGCGCAGGGTCTGGGCGTAGAAGAGGGGGGCAAGAGGCGAGCCAAGCCAGAGCCAGTTTTGCCAGAGGTGGAATGCCCCCATCATCAAAAGGGTTGGAATCATCCAGCCGGCCGCGCCGGCGAGACGCCGGGCCGGCGCGATTCCGCCCGTTCTCCAAACG
Organism: Chloroflexota bacterium; assembly: GCA_019873655.1. Classification (GTDB taxonomy): domain Bacteria; phylum Chloroflexota; class Anaerolineae; order Anaerolineales; family Villigracilaceae; genus JAFGSI01. The sequence goes on along the minus strand of JAIOAU010000038.1, from coordinate 17,513 downwards.
ACCCAGATTTGGAACAGGTAGAACAAGATGACAAACACCGGCAGGAGGAAAAGATTGTACGGACGAGCGATCATGGCAAATCCCAGCAAGACGCCGATGAGCGCAAACCGTCCGCGAGAGGGAGCCTCATGGCTGTCCGCCATCCACCACAAAGCGGCGACGATCGGCGCGGTGCTGACCAGTTCGACTTTGCCGTCGCCGAGTAGGTCGGTGAAGGCCGTCGAGGTGAGCATCAGGACGGCAAAATACAAACCAGCGCGCCGCGAAAGCCCGACCTTTCGACCGGTTTCCATCCCCAACAAGAGGATCGCCAGGCCGTTGACCCACGAAAGCAAGCGCGCCGCCTGGTCGCCAAAGAGTTGAATGACGGCGGTGAAAAGGATGCCGGGGTGAAAAGAACTGACGACGAACGCGTCGCCCGGGTAGAAAAACAACGGTTCGCCTGTGAGGGCCATCAATTTGGCGTGGGCAAAGTAATAGGCGACCGAGTCATAGTTGAGGCGGGCGGAAGAAAGCGCCGCGCCGGCCAGAAACAGGAACAGGCACAGGAAGCCAGGGAACGAACGGTATTCCGCCGGAAACGAAACGCGAAAGCGGTGCGGCGTTCTTCTGCGCTGGAGAATAAGCCAGGCTAGGCCCGCCAGCGCGCCGATGGACAACCAAAGGGCGGTCGTTTTTGCTTCCAATCCCCAAAGGGTGAGCCAGGAAAGGAAGAGCAAGGAAAACAGAATCTCGCCCAGGACGAAAGCCGTCAGGACTTTGGCGAGCGAAAACTCCTCCCAGCGAAAGAACAGCGCGCCGCTCAGGAAGACCGCCAGCGAAAACAGGCCGATGCCGGTCAGCGCGCCCAGTAGATCGAGCAGAAAAGGCAGGAGATGAAACGCCGTCCAGGCTTCCTGACGCCAGGGAAATGACTCCGACAGGGAAACCGACTGCATCCAGGAGAAACGATTGCTGAAGGCCGACAGCAGGATGACCAGAGTCAGCCAGCCCAGAAGCAAGGCGCGCCCGAAGAGATTAGGCTTCATCGGTTTTCGTCGGTCGCTTCAGAAGCAGGGAATAGACGATTTCATGATGGACAATGCACTCATGCCAACTGAAATACTGTTGCACCCAGGCCGCCGAGGCCAGTCCAAGACGCTGGCGCTCTTGCGGAGAGTCGAGCAATTCATGGATGGTCCGGCACAACGCGTCCGGCTGCGGCGGGCAAAAACGGACGAGTTGCGATTCGCGAATCGTCAGGTGCGACAAATCCTCGGTCATGATGACCGGCAGGCCGCAAGCCATGGCCTCGTAGGCGACGATGGCAAACGTCTCTACGCTGGAGGGGACCACGAACAGATCGGCCGCCTGGTAGAGGCGGGCCAGTCGTTCGTGATTCTGGGGAGGATACACGCGCACGAATGAGGGAAGGCGCGCCGTCTCATATCCCTCCCCGCATAGGACGAGGTCGAATCGGTCGGAAGCGGCCTGAACCAGGAGAGAGATGCGTTTGCGCGCCACATAATTCCCCACGAACAACACCTTTGGACGCTCGTCCCAGCCCAATTCGGCGCGCAGACGCTGCTTTTCCTGCTCCGAGATCGGATGAAAGAGGGCAGTATCCACGCCAAAGGGGACGCGTCGGATTTTCGCGGCCGAGACGCCAAACTCTTTCTCCAGGATGTCCTGCACGATGACATCCGGCACGATGACGATTTGACTCAAGGCCAGCGAGAGGCGGCCCAGCGTGTGGACAGCGATCCTTTGGATGAAGTTGAAAAGGGGACGGCTGTACTGGACATAACCGGCGTGTTCTGTCAGAACAGCCGGGCGGCGCAGCAGACGGGCAAACAGCAAGGCCAAGACCGAATTGAGGTAGAGCATCCCCTGCACATGGACGATCTCCGCCCAACGCGCCTCCCGCCAAAGCAGGGGAATCAGGGCCGGAGAAAAGAGCGGATAATGCACGCCGCTGTTTTTCAGCGGATCGAAAGCAGGGACGCCGATGACGCGGCGGGTGGGAAGGTCGAAGTCGGTTTGGCCGTCGATTTTGCTGGAAAGAATGCGAATCTCGTGACCCCGTTCGGCCAGCGTCCGCGAGAGTTTTTCGATGACCGTCTCGATGCCGCCGCGGTGGGGCAGGGTGTAGTGGCTGGTCATCAGAATCTTCATCCGCGTTTCATCCCCAGGATGCTCAGCACGAAACTGGTGAAGATGATTTGCGCCCCGCTGACCAACGCCAGCGCCCCGCCAAAGACCAGCCGCACGCTGACATCGAAACCAATTTGGGCAAAGGAATCCGAAAGGAGCACCGCCCGCACAAGCAGAATCAGCCCCAGCAGGCAGAGCAAGCCGCCTGCCAGCAGCCCCTTTTCCAGATTGAGATAGCGGAAGAGAACGAAAAGGCGCGGCGGACGAGGCAGCAGGCCGCTGTGATACGCGTACACGCGGGTGATGGCCGCAAACGAGACCATGTTCAGCCCCAAATAGGAAAGAGACCCGGCGGCAATGAACGTGTGAAAGTCAATGTACCGAAAGCCAATGTTGACGGGGCCAAAGAACAGGAGGAGCGAAAGCAGCCCTCCCGCAGTCAGCAAAAACAACCCTGGATACAGAAACAGCCAGGCCGGGCTGTAGAGCAGCAGGAAGCGCAGGTGACGCCATCCATCGCGGAAACTGCGCAGATGGGGAGGCCGGCCGCGCCCATCCGGAAAGAGACGGGTGGGCACCTCGCAGACTTTCATCCCCAAAATCGAGGCCTTGATGACGATCTCGCTGGCCAATTCCATGCCGGTCGTCTGGAGATTCATGCGCTCGACGGCCTGGCGCGTGAACGCCCGGATGCCGCAATGAAAGTCGTTGACCGCGGCGCGAAAGAACAGTTTCCCGATGAAGGACAAAACCGGATTGCCGATGTAACGATGATGCCACGGCATCGCCCCAGGCAGGATGCCTCCCTTGAAGCGGTTGCCCATCACCAGGTCATAGCCGGCGCGCAGTTTTTCGAGAAAGGGCAGGAGATTTTCGAGATCGTAACTGTCGTCGGCGTCGGCCATGAGGATGTAGCGGCCGCGCGCCGCCGCAAAGCCGCCGCGCAGGGCGTTGCCGTATCCCTTCTGAGGCACGGCCACCACGCGCGCCCCCTCCAGCCGAGCAATTTCGGCAGTCCGGTCGGCGCTGCCGTTGTCGGCGACGATGATTTCCCCCCGAACTCCATGCTGCTCCAGGAAACGCCGCGCCTTGCGCACGCAAGTCCCCACAGTTTTTTCCTCGTTCAGCGCCGGGAGCACGATGCTCAATTCGATCTCCGCCGTCGGCCGCATGAGACCTCCTGGAACGAATTGTACTCGAACTTGTCCTGCCTGGCGGGAATCGTCCCCGTCTCTATCCAACCGCGCCCAGATGGGTCAGGTCGTGAATCCACTTGCGGCTGAAGTAGCGCCGCAGGCCGAGAACGTATTTGGTCGCCTCCTCGGACATCACCATCAGATAGACCCATTGCACCGGCAGACGCAGGACGAACGCCCCCAGCAGCGCCATCGGGACGCCCAGGATCCAGATGACCAGGCCGTCCAGAAAGAGCGAAAAGCGCGTGTCGCCGCCGGCGCGCAGCATGCCGATGATGAGCGTCATGTTCGTCATACGCATCCATAACAATGCGCCCAGGATGGTGAGCAGTTCGTAGGCCGAGGCGGCCGCCTGCGGCGAGATTTTGTAGAGCGAGATGACCGGGGCGCGCAGCAGCCAGACGGCCGCGCCGACGACGAGCGCCAGCGCCGTCCCCAGACCGATCGAGCGGCCCACGTACCGATAGGCGGCGTCCGCGTCCCCCGCGCCGATGCGGTTGCCGACTGCCACCGACGTGCCATTCGAAATGCCCATGAACAGCACCATGGCCACCGCGTCCACCGAAGAGAGGATGTTGATGGCCGCCAGCGCGTCGGTCCCGATGTGGCCGTACACGGCGTTGTAGGCGCTGATTCCGAGCGACCACAGGAGTTCATTCAAAATCACCGGCCAGACGGGTTTCATCACCTGCACAAAGAAGCGTCCATCGAAGGAGAGAAGTTCCCTCCAGGAGGCTGCCGCGGGCGAGCGCCCAAGATAGGTGAACAGCAGAAGAGCGGCGCATTCCAGAAAACGCGAGATCAACATGGCCCAGGCCGCGCCGACCACGCCCAGTTCGGGCAGGCCCAGTCTGCCAAAGATGAAGCCGTAAGCAAGCAGAATGTTCAGCGCCAGCGAGGCCACGCTGACGCCCACCGGCAGTTTGACATTCCCCATGCTGCGAAGCACCAGCGCATAACTGAACGTGACCGCGAAGAACAGGAACGACCCCGCCATGATTCTCAGATAGGCGCTTCCCAGGGCAAGGACGGCGGGATCGCCGGAATAAATGCTCAGAATCTGTACAGGAAAGCATTCCGAGACGAGCAGGAACAGGCCGCTGATGCCCAGACTCAGCCACAGGCACAACGCCAGCACTTTGCGAATGCTGGCGACGTCGCGCTTGCCCCACAACTGCGCCGTGACCATGGCCGAGCCGCTGGCCACGCCGAACAGAAACAGGTTGAGGAGAAAATAAATCTGCCCGGCCACGCTGACCGCCGCCATGGCCACGTCGCCGCGCTGGCCGACCAGCACATTCCCCACCATGTTCAGCAGCGAGAAGGTCAACTGCTGAAAGGCGATCGGAATCCCGATGCGGAACAATTCCCGGAAATAGTCCGGGTCGCGATAATACGAAACAAGCCGCTGCAAGGGCTTGATGGACAAAAGGGACAAGGAAGGCTCTCCCGACTCTTTGGAAATCGGCTTCGGCAGGCGGCAGACGCTGCCAGGAAGACGCTATCGGTCCAGGTCTGGCTTGCGGGTCTCCAGTTCGGCCTCGTCCGGCAGACGGTCTTCCTCGGGGATGGCGGTCGTCTCCAGGGCATGGGTCGAGGCGCGGTAGTGGCCGCGCAGGTCGTCGCGGATGGTGCCTTTCCAGAGCGGCACGCCGTCGAAGTAGGCCGCCCGCCCAATCATGTGCGCCGCCACCGGCGCGGTCAGCATGAGGAAGACGATGATTGCCAGGGCGCGGGTGGCAATGGCAAAATCGCCGAAGTGAATGGCCGCCGCCAGCAGCAACAGACCGGCGCCCAGCGTCCCGGCCTTGGCGGTGGACGACATGCGCAGGAACAGGTCGGGCATGCGCAGCATCCCAATCCCCGCCAGGAACATGAAGAACGCCCCGAAGAGCATCAAGGCCATGACCAGAATCTCGCCCAGCATCACACCCTCCTCTCCAGATAGTAGGCGAAGGCCACCGTGCCGAGGAAGGAGATGATGGCCAGGATGATGGCGACATCCAGGAAATTGGGCTGGTCGAAGCGCACCGCGTAGGCCACGATGAAGCCCATCGCCAGGATGCTGATGAGGTCGAGGGCGATGACCCGGTCGGGCAGGTAGGGGCCGCGCGCCAGCCGGATGAAGGCAAAGACCAGTCCGGCCGAGAGAAGCGCCAGGATGAGAATCCACAGGGCGTCGGTCATGGTTCGAACAACTCCTTCAGGCGCTTTTCGTAGCCGTCCACCACCTGACGGCGAAATTCCTCGATGTCGTCCAGCCAGACGGTGTGGACGTACAGCGTCTGGTGGTCGGTGGAGACATCCAGGCTGAGCGTGCCGGGGGTCAGGGTCAGCATGTTGGCGAGCAGGATGGTGGCGGTCTCGCTCTTCAAAATCAGCGGCACGGCCACCACCGCCGGGCGCAGTTTCATGCGCGGCGAAAGCACCGTCACCGCCATGCGGAAATTGGCGCGCAGCACGTCGGCCGTGAAGTACAGGAACAGCCCCAGCAGGAGCGGAATCTGCCGGAAATAACGCGGGCGGTTCTTGTGCAGGACGAGCCACAGGACGAGATACCCCAGCGCGAATCCGAAGAACAGGTCCACCGGCCGGAAACTGCCGGTCAGCGCCGCCCAGGCCAGCGCCAGCAGGATGTTGAGCAGGAAGAGACTCATGGCGCGCCTCCCAGGACCGCCTGAATGTAGAGGGACGGGTCGGCCAGTTGCGCCGCGGCCTGCGCCGACAGGTCGAGCAGCGGACCCGCCAGCAGGCCGGCCGCGACCGAGACGGCCGCCAGCCCGAGGGTCGCGGCCCACATCCAGGCCGAGACCGGCCGCAGGGGCGCCGCGCCCGCCTCCTTGCGTTCCTTCCAGAAGACCTCGTTCCAGACCTTCGTCATCGAGTAGAGCGTCAGCAGGCTGACTCCCAGCCCGACCCCGACGATAGCGTAGGAGCGCAGGTCAAAGCCGGCCAGGACGAGCGCCAGTTTGGCGAAGAAACCCGAAAGCGGCGGCAGACCGGCCAGCGAAAGCGCCGGCAGCAGGAAGAGCAGGGCCAGGCCGGGCCGCCGGGCGTAGAGACTGCCCAGTTCCTTCAGGTTGTACGAACCTTCCGTCTGCCGGACGATTCCGGCGACGAAAAAGAGCGCCGTCTTGGCGAGGATGACATGTACCATGAAGTAAATCCCGGCCGCCAGCGCCGCCGGGCTGAACAGCCCCAGCCCCATCAGGAGGTAGCCAATCTGGCTGACGATGTGGAAGGAGAGCAGACGGCGGAAGTCCATCTGCGCCGCCGCGCCCAGCACGCCGGTCGTCATCGTGAACCCGGCCAGGACGAGCAGCAGGGTGGGGAGGTAGGCGGCGTCCGAGGCGAAGAGCAGGGTGAAGACGCGGTAGAGGGCATAGACGCCGACCTTGGTCAGCAGGCCGGAGAAGAGCGCCGTGATGGTCACCGGCGGGGTGTGGTAGGAGGCCGGCAGCCAGAAGAAGAGCGGGAAGATGGCCGACTTGATGCCGAAGGCGACCAGGAACAGGACGGCGATGAGCGTCACCTCGCCGCCCGCCTCCAGCGCCGGAATCCGCCGCGCCAGGTCGGCCAGGTTGAGCGTCCCGCACAGGTTGTACAACAGCCCGACCGCCGAGAGGAAGAGCGTGGAAGCCAGCAGGTTCAGGATGACGTACTTGATTGCGCCCTCCACCTGCGGTCTCTCGCCGCCCAGGGCAATCAGGACGAAGGAGGCCATCAGCATGACCTCGAACCAGACGTACAGGTTGAACAGGTCGCCGGCCAGGAACGCCCCGTTGACGCCGGTCAGCAGGAAGAAAAAGAGCGGATAGTAGCCGTAGCGCACGCGGCGTTCGTCCATCCCGCCCTGACTGTAGAGCGCCGCCGCCAGCCCGACCACCGCCGAGACGGCCAGCATGATGGCGCTGAACAAATCGGCGGTCAGGACGATGCCGAAGGGGGCCGGCCAGTTCCCGATGGGTAGATGCAGGATGCCCTCAGCGCGGACGCGTCCGAGCAGCCAGAACGCCGCGCCGGTCTGCAGGGCCGCGCCGACCAGAGTCAGGACGCGCTGCGCCCGCGGCGACTTCCACGCCAGGACGTTCAGGATGGCAAAACCAAGCGGCAGGAGGAGCGGCAGGGCAATCACAGCGGTTCCTCCATTTGCTCTTCTTCGCTGGCAATCTCGACTTCCTTGCACGGGATGTCGGTGCAGCGCATTTCGTTGAGGTCGTCCGTGCCGAGCGTGCCATAGACCTGACGCATCAGGACCACCGCGAAGGCCGTCACGCCGAAACTGATGACGATGGCCGTCAGGATGAGCGCCTGCGGCACCGGGTCGGCGTAGACTTCGGGCGGCGCGCTGCTCCCCAGCGGGATGAGCGGTGGACGCGCCGGGATGAGCGGGGCGGAGTTGAACAACAGCAGGTTGACGGCGTAACTGAGCAGGGCCAGCCCGACCAGGATTTTGACCAGACTGCGGCGCAAAATCATGTAAATTCCGGCCGCGAACAGGACGCCGGCGGCAATCGCCAGGAGCCAGGTCATTTCGCTTCCTCCTCCGCCAGCGAGAGCAGAATCCACATCACCACGCCGACGACGACGAAATAGACGCCCGTATCGAACAGAAGGGGCGTGCCGACCTTGCCGATGACCGGCAGGGGCGTCTTCAGCCATAGACCGGTCAGGAACGGGCGGCCGGTCAGGACGGGCAGCAGGCCGCTGGTCAGCGCCGCCAGCAGGCCCAGACCGACCAGCAGGCGCGGCTCGACCGGCAGCAGGGTCCGCAGGGCGGCGGGCGAGATGGCAATCCCGTAGAGCATCAGCGCGCTGGCCGCCACCAGTCCGCCGACGAATCCGCCACCAATCTCGTTGTGGCCGCGCAGGAGCAGGAAGACCGAGAAGATGAGCATGAGCGGCATCAGGTAGCGCGCCGCGGTGGCGAGCAGAATCGAGCGTTTCATTTCGTCCGCCCTCCTTTCGGGACCGCCCGCTGTTTGCGCCCCGGCTTCCCGCCCAGACGGATGAGGCTGAATACGCCGATGGCGGCAATCGCCAGGACGGTGATTTCGCCGAGCGTGTCCAGCCCGCGGAAGTCCACCAGGATGACGTTGACGATGTTGCGCCCGTTTGCCTGCGAGAGGCTGTTCGCCGCGTAGTAGGCCGCCGCGGAGGCGTCGGAGGCGTGCCGCGAGACGAGCAGCATGATGAGCGTCATCAGCAGGCCGCCGGTCAGGGCAAAGAAGACGTCGGCGATGCGCGTCGGCGTACTGCTCAGGCGGCTGAATTTGGGCAGTTTGTACAGCACCAGCACGAACAGGATGACGGTCAGCGTCTCGATGGCGAACTGCACCATCGCCAGGTCGGGGGCGCTGTAGAGCAGGAAGATGACGGCGATGCTGAAGCCAATCGAGCCGAGCAGGGCGATGGTCGCCACGCGGGAGCGCGAGCGCGTCACCAGGAAGGCCGCCGTCAGGATGACGCCGACCAGGATGAAGTCGTAGAAGCGCGGCGGCTGCCAGGGCGAGAGCGTCAGCGTCACGTCCTTCAGGACGATGGTCAGACCGGCCAGCGCGGCGGTCGTCAGGACGATGACCAGCGCGTAGACGCGCAGATAGCCGTTCTGCAGGACGGCCGTCTGCCAGGAGGCCAGGGAGAGCAGGCCGTGGACGAAGCGGTGATAAAGGTTGGCCGGCCCCAGCGGGGCGAGGGCGCGCCAGAAGGCGGCGATGCGCGGCTGGACAACCCTCCGCAGGGCGGCCAGCCCGACCCCCAGCAGGAGCGTCAATGCGCTCAGCCCGAGCATGGGCGTCAGGCCGTGCCAGAGCGCCAGTTTGACCTTGACGGACTGCCCCACAATCGCCGCCGTCATCGGCGCAATCAGTCCGTCGCCGGTCAGGGCCGGGAACAGACCGAGCGCCAGGCCCAGCAGCGCCAGCAGGAGCGGCGGCCCCCACAGGCCGGGCGTCCCCTCGTGCGGATGCAGGTGGTCGTCGCCGGGACGGCCCCAGAAGGGACGCCAGCCCACCCAGACGGCCACCACCACCGTCGCCGCGTTGGCGACCAGCGTCAGGCCGGTCAGCAGGAGCGGCGCGGCGGCTTCGAGGGTCGTCTCATAGACCAGTTCCTTGGCGATGAAACCCAGCAGCGGCGGCAGACCGGCCATCGAGAGCGCCGCCAGCCCGGCCGCGGCGGCCGTGAAGGGCATCGCCCGTCCGATTCCGCCCAGGCGGGCGATGTCGCGCGTCCCCGTCCCGTGGTCCACACTGCCGGCGGACAGGAAGAGCGCCCCCTTGTAGAGGGCGTGCGTCACCAGGAAGAGCGCCGCCGTCTTGAGCGCCAGCGGCGTCCCCAGACCGAGCAGGAAGACCAGCATCCCCAGCGCCGAGACGGTGGTGTAGGCCAGCAGGCGTTTCAGGTCGGTCTGCGCCAGGGCCAGCAGGGACGCGCCGACCAGGGTCAGCAGGCCGAGGGTCGTGAGCGCCGGCGTCCAGAGCGGCAGTCCGCCCAGGACGGGGAAGAGCCGCGCCAGCAGGAAGACGCCCGCCTTGACCATCGTCGCCGAATGCAGGTAGGCGCTGACCGGCGTGGGCGCTTCCATCGCGTTTGGCAGCCAGAAGTGGAAGGGGAACTGCGCCGACTTGGTCGCCGCCCCGCCCAGGATGAGCAGGAAGGCCGCCGGCGCCAGCGGATGGACGGCAATCTCCGCCGCCCGCGCCGCCCAGACGTTCATCTCAAACGAGCCGGTGATGACGGCCAGCAGGGCGAACCCGGCCATCAGCGCCAGTCCGCCCCCGCCGGTGACCAGCAGGGCCTGCCAGGCGGCGGCGCGCGCCCCGGGCCGTTCATGCTCGAAGCCGATGAGCAGGAACGAGGTGATGCTGGTCAATTCCCAGAAGACGAACAGGAGCAGGGCGTTGCCGCTCAGGGCAATCCCCAGCATGGCCGTCATAAAGAGCAGGACGACGGCGTAGAAACGCCCCAGGGATGGATGCCCGTGCAGGTACGCGCCGCCGTAGAGAATCACCAGCGCCCCGATGCCGGCGATGAGCAGTCCCATCGCCAGCCCCAGCCCGTCCAGGGTGAAGGTCAGCGAGAGGCCGAGGGCGGGGACCCAGTCGAAGCGCGCCTGGGCCGTCTCGCCCATCTGCACGGCGGGGAGCGCCGCCAGCAACTGGACGAAGACCGCCAGCGGCAGGAGCGCCAGCAGGGGCGCGGCCAGTCGTTCGGCGCGCCGCCGGAGCAGGGGAGCGAACGCCGCAAACAGGACGCCGCCCGCCAGCGTGAGAACGAGCCAGGTCAGTTGGCTGGTAAGCATGGGCGCAATTATACCAATCCTGGAGTCCGACAACTCCAGTTGTCGGAAACAATTTGGGTCCGAAGTCCGGAGACCTCGGACTCCGGATTTCGAAACATTCGCGCCATTCGATGCCAGGAAGTGATATTCGCGCAATTCTATGCGATATAATAAATCTGACTATGCCTGTCCCATTTTCTTCTCTGAATTTCCTCTCCGAAAAGCGCAAACGCCTGCTCTATCTGTTCGCGCTTCTGCTGGGCCTGCCGGCCGTCCTGCTGACCTGGAAACGCTACGCCCCCGAATTCCCGTTCATGAGCTGGTCGTATCCGGTGCTGGCGGGCCTGCTGGTCGTCTGGGCGGCGATGGTGCTGATTCGGCGCATCCCGATTCGCTGGACGGAATATTTCGTCCAGACCACGCTCAGCCTGTTCTACTTTGCAAAATACCTGACCCTCCTGCGGGTGCAGAACGTTGACCCCGTCTTTTTGTCGAACGAGTTGCAGGCTGTCTTCTGGGTGATGGCGATTCTGTTCGTCCTCGGCTGCATTCTCGCCAATCACACCCTGGCTCTGCTAATGGCGCTGGCCTACTCCGCCGTGACCCTGGCGCTGGCCCTCTGGCTGCTCTACCCCGAACGCTACGACCTGTTCCTGGAAGTCTTCCGGCTCCAGAACCGCGTCGCCATCATCGCCCTGCTCACCTTCATCCTGGCCGGAGTCAAAGACGATTTGCGCCGCGCCGAGCGCCAGGCGACCCTGTTCCAGATGGCCGCCAATACCGACAGCCTGACCGGTCTCCCCAACCGCCGCATGCTGAACGAACTGCTCGAAAACCAGTTGCAGCAAAGCGAGATTTTCTGTGTGCTTCTGGTGGACATTGACCACTTCAAAACCGTCAACGACATTCACGGACACGACCGGGGCGACGAGGTGCTGCGCCGCATCGCCGAGGCGTTGAGACTTCACGCCCGCGAGACCGACATCGTTGGGCGCTGGGGCGGGGAGGAGTTCCTCGTTTTGCTTTCCCTGCAAAACGCCAGCGATTGCGTCGAAGTCGCCGAACGTCTGCGCTCGCAGGTGGAGGCCCTGCGCCCGGCCGGTCTGCCCATCAGCATTTCGCTGGGGGGAACGATGCGCCGCGCCGGGGATACCCTCGCCAGCCTCGTCAAACGCGCCGACCAGGCGCTCTACGCGGCCAAAGCCTCCGGCCGCAATCGTCTCTGCTGGCAAGAGTAAGATGACCGTTTCCCTGTACGCGCTTTCTCGCCCCCTCGAACCCCTCGTCCTGCCGGACATGTCTTCCCTGGACGCCGTCACGCGCCAACTGCCGCCCGGCCTGTACACGACTTTTCGCACCTATGACCGCCGCCGGCGGGCGATTGGACTGCGCCGGCATTTGAACCGTCTCTACGGCCCGGCCGAACGGCTCAGCCTGAGCCCGCGCCTGGACGCCGTTTCCCTGCGCCGCCTCCTGGCCGAGGCGCTGGCGGACCTCGAGGCGGAGGAGGCGCGAGTGCGGCTGATTCTCGCCCGGGACGGGGAAATCTACCTCGCCCTGGAGCCGTTCACGCCCCTGCCGCCCGAAGTCTACGCCCGCGGCGTCCCGGTTGTGACCGTCCCGCTCCACCGCGAACGTCCGGGGCTGAAATCCACCGCCTTCATCGAAGCCAGCCAGGACGCCAGATTTCGTATAGCAGAAAGCGGTTGCTTCGAGGCCCTGATGACCCGCAACGGGCGGATTCTCGAAGGGCTGACCAGCAACTTCTTCTACGTGCAGGGCGGCCTGCTGGGGACGGCGGGGCGCGGCGTCCTGCCCGGGGTGACGCGGCGGCTCGTTCTGCGCCTCGCCCGCCGCGAGGGAGTCCCGGTCCGCTACCGGGCGCTGCTCCTCGCCGAGGTGCCGCGCCTCGAGGAGGCCTTCCTCACCAGCAGTTCGCGCGGCGTCGTTCCGATTGTCCAGATTGACGGCCAGCCGGTTGGGGAGGGCAGGGTGGGGGAGACGACGCGCCGCCTGATGGCGGCGTATGAAGCCTATGTTCGGAAAGTCGCCGAAAGGATTGCGCCGGTGTAGCGCAAGTCTTCAGACTTGCGGCTTCTCGAAAATCTCGTGATACCCCCGGTCGAGTTCGTCGTCCGACAGGTGGGCGTAGCGCTGCGTGACCTGGATGCTGGCGTGCCGCGCCAGGGCCTGCGCCAGTTTGAGATTCCCGCTGGCGCGCAGGACGGTGGTGACGAAGTAGTGCCGGAACGAGTGCGGCGTGATTCGCCCGGCGGCCTCCTCGCCCAGGGCCTGGCGGACGCGCTCGGCGACGATGTTGCGGCCGGTGGTGGTCGTCATCGGCTTGACCTTCTTCCCGGCGCCCTTGTCGTGGCGGGCGAAGAGGGGCAGGGAGGGGAGGGGGCGGCCGCTGGCCCCGTCCAGCGCGGCGCGGGCGGCGAGATAGTCGCGCAGCGCGCCCAGGGCGCGGGACGAGAAGCGCACCACAGCCTGTTTGTCGCCTTTGCCGATGACCACGGCGCGGCCCTCGTTCCAGTCCATATCCCCGCGCCGCAGTCCGCACGCCTCGTGGACGCGCAGACCGGTATCCGCCAGCGTCAGCAGGAAGGCGCGGTCCCTTAATGCGCGTAGTTTTTCAGAGAAGTTGTCTGACAAATTATTCGTGAAATTATTCACAAATTCGAGCAGGGACTCGATTTCGTCGCGCGGGAACTGGGGCAGGCGTTGACCGGGATGACGGGCGCGTTGCTGGATGAGAGCACTCAAACGGGAAAGATTGACATCTGCCAGACGTTCAGCATCCAGGTATTTGTAGAAGCCTTTGACAGCCTGGAGGTACAAGCGCTCGGTGGCGGCGGAGAAGACTTTCAGGTAAGCGAGCATCCAGCCCATGCCGTCCTCGGTCAACTGTGAGACGGGGGCGTCTGCTTCGAGCCAGTGTTCCTTCAGCACGCTCAGGAAGGCGTTCAGCGCGTTTTCGTAAGCGCGGGCGGTGTTCTCACTGCGTGCGCTGCGGACGGTCTCCAGGTAGCCTTGGACGGCCTCGGCGAGGGTTTTGGGCGTTTCCATGCGGTTTTCCTGATGTTTATGATAATAATACTTATCGAAAGCATTGTTATTTTACAACCAAAACCCGCCGCTGTCAACTCCCCTCCGGCGTGCCCAGTGTCAAGTGTCCCGGTGTCAAGTATTCCAGTGTCAAGTGCACCAGCGTCACCGTTTCTGCGCTGGAACACGTGGCACCGGAATACATGACACGGACAGCCCCTCCCCCTCCCCTCTTCGCGTTGGCAGGTTTTCAGGTTTGCACGTTGGACAACAAACAACAGTTGACGACAGCCATCCTTTGCTCTATACTCAATTTAATCCAAACGCCGGGAGGGTTCCCTATGCCGCCTTTCGTGGAAAGAAAATGCACCAATCCGAAATGCCGCCATCTCAACCTCTATGACCTGGCCGAGTTGAACCGCACCTATATGCCCATCTTCGCCCACGTTTTGAGCGCCGGGGACGGGACGCGCGAATACGCCGTCACCTGCCAGAAGTGCGGACACGAATTCATCATCCGCGTCAGCGAAAGCGAGTTGCGCCATGAGCCGTGAAGACGAGACGCGCGAACTGACCGACGCCGACCGCCACCTGCTCGACTTCATCCGCAGCCTGGAGGGCAAGTCCCTCGAGCAACTCGAATCGGCCGCCAAGCAAATCATCACCCTGGTCACCAGCCTGCTGGGGCTGTTCCTGGGCATCCTGGCCTTCAAGGACGACCCCACCTACCTGGCCTACTGGGACGTCAAACTGCTGGCCGGCCTGGCTCTGCTGACCTTCCTGGCGGCGCTCTTCTTTGCCCTGGGCGTCGTCCTGCCGCGCGAGTATCATGTCAGCGATCTGAACTCGATGCGCCTCGCTCTGACCGCCATGCTGCGCCGCAAGCGCGACGCCCTGCGCGCCGCCACCCTCGCCTTCGGCCTGGCGGTGACGCTGGTCTTTCTGCTGGCGCTGGACATTCTGCTGCGCATGTAGCGTAGGACAGCCTTTCCAAGCTGTCTTCGACAGGCCAGAAGGTTGACAGGCCAGAAGGCCTGTCCTACGGATAGCGTAGGACAGCCTTTCCAGGCTGTCATTGACAGTCCAGAAAATTGACAGGCCAGAAGGCCTGGCTTACATTGGAGCCCCCATGCTCGGACTCACCCTGACTCCCCTCACCCACACCTCCGTCGAAGTGACCCTGAACGGCGGGCAAAAAAGCCACACCTTCAACCCCTGGGACCTGGCGCTCGACAGCGAAGCGAAAATCCGCCGGTTTCAGGACGACCCCCTCCCCTACGGCGAGAAACTCTACCGGGCGCTCTTCCCGCCCGGCTCGCCGGCCGCCGAGGCCCTGGCCGGCCTGAATCCGCCGGGGCAGGTCGTCCTGGTGTGCAACGAGCGGGCGCTGGAGGCCATCCCGTGGGAATACGCCTGGGATGGGACCTGCCTCCTGGCGGCGCGGCACGCCTTCCTGCGTTCCCTGCCGCCACAGGAGCGCCCGGCCCTGCCCGCTTTTGCCTGGCCGGAGCGCCTGCCACTCTACTTCCTGCCCGCCAACCCCCTGCTCGCAGGCGATGATGTCCTCATGCCTCTGGATACCGAGACCGAATGGCGCCTGCTGGAGCGCGCCGTGGCCGGGAGTGCGGCCGCGGTGGACCTGCACAAACTGATTCCGCCCACGCGCGATATCCTCCAGCAGGCCCTGCTGGCGCCGCGCCCCTGCCTGGTGCATTACTTCGGGCATGGCCGCCTGGACAGGGAAAGCGGGCGCGCCGAACTGCTCTTCGAGAGCGAAACCGCCCGCCTGGACGCCCTGGACGCCGAAGGGTTTGCCGCCCGCGTGCGCGGCAAGGCCGCCCTGGTCTTCCTGGGGGCCTGCCTGAGCGCCGCAGGCGGAGACGGCGAAGACGCCAGCCTGGCGCGCTACCTCGTCCGCCAGGGCATCCCCTTCGCCGTCGGGATGCAGTTCATCGTCCAGGTCAAGACGGCCGAGCGCGTCACCGACTTCTTCTACCGCGCCCTCCTGAGCGGCAACCTCGTCCCCGAGGCCATGCGCCAGGCGCGGCTGAGTTTGCAGGATAAGGACCTCTTCCAGGCCGGCATCCCCGTCCTGTACGCCGCCCGGCCGGAGGCCAGCCTGCCGCCTGTCCCGGCCGGCGCGCCGCAAACCCGGCTCCCGCCGCCCTACGCCGGCAACCGCCTGCAGGTCGAACGCCTGCCCTTCCCCGAAGCCGGCTTCCTCGGCCGCCAGGGCGAACTGGTTGCAATCGGCGAACACCTGAAAGACGCCCGCCCGCCCTTCACCCTTACCCTGCACGGCGTCGGCGGGAGCGGCAAGACCGCCCTGCTGCGCGCCGCTGCCGAGCGCTTTGCCTGGCGCTTCCCCGACGGCGTTCTGGCCATCCCCCTCGAACCCCTGCCCGGCCTGAACGAAGTCCTGCGCCAACTCGAAGCCTTCCTCGGCCTGCCCGATGCGCCCAACCTGGAGCCGGCCGAACGCACGGCGCGCCTGCTCGACAGCCTGCGCGGCAAAGCCCTGCTCCTGGGACTGGACAACTTCGAGAGCCTGCTGCACGCCCGCGACGGCGGCGACCCGGACCGCGCTGCGCAGGCGAAGGAACTCTTCGCCTTCTTCCGCCAGTTGCCCGCCCGCGGCGTGACCCTGCTGGTCTCCAGCCGCGCCCGGAGCGGCCTGCCCGGCGAGCGCCTGCTGCCGGTTTTCGGCTTGCAGGATCTCTACGGCGGCCTGCTCTTCCTGGGCCTGTGCCCCTCCCGCCAGCGTGACCTGGAACTGGAGGACGCCCGGCGCGTCTCCCAGGCGGTGCGCGGCCACCCGCTGGCCCTGCGCCTGCTCGCCCCGATTTTCGATGACGACCGCTCGCTTTCCATGCGGGATTTTCTCGCCCATCTCGATGAAATCCTGCCCCGCGCCGAAGACGCCTGGGCGGGCGCAGACGACCGCCACAGCGGACTGCGCGCCTGCTTCGACTATTCCTACCGCTGCCTGCCGGAGCGCCTGGGTGCGGCCCTGGCGCGCCTGAGCCTCTTCCAGGGCTTCTTCCCGGCCCAAATTGCCGCGCCCGTTCTTTTTGTAGGACAGGCCTTCCGGCCTGTTGAAGACAGCCTGGAAAGGCTGTACCACAATGTTGGACAGGCCTTCTGGCCTGTCTCCTCCACCGGCGCGCCGGAGAGCCTGACCCCTGAACAACAAGCCGAAGCCTTCCGCCAGGCCGAAGGCGTGCTGCACGACCTGTGGAGCCGCGGCCTGCTGGAGGACGCCCCCCTCTTGGCGCGCCTCGGGGACGAAACGACCGTGCTTCACTTCTACAGCCTGCACCCCGCCCTGCGCCCCTTTGCCGCCGAGCGCCTGCGCGGGGAAGAACGGCCGGAAGCCGAAGCCGGCTTCTTCCTGGCCATGCAAACCCTGGCCCGGCTGGCGTACCCGCACGCCGAAACAGACCCGGCAGGAAAGCCGCGCTGGAGCGGCGCTTACAGCGATCCCTTATTGGCCGAGACCGCCCGCCGCCTCCTGCCTGACCTGCGCCGCGCCGCGGCGCTGAAAGGGGACGCTGCGGCCTCGACCCTGTGTTTTCACACCGCCTTCCTCCTGCGCCACTTCGGCGACCTGGACGGGGCGATGAACCTCTACCAGCAGTCGCTCGAAATTGATGAAGGCCTGGGCGACCGGAGGGGCAAATCCGCCACGCTGCACGAAATGGCCTACATCCTGCGCGTGCGCGGCGACCTGGACGGGGCGATGAACCTCTACCAGCAGTCGCTCGAAATCAAGGAAGGCCTGGGCGACCTGCAAGGCAAATCCGCCACGCTGCACGAAATGGCCTACATCCTGCGCGTGCGCGGCGACCTGGACG
>JAIOAU010000037.1 GCA_019873655.1 Chloroflexota bacterium | reverse complement strand
AAGTTCAGCAGGTAGGGTAAAATTCTCTCGGTAGGTCATGGTGTCTCTCCTTTTTGGTCTGCTAACCACGAGGATAACACTTGACCTACCATTTTGGTTGAAATTACAGAAAATAGTTTACACTACTATAGCCCACCTTGGGAGTCAATCAATACAGAGTTCCAAGTGGGAGTCAACAGCGCAAAGGTCAAGGGAAGTTGAATATCTCCTTCTTCTTGACCTTCTAAAGAAAGAATGCCCAATCTGTCATAAGCGTAGGGAACAAAAATATGCGTTGATCTGATATAGGGAGTTCTTGGAGAAGGCCGCAAGTGTTCTTCAGATTCAAAATACTTCTCCGGCAGATCAATGATTTGTATTATTAGATTAGGGTCCTGGCCACTATAGACTAAAAATCGTCGATTCGAA
Organism: Chloroflexota bacterium; assembly: GCA_019873655.1. GTDB lineage: Bacteria > Chloroflexota > Anaerolineae > Anaerolineales > Villigracilaceae > JAFGSI01. The sequence continues at coordinate 20,740 of JAIOAU010000037.1, read as the reverse complement.
TAGTCGGGAAAATAGATGCGGCCTGCTTCGTCGAAAACAGGAGGATATACCACCTCAAGGGCAGAACCGCCCCATTGTGTTGGCCCATCTCCCCATGTCGCGTTCACATACGTGTTACATTCAAGGCTCCCCTGACGGAACTCGTCTATGAGATTAGGCATAGTATCCACGGATGTTGCATAGCATAGATGGTCGGAGCCGCCGATATTTCTGGCGCAGATGCCGGCGTATGATTACAGTCGGCGAATAGGACGATAAGCAGAATGAGTATCATCGGAATCTTCTTATTCATTCGTTTACCCGTCCAAGATTTATGAGTTATGGGCGACGGGGACGCGGGCTGCTGGGCGGAGGAGGCTGCTGCTCGGGGACGTAGGCCGTCGCCGCGCCGATCGGCCCGGCTGCGGCCGCGCCCCGCCAGGCGCGCGGGGAGTCGGCGGGAAGAAAATCTTGAGCGAGGATACACATTCGCTGCTGGAGACGAGGACGCATCTTTTTCCGCCCTGATGAGTGGTCGTCGGGTGTGATTGAGATTTATTGTACAGACATGGGGAGGGAGAAGCAAGTGATGAATGTCATCATCAGACGTGACCTCGGGGATCTCTGCTGCTATTTTTGAGGGCGATCAAACATCAACAATTCCCGCAATTCTTCCGCCGTCAGCCGCGACCGGATTGGACGGCGGTTGCGGGCGGCCCAGTCCCGCAGCGGCGCGGCCCAGCGGACGATGGCGCGCGCATCGGCCGGGTAGTGACTGCGGCGCGCCCCGATGTTGACCCAGGCCAGGCCGTCCAGGGCGGCCTGCCAGTCTTCCCAGGCCACCAGGTCGGGGGTCAGGGAGAAAGTCGCCAGCGGCGAGAAGAAGACCGGTTTGCCGTCCGGGAAGCGCGGCCGCATCTCCTGCAGGAAGGCCAGGCTGTCTTGGGTGTTGAAGACCAGCCAGAGCGGCAGGAGGCCGGTCTGCAGGGCGGCGGCGGCGTCGAACTGGCTGAACATTTCGATCAGCGTCCCGGCGGGCTGGCGGCCCTCTTTTTCCAGCAGGCGGAGGGCGGCCGCAAAGGCCAGGCGCGAGAAGTCGTTGGGGTGGGGCAGGGAGATGCGGACGAAGCGGAAGCCCTCGGCCCGGCAGAAGGCCTCCAGCGCCTCGCCCAGCCCCGGTTCGCTGCCCCATTCGGATTCGGGGCCGCGTTCGAGCGGAAACTCATCCAGTTTCCAGTCGCTGGATTTCAGGCCGGCGCGGCGGGCGTAGGCGCGGATGCGCTCGCTGCCCTCGAGGAATTCTTCGGGCGGGATTCCGCCCCAGCCGCCGACCTGGAAGACGCTGCGCTCGCCGACCCGGTAACGCAGCCACTGCGCCCCGCCCTCCAGAAAGATGACTGCCCCGCCCGGCTCCAGGCGCTCCCGGAGGAAGGCGGCGTAGGCGGGCGGCAGGTCGAGCAGTTTGAAGCGCAGGTGGTTGACGTAGCGCGTCAGCCAGCCGTCGTGGATGGGGTCATAGTGCTGGATGGTGAACAGGCGCGGGTCGGCGGCGGCCAGGCGGCGGGCCAGATCGAGCGAGCGGCGCAGGTACCGGCGGACGTCGCCGTCGGGCGCGCCGCCCTTCAGCGAGACGACGAAGGCCTGCGGCAGGAACGGCCCGCCGGCGGCCAGCGACAGGTAGGCCGTCGCCCCGCCCAGGGCCGCCCCGACGGTCACCGCCGGGAAGGGGCCGGGCAGGCCGTCGTAGTCGGCCAGGCGCTCGCCGATGAGCGTCTCGATGCGGAAGCCGTCCAGCCTTTCCGGCGGCAGGCCGGAGAGGGTCTGGAAGCGGCTGAGGGCGAAGCGCGCCGCCGCCTGCGGCAGCGCGCCCAGGACGAGCAGGGCCGCTCTCTGCCAGGCCGGCAGCGGATAGTTTTCGGCGTACTCGCCGCGCAGGCCGGCGGCCACGGCGCGGGTGACGATCGGGGAGGAACTTTCGGCAGATTCGAGGGCGGACATGCGGACTCCAGGGGGTATAATCGTTTTGCGCGTCTTTTGGAATTTTACATCAAGAAAAGAGGCAAAAGTATGGAGATTGCACTGGCTCTTGGCGGCGGCGGTTCGCGCGGCTATGCCCATGTGGGAGTCCTGCGTTGCCTGGAACGGGAGGGTTATCGCGTCCGCGCCGTGGCCGGGACGAGCGCCGGCGGGATCGTGGCGGCGTTCTATGCGGCGGGGTACACTCCCGACCAGATGGAAAAACGTTTCGTGGAATTGGACGCCTCGCGGCTCTACACCCGCGATGAAGAGGACGGCCCCGGCCTGCTCGGGCTGGCGGGAGCGCGGCGCGTCTTGCAGGAGTTTCTCGGCGAGCGCACCTTCGCCGATTTGCGCATCCCCTGCGCCTTGACCGCCGTGGATGTGCGCACCGGCCGCGAGGTGATTCTCAAGGAAGGCCGCGTGGTGGACGCCGTGCTGGCGACGATTGCCGTGCCGGGCGTTTTCCCGCCCAAGGTGATGGACGGTCACGAACTGGTGGACGGCGGCGTGCTCGACCCCGTGCCGGTCTCCGTCGCCCGCGCCCTCGCGCCCACCCTGCCGGTGGCGGCGGTCGTCCTGACGCCGCAGACCGAACCGGCGGTCAACCTGGCCCAGTTGCCGCTGCCCGTTCCGCTCCCCGCCCCCGTCCTCCGCCGTCTGACCCACACGCGCATCGCCCAGGCCTTTCGCATTTTTGCCGCCTCGGTGGACATCGGGGCGCGCATGTTGAGCGAATTGCGCTTGCAGGTGGACGACCCCGAGGTCGTCATCCGCCCGGATGTGAGTCACATTGGGCTGCTGGATCGGGTGGATGTCGCCGATGTCATCCGCCGCGGCGAAGCGGCCGCGGAGATGGCCTTGCCGGCGCTGAAGAAGACCGTTTCCTGGCCGAGTCAGATGGGGCGGCGTTTGTTTCCCCGCGCCGGGCGTCCGCGTCAGGCGGATGATCTGCCATGAGCCGCGATCTGCGCCGCTACGCCCGTCAGACGAATGTGCGCCTGGTCGTGGGGGCGCTGCTGTTGTTGTTCCTGGTCGGCGACGGGCTGATTTATCTCATCTACGGCCCGGCCGCGGCCCTGACCGGCTTCCTGTGCATCCTGGGCGGCCTGCTGCCGGTTGTCCTCGTCATCCTGGCGCTGGCGATCCTGGATTGGATCGCCAGGCGCGCCAACCCGGAATGATGGAAAACACATGAGCGATTCCTTTCTCATCAATACAGAGTTGATTCGCTGGGGAGATTGGACGGCCAGAGTCCGCCCTGGCCAGAGGGCTGGCCGCCTGCTCCTGCTCCTGCACGGCTGGACGGGCGACGAGAACTCGATGTGGCTGTTCGCCCGGCAACTTCCGTCCGATTTCACCCTGCTGGCGCCGCGCGCGCCGCACCGCGAACCGCGCGGCGGCTACACCTGGCGGCCGGTCGCGCCCGAGACGTGGGGCCTGCCCTCGCTGGACGATTTCCGCCCGGCGGCGCAGGACTTGCTGGACTTCGTGGACGGGTGGGGGCGGCAGAGCGGCGTGGAGACGCGCTCCTTCGATGTGATGGGCTTCAGCCAGGGAGCGGCGCTTGGCTACGCCCTGGCGATGCTCTACCCGCAGCGGGTCGGGCGGCTGGCGGCCCTGGCCGGTTTCCTGCCCGAGGGGGCGGCGGCGCGGCTGTTGACGGGTAAGCCGGTCTACATCGCGCACGGCCGCCAGGATGAGATCATCCCGGTCGAGCGCGCCCGCCAGGCGGCGGAACTGCTCGAACAGGCCGGGGCGCAGGTCACTTATTGCGAGGCGGAGACCGGCCACAAGGTCAATCCGGAGTGCCTGCGCGGGCTGGGCGCGTTCTTTTCGTCTGCGAATGAGGGCCGGGGAGGCCAAAATGCTGCGTAAGATTCCATTCCTTCTCCTGGCGCTGGCTCTGGCGGGCTGCGGCGGGTTCGGCGCGGCGACCGACCGTCCTTCTCCCGGCGGCGTCGAAAGCGCGAGCGCGCCGTCCGTCTCTTCATTGCCCGCCGAGGAGATCGCCATCCTCAGCCAGACGGCCTTCCTCGACCGCTGGGGCCGCCTGCACATCGTGGGCGAAATCCGCAACGACAGCGCCCAGCCGCTGACCGGCATCGAACTCGAAGTCGAGATCACCGACGCCGGCGGGAACTCGCTGCTGGTGGACGCGTCCGGCAACCGCGTTCCCGCTTTGCGGTTTGCCCCCATGCTGGTCACGCTCGCTCCCGGCGAGGCGGCCCCCTTTGCCTACGCCTATGACATGCGCCTGGGGACGCCGGACGCTTATCGAGTTTCGGTGGCCGCTTACCGGTCCGGGGCTGCCGAGCGCGCCAATCTGACGGTCGAACACCTGACACTGACCGACGACGGCCGCGGCATGTTGTACCTGACGGGCGAAATCCTGAACGTCGGCGGCGAGTGGGCGCGGATTCATGCCCTGGCCGGCGGCGTCCTCGATTCGGACGGCGTGCTGCTCTCCGCCGATTGGACGCTGGTCTTCATGACCATGCTGGCCCCCGCCGGCGACATCGGCGGCCGCGACCGGACGCCTTTTGTCATCCAGCTGCCGCACCCGGGCGCCTCGGCGCGCACCCCAGCCCTCTACGTGGACGCCGACCTCGCCGCGCCGCCGCCCGATTTGCCTGTTGCGGTGGACAACACCAACGCCTACTTCGATCAGTATGGCGCGTATCACATCGTCGGCGCGCTGACCAACCAGACGGCCCAGCCGCTCGACCTCGTCCTGGTCGCCGGTCTGTACGCCGCCGACGGGACGGTGCTGGACGCCGCGGCTCAACCGCTGCCCGTGACGCTGAGTCCGGGCGAGCGGCTGCCTTTCGACCTCTCGACTTTCACCAGTCTGGAGTTCAATCCTGCCCTGTCCGCTCGTTTGATGTCTCATGCGGTGCGCGTCGACCCGGGGCGCGCCGCCAGCCCGGCGGCCGTCCCCCTTCGCCTGTCGACCCGCGACGATCGGCTGGCGCGAGAGGGGAACGCCCTCGTCGTGCGCGGGATGGCGGTCAACGTTTCGGCTGTCCCTCTCGGCCGCATCACCGTCCTGGCGACGCTGGTGGACGAGGCCGGCGCGCCGCTGGCCAGCGGCTACGCCTACGTCTTTCCGCGCGCCGGGGCCGGCTCGATTGGGCCCGGCGAGGCGCTGCCCTACGAGATCCGCCTCGAACTGCCCCCCGACCTGGATGTTGGGGCGACGCAGGTTGTCACCTTTGCTCAGGGCGTGGGCGGACAATGAGCGAGGCGGATTAAGGCAGGGTTAATAAGTCGGTTGACGGCAGGCCTGTTTACGGGTATCCTTGACGCCATGACTCAGCCAAAGGACTCCTTTTCCCGCCGTGATTTTCTGAAACTGGCCGGCCTCGGCCTGGGTTCGCTGGCCCTGCGGCCATTCATGCGCCTGGAGGAGGCGCTCGAACTGGCGGTGGCTGGCGGCGGGCTGCGCCTGCCCGATTTTCCGCAGGCCGAGCGCCTGGCTCGCAACTGCGTCGGCCGAATCCCGATCAAGGCCCGGCCGGACGTCAACAGCGCCACCGTCGAGGACATCTACGAAGACGCCGTCCTGCCCTGGCTGCGCGAGGTGGTGGCCGAGACTCTGGACATCAACCATTTCCGTCAGCGCTGGGTGGAGACGCCGCGCGGCTACATTTACTCCACCTACCTCCAGCCGTGCCGCAATCTGCCCAATCAGCCGTTGACCGCTCTGCCGGAGGGCAGCAACGGTTTCTGGGCCGAGGTGACCGTTCCCTATGCAGATTGTTACCTCGAAAGCGCTCCGGCCTCTCCTTATTTCAAGTATCTGACCGCCGGCGGCTTCCCCATTCGTGTGTATTACAGCCAGGTCTTTTGGGTGGACCAGATTCGGACCACCGACTCGGGCGTGGTTCTCTACCGCGTCTCCGAGCGATATGGCAGTTATGGAGATGTCTTGTGGGCGGAGGGGGCGGCCTTCCGCCCGATCACCGAGGAGGACATCGCGCCCATCACGCCCGAAATCGACACCGCCGAGAAGCGCGTGGTCGTCAACCTGAACCGTCAGACGCTCTCCTGCATTGAACGGGGGCGCGAGGTCTATTTCTGCCGGGTCTCGACCGGGGTGGGCGACAATTCCACGCCGGTCGGCGAATTTGCCACCTGGCGCAAGACGATCTCGATTCACATGGCGGGCGGCACGGTGGACGCCGGTTACGACACCCCCGGCATCGCCTGGACGACGCTCTTTCACGGTCAGGGGGTGGCCATTCACGCCACCTTCTGGCACAACCAGTTTGGCGAGAAGCGCTCGCACGGCTGCGTCAACTGTCTGCCCGAGGACGCCAAGTGGGTCTGGCGCTGGACCGCGCCGGTGGTTCCGCTGGAGCCGGGCGATGTCACCTGGGATAACTGGCAGACGGGCAGCACGCACATCATTGTCGAGGAGCGTTATTAGTTCGGAGCGAGAATCATGACGTTGAATGTTACTGTTGGGTTGGCCTTCCTGGCCGGACTGGCCTCTTTCCTGTCGCCGTGCGTCCTGTCGCTGGTGCCGGCTTACATCGGCTATCTGGGCGGGCGCGCCGCCGGCGGCGAGGCGGTCAAGAGCCGCTGGGCGACTTTTTCGCATGGGCTGGCGTTCGTCCTCGGTTTTACGGCGGTTTTTCTGGTGTTCAATATCCTCGCCGCCGCGCTGGGGGGACTGCTCTATGGGCTGCGTTTGTGGCTGGCGCGGGTGGGCGGTCTGGTGGTGATTCTTTTCGGCCTGCACATGATCGGCGTCTTTCGCATCCCCTTTCTGGAATATGACGTGCGCGTTCATTCCCAGGTGGATACGCGCTGGGGCTATCTGTCCTCCTTCTTGATGGGAATCTTCTTCTCGGCGGGCTGGTCGCCGTGCGTCGGGCCGGTGCTGGGCGCTATCCTGACGTTCGCGCTGAACGGCGGCGACCTCTGGCTGGGCACGGCGCTGGGACTCTCCTACTCCGCCGGTCTGGCCATCCCCTTCCTGCTGGCGGCCCTCAGCGTTGGCTGGGTGACCCTCCTGCTGCGCCGTTACGCCAAGGTCATGCGCTATGTGGAGATTGCCATGGGCGTGTTGCTGCTCATCGTCGGGGCGATGCTGATGTTCGGCGTCTTCAATTTGCTGGCCGGGATGCTCCCCTTTGTTGACTTTGGGCTGTAGGGCAATGGTTACGGAGACCCCCAAAAAGCGCGATCCCTGGACGTATGTGCTGATCGTCAGCGCGGCGGCGGGGGTGTGTCTGGTCGTTTCTCTGTGTCTCCAGGCGTTTGGCCTGGTCTTGCCTGGCATGGGAGGAAGACGAGAAGTCGAAGCGCAGGGCGTCCGTCTGGGCGCAGAAGCCCCCGATTTTCTCCTGGACGGCTTGCAGGGACCGGTTCGGTTGAGCGACCAGCGCGGCCGGGCCGTGTTGCTCAATTTCTGGACTTCGTGGTGCGGACATTGTGTGGCCGAAATGCCGATGATCGAAGAATACGCCCGACGCTATGCGAATCAGTTGATCGTCCTGGCGGTGAACGAGGGCGAGAGCGCCCAAACGGTGAGAGATTTCGCCCGCGCTTATCCTTATTCTTTCACGTATGTTTTGGACCCTCACTACGAGTTGAATGATCCCTACCGGTTGCAGGGCTATCCGACCACGTACTTCATCGACGCCGCAGGCATTGTGCGCTATGAAGTGGTTGGAAGCATGAGCCGGGCAGATATTCAAACGGGGCTGTGGGCTGCGGGGGTGGGCCGATGATCAACGTCACTCTCTATACGCGTCGGGATTGTCATCTCTGCGAACAGGCCGCCCAGGACTTGCAGGCCTTGCAGAAGGAGTATTCCTTCCGGTTGACGGTTGTGGATATCGACGCCGACGCCGCCTTGCAGAAAGCCTACGCCCTGGAAGTACCGGTCGTCGAAATCGGACCCTACACGTTGCGCGCCCCCTTCACCGTTCCAGACCTGAAAATGACCCTCGGCGCAGCCCTCGACCGACAGGCGCACCTGGAACGGCTCGACGGCGATTCCTATCGGGCGAAGGTCGAGCGCCGCAACGCAGTGACGACCGCCGACCGGGTCTCGTATTGGCTTTCCCGGCATTACTTGCTGCTCATCAATGCTTTCCTGTTCCTTTACGTCGGCCTGCCGTTTCTAGCGCCCACGCTCAAGGCGGTCGGCGCCGACGGGCCGGCGGAGGTCATCTACAAAATCTACAGACCGCTCTGTCATCAGTGGGCGTTTCGCTCGTGGTTCCTGTTCGGCGAGCAGGCTTATTATCCCCACGAGGCGGCCGGAATCGAGGGCGTGGTCTCTTTCGAAGAGGCGACCGGCATCAGCGACGCCAACGACCCGGCCCGGATTCAAGCGCGTCTGTTCGAAGGCAACCCCGTCATGGGCTATAAAGTGGCCCTCTGTCAACGCGATACGGCCATTTGGGGTTCGATGTTGTTGTTCGGCGTCCTGTATGCCCTCAGCGGCCGGCGCATCCCACAGATTCACTGGATGATTTGGATTTTCTTGGGCGTCGCCCCCCCGGCGCTGGACGGCCTCTCGCAACTGCTCAGCCAGTTGCCGAGCGACGCCATTCACGCCGTTCTGCCCTATCGCGAGAGCACGCCCTTCCTGCGCTCGCTGACCGGTTTCCTGTTTGGCTGGTTCACGGCCTGGTTCATGTTCCCCCTCTTCGAAGAAGCCATGGCCGATACCCGCCGTCTGCTTTCGCCAAAAATCGTGGGGAGGGTCGAAAAGTAAGTATGCCTTTCGTCTCCCGCGCCGGCCTTCGCTATCTGACCTTCGACATCTTCGGCTCGGAAGTCGTCCACGCCGTCTTCACTCGTCATGGAGGCGTAAGTCCAAAGCCTTGGGCCTCGCTCAACCTGGGCGGGACGGTCGGCGACGACCCGGCGCGGGTGGCGGAAAACCGGCGGCGGGCGTTTGCCGCCCTCGGCCGCGATCCGGCCTCGCTCTACGACGTCTGGCAGGTGCATGGGACGAATGTGGCTGTCGCCGAGGCGCCGCGTCCGCCCGCCGCGCCCTATTTGCAGGCCGACGCCATCCTGACCGACCGGCCGAACCTGACGCTGGTGATGCGTTTCGCCGACTGCGCTCCGCTTCTGTTCTATGATCCCGAACACCGCGTCATTGCCATCGCCCACGCCGGCTGGATGGGGACGGTCAACGACGTCGCCGGGGCGACGGTGGCGGCCCTGCGCGCCCGCTTTGGGACGCGCCCGGCCAGCCTGCTGGCGGCCATCGGCCCCTCGATTGGGCCGGATCATTATGAGGTCGGGCCGGATGTCGTCCTGCAGGTCAGGCAGCGTTTCGGGCCGGAAAGTTCTGCTGTCTTGTTGGGCCGCAACGGCCGGATTTGCTTCGACCTATGGGCAGCCAACCGCATCCTGCTCGAGCGGGCGGGCGTCCGTCAGATCGAGATCGCCGGGCTGTGTACGGCCTGTCATGTGGAGGACTGGTACTCGCACCGATTCGAGCAGGGGCGGACAGGACGTTTCGGCGCGATGATCGCGTTGCGGGAGTGAGTCGATGGACGAAAAACTGGTCGCAGACATCCGGGAACGGTATCAGCGGGTGCTGGAGCGGATCGAGGCCGCCGCCCAAAGGGCGGGGCGCGACCCGCGGTCGGTGCGTCTGGTCGTGGTCACCAAGGCTCAGCCGCTGGAGGTGGTGCGGGCGGCGCTGAAGGCGGGGGTGCGCATCCTGGGCGAAAACTACGCCGAGGAGGCGGTCGAGAAAATCAATTCCCTGAAAGACGAATTTGTTGTAGAATGGCATATGATCGGGCATGTCCAGAGCCGCAAGGCTGCCCTGGTGGCCGCCCATTTCGATCTATTGCATTCGCTGGACAGCCTCAAACTGGCGCGCCGCCTGGATGCCTTCTGCGCCCAGGCCGGGCGCGTCCTTCCGGCGATGCTCGAGTTCAACGTCGGCGGCGAGGAGAGCAAGTTCGGTTTTCCGGCCTGGGACGAGAAGGCCTGGCCCAGTTTGCTGCCGGAGGTGGAAGCCATTCTGCAACTGTCGCATTTGCGCCTGCGCGGCCTGATGACGATGCCGCCGCTCTTCGACCAGCCGGAGCAGAGCCGGCCGTACTTCCAGCGTTTGCGCCGTCTGCAGGAGTTCCTGGCGCAGCGCTTTCCACAGGCCGATTGGAGCGAACTTTCGATGGGCACGAGTTTGGATTACGAGACTGCCATTCAAGAAGGGGCCACCTTCGTGCGCATTGGAACCGCGATTGTGGGGTCGCGTCCATCCCATTAAACGAGGTTAGAAATGGCGCTTCAGATTTTGGTCACTGCCATCAATGTCACGGCCAATCTGTTGGTCTTGCTGTTGATCGTCAATGCTGTGCTGTCCTTTTTCGTCAGTCCTTATCACCCCGTCCGCCAGACGCTGGATCGCATTCTTGACCCCTTGCTGGCGCCCATCCGCCGAATAGTACCTCCGGTGGGTATGTTTGATTTCAGTCCGCTGGTATTAATATTATTGATTCAGGTTGTGAGTTATGTCCTGATTAGTTTGCTGAACTCTGTATTGAGGTGAGAGATGAGCCCTCGGAAATTCCGTTTGCATGACGGCAAGAAAGGCGCGGCCCTGGCGGTTCGGGTGACGCCGCGCGCCAGCCGGAACGAGATCGTGGAAGTCCTCAGCGACGGCACGGTCAAGGTGCATATTACGGCTCCGCCGGTAGAGGGGAAGGCAAACGAGGCGCTGGTCGAGTTTCTAGCGGAGGTGCTGGACGTCTCGCCCAGCCGGATCGAGGTGGTCGCCGGGGCGGGCGGCCGGGATAAACTCATCTCGGTCCTGGACATGGACGCCGAGACGCTCCACAAGAAGATCATCGAGAATCTGAGTTAATCGTCCTATCTTTGTTAAATCGCCCTCTCGATTCCCCGCCGCCGAAAGCGGCCCAGGGAGGCGAGAGGGCTGTCTTTTCGATGGCTGCTGAAGGCCGATCAGGGGATCGTCCCGTACAGGGAGCGGTACATGCCAAAGAGTTCGTAGATGCTGCGAATGTAGAGGCGGGTTTCCTGATAGCGGACGACTTCGACGAACAGGTCGGGGTCATTGCCGGCCAGGTCGGCCCAGATGGCGGCGTTGCCGGGTCCGCTGTTGTAGGCGGCCAGGGCTACGTAGAGGTCGCCGCCGAAGTAATCGCGGTTGGAGGCGAGATAGTGCGCGCCCAGGGTGATGCTCACCTGGGGACGGTAGAGGTCATCATCGGTATAGTCTGGCGGCCAGCCGAGGTTGGAGGCGACGGCCGCGCCGGTGGAGGGAATGATCTGCATCAAGCCGCGCGCCCCGGCCGAGGAGCGGACGTAGCCCTCGAACAGGCTTTCCTGACGGATGACAGCGTATAGAAAGAGGGGATGAAATCCATAGCGCTCGGCGGCGGGGACGACGAGTTCGCGGTAATAGGCGCCGTAGCGGATGTGCTGCAAATAACGCGGCGCGGCCAGGGTGGAGGCCTGGGTCTCCATGCCGGCCAGGGTCAGGATTTGGCGGGCGAGGAAGATGGCGGTGCGGTACATGCCCAGGTCGAGCAGGTAGTTCATCAGGCGGTAGCAGTCGGCCGGGTTTTGGGCGACGGCGGCGCGCAGGTCCTCGAATTCGAGGCGGGCTTCATCGTAGAGGCCGAGTCGCCAGAGTTCGGCGCCGCGCATCAGGCGCGGGTCCTGGAGCAGCGCGCCGGGGCCGCTCAGGTCGGTCTCGGGCGGCAGGCCGAAGGTTATGCGCAGCCAGGCGTCGGCCTCGCGGCGCTCGGCGGCCCAGTCGACGGTCAGATCGTAGGCGGGCGGGGCCTGAAAGGGACGTTCTCCCAAAAGCATATCCCGTGAACGCAGACCGTAGTAGCCGAGCGGATCGACGGCCGCGGCTTGCTGATAGGCGGCCTGGGCGGCGGTCGAGTCGCCCAGAATTTGCTGGCTCTTGCCGATCCAAAAGTAAGCCCGGGCCTGGTCTTCGGGGGTGAGCGCGACTTGGAGGCTGCGGTGGAAGGCGAGCAGGGCGGCGTTGTAGTCGCCCAGGCGGTAGCGGGCGATTCCGGCCCAGAAGAGGCCCTGAGCCGCTTCGGGGGCCGAGGCGTAAGCGTCGCCGATGCGCTCCCAAACGGCGGCGGCCTCGGCCAGCCGGTTGTCGCGTTCGAGGATGCGTCCGGCGCTCAACATGGCCTGGGGCGCGGCCGGGCTGCCCGGCGCGGCGGAAGCGTAGTCGAGCATGGTTTGCGCGGCCTGCGGATACTGGCCGAGATAGGCCCATTGCAGGTAAGCCTTCTCTTCCCAGGCGGTCGGCCAGTAGGGGTTGGAGGAGTAGTTTTGGATGAAGTAGGTCAATTCATCGACCGCCTCGGTGTAGCGGGCGAGCCGTTCGAGGGTCAGAGCGCGGTAGTAATGCACGGTGCCGTCGTGCTGCGGAACGGCGGCCAGGTAGTTGTCGAAGGCTATCAGGGCAAAGCCGTACTGGCCGGCGAAATAGTTCACCAGGCCGCGGTTGAATTGATCGACGGGAACGCCGGCGTTGACCAGCGCCACCAGGGCCGAATAGGAATCGTAAGCGCGGGGGTAGTTGTCCACCGCGTGCCGGAAGCGTTCATAGGCGAGGTCGTTCTGGCCGCGCTGCAGGTAAATTTGGCCGATGAGGAAATCCATCTGGGCTTTGAGGTAATCGTTGGTCGAGCGGCTGGCGATGTTGTCGTACATGGCGATGGCGGTGTTGGTATCCCCAGCCGCGGCGTAGGCCTGAGCCAGTTTCGTTTCGAGCGCCAGATTTTCGAGGTGCGAGGCGTTCAAGGCGGCCTGGTAGGCGGCGATGGCGCCGGGATAATCGCCGGCGCTGGCCAGGGCGTCGCCGCGGCGTTCTTGCGCATAGGTATCAATCAGGCCGGGACGCAGGGCCAGGTAAGCCGCGTAGGACTCGGCGGCCTCGCTGAAGCGTCCCAATTCGCTGTAGATTTCACCCATCAGGAAATGCGCGTAGGCGGCATGGACCGAGCCGGGATAGACGACGGTCAACTGACGCAGAATTTCCAGGCTGGCGGCCGGGTTGCCGTCCTCGTACTCGACCCGTCCCAGGCCCCACAGCGCGGCGGCCTGGACCTCGGCGTCGCTGCTGGCGGCCAGGGCCAGGCGGTATTCGTCGCGGGCGGCGGCGAAGTCGCCGTAGAACAGGGCCTGGTCGCCGCTCAGGACGCGTCCCTGCGGGGTGGGCGTCGGCGTGGGGGTGGCGGTGGGGGGGGCGGGAGTCGTTGCCGGCGTGACGGACGGCGTGCCCGGCCCGGGCGTCGGCGTCATGAGGGTCTGTGCAGAGGGAGTGCAGCCAATGAGCGACAGAATCGACAACAGCCAGAGGAGTTTCATTCGCGTTTTCATGAGGCGCTTATAATTTAGAATGAAAGGGGTGTCAATGCCGGAAATCGGCCTTTTCGGGCTTTGACAATCCGCCCCGGGCGTGATAAACTACGCCCGCATTTCCCCGGCGCTCTCCGCAGAGAGCGCCTTTTCCTGCCGAGACGATGCGCACGGTTTTCTGGGAAAACGACTCTCTTCATCTAATCGACCAGCGCCGGCTCCCCGGCTCGCTGGAAATCGTCGTCTGCCGGACGCACGCGGAGGTTGCCGAGGCCATTCGGACCATGACCGTGCGCGGCGCGCCGGCGATCGGCGCGGCGGCGGCCTTCGGCCTGGCGCTGGCGGCGCTCGAATCGCGCGCCCGCGACGCCGCCGGTCTGCGCGCCGACCTCGAGGCGGCGGCCCGTCTCCTGAAGGAGACCCGCCCGACGGCGGTCAACCTGGCCTGGGCGGTGGATCGGGTCCTGGAATCCGTTTTTGTCCGTTTGTCCGTTTCCAAGTCCGTTGATGACCTCCGTTTGTCCGTTTTGGCCGAGGCCCAGCGTATCGCCGACGAGGACGTGGAGACCAACCGGCGCATGGCCGGGCACGGCGCGGCGCTCCTCGAAGACGGCGACACCGTCATCCATCACTGCAACACCGGCGCGCTGGCGACGGTAGACTGGGGCACCGCCCTGGGCGTGATTCGCATGGCGCACGAGCAGGGCAAGCGCATCCACGTCCTGGTGGACGAGACCCGTCCGCGCCTGCAGGGAGCGCGGCTGACGGCCTGGGAGTTGGAGCAGTACGGCATCCCTTACGAAATCATCACCGACAACATGGCCGGGCACTTCCTGCGCACCGGCCAGGCGCAGAAAGTTCTGTTTGGCGCGGACAGAATCGCCGCCAACGGCGACGTGGCCAACAAGATCGGCACCTACATGCTGGCGCTGGCGGCGCACGACAACGGCGCGCCGGTCTATTCGGTCGCCCCGACCTCCACGATCGACTTTTCCCTGGCGCACGGCGGGTTGATTCCCATCGAAGAGCGCGCGCAAGATGAAGTTCTTGCGATACAATTCGGCGGCGAGCGGGTCGCCCCGGCGGGAGCGCGGGCGCGCAACCCGGCCTTCGACGTCACCCCGGCGCGGCTCATCACAGCGATTGTTACCGAGCATGGCATTGTGCGGCCGCCATTTGACGTAAGTTTAATAAAAGTGGCAGGTAAAGTAAACAGGTAAACAAGTAGATGCCTGTCTAACTTGATACCTGTCTACCTGTCTACCTGTCTACCTGTCTACCTGATACTTTTCAAAAAGGCTTGAACCCCATGAACATTCTCCTCACCGGCTCCGTCGCCTACGATTACCTGATGACCTTCCCCGGCCTGTTCAAGGAGCAGATTCTGCCCGAGCGGCTGGAGAAAATCAGCCTGTCGTTCCTGGTCGACTCGATGTCCCGTCAGCGCGGCGGGGTGGCCCCGAACATCGCCTACACGATGGCGCTGCTGGGCGAGCGGCCGCGCGTCATGGCGACCGTCGGCGAGGACTTCGATGAGTACCGTGCCTTCCTCGACTCGGTCGGCGTGGACACCTCGCTGATGGAGGTCGTGCCGGGGTTGTTCACCGCCTCGTTCTTCGCCACCACCGACCGCGCCAGCGCCCAGATTGCCTCGTTCTATCCGGGGGCGATGGGCGCGGCGGCGCGGCAGAGCATCTCCGAGGTCCGGCCGCGGCCCGATTTGGTGGTCGTCTCGCCCAACGCGCCCGACGCGATGACCAAGTTCGCCGCCGAGTGCCGCGAGTTGGGCATCCCGTACCTCTACGACCCCAGCCAGCAAATCCTGCGCCTGGAGGGCGCGGAACTGGCGCGCGACATGGACGGGGCACAGTTCCTGTTCGTCAATGATTACGAGTTCGGCCTGATTTGCAAGAAGACCGGCTGGGACCTGGCGCAGATTTTGCAGCGGGTCAAGGTGGTGGTGGTGACGCGCGGCAAGGACGGCGCGGACCTCTACACCGACGGCGAGCAGGTCTTCATCCCGACCGTGCCGGAGCGCGAGATCGTGGACCCGACCGGCGTGGGCGACGCCTTCCGCGGCGGCTTCCTGGCCGGGTACGCCCGCGGCTTCGACTGGAAACTGTGCGGTGAAATCGGCTCGCTGGCGGCGGTGTACTGTCTGGAGCAGAAGGGGCCGCAGGCGCATTCGTACACGCGGGCCGAGTTCGTTGCCCGCTTCCGCCAGCATTTCGACGACGGCGGCAAGTTGGATGTATTGCTGAAGTGATTTTCAACACGAAGGATACAAGGGAGGCACAAAGGAGCACAAAGAGTTTGATGATTTTTTTGTGTCCTTCGTGTTCCCTTCGTGACCTTTGTGTTTAACCCCGAAAAAGGAGAACTATGAGCAACTACGATATTCGTGACATCAACCTCGCCGAAGGCGGCGTGCGGCGCATCGAATGGGCCGAGCGCGAGATGCCCGTCCTGCGCATGATTCGCGAGCGCTTCGAGCGCGAGAAACCGCTCAAGGGCGTTCGTCTTTCGGCCTGCCTGCACGTCACCACCGAGACCGCCAACCTGGCGCGCACCCTCGTCGCCGGCGGCGCGGATCTCGTCCTGACCGCCTCCAACCCGCTCTCGACCCAGGACGACGTGGCCGCCGCGCTGGTCAACCGCTACGAGGTGCCGACCTTCGCCATCAAGGGCGAGGACAACGCCACCTACTACAAGCACATCGCCGCCGCCCTCGACCACAAACCGCACATGACCATGGACGACGGTGCCGACCTGGTCAGCACCCTGCACAAACAGCGCCGCGAACTCCTGCCCAACGTCATCGGCGGCACGGAGGAGACCACCACCGGCGTCATCCGTCTGCGCGCCATGGCCGCCGACGGGATGCTCGCCTTCCCGGTCATCGCCGTGAACGACGCCATGACCAAGCACTTCTTCGACAACCGCTATGGGACGGGGCAGTCCACGATTGACGGCATCATCCGCGCCACCAACGTCCTGCTGGCGGGCAAGCGCTTCGTCGTCGCCGGCTACGGCTGGTGCGGACGCGGCCTGGCGATGCGGGCGCGCGGCATGGGCGCGCTGGTCATCGTCACCGAGGTGGACCCGCTCAAGGCGCTCGAAGCGGTCATGGACGGCTACGAGGTCATGCCGATGGCCGAGGCGGCCAAAATCGGCGACATCTTCTGCACCGTCACCGGCGACATCAACGTGATTGACAAGCATCACTTCGAGGTCATGAAAGACGGGGCGATTGTCGCCAACTCCGGCCACTTCAACGTGGAAATCAACATCCCCGCGCTGGAGAAGATGGCGAAGGGCGAGCCGAGACTGGTGCGCCCGTTCGTCCAGCAGTACGAGTTGCCCGACGGCCGCAAAATCAACATCCTGGGCGAGGGGCGGCTCATCAACCTGGCCTCCGCCGAGGGACACCCGGCCTCGGTCATGGACATGTCCTTCGCCAACCAGGCGCTGGCGGCCGAGTACATGGTCAAGAACGCCGACAAACTGGAGAAGCGCGTCTACTCCGTGCCGGCGGAAATCGACGCCGAAATCGCCCGCCTGAAACTGGCCGCCATGGGCGTGCAGATTGACACGCTGACCGAGGAGCAGATTCGGTATTTGAATTCGTGGGAGGAAGGTACATGATGTGATGTGACAGTCACCTTCGAGGTGACTGTCACATCCTGGTCGAAGCCCCGCGGGCGAAGGTCCGCGGGGCGATTGTTATAATCCATGCGAAGATGGGTATAATTAGGTTATGAGGATGTCCCAGAATCTCCTTGCCGAGATGACCGGTCAGATCGTGCGCCGATTCAACCCGGAGAAGATCATTCTTTTCGGTTCCCAGGCGCGAGGAGATTCGCGCCCGGACAGCGATGTGGACCTGCTGGTCATCTTGCCGGGCAAAGTGGACCGCCGGCGTGCGGCGGTGGAAATCCGGCGCGCTCTGGCAGGCTTCCCGGTTGCAAAGGATATTCTGGTGGCCACGCCGGAAGAAATCGAGCGACGCGGCCATTTGGTGGGGACAGTGTTGCGCGAGGCGCTGCGGAACGGGCGTGTGCTCTATGAGCGAGGCTGAACACATCCTCGAAACGCGCCGCTGGCTGAAATACGCCCGCGAAGATTTACACGCTGCGCAGGTCATCCTCGGCGACGCGACCGTGGCTTACCGGCACGTTTGCTGGCTGGCGCAGCAGTGCGCCGAAAAGGCGCTCAAATCGGTTCTGATTTACCTGCAAATTGAATTTCACCGCATTCACGACCTGGATGCCTTGCGCAATCTGATACCCGATGG
This sequence comes from Chloroflexota bacterium, assembly GCA_019873655.1. GTDB lineage: Bacteria > Chloroflexota > Anaerolineae > Anaerolineales > Villigracilaceae > JAFGSI01. The sequence goes on along the minus strand of JAIOAU010000037.1, from coordinate 3,108 downwards.
ATGGTCGGTTCGGACCCGTTTCCCTGACCTGGCTGTTCTCACCGAATGGGCGGTGGAGGCGCGTTATCCGGGCGATTGGGCAGAGGCAAGCGAGAGCGATGCCCGCTTTGCCGTCCGACAGGCGCAAGGCATACTGGAGGCCGTCTTGGCCGATTTTGCCGCTCATGGATTGAGAGAATAAGAAAAGACTGGAGTACGAACGCCCCGCGGGCGTAAGTTCGCGGGGCGGTTTTGATGTTCGAGGTGACTGTCACATCCTGGTCGAAGCCCCGCGGGCGGAGGTCCGCGGGGCGATTTTGTTTCTCTGCAGGTCGTTTCTTCCTACCAAACTGATTCAACCTTTTTGCTACAAAGATTGTCTGGAAAGCAAAAGCATCGAATTTCACGAATTCTCCAAATCTTTTTCGTAAAATTCGTGTCATTCGATGCTGAAAAGCAGCAACGCGCCAGCCGCAGCAAAAGGTTGAATCACCTCTACTTCATCGTCCTCTGCAGGCGTTCGGCCAGGTCGCGCAACTGGGTGAAACTGATCGGTTTCTGGAGGATGTAATCGGCGTCGTCTTCCAACGAGGCGGCCATCGAGGAGTCGGCCGTCGCGATGATGACGATGGTCTCGGCAAAACGCGGTTCCAGGCGCAGGTAGTGCAGCACTTTGTCGCCCGCCACCTCGGGCAGGTGCAGGTCGAGCAGGACGAGCGCCGGGGGCAGGGTGTTGTGCAGGTACTTGACCGCCTCGCGGCCGTCGGCAAAGTTGCGGATTTCGTAACCAGCCATGGTCAGCGCGCCGGTGAAGATGGTGGCCTGCTTGGGGTCATCTTCGATGATAATTGCCAGTGGACGTTCGGATAGGGGGGTTCTCATGGCTTTTTCTCGTCGGGGAACTTGAGCGGAAGGATAACGGTAAAGGTAGCCCCCTTGCCGGGCGCGCTTTCGAGGCGGATGCTGCCGCCCATCAACTCGGTCAGTTGTTTGACAATCGAGAGGCCCAACCCCGACCCGCCAATCCGGCGGGTAGCCGTGCCGTCGACTTGTTCGAAGGCCGAGAAGATTTTCTCGTGATACTCTGGGGGAATGCCAATGCCCGTGTCTTTCACTTCGATGGCCCAATGGTGTTCATCTTCTGGGAAGAAGCGCACCGTAACGCCGCCTTGCTCGGTGAATTTGATGGCGTTGTTGACCAGATTGTGCACAATTTGTTGCAGCCAGTAATCGTCGCCGAGCAGCACAGGAGGCAAGGCGGGGTCGATCTCAAACGTGAGTTGCAGGTCTTTGCGGGCGGCTTGATAACTGGCCGTGGGGCGCACGGATTCTACCAGCGTCAGCGGTTCGAACGGCCGCTCGCGGATGACCACTTTGCCGGTCTCCAGTTGCGCCTGACCGATGAGGTTGTTGACGAAGGTTAGTAATTGATTGGCGCTGTCCAGGATTTCACGGGTCGCCTTGGCCTGTTCGGTTGTCATGTTCCCGAAGATGTTGGCCTGCAACATCTCGGCGTAGCCGATGATGGCGCCGAGCGGGCTGCGCAAGTCGTGACTGACGTTGGCCAGCAGTTGGGTCTTGAGCCGGTTGGCTTCGATGGCGGCGTCGCGGGCTTGCTGCAGGGCCTGCTCGGCCTCTTTGCGCAGGGAAATATCCTGCTTGACGGCGATGAAGTGGGTGATTTTGTCGCCTTGGCGCACCGGCGTGATGCTCATTTCCTCGTGATACAGCGTGCCGTCTTTGCGGCGGTTGATCAGTTCGCCGCGCCATAACTGACCCGTCAAGATCGTCTCCCACAGATGTTGGTAGAACTCGGGCGGCATCTGACCGGACTTCAAGATGCTCGGTTTCTTGCCGATCACTTCTTGCAGGCTGTAACCGGTCAGGGTCGAGAAGGCCGGGTTGGCCCATTCGATCTCGCCCTGCGCATTGGTGATGAGGATGCTGTTCTGCACGGCTTCGAGGGCCATCACCTGCATCAGCATCTGGGCGTCGGCTTCGCGCTGCTCGGTGATGTCGGTCAGGATGACCATCTGGCCATCGACCCGGTTGCGCGGCCCAAGAATGGGCGCGATCCGCAGGCCGTAGATTCGTTTGTTCTCCCCTTTGCCCAGCGTGACCATGTGCGAGGTCTCGAAGGCGGCTTTGGTCTGAGTCCGCCAGTCCACCCAGGAGGGAAGCAGTTGCTGAACGGATTGGCCGAGGATTTCTGCGCTGTTGCGTCCGTAGATGCGCTCGGCGGCCGGGTTGATGTCCACGATGCGGCCGCTGGGATCGGTGACGATCACGCCGTCGGTCATGGCGTTGAAGACCGAGGTGTGGGCGATGGGCAGCACGTCCACCAGTTTGTAGCGGGCGAAGCCGATCGTCAGAATCACCGTTCCCAGCGTGAAGGTCAGCGGCGTCCAGTCCAGGTTCATCCCCGGCAGTAGGTCGAAGACGTAGAGAATGTTGCCCGACCAGGCGACCAGCATGCCGAAGACCATGATGATCGCCTGCGCCCGGTACAGGCGGTGGCTGCGGATGACCACCTCGCTGAAGAGAATCAACGCCAGCACCAGCAGGCCGTACGAGTAGACGACGTTGACGTTGTACCAGGGGCCGTGGCCAAATGCCAGCGGGCTGAGCGGGGCGCTCGAGGAGAGGCGCACGTCCGTCCAGATCCATTCGTGCGCCTGATTGGTCCAGGCCAGGCCAAAAGTGACGAAGGGAATGACCAGCAGCAAGATGGTGCGATACCACTTCAACCAGGCTTTGCGGCCGGTAAAGTATAGGCTGAAGATGAAGATGGCTGGCGAGATAAAGGGGATGCCGAAGTACTGGGCCTTGAGCGCCAGATATTTCAGGTCGAGGCTGGGCAGGGTGATTTCGAGGATGTAGGTCAGCGACCAGATGAGCGCGCAGTGGATGGTCCACATCAGGCTGACGGCGCCCGGCGACTTGCGAATCCGCCACAGGGTAGCCAGCATGTAGATGGAAAACCCCAGACTGACCACCGTCAGGGCAATATAAAGTAAAGGCTCATCTGTAGAAAGAGTGAACAGCGACGAGAGCAGAAATGAATTCTGGCGAAATGCGCTTCAGGTTGACGCGAAACTCGTGGATAGCCACATAACCGCTCAAGAAATG
>JAIOAU010000036.1 GCA_019873655.1 Chloroflexota bacterium | reverse complement strand
TGCTTTGGCTGAATTGCCTGCTCCAGAGCCTTTTCAATTGCCGCTCCCTATCCCTTTGTCAGGGGTATGATTTTATGAGACTGTAAAGGTACGAATTTATGAGACTTTACACTGTGGGCAGTCAAAGTCGTGTCCAAACGGCGTCAGTATAGCAGGGCAGGGGAGAATTGTCAAACCAATCGAGGGCCGAATCAGCCGGTTTCGAAGAAGAACGGCTGCTCGCGCAGGAATTTCTGGCCGATGGTCCGAAGCATGCGGGGGATATTTTCGTATAGCCATTCGTGGCGCTCCGGATCGGGCAGGATGAAGGCGTAATGGCTGAGGACGCTGATGAGAAAGAAGGCCTCGATTTTGCGGGGAGAATCCTCTGGCAGCGGACGGATTTGTCCGTAGCCCTCGAAGAACGGCGTCCGCAGGCTGGCGTTTTCTGCGCCCAAACTGCCGGCGGCGGTGGCAAGGTCGAAGAGATGGTAGCCGAAGGCGCACAGGGAAAAGTCGAGCGGAATGATCTGGCCGCGGCGAATCAGCCAGTTGCCGGTGTGCAGGTCGCCGTGAATCAGGCTGTAGTTTTCGGGCGTTGGGGCGATCTCCGAGATGGTCGAGGTCAGGGCGTCGGCCAGGGCGCGCAGGAGGGCGAAATCGGCCGGGGAGAGGAGGCCCAGACTCACCCCCGCCGCGAGTTTGTCGATCAGGGTCCAGGCGTGGTCGGACCCGTAGCGGGGGCGCAAAAACCCCTCGGGCGGCTGCCAGGCGACGGCGTGGGTGTGCATCCGGGCGGTCAATTCGCCCAGTCGACGCGCCAGGGCGGGGGCGTCTTCCGCCGCCGGGTCGAAGGGGCGGCCGTTCACCCAGCCGAGCAGACTGCAGGGGATGGGCCGCGGTTCGCCAGCCGGATGGATGAGCGTAACCAGGTCGCCGTCTCGGTTGGGGAGGACGGGGGGGACGGGGACGCCGGCCTCGCGCCGCAGGGCGTCCATCCATTGCAGTTCGGAGAGAATCGCCGGCGGCTGCTGGCGGATGTCTTCGAGGGTGGCCGTCTTGGGTTTGTGCAGGCGCAGGAGATATTTGCGGCGGCCGTCGCTGACCTGGAATGTCAGGTTTTCGCTGTGACGGAGGAATTTCGGGCGCGGCTGGGCCAGGGGATATTGTTCGAGGGCCAGGGCGGCCCATTGCAAGAACGCTGGCTGGCGGGAGGCGGTCATCGGCCCTTTTTCCTTCGTTCGGTCAGCAGGTTGTAGCGCAGCAGGCGCGCCTGGAGGTCGGCGCCGAGTTGGCGCTGACGGACCGGCTCGGCGCAGCGGCGCAATTCGTCTTTCAGGGCGGCTATCTCTTTGAGCAGGTTGGCTTCTTCGGGGAGGACGTCGGCGTTCTTGAGGATCGAATAGGCCAGGCGCACGTCTTCGGGGGTGTCGAAGTAGGCGCTCAGGTCGAGCGGTTTGCCTTTGCCCGGCAGATTGTCGAACTCGCCGCGTTCGATCGCTTCGCGCAGGAGGGCTTCGACGCTCTTTTCGAATGACATCGGGCGTTCCTCTTTCCGCCTCGACTCAGAGACCGAGCCGGTCGAATATCCGATCGAGCAGGGCTCCTAGCGTTTTGTGCATCCCGATCATGCTGCCCATGACGGCGCTGAAACCGAAAATGACCATCGTCGCCGCGGCCGGCCAGTAATTGAGGGCGTAGGAAATCGCCCCGAGGACGTTCGATGGGCCGCCGGCTTCGGTGTAGACCGTGAAAGCGCTCAGGATGAAGTACAGTCCCACGCCCATCGCGCCCAGCCCGACGACGAAGATGAGGGCGGCGAGCGTGATCATCAGCGGCGATTGTTTTCGGAGGATGGTCTCTTCGTGCTCGGCCTGGATTTCCTGCACCCGCGCCTCGGCCTCCGGCCAGGTCAGGCCGTGCGTCTGGCACAGGTCATAGATGATGTCGTCGGGGTTTTCGCCTGCGGCCAGGCGGCGGACAATGGATTGGGTGATTTTGGCGTCCATGATGGTCAATTATAGCGGGGTTCACGATTTTGATGTAAACTTTCGATGTTCAAGGAGGCTGCTATGACCTATCGCTACATCATCCTGGGTTCGGGGAGACAGGGGACGGCCGCCGCTTATGACCTGGCAAAGTTCGGCGAGGCGGAGCAGATCGTCCTGGCCGACATCCGGCCCGAGGCGGCCGAGGCGGCGGCGGCCCGGATCAACCGTCTGATCGGCCGCCCGGTCGCCGTCCCGCGCCCGTTGGACGTGGCCGACGAAGCCGCGCTGCGCCAGGCGCTGCGCGGGGCGGACGTGGCCCTCAGCGCGGTGACGTACTATTTCAACGTTGCCATCAGCCGGGCGTGCATCGAGACGGGCGTCAGCCTGAACGATATGGGCGGCAACACGGAGGTGGTCTGGGAGCAGTTGAAACTGGATGCCGAGGCCCGCGCCGCCGGGGTCAGCATTGTGCCGGATTGCGGCATGGGGCCGGGTCTCATCAATCATATGGGCGTCTATGTCATGGATTTGCTGGACGAGCCGCGCGAGGTGTACCTCTACGACGCCGGTCTTCCGCAGGAGCCGGTTCCGCCGTGGAATTATCAGTGCGCTTTCCACTTGAACGGCCTGACCAACGAGTACGACGGCGAGGCGACGTACATCCGCGACGGGAAACTGGTGCAGGTGCCGACCTTCACCGAACTCGAAACGGTCGAATTCCCGCCGCTGGGCAAACTGGAGGCATTCGTCATTTCGGGGAGCATGTCCACCACACCGCACACCCATCTGGGCCGCTTGCAACGCTACGAGAGCAAGGTGCTGCGTTATCCCGGCCACTTCGAGCAGTTCCGCGCCTATAAATTGCTGGGCCTGTTTTCGGAGGAGCCGATCACAGTGGATGGACAGTCGGTGGTGCCGCGCCATTTCTATCACAAGTTGCTGGAGAAGCACATCAGCGCGCCGCTCGTCAAGGACATCTGCATCATGCGCGCCATCGGCGTCGGCAGGAAAGACGGGCGCGAGCGGCGCGTGACGGTGGACCTGATCGACCGCTACGATCCGCAGACCGGCTTCACCGCCATGGAACGCCTGACCGGCTGGCACTGCGCCCTGATGATGGGCTTCCAGGCGCGCGGCGTCATCGGGCCGGGGGCGCACCGCATGGAGTGCGCCGTCCCGGCGGCGCGGGTGATGGAGGAAATCGCCCGCCGCGGCATCCAGTTCACCGTTCGATGGGAGGACCTGTGACCGAACTTCTCTATCAAACCGATAGTTATCTGAGGGAATTCGAGGCCGTGGTGACGGCCGTCGACGCGGAGGCGCGGGCGGTCGTCCTCGACCGGACGGCTTTCTATCCGGGCGGCGGCGGGCAGCCCTGCGACGTGGGGACGCTGGCCGCGGGCGGCGTGGTGTATCCGGTGGCGCGGGTCAAGAAGCAGGGCGAGGAAGTGTTTCACTACCTGGGCGGCGCGGATCCGCTGCCGGCGGCGGGGAGCGCCGTGCGCGGCGCGCTCGACTGGGAGCGGCGCTACCAACTGATGCGCACCCACACCGCGCTGCATGTCTTGTGCGGCGTGGTCTTTCGCGATTATGGGGCGCTGGTCACCGGCGGGGAGATGGAACCCCTGAAGGGTAGGATGGACTTCGAGTTCGAGCGCCTGCAGAAGGAACTGGTGCAGGTCATCGAAGCGGCGGTCAACCGCGAGGTGGCGGCCGGGCGCGAGGTCCGGGTGGCGATTCTGCCGCGCCAGGAGGCGTTCCAGATCCCGGACCTGATTCGCACCAAGATCAATCTCCTGCCTGAGGGAATCACACAGGTCCGTACGGTCGAAATCGTCGGCCTCGATTTGCAGGCCGACGGCGGGACGCATGTGCGAAATACGACCGAAATTGGTCGGATTCGTGTGGTAGACTATAAGAGCAAAGGAGCCATCAACAAGAGAATCTATATAGAGGTGATATAGGTATGGAATATCGAACTTTGGGAACCACGCAGTTGAAGGTCTCGGCGCTCTGCCTGGGGACGATGCAGTTCGGCTGGACGGCCGACGAACCGCTCTCGTTTCGGATTCTGAGCGCGGCGGTGGATGCGGGGATCAATTTTATCGATACGGCCGACATCTACTCGCGCTGGGCGGAGGGCAACCCGGGCGGCGTCTCCGAGCAGATCATCGGCCGCTGGCAGCGGCAGAGCGGGGTGAAGCGCGAGGACCTGGTCATCGCCACCAAGGTGCGCGGCAATATGGGCGGCGGACCCGACGACGAGGGGCTGTCGCGCGCTCACATCATGAAATCGGTCGAAAACTCGCTGCGCCGCTTGCAGACCGATTACATCGACCTCTATCAGGCTCACTGGCCCGACGAGTCCACGCCCATCGAGGAGACCCTGCGCGCCTTCGACGATTTGGTCAAGCAGGGCAAGGTGCGTTACATCGGGGCCTCGAATTACGCCGCCTGGCAGTTGATGCAGGCGCTGTGGACGTCGGACAAGTATGGCCTGGCGCGTTTCGACAGCCTCCAGCCGCACTACAACCTGGTCCACCGCGATGAGTTCGAGCGCGAACTGGCGGCGGTCTGCCGCACCTATCAGATTGGCGTCATCCCCTACAGCCCGCTGGCAGGCGGTTTCCTGACCGGCAAGTACCGCCGCAATCTCGTGCCGAGCAGCGTGCGCGCCGGCGGGGCCAAGCGCTATTTCACCGAGCGCAATTGGGCTTTGCTCGACCAGATGGACGTCCTGGCGAAGGAGAAGAACGCCAGCGTTTCGCAGATTGCGCTGGCCTGGCTGCTGGCCGATCCGCTCATCACCAGCCCGATCATCGGGGCCAATTCGCTCGAACAGTTGAAAGACAATCTCGGCGCGGTCTCGGTGCGCCTGACGCCCGCCGAGAAGGCAGCCCTCGACCGGGCGACGGCCTGGGAGGGGGAGGAAGAATAAGAGATCGAGAACCCGTTTCCTTCAAGGAAACGGGTTCTCGACATTCCGCGCCATGCGCCTGAAAGCCGACCTGCTGCTCCTGCTGACGGCCGTCATCTGGGGGACGGCTTTTGTCGCCCAGCGGACGGCCGCGCTGCAGAACAGTCTGTTTCTCTTCAACGGCGCGCGTTTCCTGCTGGGGGCGCTGGTGTTGCTGCCGTTTTCCGGTCTGCGCTGGCGGGCAGGCGGCCGGGCGTGGGGCGTGGCCTGCGCGGCGGGCGTTTTGTTGTTCACAGCCGGGACATTGCAGCAGTTGGGGATGCGTTACACCACGGCCGGCAACGCCGGCTTCCTGACCAGTCTGTACGTGGTCCTTGTGCCGGTGCTTTTGCTGGCGATCTGGCGTCAGCGGCCGGCCCCGCAGGCGTGGGCGGCGGTCTTTCTGGCGGCGGCGGGGGCCTATCTGCTGGGGACGAAGGGGGAAGGGTTGGTTTTTCAGCCGGGCGACGCCCTCGAACTGGCCGGAGCCGTCTTTTGGGCCTTGCATGTCATCATCTTGGGGAAATACGCGGCGGGGACGGAGGCCGTCCCCTTTGCGGCGGCGCAGTTCGCCGTCTGCGCGCTGCTCAGTCTGCTGGTCGGCTGGCCGGTCGAGGGAGGAGATTGGCGCGGGCTGCAGCCGGTGCTGTTCTCCATTCTTTACACTGGCGTCCTCTCGGTCGGCCTCGGCTACACGCTCCAGGTCTGGGCACAGCGCCACACGCCGCCCACCGAGGCGGCCCTGATTCTCAGCCTGGAGGCGGTGACGGCGGTCGCTGCAGGTTGGTTCTTCTTGCAGGAGACTCTCACGCCCCTCCAGGGGGCGGGGTGCGCATTGATACTAATGGGGGTGGTCATTGTTCAGTTCAGAGGTGCTAGAATTTAATCGAAGTCCGCCGCGCTCGTTTTTAGAGGTGAATTATGACGGCAAAAGTGATTTTGAATCCGTATTCCAATCGCTGGAATGCGGAGAAGCGGTGGCCGCAGGCCGCCGAAGCACTGAGGGGCGCGGGGGTTGCATTCGAACTGGCGGTTTCGGAGCGGCACGGCCATGCGCTCGAACTGGCCGAGCAGGCGGCCCGCGCAGGCTTTTCGCCGATCATCGTCGCGGGCGGCGACGGGACGATCGGCGAGGTGGTCAACGGCCTGGCGCGGGCAGCGCGTTCGTCGGGGGAGATTCTTGGTCCTATTGGGCTGATGCCGCTGGGTTCGGCCAATGATCTGGCCACCAACCTGGGCCTGCCGCTCGATCTGGAGGCCGCGGCGCGGGTCATCGCGGCGGGCCAGGCGCGCCGGATGGACGTCTGCCGGGTCAACGATATCTATTTCGTCAACAATTCGGCGATGGGGCTGGAGCCGTATGTCACGTTGATTCAACAACGCATCACCTGGATCAAGGGATCGCTGCGTTACCTGGTCGCGGCGTTGCGCGGCATTTACGACGGGCCGCGCTGGCGCGTGAAGATCGAATGGGACGACGGCCGCTTCGAGGGAGAGGTTTCACTGATTTCGGTCGGCAACGGGGCGCGCACCGGCGGCGTGTTCTTCATGACACCGCACGCCGATCCTTTCGACGGGCGGCTTACCTTCGTCTACGGCGGACACGCGCGGCGTTTGGGGCTTTTGCGCATGTTGCCGGCGGCGATGAAACCGGGGCCGGGGAATTATGTCGAGATGGAAGGAATCGTCGAAGTCAATGCAACCTGGATCAATATCCAGTTCGAGAGGCCGACGCCAGCCCACGCCGACGGGGAGATTTTCGCCGAGGCGATTCAGGAATTGGTTTACCGCATCCAGCCGGGACGGTTGAGGGTGCTGGCCCCTGCAGAACCCTGAAAGGGAGACGAGGGCCGTGTTTTGTGCAAACCTGGGGAGGACTTTTCAGACAATGCGGCGTACATTTTTGAGGAAAATGCCGGTCAGTTGCGGGTCGAAGAGCAGCCCTTTTTGGTCTTCGATGTAGGCGAGGGCCTCTTGCTCGGGCAGGGCGCGGCGGTAAGGACGGTCGGAACGGAGGGCGTCCCACACGTCTACGATGGTGAAGATGCGGGCGGCCAGCGGGATTTGTTCGCCCTTCAGGCCGCGCGGGTAGCCGCTGCCGTCCCAGTGTTCGTGATGACAGTAAGGGATGTCGAGGGCCGGGCGCAGGAAATCGATGCTGGATAGCCACTCGTAGGCGTAAACCGGATGCTTACGCATGATCTTCCATTCCTCTTCGGTGAGGGGGCCGGCTTTGTGGAGGATGGAATCGGGGATGCCCATTTTGCCGATGTCGTGCAGGATGGCGCCGCGGCGGATATGCTCGATGGACTCTTCCTGCACCCCGGCCAGGCGCGCCAGCCGGATGGTCATCTCGGTCACGCGGCGGGTGTGGCCGGTGGTTTCGTGATCGCGCAGGTCGAGGGCCTGGGACCAGCCTTCGATGGTCTGCTGGTAGGCGGCGCGCAGTTCTTCGTTCATGCGCGCCAGGCGGTCGCGCTGTTCGATGATGTGGCGGTAGCGGTTGAGGCGGGTGATGGTCTTCAGGCGGGCGAGCAGTTCGAGGGTGTCGAAGGGTTTGGTGAGGAAGTCGTCAGCCCCGGCCTCCAGCCCGGCCAGGCGGGTGGGGCGGTCGTCGAGGGAGGTAATCATCAGAATCGGCACTTCGGCCAGGATGGGGTGTTCGCGCAACTGACGGCAGACGGCGAAGCCGTCGACGCGGGGGAGCATGATGTCGAGCAGGATGGCGTCTGGCTGGAGGGCGATCGCTTTGGCCAGGCCTTCGGCGCCGTCTCTGGCGTGATGGAGTTCATAGGCGTCTGCCGGGAGAAGGGCCTCCAGCGTTTGCCAGATGATCGGTTCGTCATCTACGATGAGGATGCAGGGTTTTTCGCTCATTTTCCCTCTTGCTTTGTCAGCGGCAAGCACAATTCGACCTGGACGCCGGGGCCGGGTTCGCGGTTGATCAGCCGAATCCGACCTCCAACCTGCCAGACCAGCGAGGCGACGGTGGGCAGGCCCAGCCCCATGCCGGGCGTTTCGCCGGTGAAGTGTTTCTCGCCCTGGAAGTAGGGCATGAGGGCCCACTGCAATTGCTTGGCGGTGAGGGTCAGGCCGTCATCGCAGATGCTGAGGCAGATGCGGTCGCCCTCGAGGGGACGGACGATCGCCTCGACGTGGGGATTGTGCTGCGGGTGGAATTTGTAGGCGTTATCGAGCAATTCGTGGAGAATCAATTCGACCGCGTTGAGCGGCATGGCAATGCACCGGCTGGCGAGATTCTGCGGCAATGAAATGGAAAGATGAGCGATGCCACGGTTTTCGGCGATCTCCTTGAGCAGGGCGGGCAGGACGTCGAGGCAGGTCGGCTGGCCGGTTTGCAGGGAGAGGGGGGTGTCAAGGTATTCGAGGATGGCGCGCACATCATTGACCAAACGCTCGCTGTTCTTCCAGGCCACCTTGACCATCTCACGGATTTCTTGTTCGCTGAAGGCCTCCATTTTTTCGGTCAGCAGGGTCATGCTGCTGTAAATCAGGGAGACGGGAGTGCGCAGTTTGTGGGCGACGATGGTGTGGAATCTGCGCGTGTCCTGGTCAATGGCCATCTTGTCCGTAATGTCTTGCATGCGGACGACGCGGTGATTGTCCTGGCCGAGAGGGGTGTCCACGGCGCTGACCAGCAGCCAGAAGGGGCGGGCGGTGCTGGTCTCGGGCTGGACGAGGTAGCCGGGCTGGGGGTCTTCGGCCCAGCGTTCCCAGCCTTCGGCCGGTTCGAGGGTGTAGTGGAGGCGCGCCTGGTCGAGGAAGCCGATGTTGAGGTAGTCGTCGGGCAGTTGGAGCCAGAAGCGGGCGCGCGGGTTGGCGTACTGGATGGTGTTGCGCGCCGAGAGGATCAGGTAGCCGTCTTCGCTGTGTTCGACCATCCACAGGAAACGCGCTCGTTCGGTCAACAGGCTGCGGTAGCGGTTGAGGCGCAGGATGTTCTGGATGCGGATTTGGATTTCGGTGGTGTCGAAGGGCTTGGTGAGGAAGTCGTCGGCGCCGGCGTCCAGGCCGGCCAGGCGGGAGGCGCGGCTGTCGAGGGCGGTGATGATGATGATCGGCACCTCGGCCAGTTCGGGGATGGCGCGTATCCGGCGGCAGACTTCGTAGCCGTCCATATCGGGCATCATGATGTCCAGCAGGATGGCGTCGGGCAGGGATTGACGGGCGAGTTCCAGCCCTTGTTTGCCGTTCTCGGCAAAGAGGAGTTCCACGTTGCGGTCGGCCAGCAGGCTTTCGACCGTCAGGCGGACGATGGCTTCATCGTCAATGACCAGGATGCGGGCTTTCTGGCTCATCGGCTTGTCCTCCGAGCGTTCGTTTTTTCAATCATACGCGCTTCTCCTCGGCGGCGGCAAGCGGGGAGGCTCGTTGGCAAGACTTCGGCCGACCCTGATTTTCGACTGCGGGAACTACGTAGTCACGCTTCGACCAGTCCTTGCTGGACGGCAAAGCGCACCAGTTCGGCCTGGGAGTTGATGCGCAGTTTGGCCATGATGCGCGCCCGATGGGCTTCGACAGTGCGCACGCTGAGGGTGAGTTTTTTGGCGATGGCGGCGTTGGTGTTGCCCTCGGCGATCAGTTGCAGGATTTCGCGCTCGCGCGGGCTGAGGATGTCCAGCGAACCGGCCTTGTCGCCGTTGTTGGAGAGCAGCAGTTCGAGGACCTGGTCGGCGATTTCGGCGCTGATGTAGCGCCTGCCTTCGGCGGCGTTGTAGATCGCCTGGAGAATCTCGGAAAAGTCGGCGTCTTTGATGACGTAGCCGAGCGCGCCGCTGTGCAGGGCGCGCACGGCGTAACCGGCGTTGGCGTGCATGGAGAGAAAGACGACACGGGTTTTGAGTCCGCGCTGGCGGAGTTGACGGGCGGCTTCGATGCCGTTGAGGTTGGGCATCATGACGTCCAGCAGGAGGACGTCGGGGCACAGGCGGGCGGTCAGGTCGAGGGCTTCGGCGCCGTCGGCGGCCTCGCCGATGACTTTCAGGTCGGACCGGGCTTCGAGCATCGCGCGCAAGCCTTGCCGGACCAGTTTGTGGTCGTCGGCCAGGAGGAGGGTGATCGGCGTCATGGTTTGCCTCCTTCCGGGAGGGGAAATCGGGCGGAGATGAGCGTGCCTTCGCCGGGGGCAGATTGGAGATGGAAGTCGCCGCCTGCCAGACGGACGCGTTCGCGCATGGCGGAGAGGCCGGTCGAACGCGCCGGGGAGATTTGCCCGGGGTCGAAGCCGGCGCCGGAATCGAGGATGGTCACCTCCAGGCGGTCGGGTTCGATGTTGAGGGTGACGGTGGCTTCCTGGACTCCGGCGTGGCGGACGATGTTGGTCAGGGCCTCCTGAATCAGCCGGAAGACGGCGGTTTCGATGGCTTTGGGGAAACGGCGCTCGTCGAAGGGGTCGATGTTATGGCTGACGCGCAGGGCCGTCTGCTGTTCGAAGCGTTTGAAGAGCCAGTCGAGGGCGGCCAGGAGGCCGAAATCGTCCAGGACGGTCGGGCGCAGGTCGAGGGAGAGTTCGCGCACGCGCGCGAGCAAATCGGTGGTGATTTCGAGGGCGCGGCCGCAGAGGGCTTGCAGGGCGGGCGGGTCGGCGTTTTCCCGATTCTCGAGGAGCAGTTTGAGTCCGGTCAGCATCTGGCCGACTTCGTCGTGAAGTTCCATGGCCAGGCGGCGGCGCTCGTTCTCTTGGACGAGGAGGACTTCTTCGGAGAGGCGTTTGAGTTCGGCGTTCTGGGCTTCGAGTTGACGGTAGGCTTCTGCCAGGCGGGCGCGTTCCTCGAGGAGGTGACGGTAGCGGGCGACTTTTTTGAGCGTGCGCAGGCGGATTTCGAGTTCGGCGCTATCGAAGGGTTTGGAGAGGAAGTCGTCGGCGCCGGCCTCCAGGCCGCGCAGACGGGACTCGCGGTCGTCGAGGGCGGTGATCATGATGATCGGCGTCTCGGCCAGGGCCGGGTCGTCGCGCAGGCGGCGGCAGACCTCGTAGCCGTCCAGGCCGGGCATCATGACGTCCAGGAGGATGACTTCGGGATGCAGGAGGGCGGCTTTGCGAATCCCTTCCGGCCCGGAGGCGGCCTCCTCGATACTGTAGCCGGAGGCGCTCAACAGGGCGGTCAGAGCCTGGCGGGCGACGGGGTCGTCGTCGATGACGAGGAGAATGGGTTCGCTCACTTATCTCCCTCCAGGAAAGAACGGATGACGGCGAGGAGATGCTCCAGTTCGACCGGTTTGCTCAGGTAGTCGTTGGCGCCGGCGGCCAGGCAGCGTTCGCGGTCGCCGGGCATGGCCAGGGCGGTGAGGGCGACGATGGGCAGGTTGGCCAGGCGGGGATCGGGCAGATGGCGGATGCGGCGGATGGCCTCCAGGCCGTCCATGCCGGGCATTTGGATGTCCATGAGGACGAGATCGGGCCGGATTTTGGGGATGACTTCGAGGGCTTCGGGGCCGCTGCGGGTCAGGACGACGGTGTATTTGCAGGCGGTCAGGTAGTCGGAGACGGCCTGGATGGTGATTTCGTTGTCTTCGACCAGGAGGAGGGTGCGGGCGGGGGCGGCGGACGAGGGCGTCTGGCCGGGGCCGGAGTCGCTTTCCGCTTGGCCGCGCCACAGGGGGGCGGTCTGGCTTTTGAGCCAGGGGATGATGACGGTGAAGCGGCTGCCCTGGCCGAGGGCCGATTCGACCTCGATGCGTCCGCCGTGCAATTCGGTCAGGCGGCGGGCCAGCGAGAGGCCGAGGCCGGTGCCGGGGTAGTTGCGCGCCAGGCTGCTATCCAGTTGGACGAAGGGCTGGAAGAGTTTGCCCAGGTCTTCCTGGGCGATGCCAATGCCGCGATCCCAGACGGTGAAGCGGATTTCGTTGCTGGCTTCGTCGCCGAGGACTTCCAGGCCGAGTTCGCCGCCTTCGGGGGTGAATTTGACGGCGTTGCCCAGCAGGTTGAAGAGGATTTGCTTGAGGCGGCGGGCGTCGGCGCGCAGGATCATGTCGGGCGGTTTCTGGCTGTAGGAGACCGACTGACGTTTGGCGGAGGCCATCTGTTTGATGAGGCGCAGGCTGGCCTGGCAGAGTTCGTCCACCGAAACGCGGCCGAGTTCGAGTTCCATGCGGCCGGCTTCGATTTTGGACAGGTCGAGGATGTCGTTGATGAGGTTGAGCAGATGGTGGCCGCTCTCTTCGATGGTGTGGAGGATGTCGCTCTGGCGTTCGGTCAGGTCGCCGTAGACGCGGCGCTGGAGGGCTTCGGTCAGGCCGAGGATGCCGGTCAGGGGGGTGCGCAGTTCGTGGCTCATGCTGGCCAGGAATTCGTCTTTGAGGCGGGCGGCCTTGGCCAGGGCGGCGTTGGCGGCGCGCAGTTCCTCGGTGCGCTGGGCGACGCGCTCCTCGAGTTCGACGTTCAGCCGCTGGAGGGCGGCCTGGGTGCGCTTTTGTTCGGTGATGTCGCTCGAGATGCCGCCGACGGCGTAGATTTTTCCGCGCCGGTCGCGCAGCGGGAATTTGACCGAAAGATAGAAGAATGTTTCATTGTCCCGCGTATTCGCTTCCTCAAAGAACAAGGGCTGGCCTTTTTGTAAGACTTCTTCATCGTTGGCGCGATATTGTTTGGCGTCTTCGGGAGGAAAGATTTCTTCCACCATTTTGCCGACAAAATCGGCCGGCTTGCGATTCATGACCTTTGCCAGCGCCTCGTTGACCAGCAGGTAGCGGCCTTCGAGGTCTTTGAGGTAGATCATGGCGTTGGCGTGGTCGAGGATGGATTGCAAGAGGGATTGACTCTGGCGCAAGGCCTCTTCGGCCTGCTTGCGTTCGATGAGTTCTTCTTGCACGGCCTGGTAGAGGTAGGCGTTTTCGAAGGCGACGGCAATTTGGCTGGCCAGGGTGACGAGAAGGCGCTCGTCCCTTTCGCTGAAGGCGTCGAATTCTTCCGATTCGATGCTGATGCAGCCGGTGACGCGCTGACCGACCTTGAGCGGAACATAGAGGCCGGAATGAACGCCGGGGTAGGTTTCGATGTATTCTGGATACGCATGCACGTCGCTGGCGCGGATGACCTCGCCTCTCTGGACCGCCAGCCCGCTGAGGCCGCGCCCGACGAGGTCGACGCGCTGCTCGAAGCGCGCCCGGACGGCGGTTTGTTCTTCGGGCGTCAGGCCCTCCCGGTTGAACGCGGCCAGGCGCAGGGTTTGACCGTCGCTTTCCAGCAATTGAATGGCAATGTGACGCCAGCCGAGGTGTTTGGCAAACGTTTCGATGAGACGGTTGCTGATTTCTGCCGAGTCGAGGAGGTTTGCAATGGCAAAACTGCTTTCATGCAGGATTTCGAGTTCGGCCAGGCGGCGGCGCTCGGCCTCGATCAGCCGGGCGTTCTCGATGGCCGGGGCGGCGTAGGCGGCCAGCATTTCGAGCAGGACTTCGTCTTCGGCGGTGTAAACGTTCGGCTGGTAACTCTGCACCGACATCGCGCCGATGACGCGCTCGCCGATGCGCAGCGGGACGCACAGGTAGGCGCGCGATGGCCGATCGCTGCCGTAGTGGACCGGGGTTGGAGCGCTGGCGTCGTTCAGGGCGTCGCCGACGCGCAGGGGGAGGCGGGTGCGGATGACGTAGCCGGAAATGCCTTGCTGAATGGGGGCGCGCACGGGCGGACAACGCTGGCCTTCGTCGATCAGATATTCGCCGACGAATTCGCCAGCGGCCTCGTCGTGGATGGCGATGGTGAAGTTGTCGGCAGGCATCAGTTGCCGGGCCGCCTGATAGACGCTTTCGTAGACGGCTTCGGGGTCGCCGATTTTCTGGCTGATGTCCTGGCTGAGGCGGTAGAGCACCTCGCGGCGCAGGCTGGCGCGCACTGTATCCTGGTACAGCCGGGCGTTTTCGAAGGCGGAGGCAGCCTGGGCGGCCAGGGTTTCCAGCAGGCGGGCGTCGCCGGCGGAGAAGGCCGCCGGTTGTTCGCTTTCGACGGCGATGACGCCGATGGCGCGCTCTTCGACCTTGAGAGGCGTGTACAGGCCGGAGCGGACGGCGGGGTAGGTTTCCACATAGTCGGGAAAGGTGTGCACGTCATCGGCGATGATAGTCTCGCCGCGGCGGACGGCCAGTCCGCTCAGCCCCTGATCGATGGTGTTGACCAGGCTGACAAAACGCCTGGCCACCTGTTCTTCCTCGCCGGGCTGGATGCCGGGCTGGTTGAAGGCCACCAATTCGAGGTCTCGGCTTTCGCCGCGCCGCAGGCGGATGGCGACGTGATGCCAGTTCAGATGTCGGGCCAGAGTCTCGACCAGCAGACGGCCGATTTCGGCCGGTTCGAGCGAACGGTTGAGGTCCAGGCTGCTGCGATAGAGCATTTCCAGGTCGGCGAGGTAATGCCGCACCTCGGCCTCGGCGCGGGCGCGCTCGGCCAATTCTTGCTGCAGGGCGTGGTAGAGGCGCGCCTTATGGACGGCAATGGCGGCCTGGTTGGCGAAGGTGGTCAGCAACGGCATCTGACCTTCGAACGCGTTTGGGCGGCGGCTGTGCAGGTAAAGCACGCCGACGACCCGTTCTTCGACGACGAGCGGCAGACCGGCCAGCGATTGAATCCCTTGTCGGTGCAGATAGGGATTGATGGTGCGGGGGGCGCCGGCGGGCGGTGGCGGAGAAATGCGCCCGCGCGAGTCGATGCGCTCGACGATGAACGGCTGACGGGTCTGCACCATCCAGCGGGTCAGGCCGGAGCGGCGGGCGCGGCCCTCCAGAGAGGGGATGCCCAGCAGGTTTTCGGCGCTCTCGACCGGCGCGCCGGATTCGTCCACCAGAAGGACGCTGGCGTACTCGGCCCCGCTGACCTGGCGCGAAAGGGCGACGATCTCGTTCAGTGTGGCGTCGAGGTCCAACGAGGCGCTGACGGCCTGGGAGGCGCGGTTCAGGGCGGTCAACTGCTCGAGGCGGCGCTGCAATTCGGCCTCGGCTTGTTTGCGCTCGGTGATATCCAGGATGACGCCGACGTAGCCGGTGATGCGGCCCTGGGAGTCGGTCTCCGGCGTGGCCTGGCCGCGCACCCAGCGCACGCTGCCATCCGGCCGCAGGAAACGGTACTCGGCGGTGGAGACGCGCCCCGCTTCGGCGTCTTGTTCCCAGCCGGCGGCCAATTTTTGGCGGTCTTCGGGATGGACGGCTTGCAGCCAGCCGTCGCCGAGGGCGGATTGAGCCTCCAGACCGGCGATCTGGCACCAGCGCGGGCTGACGTAGGTAGTCCGGCCGGCGGCGTCGGTGCGGAAGATGCCCGCCGGCGAGGTCTCGACCAGGGTGACGTAGCGGCGCTCGTTTTCGAGGATTTCCTGTTCGTACCGTTTGCGTTCGCTGATATCCTGTTTGACGGCGATAAAATGCGTGATCTGGCCGCTTTCATCTTTCACCGGCGTGATGGTCATCTCTTCGTCATAAAGCGCGCCGTCTTTGCGGCGGTTGATGAGCGTCCCATGCCAGACGCGGCCGGAGAGGATGGTGTCCCACAGGTTTTTGTAGAAACGCTGGTCTTGTTTGCCCGATTTGACCAAATCGCGCGGGTTGCGCCCGAAGACTTCATCGGGGACTTTGTAGCCGGTCAGGGCGGTGAAGGCCGGGTTGGCCCACTGGATGAAGCCCTCGCGGTTGGCGATGACGATGGCGTTGGCCGAGGCCTCCAGGGCGGCGCTTTGCAGGCGCATCTGCTCGTCGGCGCGCAGGCTTTTGGTGATATCGCGGGCGTAACCGCCGACGCCTGTTCGTCCCCCGCCGAGGGGGACGGGGAACTTGCGCGTCTCGTAAACGCGCCCGCCGACGACTTCGAGGTTGACGACCGGGCGGTTTTCCTCCAGCGCCTGGCGGTCGCTGCGGCGGCAGCCTTCGGCGGCCTGGGGGTCCATCAGTTCGAAGTCGTCGCGGCCGATGATGTCTTCTATTGGCCGGTTGAAGAAGGCGGCGTTGGCCTGGTTGCAGATGATGTAGCGGAAGTTTTCGTCCTTCAGGAAGGCAATGTCTTGCGTGGCGTCCAGGAAGGTGCGGTAGAGGGCCTGGCTTTCGGCCAGGGCGCGGGCGGCGTCGCGCTTTTCGATGGCGCGCTGGAGGATGAGCAGCAATTGCTGCATCTGGTACGGTTTTTCGAGGAACGAATACGCTCCGGCGTTGACGGCCTCGATGGCGGCCTCTTGCGAGGCGTAGCCGGTCAGGATGACGCACTCGATCTCGGGCGAAACCTCTTTGATGCGGCGTAACACCTCGAGGCCGGGCATATCCTCGAGGCGCAAGTCGATCAGGGCGACGGCCACTTCGCGGCGCGCCGCGGCTTGCAGGGCTTCCTGGGCGCGGGCGGTGGGCAGCGGATCGTAGCCCTGGTGACGCAGGATGTCGCTCAGGGTTTTGCGCAGGTTGGGGTCATCGTCGAGGATGAGGATGCGGGCGGAGGAAGGCATCATGGTCATTCATTTCGAGAAGGTTGAGACGAGAACTGCAAGGCGGGGGTTCGCAAGTCGGAGACTTTGCGCCATTCGCAAGTCGGAGACTTACGCCATTCGCAAGTCGGAGACTTGCGCCACGGGAGGTTTCATTTTCCGTCCTTCGCGGCGGGCAGGACGAGGGTGAACGCCGCGCCCTGACCCGGTTCGCTCTCGACCTCGAGCCGGCCGCCGTTGACCTCGGCCAGCCGCCTGCTGACGGGCAGTCCCAGCCCGATGCCGTGCGGTTTGGTGGTGACGAGCGGCTCGAAGAGATGCGTCAGGGCTTCGGGGGAGATGCCGGGGCCGCTGTCTTTGACAGTAATCAGTAAACAGTGATCAGTTATCGGTGAGCAGTGATCAGTCACTGATAACTGTTTACTGATCACTAATAACTCTCCTCCAGAGGGCATGGCCTCGTAGGCGTTGAGCAGCAGGTTGGCGAGCGCCTGCTCGATGTGGGCCGGGTCGGCGCGGAGGGGCGGCAGGTCGGGCGGCAGGTCGCGGGTCACACGAACGTTGGCGGGGGCGGGGAAACGCTCCAGGACGCGGTTCACCAGGTCGGCGACGGGAACCGGCCGCGGGTCCGGCCGCGAGGCGGTGGTGTAGTAGAGCAGGTTGGAGATGATGTTGACGGCCACCTGGGTCTCTCGTTCCAGGATTTCCAGATGTTCGCGGATGTGAGCGTGTTGAGGCGCCATTTCGGGCGCTTGCGGCAAAATCTGCCCCAGATGGTAGGCCACGTTGTGGATGACGCCGAGGGGGTTGCGCAGTTCGTGGGCCACGCCGCTGGCCAGGCGGCGCAGTTGGTCTTCGCTTGCGGCCAGGGCGCGATTGCTCTTTTCAAGGTCGAGCATTTTATCTTCCAGTTTGCGGACGAGGGCTTCGTTGTAGAGGCGGTAGAAGACGGTCTCTTCTTCCAGGGTGGAGTGGCCAGCCGGAAGGCGTCCTTGCTCGTGGTTCTCGAGGACTTCGCGCAGGATGGCGAGGAACTCTTCGTTTTCGATGGGTTTGGTGATGAAACGCGCCGCGCCCAGGCTGAGGGCCAGTTCTTCGTCGCGCGGGTCGGTGTAGGTGGCGGTGTAGAAGACGAAGGGGATGGCGCGCAGAGTCTCGTCGCGCTGGCACTCGCGGCAGAGGGTAAAGCCGTCCATTTGCGGCATGAGGATGTCGGAGAGGATCAGGTCGGGGCGCTCGCGGCGGGCGAGGTCAAGGGCCTCGACGCCGTTGGAGGCTTCGAGCATCTCGTAGCCGGAGGCGGTCAGGACGGTACGCAGGAGGTAGCGGTTGGTTTCCAGGTCGTCTACGAATAGGATTTTGGTCATAGAGGCTCCTTTCGTGGCGATTGGCAGAGAGGGAGACGTTGGACCATAAGGAGGGACAGTGGACGATAGACGGTGGACGGTGAGGGTTAAGCGCCGGTCGGAGAGGAAGGCGAGCGGAGGTGGGCCAGCACCTGGTCGAGGAAGGTTTCGGGGTTGATGGGCTTCTCGATGTAGCCCTGACATCCGGCGGCTAGGATGCGCTCGCGGTCGCCGGCCATGGCGTAGGAGGTGACGGCAACGATGGGGATGGCGGCGGTCGCCTCGGCGCGGCGCAGGTTGGAGGCCACGGCGTAGCCGTCCATGCCGGGCAGTTGGATGTCGAGCAGAATCAGGTCGGGGTGGAGTTCTTCGGCCAGGCGGATTCCCTCCGCCCCGTCGCGGGCGGCGCTGACGCGGTGTCCGTGTTTTTCGAGGATGAAGGTGCTCAGGTAGAGGTTGTTTTCGTTGTCTTCGATGATGAGGATGTGGGCCATAAGTGTTTCTCCGGTAGGATAGGGGACAGGCTGAAAGCCTGTCCTACAGTGGTAGGTTAACTGTAAAGACGCTGCCCTTGCCCCATTCGCTCTCGGCGCTGATGTCGCCGCCGAGCAGGGTGGCTAGGTGACGGCAGATTGCCAGGCCGAGGCCGGTGCCTTCGTGATGACGCGCCAGGCCGGTCTCCAGTTGCTGGAAGGGGCGGAAGAGTTTGCCCATGTCTTCCGGACGGATGCCGACGCCGGTGTCGCGCACGCGCAGGGTCACCCAGCCGGGGCGGGTTTCGCACTCCAGGCGCACCTCGCCGCGCTGGGTGAATTTGACGGCGTTGGTCATCAGGTTGATGAGAATCTGCTCGACGCGCCGCTGGTCGCTGACCATCGTCCCCACGCCGGAGGAAATGGCGGCGCTGAGGGTCAAGCCCTTCCTCTGCGCCAGGGGCGTGACCATGCGCAGGACGTTTTCGATGGCAGCGCGCAGGTCGAAGGGGTCGTGACGCACTTCGAGTTGTCCGGCCTCGATTTTGGAGATGTCCAGCACATCGTTGATGAGCGCCAGGAGGTGCTGGGCGCTGTCGCGAATCATGCCCAGTTGCTTGGTCTGCTCGGGGTTGAGGGGGCCGGCCAACCCTTGCAGGAGGACGCCGGTGAAGCCGATGATGGAGTTGAGCGGGGTACGCAGTTCGTGCGACATGGTCGCCAGGAAGGCCGATTTCAGCCGGTCGGCTTCCTGCGCCTTTTCGAGCGCCAGGTTCAGGTCGTGGGTGCGCTCGGCGACCTTTTGCTCGAGTTCGGCGGCGTAACGCTGGACCTCGGCGTACAGTTGGGCGTTGCGCACTCCGCTGGCCACCTGCGCGGCGAGGGTCTCCAGGAATTCAGCTTGGGTCTCGAAGTCGCGCTCCTCGGAGCAGGCCAGGCCGACGATGCCGATGACCTCCTGCCCGGCCAGGAGCGGCAGGGCGGCGAAGGAGCGGTAACCGGCCTTTTTGCACTCT
This sequence comes from Chloroflexota bacterium, assembly GCA_019873655.1. Lineage (GTDB taxonomy): Bacteria > Chloroflexota > Anaerolineae > Anaerolineales > Villigracilaceae > JAFGSI01. Next base: position 2,377 of record JAIOAU010000036.1, on the reverse strand, counting down.
TCCCAGGTGCAGCGCTGGTCTTTGAAGATGTCCGGCGTGTACATGGGGCGGCGCTCGCTGACGGCCAGGCCGCACATGCACTCGCCGACCTTGTGTTCGGGGATGCTCTCGAAACGGCGCACCTGTTCGGCCGGGCCGCTGCCCGCCAAGACCAGCCGATCGCCCTGGCGCAGGAAGAGGAAAGCCACGTCCGTTTGAGTCACCTTCAGCAGGGTTTCGATGGCATTCGAGACAACTTCTTCGAGCGAGACCGAGCGGGTGACGCTTTCGCCGAGGGCGTTGAGGGCTTCCAGTTCGCCGACGTAGCGGCGGATGTCCTCTTCGGCCTGTTTGCGGGCGGTGATGTCGGTGATGGTGCCGATGTAGCCGATGACGTTGCCCGCCGCGTCGGTCTCCGGGACGGCCTGCCCCATGACCCAGGCCACCGTCCCGTCCGGGCGGAGGAAGCGGTAATCGGAGAAGGCGGGCGCGCCCCGGCGGGTGGACTCTTCCCACTCCTGGCGCAGGCGCGGACGGTCTTCGGGGTGGAGGGCGTCCATCCAGCCGAAGCCGAGGGCCTGTTCGGCGGGCAGGCCGGAGATGGCGCGCCAGGCCGGGTTGACGTAGGTGGTGGCCCCGCTGGCGTCGGTGCGGAAGATGCCGACCGGCGACATGTTTGCCAGGGTCTCGTAGCGGCGTTCCGTCTGGCGCAGGGCGGCGCGGGTTTGCAGGAGTTCGCGCACGCTCCGGCTTCCCTGCCAGCGGAAGACCAGGGCGGCGATGAGCGCCAGGATGAGCAGGCCAAAAACACCGCCCACCAGCCACCAGAGATAAGCCGGAACGCGCTGCTGGATAGAGAGGTCGGTCCAGTGGCCGAGGGTGGTGTAGTAGGGCGAGCCGGGAACGGGAATCCACTCGTTCAGGCGGCGGTCAATGGCCTCCAGGAGGTCGGCGTTGCGGCCCTCTGCCGTGGCGTAGAAGAGTTGGACGGGGAGGAAGTCGATGGTCGTCTTTTGCAGGCCGTAGCGGGTGCAGAAGTAGTCGCCAAAGAGATGGTTGGCGATGGCGGCGTCGGCCTGACCCTGGGAGGCGAGTTGGAAGGCCTCGGTCAGCGAGGCGGCCGGGACGAGCGTGACCCGGTAGCCGAAGCCGTCCATGAGTTCCTGAAAGACCTGCTCCTGGATGGAGCCTCGCATCACGGCGACGCGCTTGCCGTCTAGGTCGCGCAGGCTGGAGATGCCGGCATGGGGCGCGGCGTAGACCCGCGACCAGCTCTCCAGCACGGGGGTCTGGTGGAAGTCGAAGCGTTGGTCGCGCGCCTCGGAGTAGGCTACGTCGGGCATCAGGTCAATCTCTCCGGCTTCGAGGGCGTTCAGGCAGGCTTCCCATTCGCAGGGGATGTATTCGAGCGTCCAGCCCTCTTCGGCGGCGATTTTTTCCAGGAGTTCGATGAAGAGACCGGCGGGCCGACCGTCTTCGTCCATGAAGATTTTGGGTTCGTTCTGATAGACGCCGACGCGCACGAGGCGGGCGGCGGCCTCTGCGGGCTGGGAGAGGCTGGCCAGGACGGCGGCCAGGAGGAACAGGCACATCAGGCGAAGCGTCGTCTTCATGGCCGTTTCTCCAGGTAAGCCGCTTCGACGCCTTGGATGAGAGCCAGCAGGAGGTTCAGGTCGAGCGGTTTGGTGAGGACGGCCTTGACGCCTTCCGCTTGGCCGCGCTGGATGATGTCGTCGGCGGAGTAGGCGGTCATCAGGAAGGCGATCAGGCTGGGGACCAGGCGGCGCGCCCGGACGAAGAGTTCGACGCCGTTCATGTCGGGCATGATGACGTCGGTGAGCAGGATGTGGACTTTGTCGCGGCGCAGGAGGTCGAGGGCTTCGCTCCCGGAGTGGGCGGTCTGGACGGCGTAGCCTTTGAGGGCCAGGATGTCGGCGGTGGTCTTGGTCATAGAGGGATTATCGTCCACAATGAGGAGGCGGGTGGGCTGGCTCATGACTTCCCCTCCTTTACGGCCGGCAGGAGGAGGGTGAAGGCTGCCCCTTTGCCCGGCTCGCTTTCGACCTCGATGCGGCCGTCGTTGGCCTCGACCAGTTTCTTGGTGACGGCCAGTCCCAGCCCAATGCCGTGGGCTTTGGTGGTGAAGAGCGGTTCGAAGAGTTTGGGCAGGTTCTCGGGCGGGATGCCGAGGCCGGTGTCGCGGACAGTAATCAGTAAATAGTGATCAGTTATTAGTGAATAGTGATCAGTTACTAACTGCTTACTGCTCACTGATAACTGTTTACTGTGTAAAGTCTCATAAATTCGTACCTTTACAGTCTCATAAAATCATACCCCTGACAAAGGGATAGGGAGCGGCAATTGAAAAGGCTCTGGAGCAGGCAATTCAGCCAAAGCA
>JAIOAU010000035.1 GCA_019873655.1 Chloroflexota bacterium | reverse complement strand
TCAGGATGAAAGTGTTCCAAAATCCAGCGTTCACTTTCTTCTGCGCTCAGGAGGTCGGTGATCGGAAATTCCATGCCTATAGTGTACCATCACTCTTTCTCAAGATGAGCCAAAGTAAATATTGCGGTAGGCTCATCGCGGCGTTCCTGCCTCAAATATACACGATTTTTCTCTTCTTGTGTTTGGCTTTCAGGTTGGCTTACTCTTGACGGTCGCCACCCGCCCGCCGGTCATGGCCTGCAATTGGGCGGGGGTCAGCGGGAAGACGGCGTTGGGCGTCCCCGCCGCCGCCCACAGCACTTCGTATTGGAGCAAATCTTCGTCGAGGTAGGTTTCCACCGGCTGAGGGTAGCCGAGGGGCGGCACGCCGCCGATGGCGAAACCGGTCACGGCGCGCACGAATTCGGCGTCGGCGCGGCCGATGGGTTCGCCAGCGTATTCGCCGATGACGGCCTCGTCCACGCGGTTGGCGCCGCTGGTCAGCACCAGCACCGGCTTGCCGGTCGTCTGGCCGCGGAAGATGAGCGACTTGACGATTTGCCCCAGGCTGCAGCCGACGCGCTCGGCGGCCTCGGCCGAGGTGCGCGTGCTCTCGGTGAATTCGACGACTGGACAGTCGAAGCCCCGGGCGCGCAGCATCTCCTGGACTTTCTGGGCCGAGGGACTCAAAGTGGATCGGGTTTCCATGGCCTCCTCCGCTCAACAGATGCGAACATCGTGACCTTCCCCCCAGGCGTCGCGGATGCGCTCGGCGTGGCCGTCGAACAGGTCCATCTGGAGCGCCTGTTCGAGCGGCCAGAAACGCGCCTCGCTGACCTCCGGGCCGGGGGTCAACTCGCCGGCCCGGTATTCGACCAGAAAATTCAGGGCGACCACCTGGACGCGGTTGCCGTCGGGATAGACGACCAGCCGGTCGCGGTTGCTGTACACGCCCGTCAGCCGCTTCACGCGGACCTCGAGGCCGGTCTCCTCGCGCGTCTCGCGCTCGCAGGCCTCGGCGACCGTCTCGCCCGGATCGACGGCCCCGCCCGGCAGGCACCACAGGCCGTTGTCGCTGCGGCGGGTGAGCAACACCTGCTCGCGGCGGTCGTCGAACAGGACGGCCGAGCAGGCCAGTCGGATGGTCCCCAGCCTGCCGATTCGCTCGCCGGTCAGGATGTGGGTGGAGGCGCTCATTTCAGCCCAAAACCCTGTTGTTCGATGACCGCCCGCAGGTCGGTGCGCTCGGCGCGGGCGACGCGGCGGGCGGAATGTTCCGTCCAGCCGTAATTCTCCACCACTGGCGGCTTGCCCGGAAAGGGTACCTGGCGGCCTTCGTAGAGGCCGGTCGCCATCATCGCCTGGTCATATTCGGCCAGGGCTTCATCGTAGGCGGAGGGATCGTAGCGGTCCCAATGCAGGATGGCCTTGAGCGGCAAGCGCGGCTTGACTTTGGCCGGCCGCTCCGGCCAGCCGACCGTCATGCCGGTGATGGGGAAGGTCAGGCGCGGCAGGCCGAGCATTTGGATGACCTCTTGCGGCCGGTTGCGGATCGAGCCGATGTAGCAGATGCCCAGCCCGAGCGACTCGGCGGCCAGGGCGGCGTTCTGGGCGGCGATGACGGCGTCGGTGGCGGCGATGAGGAAAGATTCCAGGTAGGCGGTGTCCTGGGTGTAGCCGCGCAACTGGCAGGCGCGGTCGAGGCGGGCCAGGTCGGCGATCCAGGCCAGGAAGACGGGCGCTTCGGCGATGTGTTTTTGGTTGCCGCACAGTTCCGCCATCCGCTGGCGGTCGGCGGCCTCGGTCAGGACGACGACCGAGTAGGTCTGCAGGTTGGAGGAGGTCGAGGCGCGCTGACCGGCGGCGACGATCGTCTCGATCAGCGCGGCAGGCACGGGGTCGGGTTTGTAGCGCCGCACCGAGGCGTGACGGTGGATTAAGTCGAGGGTGGGATTTTCCATGCGAGGCGCTCCAGCGGCTGAATTTAAGAGTATTGTACGCGCAAAAGCGGATTTTGTCACACCGGAAGCGCAAAAACGTTTTCCTTGCGCCGCCTGCGTTTGCATGCTATAATCGGGCCGAAGTTAACGCTCACTGATTATTCCCCGGTTAATGACAAGTTGATAGCGCGTCACGAGGTTGGTTTTGTATTCTGTTGGCTTTCGTCTGCGCCTGGGGGCGCTTGTTTTGCATTCTTGAATCATTCCACGCCATGAGATAAACGAACATGAACATTATCGAACTCGAAAACAAACCTCTGGCTGAACTGCGCAACCTGGCCAGAGAGTTCAACATCGCCAACGCCAATCGCTTGAAGAAAGAAGCCCTTATCCTGCGCATCTGCCAGGAAGAGGCCGCCCAGAAAGGACTGGACGTGCGCGGCGGCATCCTCGAAATCATGAACGAGGGGATTGGCTTCCTGCGCTCGGCGCGTTACAGCATCAGCGAGGACGATGTGTACGTCTCGCAGGCGCAATTGCGGCGTTATGAATTGCGCTCCGGCGACATGATCATCGGCCACGTCCGCCCGCCGCGCGAATCGGAGCGCCATTGGGGCCTGCTCAAGGTGGAATCGGTCAACGGCATGGACCCGGAAGAGGCGCGCTTCCGCCCGCGCTTCGAGGACCTGACGCCCATCTTCCCCGACAAGCGTTTCGACCTGGAGACCAAGAGCGACATCCTGGCGACGCGCCTCATCAATTTGATCGTCCCCATCGGCCGCGGCCAGCGCGGGCTGATCGTCTCGCCGCCCAAAGCCGGCAAGACGACCATCCTCAAGCAGATCGCCAACGCGATTTCGACGCAGTACCCCGATGTGCATTTGATGGTGGCCCTGATCGGTGAGCGCCCCGAGGAAGTCACCGACATGGACCGCTCGGTGGACGCCGAGGTGATTGCCTCGACCTTCGACGAGCCGGTCACCTCGCATGTGCGCACCGCCGAAATCGCCCTCGACCGCGCCAAGCGCCTGACCGAGATCGGCCGCCACGTGGTCATTTTGATGGACTCGATCACCCGCCTAGCGCGCGCCTACAACCTGGTCGTCAACCCCTCCGGCCGAACGCTTTCCGGCGGCATGGACCCCTCAGCGCTCTACCCGCCCAAACATTTCTTCGGCGCGGCCCGCAACCTGGAAGAAGGCGGCTCGCTGACCATCATCGCCACCTGTCTGGTGGATACCGGTTCGCGCCTGGACGATGTGGTCTATGAGGAGTTCAAAGGCACCGGCAACATGGAGTTGCATCTCTCCCGCAAGTTGCAGGAGCGGCGCATCTTCCCGGCGGTGGATATCGAGCGTTCGTCCACCCGCCGCGAGGATTTGCTCCTCGGGCCGGATGTCTTGCAGCGCGTCTGGACGATGCGGCGGATGTATATCCAGATGGTCTCTCCGCCGCCGCAAGGAGCCGGCATGGATTCGGCTGTGGCGACCGAGGCCATCTTGCAACGCCTGGCTAAGACCAAGAATAATCAGGAATTTCTCGAAACCCTAGCAGATGAACTATGAAATTTATCGGTAAATTGACGCAGTCTCCCGTTTTGTTCAATCTGGTCAGTTGGGGGGCGACGGCCGCCATCGTCGCCGGGCTGCTGATTTTCGCCCTCGGGCGGATGGCCGACCGGCAGCCGAGTCCGATCCCGCTTCCGCCAGAGGCGGAAACGAACGGCGGAGCAGGCGGCCCCGTCAGCGTGGATTTGCCCGCCTTGCAGCCCGCCGATCCCCTGCCGGCCATCACCCGTAACGTCTCGCTGGAGACGAGCCTTCAGGATCAACAACGCTACGACGTGGCTGAATACATCGTCGGGCGCGGCGATTCGGTCTTCGGTATCGCCGCCCAATTCGGCCTCCAGCCCGAAACTATCTTTTGGGCCAATTACGACCTGTTCAAGGGCAGTCCCGATAGTCTGCAGGTCGGGATGGTCGTCAAAATCCCGCCCGTGGACGGCGTCTATTATGAATGGCAGGAGGGGGATACCATCGAGTCAGTCGCCGACAAACTCGGCGTGGACCCCGAGGCGATCATCTTCTGGCCGGGCAACCGCCTCGACCTGACCAACTTGACTATCGAGCCGGGGACGTTCGTCATGGTGCCGGGCGGCGAACTCAACGACCAGCCGCTGTTCATTCAAACGTACACGGTCAGCGGCAGCGGCGGCTCGTCGGCTTGCGGCGGCGGCTATGCCAGCCGGGGCTATTTTACCTGGCCGACCGCCAATCATTACCTTTCCGGCTATAACTTCGGCGATTCGGGCCACCGCGGCATCGACATCGCCGCGCCCGAGGGAACCCCGATTTACGCCGCCGACAACGGCGTGGTCAGCATGGCCAGTTACGGCGCCTGGAACTACGGCTACGGCAACGTGGTTCAGATCGATCATGGTAATGGTTTTGTCACCCTCTATGCCCACCTGAGCGTGGTCAGCGTCTCTCAATGCCAGAGCGTGGCTGCCGGCACGGTGATCGGCGCTTCGGGCAACACCGGCAATTCGCAGGGCGCGCATTTGCACTTCGAGATTCGTTACAACGGATCGGCCGTCAACCCCTGGAATTATTTGCCCCCTCCGTAGGAATGAATCAGCCCAGGGCCGCAGAGACCCGGTCTCTTCGAGAGGCCGGGTCTCTCGGATAGAAACTCTCAGAGAGGTCCGATGAATCATCGCCGCCTCAAAACCGCCCTGAAGGATTTGCCGATGGGCGGCTTGCGTTATCTGAAACGGGTCGGCTCGACCAACGATGCAGCCCTCGCCTGGGCCGCGGCGGGCGCGGCGGATTTTTCGCTGGTCGTCAGCGACGAGCAGACCGCCGGACGCGGCCGCGGGGGGCGGCGCTGGTACACCCCGGCAGGCGCGGCGCTGGCGTTCAGCCTGATTCTGCGTCCCCGCCCGGGCGAACAGGAGAAGGCGGCCTTGTTTTCGGCTCTCGGCGCTCTGGCCGTGGCCGTTGCCCTCGAAGGCTATTCACTCTCCCCCCAGATCAAGTGGCCGAATGACGTACTGCTGGGGGGGCGCAAAGTGTGCGGTGTGCTGACCGAGACGGTCTGGCTGGGCGAGCAAATCGACAGCCTGGTCATCGGGGTGGGGGTGAATGTGGCAGCCGCATCGGTCCCGCCCGCCGACCTCCTGAACTTTCCGGCTGCCTGTCTCGAAACCGAGTTGGGGCGGCCCGTGGAACGGGTCTCTCTGCTGCGAGAGATTTTGTCTGCGCTGCTCGAATGGCGGCCTCGGCTTGGGACGCAGGCGTTCCTGGACGCCTGGGAGGCGCGCCTGGCCTTTCGCGGCGAGACGGTCGAGGTCTGGGCCGAGGGGCAGCCGGCGCGCCGCGGCTGGCTGGTCGGCCTGGATTCGGACGGCGGCCTCCGTCTGCGCTTGCCGGGCGGCGAGCATCTGACGCTGCCCTTCGGAGAGGTGCATCTTCGTCCGGGGATGTGATATACTTTTGCCAAAGTGAGGCTCTTATGCTCGACAATCTGCGCGACCAGGCTGCTCAATCGGAATATTTCCAGGAAGAAGAAGTTCCTGCTTTTGACGAGCCGGCGGCAGTTCGGCGTCCGGCCGCCCGCCGCAGTCTCGATCAGATGACCGGCATGAACGCCCAGCAGCGTTTCCTGCTGGCGTTTATGATGCTGATTCTCGTTTGCCTGCTGGGGACGATGTTTCTGTTGATTACCGGCAAGGTCGTGCCGCCGTTTTTCTAAAATCCCGAGGAGTGTTGCGCAAGGACAAAAAGAGGCTGTCCAAAGAGGAGATCAGGATACCATCCCGCCCAGAGGTCAAACCGGTTTCCTCGGGGGCTTAGCTGTTTCCTCGGGGGCTTAGCCCCCGAAGATGTTAAAAAAGAACAAGTGTTGGACTTGACTCCCTGGGGAGCAAAGGACTGTCCAAAAAGCAGGGACTGTCCCATCTTTTGGGTCAGCCCCTTTTGATTCATCCCTTTTGCAGCGGCAGTTCGTACTGCGCGCCCGGCGGGAGGGGCGGCGCGCCGTTCAGGTCGGCCCCGGCTTTCTTCAACTCGGCGGCCGCCAGCCGGGCAATCGAGGCCACCCGGTCGCCCTCGCGCACCTCCATCAACTGGACGCCGCGCGTGGCGCGCCCCATCACCTTGACATCTTTCACCTTCATCCGCAGCACCAGACCGTTGGCCGAGATGAGCGTCAGGTCATCGGCCTCCTGGACGACGCGCGCCGCGCTGATGACGCCCACCTTGCCCGCCGCGTCCTTCGCCATGGTCTGCACGCCGCCCGTCGCCCGGCCCTTGGCCGGGTACTCCGAGAGCGGGGTCCGCTTGCCGTACCCCTGCTCGGTGACCAGCACCAGAGAACCGCCGGGTTCGACCACCTCCATGCTGGCAACCTTGTCGCCCTCCGCCAGGCGGATGCCGGTCACGCCGCCCGCGCTGCGCCCCATCGGGCGGACCTCGTCCTCGGCGAAGCGCAGCGCCTGTCCTTGCTCGGTGACCAGGATGATTTCATCATTCCCGCGCGTCAGGCGCGCCCAGCCGAGTTCGTCGCCCTCCTCCAGCGTGATGGCGATGATGCCGGAGGGGCGGACGGAGGCCAGTTCGCTCAAGGCCATGCGCTTGACGCGTCCGTTGCGCGTCGCCAGCGTGATGTACTCCGCCGCCTCGAAGTCCGGCACCGAAACGGCGGCGGTGACCACCTCTCCCGGTTCGAGCGAGAGGACGTTCACCAGCGGGATGCCCTTCGCCGCCCGGTCGGCGTCGGGGATTTGATAGACCTTCTCCGAATAGACCTTGCCCCGGTCGGAGAAGAAGAGCATCGTATCGAGCGAGCGCGCCGGGATGAGCGTCAGCACCTCGTCTTCCTCTTTCGTGGCGTGGCCGGTGACGCCCTTCGCCCCGCGTCCCTGGGCGCGGAAGGAGGCCGCCGCCACGCGCTTGACGTAGCCGCGGCTGGTGAGACTGATGAGGACGGCCTCATCCGGCACGAGGTCCGCTTCGCTCAAATTCTCCACCGCCTCGGCGGCGATGTGCGTGCGCCGCTCGTCGCCGTACTTTTCGGCCAGTTCGCGCATGTCGTCCTGGATGAGCGCCAGGATTTTCTTCGGGTGCGCCAGCAGGTCTTCGAGGTGGGCAATCTGCGCCGTGACCTGCTTGTACTCGTCCTCGATTTTCTGCCGCTCGAGGGCCGCCAGGCGGCGCAACTGCATGTCGAGGATGGCCTGCGCCTGGAGTTCGGAGAGTTTGAAGCGCTTCATCAGCCGCTCTTTGGCGACCTCCGCGTCCGGACTCTCGCGGATGGTCTGGATGACCGCGTCCAGGTTGTTGAGGGCGATGCGCAGGCCCTCGAGGATGTGGGCGCGGGCTTTGGCCTTCTCCAACTCGAACTGAGAGCGGCGGGTCAGGACCGTCTGGCGGTGTTCGATGAAAATCTGGAGCGCCTTCTTGAGCGGCAGGAGGCGCGGCTCGCCGTCCACCAGGGCGAGCATCTGCACGCCGAAGGTGGTCTGGAGCGGGGTGTACTTGTAGAGTTGATTCAGCACCTTGCGCGGCTGGGAGCCGCGTTTGAGTTCGATGACGATGCTCATGCCGCGCCGGTCGGATTCATCGCGCAGGTCGGAGATGGCGTCAATTTTCTCCTCCCGCACCAGGTCGGCGATGCGCTCGATGAGGGCGGCCTTGTTGACCTGGTAGGGAATCTCGGTGATGACGATGCGGTGGCGGTTGCCGGACATCTCCTCGATGTGCGCCTTGCCGCGCAGGACGATGCGTCCCTTGCCGGACCCGTAGGCGGCCTCGATGCCCTCCGTACCGACGATGATGCCGCCGGTCGGGAAGTCCGGCCCCGGCACGAATTTCATCAGGAATTCGACCGGAATCTCGTCAATCGTGTCGTAGTTGTTGATGAGGTAAATGACGGCGGAGGCGATTTCCTTCAGGTTGTGGGGCGGGATGTTGGTCGCCATGCCGACCGCGATGCCGGACGAGCCGTTCAGGAGCAGGTTGGGCAGGCGGGCAGGCAGGACGGTCGGCTCCTTGAGCGAACCGTCGAAGTTGTCGGTGAAGTCCACCGTGTCCTTGTCCAGGTCGGCGAGCATTTCCTCGGCCATCTTGTGCAGACGGGCTTCGGTGTAACGCATGGCCGCCGGGGCGTCGCCGTCCACCGAGCCGAAGTTGCCCTGTCCGTCCACAAGCAGGTAGCGCATGGAGAAATCCTGCGCCATGCGCGCCATGGACTCATAGACCGCCGCGTCGCCGTGCGGGTGGTACTTGCCCAGCACCTCGCCGACGATGCGGGCAGACTTCTTGTAGGGCGAGTTGGAACGGATGCCCATGTCCTCCATCGCGTAGAGGATGCGCCGATGGACGGGTTTGAGGCCGTCGCGGGCGTCGGGCAGGGCGCGCGCCACGATGACCGACATGGCGTAGTCGAGGTAGGCCGTGCGCATGGTCTCGTCAATGTCGGCCATTTGCACCGTGCCGATGATTTGTTTGACGGGTTCGGGCGCGAGGTTGGTGGATTCGGGTTCGACCATAAAAAATCCTTTTTGCATCGAATTTCGCGAATGGCCCAAAAATTCGCCCAATTCGAGGCATTCGATGCAAACATCTTTTTGTCTAATTAAGCGCAGGGATTATACCGCATTGTTCGAATTTCCTTGACCGCTTGCCCTTTATCGGCTAAAATCTCTGCGCCTTCGGGCAATTTCTGCTTTTTTAATGAAGAAGACAACGTGTTCGAGACTCTGACCGGACGGCTCACTCAAATTTTCGACCAACTGCGCCGGCGCGGGAAACTTTCCGAGGCGGATGTGGACGCCGCCATGCGCGAAGTCCGGCTGGCGCTGTTGGAGGCGGACGTCCATTACAGCGTGGTCAAGGCCTTCATCGCGCGGGTGCGCGAGCGCGCCGTGGGCGCGGAGGTCTCGAAGGCGCTCAACCCGGGCCAGCAGGTCATCAAAATCGTCCACGAGGAGTTGATTGCGACGCTGGGCGAACCGGCGCCGTTGAACCTTTCGGGCCCCAAGCCGCGCCTTTTGATGCTGGTTGGCCTGCAAGGGTCGGGCAAGACGACCGCGGCCGGGAAACTGGCGCGCCATTTGCGTCAGCGCGGCGAACGCGTTTATCTGGTTGCCGCGGACCCGTACCGGCCGGCGGCGGTCGAGCAACTGCGCACCCTGGGCGCGCAACTCGACCTGCCCGTCTATTTCGAATCCGGCCTCCAACCGCCGGAGTTGACGGCGCGGGCCTTCGACAAGGCGGCCAAAGGCGGCTATACGGTCGTCATCGTGGATACCGCCGGCCGTTCGCAACTGGACGAGGCGCTGATGAACGAATTGCAGGCCATCGTCCGCCGCGTGCCGCCGTCCGAAGTCTTGCTGGTCGTGGACGCCATGATTGGGCAGGAGGCGCTGCACGTCGCCGAGGGATTCCGCCAGGCCGTGCCGTTGACCGGCCTGATGATGACCAAAATGGACGGCGACGCCCGCGGCGGGGCGGCGATTTCCATCCGCGCCGTCACCGGCGTCCCGATCAAATTCCTGGGGACGGGCGAGAAACTCGACGCCCTGGAGGTGTATAATCCGGAGCGGCTGGCCTCGCGCATCCTGGGCATGGGCGACGTGCTGGGACTGATCGAAAAGGCCGAGGCGGCCTTCGACGAGCAGCAGGCCCGCAAACAGGCCGAGCGCTTGTCGAAGGGCGAGTTCACGCTGGCCGACTGGCTGGAGATGATGCAGTCGTCCAAGAAGATGGGGCCGCTCAGCCAGATGGTCGAGATGCTTCCCGGCGAGTTGGGCCGGGCGGCGCGCAACATCGACCCGCGCGAGATGGAGCGCTCGGTGCGCCACGCCGAGGCGATCATCCGCTCGATGACGCCGGCCGAGCGCCGCAACCCTGACATTTTGAACGCCAGCCGCCGCAGGCGGATTGCAGCCGGTTCTGGCACGCAGGTGCAGGACGTCAACCGCCTCATCAAGCAGTTCCGGGAAGTGCAGCGCCTGATGAAAACCGTTCAAAAGACCGGCGGGCGCAATCTGACGCGCCTGTTCGGGTGAAACAGGCCTGGCCGTCAGGCAGCGCATCCTTTCTGCGCCCTCTCTGTCTGACCGGCCGGGACTGGCTCAGTTGATTATCAATTCGAAGGAGATAAGTTCGATGGTTCGTATTCGTTTACGCCGCACTGGCCTCAAGGGCCAGCCGTCCTATCGCCTGGTCGTGGCCGATAAAGAAAGCCCGCGCGATGGCCGTTTCCTGGAGATCGTGGGATATTACAACCCGCGCACGAATCCGGCTACGATCGAGATCAAAGAGGAGCGCGTCTTCGACTGGATGAGCAAGGGCGCGCAGCCCACCGAGTCGGTGGCGCAATTGTTCAAGACTGTCGGGACCGATCAGCGCTTCGAACGCTTCAAGAAGGGCGAATCGCTCGAGGTTTTGCTGGCCGAAGCCGAACAGGCCCGGGCAGCCCGCGCCGTATCGGCCAAGACCAGCCGGTAATGGACTCTCATGAAAGACCTGATTGAGTACATTGCCAAGTCTCTCGTCGAGCACCCAGAAGAGGTCAGCGTGCAGGAATTCCGCCGCGGCGACCGCGTGACGTTTGAGTTGCGCGTCGCCAAGGAGGATATGGGCCGCGTGATCGGCAAAGGCGGCCGGGTGGCCAATGCCATCCGCGCTCTGTTGCGGGTGGCCGCCGAGCGCGAAGGCATGCACGTCACGCTGGATGTCATCGAACCGTAAGACAGACGGCATGGAACGCAAGTCGCAAAGACCGGCAGGCTCGTCGGACGCTGGCGAGCCTGCCTTCCTGGCGGTCGGACGGTTTCGCCGCCCGCACGGCGTGCGCGGCGAGGCGCTGGTGGAAATCCTGACCGATTTCCCCGAGCGCTTGCAGCCGGAGACGGTCGTGTACGCCGGCGAGACGCGCCGCCGCCTGGTCATCCGCAGCCGGCGCAGTCACAACGAAGGCTTGTTGTTGTCCTTCGTCGGGCTGGATACCCCCGAAGCAGTGGGGCAGTTGCGCCACCAGTTTTTGTACGTGACCGCCGCCGACCGCCCCCCCTTGCCGGAAGGCGAATACTATCATCACCAATTGCTTGGCCTGGCCGTCCAGACCGAGGACGGCCAGCGGCTCGGCACGCTGACCGACATCCTGGAGACCGGCGCCAATGACGTCTATGTGGTGACATCGGAACGGGGAGGCGAAGTGCTGCTCCCCGTCATCCCCGGCGTCATCCTGGACGTGGACCTGGACGCCGGGACGATGCGGGTGCATCTGCCCGACGGGCTGTTGGAGCAAGAGGCCGATCAGCCCTGAGCGAGGGGGAAGGCGCGCCATGGACAAACGCTACTGGGTGGGATTCACGCTAGTCAAGGGAATCGGGGCCGTGCGTTTTCAGGCCCTGCGGGATCATTTCGGCGATCTTTCGCTGGCCTGGCAGGCGCCGCCCGATGCGCTGCGGGCGGCCGGCTTGGGCGCCAAAGTCATCGAACGGTTGCTGCAAGTGCGGGCCGATGTTGACCTCGACCGTCTCGTGGAGCGGATCACGCAGCAGGGCATCAAAATCCTGACCTGGGAGGAGGACGCCTACCCGGCCCTTTTGCGCGAAATCGATCAGCCGCCGCCCGTCCTCTACGTGCGCGGCGACCTGACCGAGGAGGACGCCTGGGCGGTGGCCATCGTCGGGACGCGGCGGGTGACGGCCTATGGCCGGCAGGTGACCGAGGAACTGGCCGCTTTCCTGGCCCAAAACGGCGTGACCGTCGTCTCTGGCCTGGCGCGCGGGGTGGACGCCGTCGCTCACCAGGCCGCCCTGCGGGCTGGCGGGCGGACGATCGCCGTGCTGGGCTGCGGCGTGGACCGAATCTACCCGCCCGAGCATGCCGCTCTGGCCGAGAAAATCATCCACGCCGGGGCGCTGGTCAGCGATTACGCCCCCGGCACGCCGCCCGAGGCCGCCAACTTTCCGCCGCGCAACCGCATCATCTCCGGCCTGGCGCTGGCGACGGTGGTGGTCGAAGCGGGAGAGACTTCGGGCGCGTTGATTACGGCGCAGTTCGCCGCCGACCAGGGGCGGGAGGTCTTTGCGGTGCCGGGGAACATTCTCGCCCCGCAAAGCAAGGGCGCCAATGCGCTGATCGCCCAGGGAGCGCGTCCGCTCCTTTCGCCCCGCGACCTGCTGGAGGCGTTGAATCTGAATCGGGTCAACGAACAGCGGGCGGTGCGCAAGGCCGTCCCGGGCGACGAGGTCGAGGCGGCGCTGCTGAACGTTCTCGGTCCGGAACCGCTCCATCTAGACGAAATCCGCCAGCAGACCGGTTTGCCCATCGAACGCGTCTCGGCCAGCCTGGTGATGATGGAACTCAAGGGCCTGGCGCGGCAGGTCGGCGGCAATCATTACGTGGCCGTTCGCGAGGAGCGGCCCGAATATAAAGTGTAGAGAAGACAAAGACCGATGAAACATACCTACGCAGTCATCATGGCCGGCGGAAGCGGGACGCGGCTGTGGCCGGTTTCGCGCAAGAAGCATCCCAAGCATCTGCTGCCTTTGTTGGGCGAGCGGACGCTTTTCCAGAACACGATCGAGCGCGTCTGCGGCCTGACGAGTCCCGGCCGCATCCTGGTGGTGACCACGGGCGAGCAGGCCGACGAATTGCGCGCCCAGGCCCCGCAGATTCCGCCGGAGAATTTTCTCATCGAACCGCAGCCGCGCGGCACCGCCTCGGTGATCGGCCTGGCGGCGGCTGTCCTCGAGCGGCGCGACCCCGAAGCGGTCATGATGATTTTTCCCTCGGATCACTACATCCGCAACCGCGATGTGTTCCAGTTGATCATGCGGGCGGCCTTGCAGGTGGCGCGCCAGGATTATCTGGTCACGCTGGGCATCACGCCGACTTTCCCGGCCACCGGTTACGGGTACATCCAGCGCGGCGAGCCTTTGCCGGGCAAGTTCGAGTATCCGGTCTATCGCGTCCGGCGGTTCAAGGAAAAGCCGGACGAAGACCTGGCGCGTGAACTCCTGACGAGCGGCGACCATTCCTGGAACTCGGGGATTTTCATCTGGAAAGCGGCGCGCATCCTGGCCGAGTTTCGCCGTCAGATGCCGGCGCTGTTTGCCGCCCTGGAGCGCATCGGCTGCGCCTGGGGGACGCCACAGCAAGAGGCGGTGTTGCAGGCCGAATGGTCGAACCTGGAGAGCAAGACCATCGATTACGGCGTCATGGAACACGCCGAGAATGTGGCTGTGCTTCCCGCCAGCGGCCTGGAGTGGAGCGACGTCGGCATGTGGGATTCGCTCTTCGACGTGCTGCTGCCCGATAAGAACGGCAATGTGGTGGTCAACTCGGACCATTTGTTGCTCGATACGCACAAGTCTCTGATTTATACGACCGAGAAAAAACTGATCGTCACCATCGGCGTGGACAACCTGATGATTGTGGACGCCGGCGACGCGCTGCTGGTCTGCCATCGCGACCAGGCCCAGCGCGTGCGACAGGTCATCGAAGGCCTGAAGAATTCGCAGCGCGAAGAATATCTCTAGGAGGTGTCTCGTGGAAGCCTATTGCATGAAGTGTAAAACCAAACGGGAGATTCAAAATCCCCAGGCGACGTTCAACACGGCCGGGGCGGCAGTGACGCGCGGGACGTGCAGCGTCTGCGGCACGACGCTCTACCGCATCGGCATGACCGAAGCCCACGCCGGTTTGACCAAGCCGGAGAAGTACGCGCACCGCTCCGGCAAACTGGTCATCGTCGAGTCGCCGGCCAAGGCCAAGACGGTGGGACGTTTCCTCGGCAAGGGCTACACGGTGCGCGCCTCGGTGGGGCATGTCCGCGATCTGCTGCGCTCGCAACTTTCGGTGGACATCGAGAACGGTTACAAGCCCAAGTACCGCGTCCCGAATGAAAAGAAAGAAGTGGTCAAAGAACTCAAGCAACTGGCGAAGGAACACGCCGAGATTTATCTGGCCACCGACCCCGACCGCGAGGGCGAGGCGATCTCCTGGCATTTGATGGAAGCGGCGGCCATCGACCCGAAACTGGCCCGCCGGGTGGTCTTCCACGAGATTACCGAACACGCGATCAATGAAGCCTTTGCCCACCCGCGTGAAATCAATATGGACCTGGTCAACGCCCAGCAGGCGCGGCGGGTGCTCGACCGGCTGGTCGGTTACAGTATCAGCCCGATTCTGTGGGAGAAGGTGCGTTCGCGGCTTTCGGCCGGGCGCGTTCAGTCGGTGGCGCTGCGGCTGATCGTCGAGCGCGAGGCCGAAATCGAGGCGTTCGTTCCGGTGGAGTACTGGACGATCGCCGGCGAGTTCCGCCCGGAGAGCGAGAAGAAGGCCACGTTCACGGCCAAACTGGTCAAAATCGATGACCAGGACCCGGAATTGGGCAGCGAGGAGGTCGTCCGGCCGCTGCTGGTCGATATGGAGCAGGCGGCTTACACCATCACGCGCATCAAGCGCGGCGAGCGGCGGCGCAAACCGTCTCCGCCTTTCATCACCTCGACTTTGCAGCAGGAGGCGTCGCGCAAACTCGGCTTCACCGCCAAGCGGACGATGGCGCTGGCGCAAGGCCTGTATGAAGGCCAGGACGTAGGCGAGGGCGGCACGACCGGTTTGATCACCTACATGCGCACCGATTCGACCAACATCGCCGAGGTGGCGCGCGACGAAGCCCGCCGGTACATCGCCGAGCGTTACGGCGCCGATTTCTTGCCCGAAAAGCCGGTCGAGTACACCAAGAAGGTTGCCGGGGCGCAGGAGGCGCACGAGGCCATCCGTCCCACATCGGTCTTCCGCGACCCCGAAAAGGTGCGGCCCTACCTCGAGCCGGCGATGTTCAAACTCTACCAGTTGATCTGGCAGCGTTTTGTCGCCTGTCAGATGGAGGCGGCGGTGTATGACACGCTCTCGGTGGAGGTGACCGGCAACGGGTCGGCGCATACGTATCTTCTGCGCGCCGCCGGCTCGTCGGTCAAGTTCCCCGGCTACCTGGTCGTCTACGAAGAGGCCTGCAACGAGGACAAAAAGCCGGAAGAGGAGGACGAGATGAACGTCCGCATCCCGGCCTCGATTGCCGAGGGGCAGAAGCAAGAGTTGATTCGCCTGATTCCCGAACAGCATTTCACCCAGCCGCCGCCGCGTTATTCCGAAGCCTCGCTGGTGGCGGCGCTGGAGGAGTACGGCATTGGCCGCCCCTCGACCTACGCCCCGACCCTTTCGACCATCCAGCAGCGCGGCTACGTCGAGCGGGTGGACCGCCGCCTCGTCCCGACCGAGACCGGCATCCTGGTCAACGATTTGATGGTCAAGTATTTCCCCGAAATCGTGGACCTGCAATTTACCGCCCGCATGGAAGAAGACCTGGACCGAATCGCCAGCGGCAAGGCCAACTGGGTGCGGGTGCTGGACAGTTTCTACAAGCCCTTCGCCGAGACGGTGCGCCGCGCCCAGGCCGAGATGCCGGTCAGCAAGAGCGGGCCGGAGCCTATCGGCCGCGCCTGCCCCGATTGCGGCAAGGAACTGGTCGTCCGCTACGGGCGCTACGGGAAGTTCATCGCCTGCTCGGGCTTCCCGGAATGTCGTCACACCGAGCCGTGGCTGGAGAAGATCGGCGTCCTTTGCCCGAAGGACGGCGGCGAAATCGTCGAGCGCAAGACGCGCAAAGGGCGCGTCTTCTACGGCTGCAACAATTACCCGGCCTGTGACTTCACTTCCTGGAAGCGGCCTCTGCCGACGCCCTGCCCGAAGTGCCAGGGGCTGCTGGTCATCGCCAACAAGCGCGAGGCCCAGTGCACGGCTTGCGAGGAGACTTTCCTGCTCGAGCAGGTGGTCGGCGAAACGCTGCCGGAAGGATGAGAAAGAAGTAGGAGCAGGATTTTCTCATCTCAGTGTATAATCATAACGTGCCGACCAGTCTGGGAAGGGAGAGGTCACGATGGACAAGATTCGCGAATTGCTGAGGAAGCCGATCGCCCTGATTCTGGTCTCAGGGGCGGTGGGGCTTCTTCTGGGCCTGATTTGGGCCTGGGGAATCCAGCCCGTAGAGTGGAAGGACGCCCCGCCAGCGCTGTTGCACCCGGTCTATCGGGAAGAGTATCTCCGCATGGCGATCGACTCGTTTCGCGTGAACGGCGATGTAGAAAAGGCGGTAGCGCGTTTCGAGGCGCTGGGGCCGTATGCGCATTCCACGCTGGATACCATCGTCTCCAACCCGGGCTCGCAGGACCCGGCCGCGATTGCCGCCTTTGCCGAGATCGTGCGCGTCGTCGTCCCGCCTGCCTCCGAAACGTCCCAGGGAACTCCTGCTCAGGCGGGTTCCGGTTCGATTGGGCGGCTGTTGGTGATTCTCTTTGCCGTGGCGGCGGTCGGCCTGGTCGGTTATATGTTGTTCTGCTACCTGCTACCGCTCTTTCGCCGCTCGGGCGGCGGCGCGCTGACTCCCGCCCAGCAGGCCCGCCAGATCAGCCGCCAGACCGAGATGACCGATTACGTGGCCATGGGCGAGGAGCCGCCAATTGCCCAATTCATGACCACCTTCGTCATCGGCGACGATCTGTTCGACGACTCCTTCAGCATCGAGAATCAGGCGGGCGAGTTCATGGGCGAATGCGGAATCGGCATTTCGGAGACGATCGGCGTCGGCGAGCCGAAGAAGGTCACCGCCTTCGAGTTGTGGTTGTTCGACAAGAACGACATTCAGACGGTGACCAAGGTGTTGATGAGCCGACACGCTTTCGATGACCCGGCCACTTATCAGCGCTTGCAGAACAAGGGCGAGCCGGTGCTGGCCGAACTGGACAAGCAAATCGTCCTGGAGACGGCGGCGCTGCAACTGGTGGCGACGATCGCCGACATGGAGTACGGCCAGGGCGCGCTGCCGGCCGAAAGTTTCTTCAACCGGCTGACGCTGGAGATCGCCGTCTGGCCGAAGATTGTAGCGCCAGGGTGAAATCGAAGGGCCCGCTTCCTCTCGAAGAAAGCGGGCCCTTTTTCTATTCGATCTTCAAGATTTTGAGTCGGATGCGGCCGCCCGGCGTTTCGGCTTCGACGATGTCGCCGACGCGGTGATCGAGCAGCGCCTGGCCGATGGGGGACTCGTTCGAAATCTTCCCGGCGCGCGGGTCGGCCTCCTTGGCGCCCACCAGCAGGAAGACTTCCGGCTCGAATCCTTCCTCCTGCACCGTGACGCGCGCCCCGATGGCGACCACCTCTTTGGGGCCGTCATCGGCCTCGATGATCTCGGCGTTGCGCAAGATATATTCCAGTTCCTGGATGCGTCCTTCGAGGAAGGCCTGGTCTTCTTTGGCCTTGTGGTAGTCGGCGTTCTCGGAGAGGTCGCCCATCTGGATGGCGTCGCGCAGGCGGCGCGCCAGCGCCTCGCGCTGGGGGCCTTTCAGTTCTTCGAGTTCGGCTTTGAGACGGGCCGCGCCTTCGGCGGTCAGATAGGTGACGGGTTTTTCGTTCATGGTCAGGGCCTCAGGAAGGGATCGTGTAACCGTTCGTGCTCTTCGATGGCGAAGCGGTCGGTCATGCCGGCGATGTAGTCGCAGATGGTGCGCTCCAGGCCGCGGGTCGGAATCCAGGCCTGGACGTGGTCGGGCAGGATGGCAGGTTCGTTGCGGTAGGCGTTGAACAGGTCGGTGACGATGTGCTCGGCCTTGACCTGCATACGCACGACGCGGAAATGCCGATAGAGACGGCTGTAGAGGAAGTCCTTGAGTTCGCGGTTGCGGCGTTGCATGTCCTCGCTGTAGCCGATCACGTTGTGCTTGAGTTTCTGGATGTCCAGCGGCGAGCGGACGCCGCTCTCTTTCAGGCGGGCGTCGGTCGCCTGGACGATGTCGGTGACCAGCAGGCCGACCAGGTGGCGAATCATGCGGTGGCGTTCCATGTCCTGCAAGACCGGGCCGCGCCAGTTGAAGGTCTCGGCCAGGATTTCCCACAGGGCGATGCCATTCAGCATTTGCGGCGTGATCATGCCGGAGCGCAGACCGTCGTCCAGGTCGTGGGTGGTGTAGGCCAGTTCGTCGGCCACGTTGCAGATTTGGGTCTCGAGGTTGCCGCGCAGGTCGGGGTTGTAGTCGCGGGCGTCGGCGACGTCGTACTCGGATTCGTGCTTGACCATGCCCTCGCGCACTTCCCAGGTCAGGTTCAGGCCGGGGAATTCGGGGTAACGCTGTTCGAGTTCGGTGACGATGCGCAGGGATTGCTTGTTGTGGTCGAAGCCGCCGAAGTCTTTCATCAGTTTGGCGAGCGTGGCTTCGCCGGCGTGGCCGAAGGGCGAGTGCCCCAGGTCGTGGGCCAGGCAGATGGCCTCGACCAGGTCTTCGTTGGCGCCCAGGGCGCGGGCGATGGTGCGCCCAATTTGGGCCACCTCCAGCGTGTGGGTCAGGCGGGTGCGGAAGTAATCGCCCTCGTAGTTGATGAAGACCTGGGTCTTGTATTCCAGCCGCCGGAAGGCGGTGGTGTGCAGGATGCGGTCGCGGTCGCGCTGAAAGGCGGTGCGGTAGTCCGGTTCGCTGTCCAGGTAGGCGCGGCCCTTGCTGTCCTTGCTGCGGACGGCGTAGGGGGCCAGGCTGCGGTCTTCGATTTCTTCCAGTTGCTGGCGAGAGAAGTACATACTCAACACCTTTCGAGTGGTGCGTAAGTCTACATCAGGTGGGGCGGGATGTCAACGATGGAGCAGGGTGCCGGGATTTTCGCCCCGCAGGGCTTTGCGGATGTTTTCGCCCTCCTCGCCTGAGAAGATCAGCGCTTCCAGGCCGGGGAGGCGGCGGATGAGGGCCATCATCTGGCGGACTTTGCTCTCCATTCCGCCGGTGACGTCCGCCCCGGTTGCGCCGCGCAGACCGGCGACTTGGGCAGTCAGCGTGCGCGGCGTGATCTCGGCGAGCAGGCGGGTGCGGGCCGGGTAGTCGGCCCAGACGCCCGCCTCGCGCCCGGCCAGGAGGATGCGCTGCGGGCGCAGACGCGGCGCGAGATGGACGAACAGGTCTTCGGTGGAGAGAATCGTCCCGCCCAGGCGCGTATCGAAGGCGACATCGCCGTAGATGACCGGCAGCAGACCGGCCGCCAGGGCGGCGCGCAGGGGGGTCAGATTCCAGGCCCGGACGCGCCCGCCGCGGGCGGTCGCCGCCGCGACCGGGGCCAGCGCCAGGGCGGGCAGGCCGGCGGCGCGCAGGGCCTCGACGACCAGCCGGTTCAGCGCCGCGGCCTGGTACCAGACCTCGGCAAAACCGCGCCAGGCGTCGGGTCCGGCCACGCCATGCCGCGTCCCGTAGCGGCTGGCCGCCTGGTGGCCGAAGGAGCCGGAGCCGTGTCCCAGCACCAGCCGCAGGTCCGGGGTTTCCTGGCAGGCGGCTGCGATTTGTCTGGCCGCGTCGGCCAGGACCTCGGGCCGGGGCGTGTAGGGGGTCTCCTTGTCGGTGATGAGCGAGCCGCCCAGTTTGAGAAAGACGAGCATGGGGACAATGTAGCACGTTCCCCGACAGCCGTCAAGAAGGTATAATTTGAGCGAGGCCGTATGCCAAACGTTGACATCCACGCTGCCGTTGTGACGGCTACTGTTCTGGCGGGCCTGGGCGCTTTGTGGCTGCTCTGGCTGGGGGCGCGGGCGCTGAAACGCTCCGGCCACATACGCTTCTTCCGCATCCGCCGCCAGCGCCGCGCCGCCGCCTGGCGGATGATGGCAGTGGGCGTTTTCCTCGGCGCGCTGGCCTTCGGCCTGGGACGCTACGGCGAGCCGGTGGCCTATCAGTATTTTCCTCCCAGCCCGACGCCGTCGTTGACGCCCACGATCACGCTAACCCCGACCATCAGCCTGACGCCGACCATCACGCTGACACCGACTCTCACGCCGACGCCGGCCGAAAGTTACACGCCCACCATCACGCCGACGCCCTTCCTGCCCCCGGAAGTGGCGGCGCAGTTCTCCAGCACGATCACGCCCAATCCGAGCGCGGTCTTCAGCCCGCTGACGTTTGCGACCCGCGTCGTCAACGCCCAGCCGGTCAACCCCGGCACGGTCTTCCGCAACCCGGTCGGGCATATGTTTGCCGTCTTTTCGTACGACAACATGATCCCCGGCTCGCAATGGACGGCGCTCTGGTATCGCGATGGGCAACTGGTCTATTTCGAGACCAAGCCCTGGGATGGGGAGGTGGGGGGATACGGTTTCTCGGACTGGAATCCGGATCCGAGCGAGTGGCTGCCTGGCCGCTATCAGGTGCAGATTTTCGTCGGCGAGGACTGGGAGGTGGTAGGGGAGTTCATCGTCGAAGGCGACCCGTACACGCCGACGCCAACCCGCACGCCGACTCCCAGCCGGACTCCCACGCCGACGTCCCGTCCCACCGATACGCGCTGGCCGACTTCCACTCAAGCGCCGTAATCGCCAAATAGCGCGAGGGGGCAGGATTCCTTTCCGGGAAAGCGCCAGGATTCGAGGCTCAGAAAACGAATTCGCGCGAGGGGACAGCCCTTCCTCAGGCCCATTTTTCTCTTGCCGCCGCGGCCCAGGCGACGGCGATCTGAGCGCCCAGCCGGGCGTTGTTTTTCAGCAGGGCCAGGTTGGCGCGCAGCGATTCGCCGCCGGTCAGTTCGTTCAGGCGGGCGAGCAGGAAGGGGGTCAGCGCCTGGCCGTGGATTCCCCGCTCGTGGGCCTCGCGGCGCGCCTGTTCGATGAGCGGGTCGATTTTCTCGGCCGGGATTTCCTCTTCGGGCGGGAGCGGCTGGCAGACCAGCACCGCCGACTTCATTCCCAAATCCCAGTGTGCGCGGGCAAAGCGGACGACTTCTTCGGGCGAGTCGAGCCGGGCGCTGACGGACAGTCCGCTGCGGCGCGAGTAGAAGGCGGGGAATTCGTCCGTCCCATAGCCGATGACCGGGACGGCCATGGTTTCCAAGTATTCCAGCGTGGCGGGTAGGTCGAGGATGGCCTTGGCCCCGGCGCAGACGACGATCATGGGCGTGTCGGCTAGGGCCTGCAGGTCGGTGGAGATGTCGAGCGTCTCGACCTGGTGGACGCCGCCGATGCCGCCGGTGGCGAAGACTTTAATCCCGGCGCGGTGGGCGGCGAACATCGTCCCGGCGACGGTCGTGCCGCCGGTCCATTTTTTGGTCAGGGCGGCGGCGAAGTCGCGGCGGCTGATTTTGCGCGGGTTCGGCTCGCCGGCCAGGCGCTCCAGGTCGGCCTCGCTCAACCCGACGCGGATTTCTCCGTCCAGGACGGCGATGGTGGCCGGTTGCGCGCCGTGCTCGCGCGCGATGCGCTCCAGGTCGCGGGCCAGTTGCAGATTCTGCGGCCGCGGCAGTCCGTGGGTGATGACGGTCGATTCGAGGGCAACACTTATAGAAGTCTGAGTCTGTTTTGCTTGACGGTGTAGTTTGTTGAAGTATATAATCATCCTATGAAAAATCTCTTATTTTTTGTATTTCTGTTATTATGTATTGTTGCTTTGGGGTTATTTGTTGTTGATACTGAAATTCTTTGGTTGAAAATTCAGCATAATTATCAGGTTTCAGAAATCTACGAACGTGTAGAGTTGATAAAGTCGTTTACTCAAATTGTTGCAATTATTATTGCGGGCGTTTGGACTTATCAGTTGTATATCAAGAATAGAGTAGATTACCCTTTCCCAGAAATTAACCATAAAGTTGAGCACTATCCTCTGAATATTCCAGGATATGGTCGTTTAATTTATTTGAGTGTTTTTGTCACTGTAACAAACAAAGGAAAATCTAAACTAAATCTTCGTCAGTTTAAGATTTTTGTACGACAAATTCTTCCCGTCCCAAAAGAGATTTCGGAGGTGATCCCAGAGTTGATTCGCGATAAAGATAAATCCGAAGAATTAAGAAAAGGTCTTACGTCTGAATTATTTGTCGATTCGGGTCAAAGAATAAAGTGGATAAATCTTGGTTATCGAAATTGGAAAGATCTTCCTAGAGAGATGAGAGAACTAGAACCAGGACAAACTAAAGACTATCAATTCGATTTTCTAATAGACGGGAACGTTAAGGTAATTGATATAATCAGCTATATTGATCCAGATAAGCAATGGGGACTTTCCACTTTGCACTCTTTAAAGAAGCCAACTAAGAGGCGCCTTTCGCAAATCTCATAAGCCTTGGCTGTTAAATGCGACAACAAAATCATTCTTGTGATTTGTCGGTTGTTTCAACGTCCTTGCGGCGATTTGCAACGGCAACTACTTCTCCTATTATCTTAACTTGTTCGTCATCTGAAATTATTATATCTTTGAATGGTTGTCCAGTCTTTTCATTGACGTACTTAGAGAATGAACGCAACAAGTATACCGAAACTTCCTCCGTGTAATTATCTTTGTTTCTAAGAGTTGTGGTTATTTTTATAAGTTTCTTAACTACCAATTGGGGTACGCCAGTTTCATCAGACAATCGCGCAACCACAATTTTTCCGCAACAATTTTCAATATCTTGATTTCTGCGATATAGTACATAATCTCCATCATTGATCGGAACTTCAGCATCATTCATACTGTAACCTTCAACTTTTAACCAACCGAAGCGATCCCTTTGTGCAAAAAAATTATCTCCTCCTTTGATGATATAGGCTACCTGATATTTTGTATCCTCATACTCTACCTAACGACCTGACAGTTTGGTAAAAAGATGTTGATCGGCATGCAAAACCGGGTAAAGTAGGCTTCGACCAAGAAACCGAATACCAGGAGTTGTCGAATGCCGATCAACGAG
>JAIOAU010000034.1 GCA_019873655.1 Chloroflexota bacterium | reverse complement strand
GAACCCCTGAAATCCTGGAAGGACTTCACTATTTGGCTTTTGCTATCCTGATGCTTCACCAGTTCGTCCGATCCATCGCTCATCTTTTGTGAAAGTTCATAACAGGCTCTAAACGCTTGTTTGCAGTCCTGTCGCTCTTCATTGCCGCGGCGCTCTTGCTGACCTCCTGCGGTCAGAAGGGTTACGAGTGCGACGACCCGATCGGCTGCGTGGTCATCGGCCCCGGTGAACCGGTGCACATCGCCTACGCGCTGGTTGTGGCCGGCCCGAACGAGACTCTGGGCATCGACTCCCGCAACGGCGTCGAGATCGCCATCAGCGACACGGGCGGCGAAATCCTGGGCCATCCCGTCCAGTTCGACGGCGAGGACACGGGTTGTAACGCCGAGGGCGGGCAGGCCGCCGGCACCAAACTGGCCGCCGATCCGACCATCGTGGCGGTCATCGGCACCTCCTGCTCGAGCGAGGCCCGCGTCGCCATGCCGCTCTTCTCCGAGGCCGGCTTCGTGGTCGTTTCGCCGTCCAACACCGCCCCTGACCTGACCGAGCCGGGCAACCCGAACAACTATCCGGGCTACTTCCGCACCGCTCACAACGACCAGGTTCAGGGTCGGGTGGCGGCCGAGTTCGCCTATAACGTCCTCGGCCTCCGCCGGGCGGCGACCATCCATGACGGCAGCCTGTACGCTGAGAAACTGCAGGAAGTCTTCGCCAACACCTTCGCCGAATTGGGCGGCACGGTTACTGCTCAAGAAGCCGTGGATCCGAACCAGACCGACATGAGCTCGGTGCTGACCAGCATCGCGGCCGGCAACCCGGAGATCATCTACTTCCCGATCTTCATGCCGGCGGGCGGCTTCATCATCCGCCAGGCCCGCACCACCCCCGGCCTGGAAAACGTCTACCTGATGGGCGCTGACGGCCTCTTCTCGCCGGACGTGATGCAAGGCGGCGGCGCGGAAGTGGAAGGCTTCATGGTTTCCAGCCCGCTGGTCCAGGGTCCCGACTATGACGCCTTCGTGGCCAAGTATCAGGAAATGTTCGGCACTGCCCCGATCAGCATCTTCCACGCCCATGCCTACGACGCTTACATGCTGATCAAGGCCGCCATCGAGTCGGTCGCCATCGTCCAGGATGACGGCACGCTGATCATCCCGCGCCAGGCTCTGCGCGACGCCATGGCCGCCACCACCAACTTCGACGGCCTGACCGGCAACCTGACCTGCACGCCGACCGGCGACTGCGCCGATCCTTACATTGCGGTCTACCAGTATCACGCTGGCCAGTATCCGCCCGAAGTGATTTGGCAGCCGTAACCTACGAATAACACCAACTCTAGAGGGGCGAGGATCGACCTCGCCCCTCTAGGCAAACCTCTCATATAGGAGCGTTCGATGTTTCGAACCTGGCGTCAGAAAATCACACTGACCGACATCCTGGTATGGGTCATTGGGCTGTCCATTGCGGCCGTCGTCATCTGGGGGACGATCAGCACCCTGCAATCTGGCAAATACTCCGCCGAAAGTTGGTTCGACCTGGTCGTCAAAGGGCTGGCGCTGGGCGGAGTGTACGCTCTAATTGCAATGGGCTACACGTTGGTCTATGGTATCCTGCGCATGATCAACTTTGCCCACAGTGAAGTCTTCATGAGCGGCCCTTTTACGGCCGTTTTTCTGGCCAATGCCCTTAATAACAGCGGTTTCCTGAATCGCTATCCCTTGCTGGGAATCCTGGCCGTCGCTGTCCTCTCGATGGCAGTCTCGATGAGCGTGGCGGTTCTGGTCGAGCGGGTGGCGTACCGTCCGCTGCGCAACGCGCCGCGCCTGGTCCCGCTGATCACGGCCATCGGCGCGTCGTTCTTCTTGCAGTACACTTTCCGCGGTTTCTACGGCTCAGGGTTTGAGGCTTATCCCACCATCGAAGCCTTGAACGGAGCCTGGCAACTTGGCACCGTCCGCCTGTTCAAAACGCAGGTGGTGGTCATCCTTGCGGCCATCGTGATGATGTTCATGCTCTACGCCATCGTGATGTGGAGCAAACTCGGCAAAGCCATGCGCGCCGTCTCGGAAGATAAAGAAGCCGCAGCCCTGATGGGCATTGACGTGGATGGCATCATCGTTTTCACCTTTGCCCTGGGCGGCGCGGCGGCTGGCGCGGGCGGCGTTCTCTACATTCTGCAATTCCCGGTGGTTCACTTCTACATGGGATTCATTCCAGGTCTGAAAGCATTCACGTCCGCCGTGTTGGGCGGCATCGGCAACGTGCCCGGCGCTTTCCTGGGCGCGATGGTGCTGGGCTTGCTCGAGTCGGTCGGTCCGAATCTGTTCCTGGATGGACTGGGCATCCCGGTCGCCTCGCAACTCAAGGACGCGATTGCCTTCATCATCCTGGTCTTCATCCTGATCTTCCGCCCCTCGGGCATCCTGGGCGAACGCCTGACCCAGACCAAGGTCTAAGGAGGAGCGCCATGCAAAACAAATACACCGATTGGAAACAGGCCTTGCGCTCAGGATTGCTGGGCGGCGTCATCGTGGTTGTGCTGTCACTGATTGGCATCGTTGCAGCGTTCATCAACACCTATGTGATCCACGATGTAATCAGTCTGGGCGAATTACTCATCCTCGGGCCTGTGATGGCGCTGAGTCTGACGGCCATCCGCAAAGCGACGAACAAGCAGCCAGGTTTCTTGCTGCTGACCGCCGCGATCAGCGGCCTGGCCTCCGGCTTGGTCATCCTCGCCCTGGCCGGCCTGGGACAGGTGATCAACCTGCGCGCCATGTTCTTGAACGCTTCGCCAGACCTCTATGCCATCTATGCTTATCAACAAGCGCCGATTCCCGGCCTGCTCCTGCGCTTGCTCGTCTGCGTCATCGTGAGCCTGTTGACGGCCGGTTTCACGCTGCTCCCCGCCCGAATCAAGACAGCCCTTGGTCAGGGACTGCTCTATATTGTCGTCATCGGCCTAATGGGCCGGCTGATCACTATGATGCTGAGCAACTGGGGATTCGTGGCGATCCTCTTCCAATGGATGTTTGCAGCCAACAGTCTCTCGCTTATAGGGGCCATCGTCCTCTTCTTGCTGACGGCCGGCCTGGCCTACTGGCGTTACGGCCGACCGAAAGTCAAACGCATCACTGACCCCAAGAAGCAGAAAGTCGTCCGCTGGGGCACGCTGGCCGGACTGGGCGTGATCCTGATCTTTCTGCCGAACATTCTGGGGTTGTGGTTCAGCGAAATCCTGGATAACGTCGGCCTGTTCATCCTGATGGGGCTGGGATTGAATATCGTGGTCGGCTTCGCCGGCCTGCTCGACCTCGGGTACGTGGCCTTCTACGCCATCGGCGCTTACACGATTGGCGTCTTGACCTCGCCGGAACTGGGATTCTTCAACTGGACCTTCTGGCAAGCCTTCCCGGTCGCCTTGCTGATGGCCTTCATCTCCGGCTTACTCTTGGGTTTGCCGATCCTGAAAATGCGCGGCGACTATCTAGCCATCGTTACTCTGGGCTTCGGCGAGATCATCCGCATCCTGGTGCTCTCCGACTGGCTCAAACCCTGGCTGGGAGGCACGCAAGGCATCCAGAGAATCCAGCGGCCGGTCATTGGCATCGAAGGCGTCTGGACGCGTACGCTGACCTCGCAGCAAGACTTGTACTACCTCATCCTGGCCGGGATCATCGTCGTGGCTTTCGTGGCCATCCGGCTGCGCGATTCCCGCCTGGGCCGCACCTGGATGGCCCTGCGCGAGGATGAAGATGTCGCCGTCGCCATGGGCATCAACCACGTCGCGACCAAACTGACCGCCTTCGCCATGGGCGCCCTCTTCTCCGGCATCGGCGGGACGCTCTTTGCGGCCAAAATCGGCTCCATCTACCCCTCCAGTTTCCAATTCCTGGTCTCGATCAACATCCTGTCGTTGATCATCGTCGGCGGCATGGGCAGCATTCCGGGCGTGTTCGTCGGCGCGTTGGCGCTGATTGGCCTGCCCGAACTGCTGCGTGAATTCGCCGAATACCGCTATCTCTTCTATGGCGCGGCGCTGGTAGCAATGATGCTGACCAAACCCGAAGGGTTGTGGCCCGAAGCCCGTCACCGCCTCGAACTCCACGAGGAGGCAACGCCGCCGCCCGAAGCAGAAGCCGAACCAGCAACGGAGAACGCATAGGAGAAAAACCATGGACAACATCCTCGTATCCACAAAAGTCACCAAACGGTTCGGCGGCCTGGAAGCGCTCAGCAAAGTGGACCTGGAAGTGAGAAGAGGCGCCATCCAAAGCATCATCGGCCCCAACGGCGCCGGCAAGACCACCTTCTTCAACTGCGTCACCGGCTTCTACACGCCAGAGGAAGGCGAGATCATCTTCAACGGGCACAACATCACCGGCATGTCGCCCGACCGGGTGACCCATCGAGGCATCTCGCGCACCTACCAGAACATTCGCTTGTTCAAGAACATGACCGCCATCGAAAACATCCTGGTCGGCATGCACCCCCATCTCAAGTCCTGGCTGATCGGCGCGATCGTGCGCGACCCGCGCACCGTCCGCGAGGAAGCGGAAGCCCTCAAAGAAGCCTACCGGCTGCTGGAATACGTCGGCCTGAAGGGGCGCGGCGACATGCTCGCCAAGAACCTGCCCTACGGCGAACAGCGCCGACTGGAAATCGCCCGCGCCCTGGCCAGCCGCCCGCAACTCCTCCTGCTCGACGAGCCGACCGCCGGCATGAACCCCAGCGAGACCCAGGCGATGGTCCATTTCATCCAGCGCCTGCGCGATGAACTGGGCATCACCATCCTGATCATCGAACACCAGATGCGGGTCGTGATGAGCATCTCCGAGAAAATTACCGTCCTGGACTTCGGCCGCAAAATCGCCGAGGGGACGGCCAAAGAGATTCAAACCAACCCGACCGTGATCGAAGCCTACCTGGGACGCGGGGCGGCCAGCGGCCTGGGCGAAGCGACCGCGCAAGGCTAAACGGAGGTTCCTATGGCATTGCTCGAAGTCAACAACATCCACACCTATTACGGGAACATCCACGCCCTGAAAGGCGTTTCGCTCAAGGTCGAAGAAGGCGAAATCGTCTGCCTCATCGGCGGGAACGGCGCCGGAAAGACCACCACCCTGCGCACCATCAGCGGCGCTTTGCGGCCGCGCGAGGGCAATATCGTCTTCATGGGCGAGGACCTCGCCAAATACAAGCCCCATCAAATCGTCCAAAAAGGCATCGCCATGGTGCCGGAGGGACGGCGCATCTTCGCCCGCATGACAGTCATGGAAAACCTGGAGATGGGCGCTTACATCCGCAAGGACAAGCAAAAGGTCGCCGAAGACCTGGAATGGGTGTTCGAACTCCTGCCGCGCCTCAAAGAACGCCGCCGCCAGGTCGGCGGGACGCTCTCGGGCGGCGAACAGCAGATGCTGGCCACCGCCCGCGCCCTGATGGCCCGGCCGCGTCTGCTCCTGATGGACGAGCCGTCCATGGGCCTGGCCCCGGTGCTGGTGGAAGCCATCTTCGACACCATCGTGAAAATCAATAAAGAAGGCACCACCATCCTGCTCGTCGAGCAGAACGCCCTCATGGCCCTCTCGGTGGCCAACCGCGGTTACGTTCTGGAGACCGGCAACATCGTCATGGAAGACACCGGCGAGGCCCTCAAGAAAAACCCGCGCGTCCAAAAAGCCTACCTCGGCATGGAATAGCCTCCATCCACAAAATGAAAGCGCAGAGGTAAAATCAAGTCGCCTCTGCGCTTTTTCATTCCACGCCTCATTTCCACACAGGAGCACGCATGGACATTCCCTCCACTGCAGATATCGTCGTCATCGGCGGCGGCGTCATGGGCGCCAGCACCGCCTACCACCTGGCCGCCCGCGGCCAGAAAAACGTCGTCCTGCTCGAAAAGGACGCTTTCTTCGGGCAAGGCGCGACCGGCCGCTGCGCCGGAGGCGTCCGTTACCAGTTCTCGACCGAAATCAACGTGCGCCTCTCCCTGGCCAGCCTGCCCATGCTCGAGCGATTCAAGGAAGAAATCGGCCAGGAAATCGACTACCGCAAATGCGGCTATCTGTTCGTCCTGACCCGCCCGCAGGACGTGGAAGCCTTTCGACACAACGTCGAACTCCAGAACCGCCTTGGCGTCCAGACCGAATGGCTGGATGGCGACGAGGTCCGCCGCCGCCTGCCGCTCATGAAGTTCGACGACGCCCTGGCCGGCACCTGGAATCCCCAAGACGGCCTGGTCGACCCCAACGGCGTGGTCATGGGCTACATCAACGCCGCCCGCCGCCTGGGCGCGCAGACCTTCAACAACGTCGAGGTGACCGGCATCCGCGTCGAAAACGGCAAAGTGGCCGCGGTCGAGACCAACCACGGGACGATCGCCGCCCGCACCGTCGTCAACGCCGCCGGACCCTGGGCCGCGCTGATCGGCGCCATGGCCGGCGTCGACATCCCCATCACGGCCGTCCGCCGGCAGTGGCTGACCACCACTCCCCTGCCCGAACTCCCCGCCGATTTCCCCTTCGTGATCGACTTTGCCCAATCGCTCTACTTTCACCGCGAGGGCGAGGGCCTGCTGACCGGCATGTCCAACCCAGACGAAAAACCCGGCTTCGACCAGAACGTGGACGAAGAATTCGAAATGGTCAACCTCGAGGCCGCCATGGCCCGCATGCCCCTGCTCGAAAAGGCCGGCCTGGTCTCGCATCTGGCGGGCCTCTACGAGGTCACGCCCGACGCCCACCCCATCTACGGCCCGACCCCTGTGGACGGCTTTCTCATCGTTGGCGGCTTCTCCGGGCACGGATTCATGCACGGCCCCATTTCGGGCAAACTGATGGCCGAATACATCCTGGACGGCCGTTTCGTCAGCCTGGACGTCTCCTCCCTCGACCTGGCGCGCTTTGCCGAAGGCCGTCCGATCAAAGAATATAACGTCGTGTAACGGAAAGCAAATGACGACCGCCGAAATCATCACCATCGGAACCGAACTCCTGCTGGGCGAGACCACCGACACCAACACCCGCTTCATCGCCCGCGCCCTGCGCGGCCTGGGCGTCGACCTGTTCCGCACCACCACCATCGGCGACAATCTCGGCCGCATCGCCGCCGCCATCCGCGAATCGATGGCCCGCGCCGAAATCGTCATCACCACCGGCGGCCTGGGGCCGACCGTCGATGACCCCACCCGCCGGGCCGTCGCCGAGGCGGTCGGCGTTCCGCTCGAATACCGCCCCGAACTGTGGGAACAAATCGAACGCACGGTGCGGCGCTACGGGCGCGTCCCCACCCCCAACCAAAAACGCCAGGCTTACGTGCCGCAGGGCGCGCTGGTCATCGCCAATCCGGTCGGCACGGCCCCCGCCTTCATTGTCGAGACCGAGAAGAACGCCGTCATCGCCCTGCCCGGCGTGCCCCGCGAAATGGAAACCCTCCTGACCGAGGCCGTCATTCCTTACCTGCAACGCCGCTTCGGACTGCACGAAGTCCTCAAGATTCGAACCCTGCACTGCGCCGGCGTGGTAGAAAGCGTCATCGACGAAAAAATCGGCGACCTGGAGACGCTCTCCAACCCGACCGTCGGCCTGGCCGCCCACGCCGGCGTCATCGACGTCCGCATCGCCGCCAAGGCCGAAAGCGAGGCCGAGGCCGACCGTCAGATCGCGGCCCTCGAAGCGGAAATCCGCGCCCGCCTGGGGGCCGACATCTTCGGCGTGGACGACCAAACCCTCGAATCGGCCGCCCTCCAGGCGGTCGGCGGGCGCGGCTGGACCCTGGCCTGCTTCGAGGCCGGTACGGGCGGCCTGCTGGCCGAACGCCTGAGTCGCCCGGCTTCCCCCGTCTATCTGGGCGGCGAAAAAAGCGACCAGCCGGCCTCCGACCTGGCTGCCGCGGCCGAATCGGCGCGCGCCCGCCTTGGCGCTTCCGCCGGTCTGGGCCTCAGCCTCTCCATCCAAACAGAACCCATCGAAGTCCATTTTCATCTGCAAAGCCCGGCGGGGACCCGCAAACAGCGCCTGACCTACGGCGGTCACCCGCGCAACGCGGCGCGTTGGGCCGTCAATACGGCGCTCGACTGGCTGCGCCGCGCCGCTCTGGAAACGCCCTGACATGTCTCCTTCCACGCGCCGCCTGGCTCAATGGGTCATTGGCTTCTGGGTGGTCAACCTGATCTGCGCCGCCCTGCTTGCCCTCTTCTGGCTGATCTCCAGCGCCAATCTCTCCGCCGCCGCGGACGACGCCCCTCCCCGGCTCGCCGCGCCCGCCTCGGCCAGCGCAACCCCGCTTCTGATCATCGCCTCGCCGCTCGAAGAGACCCCGACGCCGCTCTATCCGGCGACGGCCACCCTCGTCCCGACCTTTACCCCCTCGCCCACCGCGACCCCCACCTCGACGCCGACGCCGACCGCCACGCCCGAACCCAGCCCCACCCCCGACTACACCCCCACCCCGACGCCGATTCCTTTCGCCTCCGGCCCGGTCGTCATCGGCCACTCCGTCGCCGGGCGACCGATCGAAGTCTACCGCTTCGGCACCGGCTCGACCCGCCGCCTCATCGTCGCCGGCATCCACGGCGGCAGCGAAGCCAACACCATCGCCCTCGCCAACGAACTGATCGTCTACATCGACGACCACCCGGAGATCATCCCCCGCCACATCACCCTCTACATCCTGCCCAATCTCAACCCCGACGGCGCCGCCCGCGGCCGCGGCCCCATCGGCCGCGCCAACGACAACGGCGTGGACCTGAACCGCAACTGGCCGCACGGCTGGAAACAAACCTGGGATCGCAGCGGCTGCTGGAACATTCTGCCCATCACCGCCGGCGATTATCCCGCCTCCGAGCCAGAAGTCCTCTCGCTGATGACCTTCATCCAGTATTACAACATCGACGCCCTCATCAGTTATCACAGCGCCGCCCTAGGCATTTTCGCCGGCGGCTACGATTACGGCCCCTCCGTGCGGCTGGCGGAAGCGGTCGCCGAGGTCAGCACCTACCCCTGGCCGCCCATCGACACCGGCTGCGAGATCACCGGCGACCTGACCGACTGGGCCGCCGCCCATCGCATCGCCGCCATCGACATCGAACTGAGCGACCACACCCACACCGACTTCGACCAGAACCTGGAAATCCTGCGCGTCTTTCTCAACTGGCGGCGCTGACCCCGAAGAGACCCGGCCTCTGCAAGAGACCGGGTCTCTCCGATAAACTTCCGACACAAACGCTCTTCAGCCAAATGCGGTACAATCGAACCAAGGAGTGAAAATGCCCAAGAACGCCGACCTGATTCTCTACAACGCCCTCGTCCTGACGATGGATGAAGAGATGCATCAGTACGAACCTGGCGCGGTAGCCGTCCAGGGAAACAGCATTGTCGCGGTCGGACCGGAGAGCGAAGTGCGCGGCGAATACACCGCCGCCCAGGAACTGGACTGCGGCGGCAAGACGCTCATGCCCGGCCTCATCAACGCCCACACCCACGTGCCGATGACCCTCCTGCGCGGCCTGGCCGACGACCTCCGCCTGGACGTCTGGCTGCAAGGTTACATGTGGCCAGTCGAGCGCGAATTCGTCTCCCCCGACTTCGTCCGGCTGGGGACTCTGCTGGCCTGCGCCGAATTGATTCGTTCCGGCGTCACCTGCTTCGCCGACATGTATTTCTTCGAAGAGGCCGTCGCCGCCGCCACCGTCGAGGCCGGTCTGCGCGCCCTGTGCGGTCAAACCGTGCTCAAATTCCCCGCCCCCGACGCCCCCGCCTTCGAAGATTCGCTGGCCGCGGCGCGCGACTTCATCCAGCGCTGGAAAGGCCACGCGTTGATCACCCCCTCGATCGCGCCGCACGCTCCCTACACCTGCACGCCCGAAATCTTGCGCAGCGCCGCCCAACTGGCAGCCGAATTCGACGTCCCTCTGCAAACCCACATCGCCGAGACCGCCCTCGAGGTGGAGAACATGCGCCGCGAGAACGGCATGCCGGTCGTCCCCTACGTCAAGAAACAGGGACTCTTCGACGCCAAAGTGCTGGCAGCTCACTGCGTCCACATTGACGAGGGCGAAATGCGCACCCTGCTGCACGCCGGCGCAGGCGTGGCGCACAATCCCTCCTCCAATCTGAAACTGGCCTCCGGCTTCGCGCCCGTGCAGAAGATGCTCGACGTGGGGCTGAACGTGGGAATCGGCACCGACGGCCCGGCCTCGAACAACGACCTGGACATGTTCGAAGAGGTGCGGCTGGCGGCCTTCGTCGCCAAGGCGGTCAGCAACAATCCGACCGCCCTGCCGGCGCCCCAGGCCCTCAGCCTGGCCACCCGCCTCGGCGCTCAAGCCATGCACCTCGGACACCTGACCGGCTCCCTCGAACCCGGCAAACGCGCCGACCTGATTCTGATCGACCTGAATCCGCTGCACAACGCCCCGCGCTTCCGCCGCGAAGCCGACAACCCCTACGCCCAAATCGTCTATGCCAGCAAAGCCAGCGACGTGACCGACGTGATGGTGGATGGCAAGTGGGTCATGCGCGCGCAGCGGCTGCTGACCCTCGACGAAGACGAATTGCTGGCCGCGGCCCAGGAATACGCCCACCGCATCGACATATTCCTGATGGAACGCGAGCAGTCGGTCCTCTCGAAACTGATCGCCCTGGGCGGATCGATGGAAGAGGAGTCCTTCGAGGTGCAGGTCAAAGTCAAGATCGACGACCCGCTGCGAGTTCAGCAAGCCTTGCAATCGCCGGGGATCGAAATCATCCGCCAGCGGCACTATCACCAGCACGATGTCTATTTCGGCTTCGACGACCCCTCCCAGGGCTGGCTGCGTTACCGCGAGGACGAGACCATCGACGCCAAGGGCAACATCGCCGGCGTGCGCGCCCGGCTGACGCTGATCGGCCCGGCCCGCGAGGGGCAATTCGGCCACGACGTGCTCCTCTCCCGCAGCCGTTACCTGGCCCCGGCGGCCAACAGCCTGCGTTTCTATCGAGAATACTTCAAACCGTCTATCGAGGTGCCGATCGACAAAGACCGTCTGCGCTGGCTGGTGCGGTACAAGGAAACCGAATTCTTCATCAACCTGGACAGCCTCGACCGGCCGCCGCTGGGAAACTACCTCGAAATCAAAAGCCGCACCTGGAGCCGCCGGGACGCCGAACACAAAGCCTCGCTGGTGGCCGAACTGATCACCCGCCTGGGCGGCTCGCTCGACGAAACGGTTACCCAGGATTACATTGACCTGGCCAGCAACGCGTAGACCACTGAGCAGCAGGGGTTGATGGCTATGCGAAAGATGTTTTCAGCGATTGGGAGGGGGCTTGCCGGACTTTCTGCCGCCGCTTTCGTCGCCGCTGTGCTGTTCGCGCTCCTGGCCACCGGCATCGACCGCCGCCTGATGGACTCCGCCCTCTACAAAGAAGCCCTGCGCGAACAGCAAGCCTACGAGCGCATGCCGCGCGTCTTTGCCGAGCAAATCGTCCTGAGCATCAACTACGACCCGTGCACCGAAAATCCTCTGCTCTGCGAAAACGCCTCGGCGGAGTTCCTGGCCTGCGCCCGCCGCACCCTGGGCGAGGAACGATACCAGACGCTCTCCAGCGGCGAAGATACCCCCTCGCGCTCGGAATTGCAACTCCTCCAGCCTTGCGTCCAGCAATACGGCGCCAGCCTGACCGTCCCGGCCGTCAATGTGGGGCCGGGCGAAAACCCCCTGCCCGCCGCCCCGCCCCAGGTCCAGGAATGCGTCCGCAGGGCGCTGGGGGCCGAGGCTTACGAAGCCATCGCCTCCGAACAACGCCTGAGCACCGACCAGGAACGCGAACAAATTGCGGCCTGTTTCCGCCAGGCCGGGCTGGCCGTCACCACCGAACCGGCGCCGCGCTACCTGCGCAACCTGACGGTGGCAAACTGGGAAGAAATCATCACCGCCATCATGCCGCCTGAAGAACTGCAGCGCATCATCGAAGACGCCCTCGATCAAACCTTCCGCTACCTGAACGGCCAGCAGGCGCAAGTCAGCCTGCCGATGGACAGCGTCAAACAGCGCATCACCGGCCCGGAGGGACTGAACGCCCTGCTCGCCATCATCCGCGCCCAGCCGCCCTGCGACCAGGCCGAAATCCAGGCGCTGGAGCGCCTCGTCGCCGGTTACAGCGGACAGGTCTCGTTGTGCCGCCCGCCCGAAGACCTGCTGAGCCGCATGCATCCCATGCTCGAAGATCAACTGCAACTCATCGCCGGCCAGATTCCCGATCAGGTCGAAGTCCTGGGCGGGCCGGCCTCTGCTCCCCGCCCGGGCTTGCGGCTCGTCCGCCTGGGCATGCGTCTCAGCCCCGACCTGCCTCTCCTGTTCCTGCTCTTCGTGACGCTGCTGGTCGTGCGGACGCCCAAATCCTGGATGCGCTGGTGGGGCATTCCCGCCTTCCTGGCCGGCCTGTCTGCCCTGATTCTCGCCGCCAGCCTGGCCGCCATCTTCGAGCAAACCTGGATTTTGCTCCTGACCAGCAGCCTGCCGCCCTATCTCTCCCTGAGCCTGATCGAACTCGGCCACGAGTTTGCCGCCTATCTCATCCACAGCCTGCTGGAGGAGATTGCGCTGGGCGGGGCGATTCTGGGCGCGCTCGGCCTGGCCGCCTGGATCGGGTCGTATTTCGTCCGCCTGGACGAGCAGGACGTAAACCTCGCCCTGCCCGCCAAAAGATGATATTCCCGGTTCCATGACCGCTTTCCAGCCTGCTTATCTGGCTCTCTTCGCTTCGGGCGAACTCGCCCGCCGGGCAGAGAAGGCCGTCCAGCGCTTGGAACGCTGTACGCTGTGCGCCCGCGCCTGCGGCGTCAACCGCCTGGCGGACGAGATGGGCGTCTGCAAGACCGGCCGTTACGCCCGCCTGAGCAGTTACGGCCCCCACCTGGGGGAAGAAGACCCCTTGCGCGGCTGGCGCGGTTCGGGGACGATTTTCTTCACGCGCTGCAACCTGCACTGCCAGTTTTGTCAGAACTACGACATCAGCCAGACCGATCTGGGCGAGCCGGTCTCGGCCGAGGAACTGGCGGCGGTGATGCTCGAACTGCAAGGGTTGGGCTGTCACAACATCAACCTGGTCTCGCCGAGCCATGTGGTGGCGCAGATTCTGGAGGCGCTGGTCGTCGCCGCGGCGAACGGTCTGCGCCTGCCGCTGGTCTACAACAGCGGCGGCTACGACTCGCTCGCCGCCCTGCGCCTGCTCGACGGCGTGATCGACATCTACATGCCCGACATGAAATACGCCGACGCCGAAAAGGCCAGGCGCTACTCGGAGGTGGAGAATTATCCGGCGGTCAACCAGGCAGCGGTGCGCGAAATGCACCGTCAGGTGGGCGACCTGCAACTGGACGAAAATGGAATCGCCCGGCGCGGCCTGCTCGTCCGCCACCTGATCCTGCCGAACGGCCTGGCCGGGACGCCGGAAATCGTCCGCTTTCTGGCCGAAGAAATCTCGACCGATACGTACTTGAATCTGATGGACCAATATCACCCCGCCTATCACGCCTGGCGGTTTCCCGAATTGAGCCGCGCCATCACCGCCGAGGAATACCGGGCCGCGCAGCAAGCCGCGCAAGAGGCCAGCCTGCGCCGCCTGGACCGGCGTCGGCGGTGGTTCGGCTGAGTCCCCCTAACGGCAGAGATTCTCCAGTTGTTCTTCGAAGGTCTCGGCGAAATTGTGATAGCCCGAGCCGTCGCACATAGCGCTGAAGTAGTAATAATTCGTCTGAGCGGGGAAAGCCACTGCTTCGAGCGCCGCCCGGCTGGGATTGCTGATCGGCGCGGGAGGCAGGCCGGGGTACAGATAGGTGTTGAAGGGAGATTCGATTCCCAGGTCGCTCAGGCTGAGCGGATTCTTCCACCAGGTGTCGCCGGTAAAACCGATGGCATACTGCACGGTCGGATCGGATTGCAAATTCATGCCGACCCGCAGCCGGTTGTAGAAGACCGAGGCGATGGTCGGCATTTCCTCGTCGAAGATCGCCTCGCGCTCGACAATCGAAGCCAGGATGACCGCCTGGTAAACGCTCAACCCCTGAGCGGCAAATCCCTCCTGCAATTCGGGGGTCAGCGCGAACGTGAAGTTCTGAATCAGCACCGAGACCAACTGCTCGGCGGTGGCGGAACGCGGCAGGGTGTACTCGCCCGGAGCCAAGAAGCCCTCGGCACTGGCCCCGGCCGGCAGAAAGGGCGGCGGATTGGTCGGCAGAGAGGCCTCGGCGAGAAAATCCTGCGGGGAGATTTGCAAGCCGGAGGCCGGCAAGGCCTCGGCAATCTCTTCCATCCGCCAGCCGGCATAGACGACGAAGGCGACCTCGGTCGGCGTGGCATCCTGCAGGGCGCGGGCGACCTGCATGCCGGTCAGGGCCGGGCTGAGACGATAGGTGCCGGCCTGGATGGTGCGGTCCAGCCCCGACCAGACGAGGTAATCGCGGAAGACCTGGGCGTCGCAGACGATACCAGCCTCCTCCAAGCGAGAGGCGATCGAATCGACCGTCTCCCCTTGCTGGACAACGAAAATCTGCTCAGGGGCGTCGGGATTGCACGGCTGGGTGAGCGCTTCCGATTCGAGCAATAACTTGAGCGAGTAGTTATAGCGCTGCCCTGCCCCCAGATTGGAGGCGGGCTGCCCGAACGATTCGGTCGCCCAGGAAGGCAGGGAAAGGATTACGGCAAGAACGGCAAAGGCAAGCAGGGCGAGCAGAAACCAGGGGAGCAAAGAATGTCGAAGTCTCATCGGTCACCCAGAACGGACTTGAGCATCCAGATAGGATTGGAGCAGGACGGTCGCTGCCAGGTCGTCGAGGTGGCCGCGGCGGCGCGCCCGCCGGACGCCCATCGCCAGGCGGGCGGCGCGGGCCTCCTGCGTGCTGAAAGCCTCGTCCCACAAGACCACCGGCAGCGAGGTCTGGGCGCGCAGGGCCTCGGCGAAGCGGGCGGCGCGTCGGCCCTCGAAGGTCGGCCGACCGTCCTCGTCCAGCGACTGGCCGACCACGATCAGGCCGACGCCCTGTTCGGCGGCGATGGCCGCCACGGCGGCGGCGTCCACGGCGCGCGATACGTGAGTCAGGACCGTCAAAGGATTGGCAATCGCACCAGTGGGATCGCTGACAGCCAGGCCAATGCGTTTGGAACCGGGGTCAACCGCCAGAACGCGCATCAGTACTCCACCGAAATCCGAAACGGCAGGGTGGGCAAGAACGGCCAGAAAGAGGGCTTCAGCCGGAATTCGGGCGGGGCCAGCAGGGGGAAAGCCTCCGCCAGATGACGGGCGGCGGAGCGGCGCGTGCGCCCGCGCACCAGATAGGCGGCCGCGGCCGGGTCGATTCGCTGGCGGATTTCGCGCTCGGCGCGCATCCGCCAGAGCGTGACGCCATCCTGTCCGGTGACCGGCTCGCCGATCGGGATCAGGCGCAAACTGTCGGGCACGGCCTCGTATCCAGCCGGCAGGCTGGCGTCCATGCTGACCGTCGCCAGGCGGGCCAGGTCTGCGCCGGCCGCGTAATGCACCTGGAATTCGACCTGCAAGGTGAGGGTCAGGCGGTTGCCGGGCTGGCCGGCGGGGGGCAGGTATGTTTCACTCAACACCCGGCTGACGGTGAACGTGTCCATGAAGAGCAGGTCGCCAGGCGCCAGTTCGGCTTCGAATTGCTCCAGCGCCCGCTGACGCAAGTCGGCGAGCAAGGCCTCGCGCAAGGCGGCGCGATCTTCGGCCGAGGGGACGACGGCCAGCCGGTCAGTGCCGCCGCTCATCGGGGCCGGGTTGGTGACCGCCAGGCTGGCCCCCAGGTCAGACTCGATGGCCACCAGCGAACCGCCGGGCAGGTTGCCCGCCGCGCCCGCCACGAGCGCCCGCACCGGCACGGTCACGGTCGCATCCACCTCCCCCTCCACGACGGCGTCGGCGGTGGTGACGAAACGCCAGACCGGCTCGTTCAGCGTGCGGACGATCGTCCCGGCCGGAATGCCAATTTGTTCATCGGTCAGGTTGCGGAAGACCACCTCCCCGCTGGCGAACTGGTCGGGAACGTCGCTGAGGCTGGTGATGGCAGCCGTCTGCATGCCGCCGACGACGGCGACCGCCCGATGCGAGGGGACGACTCCGGCCAGGTTGAGGGCGGCAACCTCGGGGCTGGCGCGCAAGGGCAGAGTCAGAGTCTGGGTGCGGGTCTCGACCTGAAGGCGGATGTCGGCGGAGGGGACGAGCAAGACGAGCAGGAACAGCACCGCCAGGACGGCGGCGGCAAAGACCCCCAACCGCACGAGAGCGTGGTCGCGCCAGGGGGCCTCCGGCTGCTCCAGGCTGGCGCGCCAGAGACGGAAATCGGGGCGCGGCCCGACGCGTTTGAAACGCGGACCACGCGGCGGCTTCGGCCAGTGATAGCGCTGGGCCTCGGCCTCGCTGCGAAAGACGGGGATGCCCAGCCCGGCGGCGGCGCGGCGGACTTCGGCCGAACGGGTCACGAGGGCCAGGGAAGCGCCCTGCGAGACGGCCTGCCGCTGCAGCAGGCGCAGGTCGAAGGCGCGCCGCAGGATGCGGCCGCGTTTGGGGTACACCAACAGCAGACGCGCCGCCCGGCCCCAGGTCATCTTGTCGCGGGCCGAGACGACGTCGTCGTGTTCATCCAGGTGGATGACGTGAGTCTTCACGCCCCCATTATAACGTGCCGAAGCGCAAATGTGTCACAGCCAGCGAGGCGCGACCCGCTCGAGGACGCGGTCCTTCCAGGTGGCCGTGCCGCGCAGCGCCTGGACAAACGAACGCAAGGCCACCAGGATGAAAAGGAAAGTGATAACCGGATAGAAAAGCGCCAGCCAGGCCGGAAAGCGGAAGCGGCGGAAGGCAATCAGCCAGAGGGTCAGGGAGATGAAGACCGAGAGGGCGGCCAGTTCGGGCGGGAAAGAGGTCAGCGGGTAGCCCAGCCAGAGCGACAGGAGCGCCAGCGGCGGTTCGAGGAAGGCCAGGCCGACGATGAAGAAGGTGGCCAGGTAAGGCAGGATGCGGTAGTCGAAGACCGAGAAGAGGTTCTTGCTGAAACCATCCACGGCGTCGAAGAAGCCGCGGTACATGCGGCAGGCGACATGCTCGGCGCCGTCCAGCAGAGTCCAGGCGTAGCCGCCCTCGATGATGCGCTGGCCGAGGCGGACGTCGTCCACGCACTGGTCGCGGACGGCCTCGTAGCCGCCGATGGCCTCGTAGGCGGCGCGGCGAAAGAGCATGAACTGCCCGATGGTGACCGAAACCGCCGACCAGCGGAAGCGGCGAATCAGGCCGATGGGCAGGAAGCAGAAGATGCCCAGGCCGATGAAAGGAACGATCAGTTTCTCGCCCCAGGTGACGATTTCCTCGCGCGGGAAGGCGGTGAGGAGGTCGGCCCGCTCGGCCAGCAGGGCCGAGACGCTGGCGCGCAGGGAATCGGGGGCGTGGCGGGTGTCGGCGTCGGTGAAGAGCAGCAGGTCGCCGTCGGCGGCCTGGGCCAGTTGATGACAGGCCCAGTGTTTGCCCATCCAGCCCGGCGGAAGAGGTTCGCCCGTCAGGACGCGCAGGCGGGGGTGAGAGCGC
Organism: Chloroflexota bacterium; assembly: GCA_019873655.1. Lineage (GTDB taxonomy): Bacteria > Chloroflexota > Anaerolineae > Anaerolineales > Villigracilaceae > JAFGSI01. Next base: position 5,611 of record JAIOAU010000034.1, on the reverse strand, counting down.
TTCAGGCGGGCCAGAATATCCGGCGTTCTATCGGTGGAATGGTCGTCGAGGACGATGACCTCGTAGTCGGGATAATCCTGCGCCAGGAGGGAGGAGACGCAGGCCTCGATGTTCGCCTCTTCGTTGCGGGCCGGGACGAGGACCGAGAGGCGCGGGAAATGTTCGGCGGGAGGGTAGTGGTCGAAGCGCCGGACGATGATGTAGTTGCCGAGAGCCGTGAACAGGCCGAGGGTCAGGAAAATCAGGATGAAGAGATAATGAGGATGGATGAAGTCGCTCATGCGCCCCTCCCGGAGAAGAGGTTGGACACCCAGGGGCGCAACTGAGGGGCGCGGAACAGGTCGCGGCGGTGCGTCCAGACGATCAGGGCGGCGTTCAGAGCGGCGAAGACGAACAACCAGGCGGGGCCGCGCAGGGCGGCATACGCCAGCAGGGAAATCATGCCGGAATTTGCCGAGAGGGCGTCTTCCTCCTGCAGGAGGGTGAAGGGGACGGCCAGGAGGGCGTAGGCAAACAGGGCCGGCAGACCGACCAGCGCCAGCCAGACTCCGCCGGTGGCGGCCAGGGCTTTGCCGCCGCGAAACTTGAGGAAGGGGGAGAAGGCGTGGCCGAGAATCGGGGCGAGGGCGACCGGCGCGAGGTCCCAGCCGGAGACGCTGTAACGCTGGGCGAAGTAAACGGGGACGAAGCCCTTGGCGATGTCGAGCAAAATGGCCGGGACGCCGGCCTTCAGACCGCCGGCGCGCAGGGCGTTGGCCCCGCCGGGATTGCCGTCGCCGACGGTGCGGATGTCGCGCCCGGCGACCAGTTTTCCGATGAGCAGAGAGAAAGGAATGCTTCCAGAGATGAAACCGAGGGCAAACCAAACGATCGTATCCATCTGATCACCTCCAAAAATAAAGGATTCAACGAACGAATGGACAAATGATCTCGGCGGCCGACGAGGCCTCATATTGAGTTAAACCCGCCCATCTATGGAGAAGATACGGAAAATCAAGGAAGAGAGTCGCGCCCTCTCTAAAGAACCCGGCTTCTGAGAGGGGCTGGGTCTCGACCTGAACTTTGCCTTGCAGGGACCCGGTCTCTGAGAGCGACCGGGCCCCTGAAGGAGATTATTTCAACTTTTCTTCGACCCAGCGGGAGGCGGCGGCGAGGGCTTCGGCCAGGCGGGTCGGGTCTTTGCCGCCGGCCTGGGCGAGGGTCGGACGCCCGCCGCCCGAACCGCCGAGCGGCGCGGCGGCCTGTTTGACCAGGTCGCCGGCGTGCAGGCCGCGCTTGACCAGGTCTTCGGTCACGGCGGCGACAACGATGGGGCGGTCATCGGGGGCGGAGGCCAGGACGCAGACGCCGCTGGGGTATTTCTGGCGGAAGCGGTCGGCCAGGAGGCGCAGGGTGTCGGCGTCGGCGGCGGGGATTTCGAGGGCCAGGACGGGCACCTCTTTGACGCGCGGCACGTCGGCCAGGCGGGCAGAGAAGGTCGAGAGGGCCAGTTGCTGACGCAGCGCCGCGATCTGCTTGCGGGCGGCGGCCAGTTCGTCGAGCAGGGCCTCGACCTTGACGGAGACCATCTCGGGCGTGGAGGAGAGCAGGGCGGCGGCGTGTTTGAGGGCGCGGTTGCGGCGGGCGACGAGTTCGTACGCGCCGCGGCCGGTGACCGCTTCGATGCGGCGGATGCCGGCGGCCGCCGAGCCTTCGGAGACGATGAGGAAGAGGCCGACATCGGAGGTGCGGTCGAGATGCGTGCCGCCGCACAGTTCGTAGGAATACTTGTCGCCGATGGTCAGGGTGCGGACGGTCTCGCCGTATTTTTCGCCGAAGAGAGCCATCGCGCCCTCGGCAATGGCCTCCTCGCGCGGCTTCCACTGGGGGACGACCGGCATGTCGGCGGCGACGGCGGCATTGACGATGCGTTCGATGCGCTCCAATTGTTCGGGGGTGAGGGCTTCGGGATGGGTGAAGTCGAAGCGCAGCCGGTCGGGGGCGACGAGGGAGCCGGCCTGGCGGGCGTGTTCGCCCAGCACCTCGTGCAAGGCGTGATGCAGGAGGTGGGTGGCGGTGTGGTTGCGCATGATGTCGTGGCGGCGGTCGGCGTCGACGATGGCGAGGGCGGCGTCCCCGACCTTCGGATGACCCATCAAGACTTCGCCGGTGTGGACGATGACGCCGGCGGCCGGTTTGCGGACGCCGTCGATTTCGATTTCCCAGGAGCCGTCGGCGGCGCGGATGAGACCTTCGTCGGCGACCTGGCCGCCGGATTCTAGGTAGAAGCCGGTGCGCGGCAGGAGGACTTCGACGCGCTCCCCCGCCCCGGCCGATTCGACCTGACGCCCCTCGACGACGAGGGCCAGCACGGGACCCTCGGCCTGCAGCCACTCGTAGGGGTTGTGCTGCACGCCCTCGGGTCCGATTCGACCCGCCCCCTGGAGGGCGCGCAGGACTCCGGCGTAGAATTCGGCGTCTTCGCCGCCGAGCGGCCCCATGGCTTTGCCGCCGCCGGAGGCGAGGCGGTGCTCCTCCATGGCGGCGCGGAAGCCGTCCTGGTCCACTTCGAGGGCTTGTTCGCGGGCGATGTCGCGGGTGATTTCGAGGGGCAGGCCGTAGGTGGCGTAGAGGTCGAAGGCTTTGCGGCCGTCGAGGACGGTCTGGCCGGTCCGCTGAAGGTCGTCGAGCAGGCCCTGGAGAAAGGCGGTTCCGGCCTCGACGGTGCGGGCGAAGCGAATCTCTTCACGGGTCAGGTTGTCGAAGATGGCCTGACGGTGTTTGACGAGTTCGGGGTAGAAGTCGCCGTATTCAGCGATGAAGGCTTCGGCGACGCGGGCGAGGAAGGGGTCGTGGAGGCCGATCTTGGCGCCGAAACGGGCGGCGCGGCGGATGATCATGCGGCAGACGTAGTTGCGGCCGGTGTTGCCGGGGACGACGCCGTCGGCGATGAGGAAGGCGGCGGCGCGGCCGTGGTCGGCGATGACGCGGTAGGGGGTGAAGTCGGCGTACATTTGGGCTTCGCTGGCCCCGGTCAGGGAGCGCAAGACGTCGAGCGCGCCGCGGAAGAGATCGGTCTTGTAGTTGGAGTCAACGCCCTGGAGGACGGCGACGATGCGTTCGAAGCCCATGCCGGTGTCGACGTGGGTGGCAGGGAGGGGTTCGAGGGTGTCGGGGCCGAGGCGGTTGTACTGAATGAAGACGTTGTTCCAGAGTTCGAGGAAGCGTTCGCAGTCGCCGTTGACTTCGCAGCGGTGAGGCTTGCCCTTGAGGTTGCAGAACTCTTCGCCGCGGTCGATGTGGATTTCGGAGCAGGGGCCGCAGGGGCCGGTGTCGGCCATTTCCCAGAAGTTTTCTTTGCGCCCGAAGAAGAGGACGTGGTCGGGGTTCATGCCCGGCTGCTGACGCCAGATGGCGGCGGCATCCTCGTCGGTGGGGATGTTGCCCTGGTCGTCTTTGAAGCAGGTGGCATAGAGGCGCTCGCGCGGCAAGCCCCAGACTTCGGTGAGGAGTTGCCAGGACCAGGCGATGGCTTCTTTTTTGTAGTAGTCGCCAAACGACCAGTTGCCGAGCATTTCGAAGAAGGTGTGGTGCCAGTCGTCGCGGCCGACGTCGTCGAGGTCGTTGTGCTTGCCGGCGACGCGCATGCATTTCTGGGAGTTGACGGCGCGGGTGTAGGGACGCTTGTCGGTGCCGAGGAAGACGTCCTTGAATTGGACCATGCCGGCGTTGGTGAAGAGGAGGGTGGCGTCGCCGCCGGGGACGAGGGAGGCGGAGGGGACGAAGGTATGACCGCGCTCGACGAAAAAGTCAATGAAGGTCTGGCGAATCTGTGCGCCGGTAAAGGTGGGGTGAGTCATGCTTGCTCCGAGTCTGCGAGAATGGGCGAATTATACCCAAGTTCGGGGATCAGGAGGAGGTTAAGCATCGAAGGACGCGAATGGGACGAAGGATGTGGTTGAGCATCGAATGGCACGAAGAAGGTAGTTGGGCATCGAAGGACACGAAGGGGGTGGTTAAGCATCGAATGACACGAATGGGACGAAGGAAGTGGTTAAGCATCGAATGACGCGAATGGAACAAAGGAGGTGGATAAGCATCGAAGGACACGAATTGTACGAAGAAGGTGATTGGGCATCGAAGGACACGAAGGGGGTGGTTAAGCATCGAATGACGCGAATGGAACGAAGGATGTGGATAAGCATCGAATGACACGGATAGAACGAAGGAAGTGGTTAAGCATCGAATGACGCGAATTACACGAAGGAGGTGATTGAGAATGATTCGGGGCTGAAGTCTGGAGACTTCGGACTCCGGAGGGCGAGAATCAGGAATCTTTTTCAGAAGAGTAGGAGTGGTTCTCGTCGAGGGGGGAGCGGACGGCGAGGCCGCCGCGCTGGAGGACGTGGGTGTAGATCATGGTGGTGCGGACATCTTTGTGGCCGAGGAGTTCCTGGACGGTGCGGATGTCGTATCCGGCCTGGAGGAGGTGGGTGGCAAAGGAGTGGCGAAAGGTGTGGGCGGTGACACGTTTGGGGATTCCGCTCTGGCGGACAGCCGTTTTGATGGCGCGCTGGAGGGCGGAGGGGTCGAGGTGGTGACGGCGGAGGGGGTGCACGTTGGCAGGTTGAGGCGTTTGTACGTTGGCGGGTTGAGGCGTTTGCACGTTGGCAGGTTGAGGCGTTTGCACGTTGGCGAGTTGAAGCGTCAAGGGCGCGGGGGCGAGGGGCTGTGTTTCGGGAGGGGGAACAGGGAGGCGGCCCCCAGCGGAGGGCGGACGAGGGTCACGGGAAAGGTGAGAGGCGGGGAAGAGGTATTGCCAGGCGAGTTCGCGGGCCGCGCCGGGGTATTTCTGCGCAAGGGCATAGGGCAGGTAGACTTCGCCAGAGCCAGCGGCGAGGTCTTCTTCGTGGAGGATGCGGACGCGTTCGATCTGGCGGCGCAGATCGGGGATGACGGTCTCCGGGAGGGGAACGACGCGGTCTTTTTCGCCCTTGCCGTCGCGGACGGTGATGGTGCGGTATTCGAAATCGAGGTCTTTGACCCGCAGACGGAGGCACTCCATCAGACGCAAACCGGAGCCGTAGAGGAGTTGGGTCATGAGTTTGTAGACGCCGGTCATGCGATTGATGATGGCAAGGGCTTCCTGACGCGAGAGGACGGTGGGGAGGCGCTCAGGGCGTTTGGCGGTGGATAGAAGGATGGGTTCGATTTCTTTGTGGAGGACTTCGCGGTAGAGGAAGAGGATGGCAGAGAGGGCCTGGTTCTGGGTGGAGGCGGAGAGGCTGCGGTCGTTGGCGAGATGGACGAGGAAGGCCCGAATTTCGGGAGCGCCCATTTCGATGGGGTGACGTTTGTTGTGAAAGAGGATGAAGCGGCGCATCCAGTCGATGTAGGATTGTTCGGTGCGGTAGGAGTAGTGTTTGAGGCGAAGGGCGTCGCGGGCCTGTTCGAGAAGTTTTTTGGCCATGGTACTTGACTCCAGGAATATTCGCGTGTAGGATATTGGTAAGTGTGAGGATTGTATAAGCCCCACTTTGCAGTTTAGTATGCAGGCGACTAAATTATACAGGATGATGGTGTTTATTGTCTATAAGCGGTTCGGGAGTGGACCGCAGTTAAAACCATAGTT
>JAIOAU010000033.1 GCA_019873655.1 Chloroflexota bacterium | reverse complement strand
CATCGCTTTGCGCAGGATAGCCTCCAGTTGGCAGATGGGACACCACAGGCGGTTGCCCTGGGGCGCTTCTCTGGCCGGGAGCACGCGGTTGGAAAAGACGCGCCCAAAATCATCCAGGATGCCGGTGCGCAACTCCCGCACATATTCGCTGTGGCGATTGCAGAGTGAACAAACCTGACCGGTGTGCCCCTTCCGTTTGGCTTTCGCGTAACTTGCCAGCCCATCGTCCTCCAGCAGGCTGGCCGGGGCAAACGAGAGATACAGGTTTTCGCGCAGGTAGGCTTCCAGGTCCTGGCACAGTCCCAGTTCGGCCACGGCGGCCTGCCGACCAGCCTGGGTATCTATCTGGCGGAAGGCGTCCAGCACCCGTCGGTGCAGCCGGCCCAGCACCTGTTCCGGAGGGCACGCCTCGGCTGGTCGCTCGGCAAAGTCGGGCCCGCGCAAGAAGTGGTAGGCGATCACCAGGACATACTTGCCAATCCCTCCTTTGGCCCAGATGTCTGCCTCCCGACGCAGGTTGTCGGCGTAGGGCTGGGGGATGGCGAAGGTGCGCAGGAACCAATCCAACCGGTTTTCTGCCGGGTTCAGGTCGCGCAGGAGCGTGTCCACGTAGAGCAGGTAGCGGCGCACGTGGAACAACAGTTCGTTGAATGTTTTGTGTTTTTTCGGGTCCAGCAGGCAAATACCAAGCCGTCCCTCTACTGTATCGCGCCAATTGGCAGGTAACCCTTTGCGATTTTCGCTCAGGTCTTTTATCTCATCCTCGGCAATGCTGGGATTGGCCTTGGCAGCCAATGTATCATCGTGTATTACCTGAAGCAAGTCTTCTATGGAGGCAAAGGCGTAAACGTATGGTTCAAAGTCGAACTTTTGACCGCGCAGTCCGTCACGGATCGCGTCTGCGCCGGCGCTCTGGGTGAGCAATTGAAGCACCTGGTTGGTGACGTCAGGAATAACATTGTTGGCTGCTCCCATGTCAACTTTCGCCGGCCCCAGATAAAGTGCACCGGTGGCAAAATAGAGCAAGGGGAAAAAGCCCAAGTCGGCCTCGAGTTTCCGGGCCACGGCCTGGTGGATGGCGTTGGTCAGCGCGCCGCGCACATCGCGGATCTCGTGGTAGTAGAGCGCCCATTTGCCAGGCGGGCTGGCAGGTGCAAAAGCCGGCCCCAGGTCAGCGAGATACCCTCGCAGCGAATCGGTCGCCTCGGCCGGCGTCTGCACCGAGGCCAATGTGTCGGCAATGCGCACCAGCAGCCATAACCGCGTTGCGTCAGGGTCGTCGCTCATCAGCAGGTCGCCGTGTTTGGGACTCCGTTTGTGGACGTTGGCCGCGCGTAGCAGGTGCTCGTCCAGTTCGGCAAAAGCATCCAGCCCCAGGCATTCGTATTCCTCCCGCAGCCGTTCCAGGGGGATGCTGAACTCGGAGGCCCCCAACAACTCCATACTACTGTCCTTGTGCACTTCGTGGACCGTATACGCGGCCAACGCCTTGCGGAACATTCCTTCATCCAGACCGGGTACGGTAACCTGCCGGGAAACCAAGAATTGGACCAGCCTGCTCAGGCCAAAGACGCCGTTGACGATGTGAGCAAAGTGAGACTGTTCCGAGAGGTGGGGATAGTCCGGCCCGCCCTTGACCAAGTGCAGGTGAAAATTTTGTTTTAACAGCGCTGGGACGACTTTCTTTAAGTATTCGCTCAAAACGCTTCCAATCGTATTGGTATCCATTCCCATGCAAAACGCTCCTTACTTGATTGACCCAACTGCAATTCTATCATCACATTGTTTGCATTGCCGTATTGAACGCCTCTACCGCCAACCGCGAATGAACGGCCAACGCCTTCACCTTCACACTTTCCTCCAGACCATTCGACTCTTCGACCATTTCCCTATGATTCTACAATGTCACACTGACAGAATCCGTCAGTCTGTATCGTACAGTTGCGTCAATTTCCTCCCCAGACGGGCAAACTCGGCGCGCAGTTCGGGCGGTTCCAGCGCCTCCACCTCGTCGCCGAACTGACGCAGCCACCAGCCGAATTCGCGCCAGCCGGCCACCCGCGCCCGAAAAATGGCCGAACCATCCGCCTGAACTTCGACCTGCTGGGTGGGGTGATATTTCTCCTCCAGCACAAGGTGCGCGAGTTGCGGAGAGAAACGCGCTGCCACATTCACCTTTGGCTCGCCCCGGAACAAACTCCAGGCCTCGCGCACATATTCCTCCACCGAAAAAGAATCCGGCAGGATGTAAGACTGCTCGGTCAGCCTGACCTGCCGGATGCGAATCATTTTGAAGGTGCGCACCTCTTTCGAGTGGTGGCAAAACCCCACCATGTACCACCTGGTCTTTTCCGTAAAAGCCCCATAGACATCCACCAGCCTTGTGCGCGGCGTATCGGGCGGGTCGCTTTTCGAGTCGTACTCGATTTCCACCGTCCGCCGAAGACGCCAGGCCTTTTGTAAAGTATTGAAAACGTCTTCGAAATCCGAGTAATCGGTCAGGGAGGCCGGCTCCAGCACAAAACTGGCGTTGATGGCGTCTGGCGAAGTCTCGAGGCTCGACATCGTCGCCGCCTCTATCTTGGACAGGGCGCTTTGGGCGGCGCGCCCGAAAAGCGTTCTTTGCATGGGACGGGCGGTCAGCGCCATTTGAATCACCAGCACCTCTTCTGGAGAAAAATGGAGCGATTGGATATAGGATTTGCTGGCCAAATAATACCCTTCCCGTTCCGCGTCGAACTCGATGAATATGCTGCGGCCTTGTAACGCGCGGATGTCGCGGTAAATCGTGCGCTCCGTTACCCCGAACTCGCGGCAAAGCCGATTCATCGAGGCGTAGGGATGCAGTTTCAAAAACTCTACCAGGGAAAAAAGACGGTCTGCTTTGGGCATAACACCTCGCTCACTTTGATAAACCGCCTTCCCAAATAGGTCGCAGCGATGGCCCCATCTCGATCCCGTTGGGAAGGCGCATAAAACCGCCTGAAACAGCGCGAAACCCCAACCACAGAGCGCGCAAGGCGATTTTATTGTACTCAAAGACCTTCCTTTTGTGTCATGGTAGCGGCTTCTAAAAGTCAAAAGAGATCTCGGGGGCGGTTTTCTTTTTCTTTCGGTCGGACGAATGGTAAAATAGAGGCGCTTGTCCGTCCGGCGTGTTGTTAACAGCGACTCATGTCCTCTGACCTTCCTCTCATCGTCGAAGACCTGTCCTTCCGTTACCGCGATCGCGCCGAAGCGGCCATCCGCGGCCTCTCGTTCGAGGCGCGTCCGGGCGAGATTTTGCTCATCGCCGGGGCAAGCGGATGCGGCAAGACCACCCTCATCCGCGCCATCAACGGCCTGATTCCGCGCTCTTACAAGGGCGAGGTTTCGGGCCGAATTCTTTTGTACGGCCAGGACCCCTCCGGCTGGCCGCTGGTGCGCATTTCGCAAATTGTTGGCACGGTGTTGCAGGACCCGGAGCGTCAGATTCTGGGCACCAAGGTTCTGAACGAGGTGGCCTTCGGGCTGGAGAACCTCGGCCTGCCGCGGGAGGAGATTCTGCGCCGCGCCGACGCCGCCCTGGAATATCTCAATATTTCCTCGTTGCGTCTGCGTGAAACGTACAACCTCTCTGGCGGCGAGAAACAGAAGGTGGCCCTGGCCGGCGTGCTGGCCATGCGCCCGAAGATTCTCCTGCTCGATGAGCCGCTCGCCAGCCTCGACCCGGCCTCGGCCTCCGAGACCCTCGCCATGGTGCGCCGGCTGGCCGACGAGGGCATGACCGTCTTGATGGTCGAGCACCGCGTCGAGGATGTGCTCGGCATCCGCCCCGACCGGGTGATGTTCATGTCCGAGGGCGAAATCCGTTACCTGGGTCCGCTGAAGGGGCTGGAGAAGGCGGTGGACTATCGCGAAGTCAAACTGCCGGCCGAGGTGATCATCCGCCGCGCCAAGGCCGACCCGCCTCCGCCGCCGCTGACCGTCCTGCCGGGGGCGGCCGAGCGGGGGAACGAACCCATCGTCCGCTTCGAAAACGTCACCTTCGGTTACGAGGCCGGGACGGAGGTCCTGCACGGAATCAATCTGAACATCCGCCGCGGCGATGTGATCGCCGTCCTGGGCCCGAACGGGGCCGGCAAGACCACTTTCGTCAAACACGCCATCGGCCTGCTCAAACCCCGTTCCGGCCGCGTGCTGGTGGACGGACACGACACCCGTCAGGCCAGCGTGGCCGAGATTGCCAGCACGCTGGGCTATGTGTTCCAGAGTCCCAGCCACATGCTCTTCGCCCCCACGGTCTACGACGAACTGGCTTTCGGCCCCCGCAATCTTCATCATCCCAAAGAACAAATCGAAAAGGAGGTGAAGGAAGCGCTGCGAATTGTCAACTTGAGCGACAAAGAGAAAGACCCCCCGCTGGCCCTTTCGTTCGGCCAGCAAAAACGCGTCAGCATCGCCGCCATCCTGGCCATGCGCTCGCGCATCCTGGTGATGGACGAGCCGACCGCCGGGCAGGATTATCAAAATTATATGAATTTCATGGACAGCATTCTCCAAATGCCCGGCTTTGAGGCGATTCTATTCATCACCCACGATGTGGACCTGGCGGTCATCTACGCCAACCGCGTCCTGCTGATGGCGGAGGGCCGCCTGGTCGCCGACGGCGCGCCGCAGGAGGTGCTGCGCGACACAGAGCGGCTCGAAGCCTGCCGCCTCGTCCCGACCTCGCTCCTGGCGGCCAATCTGAAACGTTTCCCGCGTACGGGCCGTTTCCTGCGGGCCGAGGCGCTGGCGCATCTTCCGTCTTGACTTTAGAAAGGAGAGAATCATGAAAAAAATCTGGGGAATCGTCATTGCCCTGATCGTCACCCTGGCCTTCATCTGGGGGACGATTCTGATCGGCAACCAGTTCGGCATCGAGCGCCTGCAGACGGGTGAAAATCCGCTGCTGCGCTTCGCCTTCGTCATCGTCGGCCTGCTCATCGTCCTGGTCCTGTTCCTGTTCACGCGCGAGAACCAGGCGTGGGTCGTCGGGACGCGCCAGGTGGTCTGGATGGCGATCGGCGCGGCGCTCTACGCCGTCTTCTCCTGGCTGTTCAACGGGACGGTCTTCGTCGTCCCCTCGGTCAGCCAGGTGGCGCTGCGGCCGGCGATTGCCATCCCGATGTTCTTCGGCTACGCCTTTGGGCCGGTGGTCGGATTCTTCAGCGGCGCGGTCGGCAACATGTTCGGCGACGCCCTGACCGGCTTCGGCCTCAGCCCGCAGTGGTCGATTGGCAACGGGTTGATTGGCCTGGTCGCCGGCCTGCCGATGCTGTTCGGCGATAAGAAGAAGAGCCTCAACGTCGTCCTGATCGTCGGCATCGTCCTGGTGGCCGTCGTCGCCGTCCTGTACTTCCTGAACCCGACCCTGCAGAACCTGACCTACTATAACCCGGAGAACGACACCTTCGGCGAAACGCCCATCAGCCTGCTGGCCGGCGTCTCGATTTTGATCGGCCTGGCGCTGGTGCTGATCGTGCGCTTCGTCTTCGGCAAAGACCTGGACATCGCCACCGCCGTGACCTGGTCGATGCTCGGCAACATCCTGGGCATCGGCTTCGCCGCCATCTCCGACATCTGGATCAACGGCTATCCGCCGGTGCTGGCCATCGTCGGCGAGTTCCTGCCGGCGGCCGGCCCGAACCTGATTTTTGCGGCCATCCTCGTCCCGCTGCTGGTCGTCGCCTACAAGGCGGTCCAGCGCCAGTCCGGCCGCTAGAACCCATCTTCGACCGTGGTCAGTGACCAGTCCCCGCTGGTCACTGACCACCGACCACCGAACACCGAACACTGACCACCGATGTTAGTCGCCTGGCGTTATCGCAAACGCAAGTCTTTCATCCAGTCCTTCGACCCGCGGGCCTGGCTGATTTTCTACGCCTGCAACCTGGTCGTCACCCTCTTCTTCTGGGACTTGCGTTTCCTCCTGGGGTTGCTGGGAATCGCCCTCTTTGTCCTGTTTACCTCCGGCGTGACCTGGAAGGAAATGCGCCGCGCCTTCCTCTTCATCATCGGCTTCATCGTCTTCTTTGCTTTCCTGACCTTCCTGACCGGCCGCGGCGGGACGGAGGTCTATCAGCAGGAACATCTGCTGGCCGAATTCCGCGCCTCCTTCTCGCTCTTCGGCTGGACGCCCGTCCTGAAGGTGACCCTCGAGCGCCTCTTCTTCGCCGCCAGCCAGTTCGCCCGCATCTTCGGCATCGCCATCATGACCATCTTGATTCCGTACTCGCTCGACCCGGCGCTCTACGGCGTGACCTTCCGCGGCCTCGGCCTGCCCGACAAGATCGCCTATGCCATGGACCTGACCATGCGCTTCATCCCCACCTTCGGGCGCGACTTTCAACTCACCCGCGACGCTCAGCGCGCCCGCGGCTACGAATTGGAGAAAATCCGCGGCGGGCTGATCGAACAGGTGCGCAAACTCGGCCCGCTGATCGTGCCGGTGACGATTCACGCCATCATCGGCTCGGAGGACATCATCGACGCCATGGATTTGCGCGCGTTCGGCGTCGGACCGCGCACCTGGCTGGAGAAACTGACCTATCGCACCCGCGACCGCCTGCTGATCGCCTTTGGCCTTCTCCTCCTGGCCGCCGCCCTGATCTTGATGTTCCTCGGATACGGAAGTTTCTGGGTTCCGGAGTCCCTCATCCGCGCCGTGGGCGGCTGACCCTTTCCCTCCCGTGACCGACCCCTCCTACATCCTCGGCCTTCTCTGCGGCTTCCTTTCGGGCGTGATGAACGCCTGCGGCGCGATTCTCGAAAAGGGCGCTGTCAACCGCCTGACGGAGGCTCAGCGCCGCCAGGGAATGATGAAGCATCTGACGCGCAGCCCGCGCTGGTGGGCGGGCATCGTCTGCAGTTTCGGCTTCGGGACGGCCTTCGTCCTGACCGCCCAGCGGCTCATCGGTCCGGCTCTCGTCCCGGCGCTGACCGCCTCCAGCCTGATCGTCCTGGCGCTGGCGTCGGTGCGCCTGCTCGATGAGCATCTGCGTCCGCTCGAATACCTGGCCATCCTCGCCATCGTCGCCGGCATGGCCATCCTCGGCTGGCTGCATCTTGACATCCCCGCTGCCCGGGTGGATTTGTTCGCTCCCGGTCTGCTCTCCCGACTGGCCGTCTTCTCCCTGACCCTCGGCGCGCTGTGGGGGGCGACTTATCTCACCGCCCTGCGCCTGACCGGCCAGCCGCGCGGCCTGCTCCTGGCCGTCTCGGGCGGCTTCCCCTTCGCCATCTCCAACCTGTGGATTCTGCCGCTCCTGCTGACCATCGGGGCGGTCTTCGGTGGGACGGCGGATGGCGTCCAGGCGGCGCTCTTTGTCCTCTCCTGCCTCATCCTGGTTGGGACGAATGTGTACGGCGTCTCGCAGACGCAACTGGCGTTTTGTCACGCTGCTGCCAGCAAGGTGTATCCTTTGCAGCAAATTTCCATTCAGATTGCCCCCCTTGTCATCTATGTCTGGGTCTTTCGTTACGACCTTTCGGGGCCGAGATTCTGGCTGGCTAATCTGGGGGTTGCGCTGATTTTGTTCGGCGCGTCTGTGTTAGGCCGGGCGCAGGGGATGTTGCAAATCGCAAAGCGTTCTGTGTAATCAAAAAAGCGTTGCCGCTCTGCTTATTCTTCTCAGGGCGCAGGGCACTTATAAGAGGTCTAATGCAAAAGGGACCCGCTCTCTCAAGGAGATCGGGTTCCTCGATTTTGGTCGGGCGCTTCGCCCGTCTAGCGGACGATTTCGATCTGGGGCGGCACGGTGGCGTCGTAGTTCTGATTGTCGTTGTAGCGGATGACGGTGTCGCTCGTGCCGATGATGTCGAGCGTGTAGCCGATCACCTGGGTCTGGTAGGTGTCGGCCGAGCCGGTGCCGTTGATTTGGATATCTGAGGCGGGGGCCAGAATCGAGCCGGTGAAGGTCGAAGAGGCGTTGCCGTTCAGGATCAGGCTGCTGTCATTGTTCAGCGGCAGGTAGATCAGCAGGCCGGCGTAAGGCCCGGAGTCGGGAGCGTCAAGGTTGAGGGTCGCGCCGCCGTTGATGTGCAGGCCGCCGTTCATGAAGTACAGCACTATGTCGCTGCCCTGAACTTCATCATGGGCGTTGATTGTCGCATCGCCGTTGATGCAGTACACGCCCGGCTGGAGGGTGACGTCTCCGCTCAGCCATGAAGCCGGGATAGTACCAGGCGTGATGACGTTGCCGGTCTTGGTGCCGGCGGTGGAGCAGGTGATTTCCGGCATGATCATTTGAGGCGGGTAGGGGACAGGGTTGCAATGGCTGGGCGGCGGGCTTACCTCTCCGACATCGTAGCGGTAAGTCCCAACCACACAGATATTGGGGGCTGTGAGAGTCGAACTCCCGCTCTGGTTGAAGGCGCCCTGGGTGCAGGTGCTGTCCGAGTTGACGAACAGACCGCCGTCGATCAGGACGGTATCCGAGGTGCCGTGGACGCGCACGGCCTGGCAGTCGTGGGGACTCAAACCGACCATGGCGTTGCCGAAGATCATCGGCTCGGTGTGCGGCGGGCGGGCGCGGGCGATCGATTCGGCGCAGACGTTGAGCGTGTCCCAGCCCACCACCGAGGCGAAGTACGTTGGCACCTTGACGCGGATGATGACCTGGATGTATTCGCTGTTGCCGACGTAGATGCTGGGCGTGTCGTTGGGATTGCAGTCGTCCACCACGGGCGGGTTGTTGACGATGACCTGGTCGCGGGTCAGATTGTTGGTATAACCGTTCGAAGCGGCGCGCGCTCTGGCGGCGGCCAGCCAGTCCTGATCGTGGACTTTGGCCAGCGCGGCGGCCAGCGCCGAGGCGTCGGCGGCGTTCTGGGCGTGGCGCTTTTCGGAAAATGCATTACCCCCATCCACGGCGAGGGCGGTCAGGCCGATCAGCCCGATGATGGCGAAGACGATGAAGATCAGCGCCTGGCCGCGAGGTTGTTTCGAGCGTTGGTTCATGGTTTACCTCCGATGGGTAGGATTCAAGGACAAGAATACCGTAATAAAGTATTGGTCGCCGATGCCCGGATGGGGATGGTGTTTGTGCCGATGATCGTGCTGGTCAGGGGCATCATGATGCGATAGTTGTAGACGACGGTCACGGTCACTGCGCCGCCGGCGCAGGGAGGAGAGGTCATCTCGACGTTGACGGTGACGTTGACGGTGTCGTTCAGGTTGATGGGATTCGTCGAGGTGGCCCGGACGCGGGCGGCGATGGCGGCGGTGTTCAACGCCTCGCCGTTGTCGTATCGGCCGTTGTTGTTGCTGTCGATGGTCGGGTAGAGCGAGGCGAAGATGGCGCCTTCTTCGGCGGCGTCGCGCAGGGAGATCCAGGCAAACAGGGCGCTGCCCAGGTCAATGGCGCCGGCCAGGAGCCAGAGAATCACGGTCAAAGAGATGGCCAGTTCGACCAGACTCTGTCCGCGTCGTTTCGATGGCAGATACTCTTTCCAATTACGCATTCCGCACCTCATTCATGGCCACGGCGTATAGACGTTGGAATCCAGGGTATAGGCCTGGCAGCCGTGATTGGCGAATTGCATCGTGATACGCTCGGTTCCATCTTCGTTGTTGTAGTTTTGATGGAACGTAAAGACAATGGAGTGTATACCGGTGGGCAGCGTGATACCCGCGCTCGGCAGGTAGGCGGCGGTCAGGTTCGGGCCGACGGCGTTGCCGGTCCAGATTTGCACGCCGGCCAGGGTGATGGATTGCAGGCGCAGGGTCTTGTCGCCGCCGGTCTGAAAGCCGCGGTCATGGTTCCATTGCACGAAGATTTGGGTCACGATCAGCGGCGCGCCGGTCAAATTGTTGATTTGCATGACCATGGTGTTGTTGGGGGTCGTGATGGCGCTGTGCCTCAACAGCGAGCAATTGACCGGCGTAGCCGTCAGGGTGACGGTGTTGGTGGGCGTGAATGTGATGGTAGGAGTGTAGGTCTCGGTCGGCGTTCCGGTCTCGGTGGGAGTCGGGGTGATGGTGGGGGTCAGGGTGATGGTGGGGGTCTGGGTGATGGTGGGCGAGGTGGTCGCCGTCGGGGTGGGGTTGGGGCAGCCGTAGGGGTCCACGCCGTAGCCCTGGTCGCCCTGGTAGGGGCAGTTGTCGGAAGCGTCCGGCACGCCGTCGCCGTCGCCATCCGGGGGCGGGAGCGGACAGCCGTTGGGGTCCAGACCATAGCCCTGATCGCCCTGGTAAGGGCAGGAGTCGTAGGGGTCGAGAATGCCGTCGCCGTCCGAGTCGGAGGGCGGCAACGGCGGCGGGGGCAGGGCCGTCCCGGCGACGGTGACGCTGCCGATGATGGTGCGGGCGTTGGCCGAGCGGACATTGATGGTCCCCAGCGGCACGATAGGCACAATGGGCGTAAACTGGGCGGTCACCAGAACAACGATGCGGTCGCCCATGGTGACCTGGACGCCGGTGTCGATCGATCCGGTGCAGGTGTCGAAGGGCGTCGGGTAGCCGCGGATGGGCGGCTCGCTGCCGGTGTACGGCGTCCCCGAGCCGTGATCATATTGGATGATGATGTTGGCGTCCTCGATGACGTTCAGAAAGTCGGCCCGCTGCGCCGCGGCGCGGATGGCGGCGCAGTTCTGGTACTGAGGCGTGCCGCCGGTATTCAGACCGGTGGCCGACCCGAAACGGGCGGCCTCGCGGCTGGCGGTGGTCACCATGCTATAGATGAAGATCAGCCGGCCGACTTCCAGCAGCCCGTAGACGATGAGCAGCAACACCGGCAGGACCAGGGCAAATTCGACCATGGCCTGGGCCAGAGTGCGCCGTTTGCGCTTGAAGATCCAAATCCCCTTTTTGTTTTCCATCCTTCTAATACTCCTACTTTTAGTTTATACGACCACTCTGCCTGCGCAATCCTCCATCTGTCCTACTTGGGCAGCAGCGCAGCGATGACGGATGGAAAATAAATCATCAAGAAAGCGATCAGAATGAAACCGGGGCCGAGCGGCACGAACGTTCTCCAGGCGCGCTCGCGGTAGCGCTGCAACAGTAGCAGGACGAGGATGATCGCCAGGCTGATGACGCCGTACAACAGCAAACCGAGCAAGATGGCGGCCCAAATCAGCGGCCAGCCCAGCAGCAAACCCAGCAATGCGCCGAGGGTGACATCTCCCGAACCGAAGGCCTCCTCGGCCTCGCCGGCTTCCTGACCCAGTCGGCGGGCGCGCAGGCGGTTGAAGAGCAAACCGACCAGATAAAAGAGCATCATCAGGCCGAAACCGGCGGCAAAGCCGGCGAGCGTGCTTTGCCAGCCGTGAAGCAGCAACCCGGCCGCGGTGCAAATCAGCAGGCCGGCGACGCTCACGGGGCGCAAAATGAGGCGATGCTCCAGGTCGATCAACGTCACCAACGCCAGATAGGAGAGCAAGAGCAGGGCGAACCCGTAGCCCAGGCGGGCGGGCGGATCGAGCCAGAGATAGACGGACAGAGCCGCCAGGAAGACGATGACCGCCAGCGCGCGCCCGCCGCGCCGCCGTCCGCAGGACCGGCAGCGCCGCAGGAGCAGGTAGTCGCCCCAGCCGAAGGGCTGACGGCAGTCCGGGTTGGCGCAGACGGGGCGGCTCAGGCGCAGCGTCTCCGGCAGGACGTCGGCCAGGTAGTTGACCAGCCAGGCGGCGGCCAGGCCGGCCAGGAGGGGAATGAGAAGCGTTGCGCTCACAATAAAATTATACGCGCCCGCGTTCATTTCATTAATCACAACCAGATTACAAAATAATTTCGTATAGACATACTGTATTAGCCACTCCTCCGGTCGGCCGCGGCTTGAAGAAATCGAGAAATTGTCATACAATCCGTTTGCCGAGGAGGACGCATGGAAAAATTTATCATCCAAGGTGGTTATCCGCTCAAGGGCGAGGTCCGGCCGGCGGGGAACAAGAACGCCGCGCTGCCCATCCTGGCCGCTGCGCTCCTGACCGATGAGCCGGTCGTTTTGCATAATGTGCCTGATATCCGCGACGTGCGCGACATGCGCCAGTTGATCGCCAGTCTGGGGGTCGAGATCGAAGACTTGGGCAATCATTCCTGGCGCGTCACGGCCGCTTCGGTTCGCCCGGCGAATCTGGACCCCGACCTGTGCGCCCGCATCCGGGCTTCGATCCTGCTCGCCGGGCCGATGACGGCCCGCGCCGGCGAGGTCCATTTGCCGCCGCCTGGGGGCGATGTCATCGGCCGCCGCCGGGTGGATACGCATATTCTGGCGCTGAGAGCCCTCGGCGCGCAAGTCGAATACCGGCGCTCGTTCGCCTTCCGCGCCCGCCGACGGCTGCGCGGCGCGGACATCCTGCTCGACGAGGCCTCCGTGACCGGCACGGAGAACGCCATCATGGCCGCGGTCACCGCCAGGGGGACAACCATCTTGCGCAACGCCGCCTCCGAGCCGCACGTCCAGGAGTTGTGTCATATGCTCAATTCCCTGGGGGCGCGCATTTCGAACATCGGCTCGAACACGCTCCACATCGAGGGCGTCGACCGGCTGCACGGCGGCGAGTTCACGATTGGGCCGGATTATCTCGAGGTGGTCAGTTTCATCGGCGCGGCGGTGGTGACGGGCGGCGAAATCCGCATCCGAGACGCCGGTCCGCAATATCTGGACATGGTCCGCATCGTCTTCCGCCGTCTGGGCGTGGATTGGAAGGAGGAGGGGGGCGACCTGATCGTTCCCGCCCGTCAACGCTTGAAGATCGAGCCAGACCTGGGCGGGGCGATCCCCGAAATCCGCGTCATGCCCTGGCCGGGCTTCCCGACCGATCTGATGAGCATCGCCATCGTCGTCGCCACCCAGTCGCGCGGCAGCGTTCTCTTCCATAACTGGATGTTCGAGGGCCGCATGTATTTCACCGACAAACTGAAGGGTATGGGCGCTCAGATCGTGCTGTGCGACCCGCATCGCTGCATTGTTCAGGGGCCGTCGAAATTGTACGGCGAGAAGGTCGAAAGCCCCGACATCCGCGCCGGCATGGCTTTGCTGTTGGCCGCTCTGGCGGCGGAAGGCGAGTCGACCATCCGCAACGTCGGGCAGATCGACCGCGGCTACGAACGGGTGGATGAAAAATTGCGCGCCCTGGGGGCGCGCATCGAGCGGGTAGTCGAGCGATGAAGCGAGAGAACCCGTTTCCTCGAAGGAAACGGGTTCTGGTTTGTCATTGCCGCGTGCTGGCCACTTCCAGGAACTGGTTGACAATCTCGCGCAGAGTGCGCTCGGGCAGCGCGCCCACCTGACGGTGGACGATCTTGCCGCCGTAGATGAACAGCATGGTGGGAATGCCCTGAACGCCATACTTCATAGCCCACTCGGGATTCTCGTCGGTGTTGACCTTGGCCACCACCAGGCGGCCGGCGTGTTCGGCGGCGATTTTGTCCAGGATGGGCGCGACCATCTTGCACGGCCCGCACCAGGGCGCCCAGAAATCGACGATGACCGGCAGGGGATTCTGAAGAACGCTTTGCTCGAACTCGGCGTCGCTGACGTGGATAGGTTGACTCATGAGAACAACTCCTTGAATTTAATCGGCCTTTTCACCGGGCTTGAGAATACGATAGGTGCTGTAAATGGGCGCGGCTTTGCGCATCATGATTCCCGCGCTGCAATACTTCTCTTCGGAAAGCTGAATGGCTTGTTCGACGTCTTTGACGGGCAGGTTCTCTCCCCACAAAAGATATTCGACGTGAATCTCGGTGTACACCATCGGATAGTCGCTGGCGCGCCGGGCGCGCACCCGCACCTGGAAATCGGTCAATTCCAGGCGCTTTTTCTTCAGAATGGAGACGATGTCCATGCCTGTGCAGCCGGCCACGCCGAGCAGCAGCATTTGCATCGGCCCGATGCCCTTCTGCTCGCCCAGATCGCCGATTTGCATGGTCGCTCCGGCGGCGTTCTCGCCGCGGAACGCCAGTTCTCCCAACCAGGTTGCTTTGACTTCAGTCCAACCTTCGCTCATGTTACCTCCGTATTCGGGGCGAGTATATCACAAAACATGCCTTGCCCGTCCTAGTCAGATGCAGCCGCCGAAAAAAAGTTGCATATCCGGTATAATCGGCGGGTATGGCCGATGTGTTTTCGCGCTGGAAAGAAGGCTTGGCCCGCACCAGTCAGGCCGCTTTTGGGCGGCTGGCGGGCGTCTTTGGCGCGACTGAAATCAAGGCCGAGACCTGGGACGAACTGGAGGCGTTGCTGATTCAGGCCGATCTCGGACTGGAGACGACCGCCGAGGTGATCGACTCCCTGCGCGCCGGCGTCCGGACCCGCGGCCTGCGCCGCGCCGCCGACCTGCGCGCCCTGCTCGAGGCCGAATTGCGCGCCCGCCTGGATGCGCCGCCCGCTCTGGAATTCCCGGCCAGGCCGACGGTCATTCTGCTGGTCGGCGTCAACGGTTCGGGCAAGACGACTACGGCCGCCAAGTTGGGGCGGCGATTCGCCGACGAGGGCCGGCGCGTCCTGCTCGTCGCCGCAGACACCTTCCGGGCCGCGGCCGTCGACCAGTTGCAGGTCTGGGCCGAGCGGCTGGGGCTGCCGGTCGTGGCCGGTCAGATGGGCGCCGACCCGGGCGCGGCGGTCTTCAATGGCATTCAGTCGGCGGTCGCCAGAGAAATGGACGTCGTCTTGGTGGATACGGCCGGGCGTCTGCACACTCGTTATAATTTGATGGAAGAACTCAAGAAAGTCCATCGCGTGGCGGGCAAGGCCCTGGCCGGCGCGCCGCACGCCGTCTGGCTGGTGCTGGACGC
Source organism: Chloroflexota bacterium (assembly GCA_019873655.1). GTDB lineage: Bacteria > Chloroflexota > Anaerolineae > Anaerolineales > Villigracilaceae > JAFGSI01. The sequence goes on along the minus strand of JAIOAU010000033.1, from coordinate 9,094 downwards.
GACCACTGGCCAGAATGCTCTCGCCCAGGCGCGGGCGTTCAAAGAAGCGGTCGGCGTGACCGGAGTCATTCTGGCGAAGTTGGACACTTCGGCGCGCGGCGGCATGGCCTTTGCCATCCGCAAAGAACTCGGACTGCCCATCTTGTTTGCCGGCCTGGGCGAAAAACCCGAAGATTTGACTCCCTTCGACCCCGACGCCTTCGTGAAGGGCGTCCTGGCCGATTGACGACAGGAAAGGAAAACCGACATGCAGGATTTGCTCGAACGTTTGCAAACGACGGAAGACGTACTTCGCCAGTTAATGGTGCGTCTTTGACTTGGCAGGCAAGGAGAACGAACTGACGCAACTGGAGCGGGAAATTGCCGCTCCCGATTTTTGGGACGATCCTGCTCATGCTCAGCAGGTGAGCAAGCGAGCGGCCAATTTGCGCGAGCAGGTCGAGGAATGGCGCGGCCTGGAGCGCCGCCTGCGCGATGCGGTCGAATTGGTCGGCCTGGGCGACGAATCCCTGCGCGCCGACCTGGAGGCCGAAATCGCCTCGCTCGAAGCAGAGGTCGAGAAGCGCCGTTTTGCGGCGATGCTCTCCGGTCCGTATGACGAGGGGGATGCTCTGCTGGCCATCCACGCCGGGGCCGGCGGCACCGATTCGCAGGACTGGGCGGCCATGCTCCAGCGCATGTACTTGCGCTGGGCCGAGCGGCGCGGCTACGAGACCGAAATCCTCGATCTCTCCGAAGGGGAGGAGGCCGGCATCAAGTCGGTCACCATTGCGGTCAACGGCAGATACGCCTATGGTTTTCTGCGGGCCGAGAAGGGGGTGCACCGCCTGGTGCGCCTCTCGCCCTTCGACGCCGCCCATCGGCGGCATACCTCCTTCGCACTGGTGGAGGTCCTGCCGCAGGTGGCCTTCGACAGTCCGGAGGTCCGCATCGATCCCTCCGAGATCAAAGTGGATACGTTCAAGTCGTCGGGCGCGGGCGGGCAGAATGTCCAGAAAAATGCCACCGCCATCCGCATCACCCACCTGCCGACCGGCATCGTGGTCACCTGCCAGAACGAGCGTTCGCAGACGCAGAACCGCGAGTTTGCCATGCGCATCCTGCGCGCCCGCCTGCTCGAAATCCAGAAGGCCGAAAAGGAAGAAGAGATTGCCGTTCTGCGCGGCGAATACACCAAAGCCGAGTGGGGTTCGCAGATTCGTTCCTACGTGCTGCATCCCTACCAGATGGTGAAGGATCACCGCACTGAGTACGAGACCAGCAACACGGCCGCGGTCCTGGACGGCGACCTGGACGGCTTCATGGAAGCCTATTTGCAGCAGGTCAAGGCTTGACGCCTCTGCACTTCACTACTATAATCAGCCCGCTTAACCCTGGAAATCATTCGCCGCCCGGATTCGGCGGCAACATAAGGAGTTTGCAATGCCCCCACATCCGAAGAGAAAGCACTCGAAGGGCCGCCGCGACCGCCGCCGCGCCCACGACGCGCTCGAAACCGCAAACCTCGTCGCCTGCTCGAACTGCGGGACGATGATTCCCCCGCACATTGTCTGCCCGAATTGCGGTTTCTACAAAGGCCGCGAGGTGGTCGAGGTCAAAAAAGAGGAAAAGAAGAAATCCTGACCGCTTTGTTCTTCTCGCGGGCCGTCACGCCGACGGCCCGTTTGTGTTTTAAAGGGCATGACTTTCGATTCGCAAAAAATCGCATTTTTGTTCCCCGGCCAGGGGTCGCAGCGCGTGGGGATGGGCCGCGACCTGGCCGAAACGCATCCGCTCGCCCGCCAGACCTTCGAGGAGGCGGATGCCGTTCTTGGATTCCCGCTCTCGCGCCTGATGTGGGAGGGGCCGGAAGCCGAACTGAACGACACGGCCAACACGCAGCCGGCGCTGTACGTTCACTCGACGGCGGCGCTGCGCGTTCTGCGGGCGCTCCGCCCGGACCTGCGGCCGCTGTACCTGGCCGGTCATTCCCTGGGGCAGTTCTCTGCGCTGACGGCCGGCGGCGCGCTGCCGTTCGAGACCGGGCTGCGTTTGGTCCGACTGCGCGGCGAATTGATGCGCCGGGCGGGAAAGTCCGCGCCCGGAAGCATGGCGGCAGTGTTGGGATTGGAGGTCTCGGTTCTGGAGGCCATTTGCGCTCAGGCCAGCGCGGCGGGGGCGGCGGTTCAGGTGGCCAACGATAACTGTCCGGGCCAGGCGGTTTTGTCGGGGGAGAGGGGGGCAGTCGAGCGGGCGGTGCAACTGGCGAAAGAGGCCGGGGCGCGGCGGGCGATTCCGCTGGCGGTCAGCGTGGCGGCGCATTCGCCGTTGATGGCCGGCATTCAGCAGGAATTTGCGGCTGCCCTGGCGGAGATTGCGCTGATCATGCCCGACGCGCCCGTGGTCTGCAATGTCACGGCCCGGCCGCTGGAATCGATCAAAGAAATGCGCGCCAATCTGACCGCGCAGTTGACCAGCCGTGTGCGCTGGCGCGAATCGGTCGAATGGATGGGAGCGCAGGGGGTCGAGACTTTTATCGAGGTCGGATGCGGGACGGTGCTGGGCGGGCTGGTGGGGCGAATCCTGCCGGAAGCGAAGACGCTGCCCTTTGGCGCACCGGCAGATTTCGCGGCGTTTCTGTGACCGCGTTTGCCGGATTGGCGCTCAGGCCGGTTCTTCTTCGTTAGCGGCTTCCAGATGCCGCTCGGCGTGGTCGTCCATGCCCAGGGCGGTGAAGAGTTCGGCGGCGCGCAGCAGGTAGGGGCGCGCTTCCTTGTGACGGCCGACGCGGCGCAAGGCCCAGCCATAGTTTCCGGTTTGGACGGCAATCGAATAGCGGTCGCCGATGGCCCGGTAGAGGCGGATGGCCTCGTTGAGGTATCGTTCGGCCTCCTCTTTGCGATCGGTGACCAGGGCGATCTGTCCTTGGGCGGCCAGGATGTGGGCTTCGCCGGCGCGCGCTTCCATCTGACGGTAGAGCGGCAGGGCGGTGGCGTAGAACTCGGCCGCGGCGGTGTAGTTGCCCTTCTGGAAGTAAACGTCGCCCAGATTCTGGATGGCGTTGGCTTCGCCGAGGCGGTTGCCGATCGAACGGTAGATGGCCCAGGCCTCGGTGTAGTCCGCTTCGGCGCGGTCGAGTTTTTCGAGGCGGCGGTGGACATCGCCCAGACATTGGATGCTGTCGGCTTCGCCCAGGCGATGGCCGAGGGCCTGGTATCGCTCGAGGGCCTGTTCGAAGTAGGCGCGGGCGGTGAAATAGTCGGCCTGGATGCGGTAGGCTTCGCCCAGGCCGCGCAGGCAGTTGGCCTCTCCGAGCAAGTTGTTGTGCCGGCGGTAGATTTCGAGAGCGTCCTCGAAGCGGCGCTGGGCGGCGTCAAATTGGCCTTGTTGGAGGCAGTTGTCGGCCAGCGATTGCAGGCAGGTGGCCTCGGAGAGTTCGTCTCCGGCGGCGCGAAAGACCTTGAGGGCTTCTTTATATTGGGTTTCCGCTTGCAAGTACTTGGCCTGCAGGCGGGCGACGTCGCCCAGACTGCGCATGCAGACGGCCATCTCGGTGCGCAGGCGCAGGGAGCGGTAGATTTCCATGGCGCGTTCGTAGTAGCGTTCGGCCAGTTGATATTCGGCCAGAGGGAGGTGGACATCGCCCAGGCTGCGCAGGCAGTTGGCCTCGCCGCGCCGGTTGCCGAGCAGGCGGTAGATTTCGAGGGCGTCTTTGAAGTAGGTGCTGGCCTGATTGAAATCCTCGATCCAGTAATAGACTTCGGCCAGTTCGGCCAGCACGTCGGCCTGTTGGGCGGGGCGGTTGACCTGTTCGTAGATTCTGGCGGCCTGTTTCAGGTAGGAGACGGCCAGTTGACGGTCGGCCAGGTCGGGCAGGCTGGCGTAGAGGCGGCCGATTTTCTTGAGGATTTCGGCCAGTTCGGGGTAGGAATCGGTCCCCTCGGCGGCCAGCAGTTGACGGGTCTTTTCGAGCGTTTCGATCTGGTTTTGCAGGTCGTCGGGAGGGACGGGGTAGGCGGGCGTGCGCGAACCGAGCAGGGAGATGCTGGACTGCGGGTCTGGGCGACGCAGGGGGGCGGTGACAGCCTGAAAGCGAAAGACGGCGCTGTACCAGTCGAAGAAGTCGGGGGCGGCGATGTCCAGGCGGTCCATGGCGTGGTCGGTCAGGAAGAACAGGATGGGCAGCGGCAGGCTGTTGCGCAGCAAGTCGCGCTCGGCATTGAGGGCGGCGGCGAAAGGCGGACGCCCGTCCAGGGGCGTGGTCGCCTCGATGAGGTGTTCCATGCCGGTGATCACCAGGGCGGCGCTGTCGGGGGCGGTCAGGACGCGGCGCGCGACCGGGTCGGTTGCGATGGCGTCGCGCAGGTTTTGGGGATGACGGTTGGAGAGGTCGAGATGGGTGACGCGGATGTTGTAACTGGCCAGCGATTTTTGCAGGCGGGAGACCAGTTCGTCGCGCAGCCCCGGATGGTTGACTCGCACCAAGCCAAGCGTAAAGTGGTCGAGGTGGTAGCGGACGAAGCGCTGCAAACGCTCGAACTCATCGGGGACGTCGGTGCTTTGAGTCGGTTCTTTGCCCATCAGCGTTGGTTGACCGTCCGGCGGGCGCGGCGGGCGTTGAGGAGGGCTTGCTTGAATTCGGGGGTGTCCCACAGGAGGGGATGCACGCCCACCCAGCGTTCGCCGTTGTATTCCAGGGCGGCCCGCCGGTAGAGCAGGAAGCGCCCGTCTTCATCGGGGTTGATGCGGGTGTCGAGGAAGGTGCGGGCCAGGATGTCGTAGTGCTTGAGGGTCAGTTTGCGCGCCATTTCGCCGCGCACCAGGCTGGCGGCGCGGTTGACGGCCCGCTCGTCGATTTTGTCGTCCGATTCGAGCAGGGCTTCTTTGAGCAGGCGCATCAGGTCGCGCGGGCAGCCGCCGGAGAGGAAGGCCAGGCGGGCGGGCAGGTCGGGGCTGGCGAACAGGTCGGGGGCGACGCGCCGGTGGATGGATTCGATCAGGGCGTCGAGGGTCAGTTGGTTGATGTTGTCGGGGTTGCCGCGTTCGAAGATGGTCAGCATCGGCAGGGTTTCGGGTTCGTAGCGGTCTTCGACCGTCTCGCCGGGCGGGTTGTAGAGCAGGGGAATGGGGACGACGAAAACCGTGTGGGCGGCGATGCCATTCAGCAGGTCCGAATTGGTCAGGACGGCCTGGCTGATCATTTCGGGCGTGTAGCGGTCGAGGTTGTCGAGGATGAAGAGCGGGCCGCGCGGGTAGTATTCCCGACACAATTGGCGGGCGTCTTCGAGTAAGAGATTGAGATTTTTGCGCAACTGGTCGGGGTATTTTTCGACCGCCTGGCGGATTTCCTCGCGCTGTTTGCCGGTCGTCTTGCGCAGCAGGCTCAGGCCGGAGAGCAGTTTGCCGAGCGGCGTCGTCGGGCCGAGGGAAGCCTGGCCGGAGAATTCGATGGCGCGCTCGACCTCCTTCTCCTCGACGCGGGTGACATCGCGGAACCAGTCGGTGACGATTTTGACGGTTTTGGCCGGCAGGTCTTTGATGCGTTCATCCTGGCGGAAGGCGTCGTCGAGCAGGCGCAGCATGAGCAGGAAGAGGTCGCCGAAGCCGATTTCGTTGGGGTCGGCCTGTTCGTTGACGACGGCGTAGAGCGGCAGGTAGCCGTCGCGGCGGGCGTTGTCGATGATGCGCGCCAGTTCGGTGGATTTGCCCGAACCGCGATGCCCGGCCAGGGCGATGTGACTGTAGCGGTTTTCGCTCTCCGCGCCGCGCAAGCGACGCGCAATGCGGCTGTGCAGATTGGTGCCGCGCGCCTGATCGAAGTCGCACCAGCGCGGGTCGCCGGGCTGAAGGGGCTCGTCGGGGTTGCAGCGGCCGATTGCTTCGACGATTCTCTCGTTCATGTCCGCTCCTTGCGCCTGAGAATCATCACAGGCAAATATGGATGAAAGTACTAAAAAACACAAAGGGGGCTGGAAAGAGTTCAAGTAAATTATAATAGGGTTGTTGAATCGGCGGAAGCAATTTCTGCCGTTTATTCGCTTTGTGATAGGAGAGATTTCATGAGCCTGAGCCAGGTTGCAAGTTCGATTCCCGCCTCGCCGACCATCGCCCTGAACGAGGAAGCGCGCCTCTTGCGCGAGAAAGGCGAGCCGGTCATTCATCTCGGCATCGGCGAGCCGAAGAACAAGACGCCCATCACCGCCATCCTCAGTTCGGCGGCGAAACTGGCCGGAGGCGAGGTCAAGTACGTGCCTACCGACGGCACGCCCTCGATGAAGAAGGCCATCGTCCGCTACATGGAGGACAACTACAACCGCGTCGTCGCGCCCTACAACGTCATTGTCTCGGACGGGGCCAAGCAGTCGCTGTGGAACGTCCTCTTCACCCTGCTCAACCCGCAGGACGAGGTCATCGTCCTGGCCCCGTACTGGGTCTCGTACCCGGAGATGATTCGCATGATTGGCGGCGTGCCGGTCATCGTCACGCCCGAAGACGGCGGGTTTATCCCGCGCTTCGACGAAATCGAGCGCGTCGTCTCCTCCTACACCAAGGCCATCATCGTCAACAGCCCGAACAACCCGTCCGGCGCGGTCTATCCGCCCGAACTCATCGGCCAGATTGTGGAACTGTGCGAGAGCAAAGGCATCTACATGATTTGCGACGACATCTACCACAAACTGGTCTTCGACGGGCAGACCGCCGTCCCGGCCTATCGCTACACTAATAAAGACATCGAGAACTCGAAAATCATCGTCGTCAACGGCGTGGCGAAGACGTACGGGATGACCGGATTCCGCATCGGCTGGGTCGTGGCCCCGCGCCGCATGGTGGAAATCATGACCAACGTCCAGTCGCAGACGACCACCTGCGTCTCGCCCGTCATGCAGGCCGCGGCGGAGGGGGCGCTGCTGGGCATGCAGTCGGTGGTCGAGGCGCTGCGCCTGACGATGCAGAACAACCGCGACGTGCTGATGCAGGAACTGCGCACCTTCACCGACGTGCGCTGCGTCAAGCCGCAGGGGACGTTCTACGCCCTGCCTGACTTCCGCGCTTACACCCGCAAGAGCATTGCGAGCAATTCGACCGAACTCTCGCAATTCCTGCTCAAGAAGGCTCTCGTGGTCACCGTGCCGGGCAAGGAATTCGGCATGGAGGGTTACCTGCGCCTGAGTTACGCCGGCTCGGTCAAAGACCTGACCGAGGGCATCGAGCGCATGAAGTGGGCGCTCGACCCCAACGCGCCGTCCGAAATTTACATCGGCGACCGGAAACTGGTGAGGGATTGGCTGTAAGAGCCAGTGTTCAGTCATCAGTGAATAGGAAGCGTGGATGAGACTATGAATAACATTTTGAACATCAAAACCCCAGCCGAAGGACAGGCCGCCGCCATCCGCTCCGATTACGGGCTGGACTATCTCGGCCTGACCAACCTGCGCAAAGTCTATTGGAATCTGCCTGCCGAGGCGCTCTACGAGGAAATCATTTTCCGCGGCGAGGCCTCGATTGCCCACCTCGGCCCCATCGTGGTCAACACCGGCAAGCACACCGCCCGCGCTGCCAGCGACAAGTTCGTCGTCCGCGAGCCGGAGAACGAGGACAAAATCTGGTGGGGACAGTACAACCGTCCCTTCGCGCCGGATAAATTCGACGAACTCTTCGCCCGCCTGCAGGGCTACCTGCAAGGGCGCGACGTCTTCGTCCAGGACGCCTACGGCGGCGCAGACCCGGACTACCGTCTGCCGGTCCGCATCGTGACCGAACTGGCCTGGCACAGCCTCTTCGCCCGCAACATGTTCATCAAGCCGCAGACCGCCGAGGAGTACCGCCGCTTCGTCCCGGAGTTCACCGTCATCGCCGCGCCGGGCTTCAAAGCCTTCCCGCAGATTGACCAGACGCCCACCGAGACGTTCATCGTCCTCAACTTTGCCCAGAAACTGTGCATCATCGGCAACACCGGCTACGGCGGCGAAATCAAGAAGTCGGTCTTCACCCTGCTCAATTACCTCCTGCCCCTGCACGACGGCGTGATGACCATGCACTGCTCGGCCAACGTGGGCAAGGACGGCGACGTGGCGCTCTTCTTCGGCCTCTCCGGCACCGGCAAGACGACCCTCTCCGCCGACCCCAAACGCGGTCTCATCGGCGACGACGAACACGGCTGGAGCGACAACGGCATCTTCAACTTCGAGGACGGCTGTTACGCCAAGGTCATCGAACTCTCGCCGACCGCTGAGCCGCAAATCTACGCCGCCACCCGCCGTTTCGGGACGGTGCTGGAGAACGTGGTCTTCGACCCGGTGACCCGCTTCATCGACCTGGACGACGCCTCCATCACCGAGAACACCCGCGCCGCCTATCCGCTGACCTTCATCGAGAACGCGGTCGAATCGAAGCGCGGCGGCCACCCGAAGAACATCATCTTCCTGACCTGCGATGCTTCGGGCGTGATGCCGCCCATCGCCCGCCTGACCACCGAGCAGGCGATGTACCACTTCATCTCCGGCTACACCTCCAAGATTGCCGGGACGGAAATCGGTCTGCGCGACGAGCCGGAAATCACCTTCAGCGCCTGTTTCGGCGGGCCGTTCATGGTACATCCGCCGGCCTACTACGCCGAACTGCTGCGGCGCAAAATTGAGCGTTACAACGTCAAATGCTGGCTGGTCAACACCGGCTGGGTGGGCGGCCCGTATGGGGTGGGCAAACGCATCAGCATCCGCCACACCCGCAACCTGCTCAACGCCGCCCTCGAGGGCCTGCTCGACGATGTGGAATACTACACCGACCCGGTCTTCGGCTTCCAGGTCCCCAAGACCTGCCCGGAGGTGCCGGAAGATGTCATGTACCCGGAGCGCGCCTGGCACAACAAGGAAGAATACTGGAAGCGCTACCGCCAACTGGCCTCGCGCTTCATCGACAACATGAAGAAATTCGAGGCCGAGACGCCGCGCGAGGTCATCGAGGCAGGGCCGAAGGTTCAGTGAACAGTGTTCGGTGAACAGTGTGTAAAGTCTCATAAATTCGTACCTTTACAGTCTCATAAAATCATACCCCTGACAAAGGGATAGGGAGCGGCAATTGAAAAGGCTCTGGAGCAGGCAATTCAGCCAAAGCA
>JAIOAU010000032.1 GCA_019873655.1 Chloroflexota bacterium | reverse complement strand
TCAGGATGAAAGTGTTCCAAAATCCAGCGTTCACTTTCTTCTGCGCTCAGGAGGTCGGTGATCGGAAATTCCATGCCTATAGTGTACCATCACTCTTTCTCAAGATGAGCCAAAAAGAATCGCCTCAGGCTGGCCTGTAAGCCGCATTCTGTCCAATAGAGGGGTGTTGGTTTACATCCCGAAGGACTTCGTCCCAACGCTCTATCTGGGCGATCATCTCTCTGGACGGCGCGTTGCCGCACCGTTCTAGCGGCCTACCCGGGACTGGCTCCTCCCACCATAGGGAGGTGCACATAAGGAGACGAGCAGCCTCCCGCCGTCCTCGGACGGCTTCGTCCCTGCTTGGCCTTGCTCCCAGCGGGGGTTACCTGGCCGCCTGCATTACTGCAGACGCCGGTGGTCCCTTACACCACCTTTTCACCATCACCCGCGCCCTGACGGGCGGGGCTGTTTGTTTCTGTGGCCCTTGTCCGGCAGGTTAACGCCTCACGGCGGTTTCCCCGCCCCGGGTGCTACCCGACGCTGCGCTCTATGGAGTGCGGACTTTCCTCGGCTCCGCATCGCAGAGCCGCGACCGCCCGGCCAGCCTGAGGGCCTTTTTATCATACCTGCTTCGGGCGCAAGAGTCAACCGTCGCTGAGGCACGGGGAAAAGGCAGGATGTTTATCATCCCCAAATGGTGATTCATTCTTGCGCCGTCCAATCGATATCTGTGCTTTAATATCTCTGAATTTTGATTTCAAGAAAGGAGAGCGAAGCATGTCCAAGACGATCGACAATTTAAAGGCCGCTTTCGCAGGCGAATCCCAGGCCAGCCGCAAGTACCTGGCCTTTGCCAAGAAAGCCGACGAAGAAGGCTACCCGCAAGTCGCCAAGTTGTTCCGCGCCGCGGCGGCTGCCGAAATGATTCACGCCTACAACCACCTCAAAGCCATGGGCGGCATCCAGTCCACGGCCGAGAATTTGCAGCAGGCCATCGCCGGCGAAAACTACGAGGTCGCCTCCATGTATCCGCCGATGATCGCCGAAGCCGAAGGGGAAAACGCGGCCCAGGCGGCGCGTTCCTTCAAGTGGGCCTACGAGGTCGAAAAGATTCACGAGGGACTCTATCGCAAAGCGCTCGAAACCCTGGGCAAAGAGACGACGGGCGAGGATTACTACGTCTGCCCCTACTGCGGCTATACCCATGAGGGGCCCCTCGACGGGAAATGCCCCGTCTGCGGAGCGCCGTTCGAGAAATTCGAGCGCATTTCATAGACCTAGCGACCGTCGAATCAAAAACCTCCCGCAGGCAAGCGGGAGGTTTCGATTGGCGCGTGGGAAGACTACTTGACCTCGACGACCGCGCCGGCTTCCTCGAGTTTCTTCTTGGCGTCCATCGCCGCGTCCTTGCCGACGGCGGAGAGCACCTTGCCATCCGGGGTCTCGGCCAGGGTCTTGGCCTCGGTCAGCGACAGGTTGACCAGTTGGCGGATGACTTTGATGACCTCGATCTTCTTCGGGCCAGCGTCCTTGATGATGACGTCGAATTCGGTCTTCTCCTCGACAGGTTCAGCTGCGCCGCCAGCAGCAGGCGCAGCGCCGGCGACGGCCGCCACAGCCACGGGCGCAGCGGCGGAGACGCCCCATTTTTCTTCCAGTTTCTTGACCAGTTCAGCCGCTTCGAGAACGCTCAAAGCGCTCAACTGCTCGACGAGTTTTTCCAGATCAGCCATTTTTTATTCTCCTTGCATGAGTTAGAAGTTTCAATTCACAGGTAGATGCGGCATTGCTCCGGGAGCAACGCCAGCCCAATTACGCCGCGGCGGGCGCGGCCTTTTCGGAATACGCCTTGAGCACAGAAGCCACCTGACGGCCGGGTTCGGCCAGCAAGCGCGCCAGTTTTCCTGCCGGCGCCTGCAAGACGCCCAGCAACTGAGCGCGCATGACGGGCAGCGGCGGCAGATTGGCCAGCGCTTTGACATCGGCCGGTCCGAGCACTTGCGCGCCCATGAAGCCGGCCTTCACCTTGATGGCTTCCATAGACTTGGTCGCCTCGCTCAGCGCCTTGGCAAAGGCCGCCGGGTCGCTGAAAGCAAAGCCCATCGCCGTGCTCTTCTCGAGCGCGCCAGCCGGGACGTTGAAGCCGGCCTGTTCGAGCGCCAGTTTGGCCAGCGTGTTCTTGACGATGTGGAATTCACCGCCCGCCTCACGCGCCTTGGCCCGGATGGCGTCCAGGTCGGCCATTTTCACGCCCGTGTATTCCACCAGAATCACGGCCTGACTCTTGCTCAGCCAACCCTGGTATTCGGCCAGCATGGCTTGTTTCTGTTGCTTCGTTTTGGCCAAAGAAATCACCTCCTTTCTAATCAAAAGTCTTTGCCCGAGTCGCGCCAGGCAAAGACTTTTCCCCAAAGGGAGGTGTTTCCACCAGTCTTCACCTGGGCAGGAGATTAAGCCCCACCCTTGACGGGGCGCCTGCTGTCTTCGGCGAAGGATCGATTCTCGGGCGGCGGGGCGATTTACCCGCCTGCTTCCATCGACTGGGCCAGATTGGGATCGACCTTGATCCCCGGCCCCATCGTCGCGGCTAACGTGATGCGTTTGATGTAATTGCCTTTCGCGGCCGCCGGACGCGCTTTCTTGATGGCGTCCATCAGCGCCGCCAGATTCTCGTACAGTTTTTTCTCGTCGAACGAGGCTTTCCCAATCGCCACGTGGATGTTGGCCGTCTTATCCAGGCGGAATTCGACGCGCCCGGCCTTGGCCTCGGTCACCGCCCGGCCGATGTCCTCCGCGGCGACGACCGTCCCCGCCTTCGGGTTCGGCATCAGCCCGCGCGGACCCAGCACGCGGCCCAGGCGGCCGACCTTGCCCATCATGTCCGGCGTCGCAATCGCCACGTCGAAGTCCAGCCAGCCGCCCTGAATCTTGTTCAGGGTCTCGTCATCGTCGGCGACCACGTCTGCGCCGGCGTTGCGGGCATTCGCCGCCCCTTCTCCCTGGGCAAAGACCAGGACGCGCACCTCTTTGCCCAAGCCGTGCGGCAACACGACCACATCCCGCACCTGCTGGTCGGCCTGACGCGGGTCCAGATTCGTGCGCAGATGGACCTCCACCGTAGCATCGAAGTTCGTATAAGCGGTTTCCTTGACCAGCGCCACCGCTTCGCGGGGCGTGTATTCTTTGCGCGGATCTACTTTGGCCGCAGCGGCCCGATATTTCTTTCCGTGTTTAGCCATGAGGTCTCCTTTGTGGTGCAAACGGGCTTGTCGCCCTCCCACCGGGGTTAATCAACTACAACGATGCCCATGTTACGGGCTGTGCCTTCGATCTGGCGCATCGCGCCTTCGATATCGATGGCATTCAAATCCTTCATCTTCAGTTGGGCGATCTCGCGAATCTGCGCCCGCGTGACCTTGCCCACCTTCTCGCGGTTCGGCGCCGCCGAACCCTTCTCGATGCCGGCTGCCTTGCGCAGCAAAACCGCCGCGGGCGGCGTCTTCAGCACGAAGGTGAACGACCCGTCCGTATAAATCGTGATCTCCGCCGGCAGAATTTCGCCCTGGCGGTTGGACGTACGGGCGTTGTACTCCTTGCAGAAGGCCATGATATTGATGCCATGGCCCGCCAGCGCCGGGCCAATCGGCGGCGCCGGGTTGGCCTTGCCGGCCTCGATCTGCAGACGAACGATTGCTTTGATTTTCTTTGCCATAGTCACTCCTTTGCCTGCGCCTGTGATCCAGGAACAGGTGTGGTTTTAGCGGGTGATTACGGGACACCCTCCCACTGCAACAGGCCGGATCGCAACGACCCCGCGCCTGCTACCGTTATCGTCAGGCTTTCTCCACCTGAAGAAAGTCCAGTTCGACGGGCGTCTCGCGCCCGAAGAAACTCACCATCACGCGCACTTTATTGCGCTCCATATCGATCTCCGAGACCACGCCGCGGAAATCGTTGAACGGCCCGTCGATGATGCGCACGCGCTCGCCGACCTTGAACGTCACCTTGACGGTCGGCGCTTCGGCTTCCATCCGCTTGAGAATCTGGGCCACTTCCTCCGGCCGGAGCGGGGTGGGCATGTTCCCCATCCCCACGAAACCGGTCACGCCGGGCGTGTTGCGCACCACGAACCACGATTCCTCGGTCAGAATCATGTTGACCAGCACATAGCCGGGGAAGATGTGGCGCTCCACCGTGCGGCGCTTGCCGTCCCGCACCTCGATCTCTTCCTGGGTCGGCACCACCACATCGAAGACTTTGTCCTTCATGCCCATCGTCTCGATGCGCTGTTCCAGGTTATGGCGCACCTTGTTCTCGTAGCCCGAGTAACAATGAATCACATACCACGCCGGACCGCCGGGCGCCGCTTCTCCGCTCGAGGAAGAAGCCGGCGACTCGGTCGGCGCGACCGGACTCTTGTCGCTCGAAACCGTCTCCTCGGCGCGCGGACTTTCCTCGGCGGGTTCGAGGGGCTGGTCTTCGAATGTCTCTTCCGGGTCGTGCTCGGGCATACGTTACCTCTTTCGACGCGCCGGTCAACCGATCAACTGCCCAATACCAGGCTCAACAACAGCGTGGCAGTCCGATCGATCAAAAACAGGAAGAAGGCCATCAACACCATCACCACAATGACGATGACCGTCAGCCGCCAGGCTTCCTGGCGGGTAGGCCAGCTCACCTTGCGCAATTCACCGATCGTCTCGCGCCACCAGCGGGCGAGGCCGCTTTCTCGCTTGGGTTTTTCCTCTTTCCTGGCCAAGGCAAACTCCTTCTCACTTTTGACGGTTAAAACGCCGCCTCCAAGCAGACGGCGTTAGGATTCACTGGCAGGCCAGGCAGGACTTGAACCCACAACCGCTCGTTTTGGAGACGAGTGCTCTACCAATTGAGCTACTGGCCTACATTCCGTGCTCCGGTGTCAAGTACTTCAGTATCACGCGATACTCGACACCGAAGCACTTGACACTTATTTGGTCTCGCGATGCAACGTATGCTTCCGGCAGCGAGGGCAATACTTATTGAACTCCAGCCGGTTCGGATCGTTGCGGCGGTTCTTTTCCGTCACGTAATTGCGTTCTTTACATTCGCTACACGCCAGGATAATGACCGGGCGGACATCCTTCTTTTTCGAAGCCATTCTTGCTCAACCAACCTTTTACTCGAGAATCTTGGTGATGACGCCGGCGCCAACGGTCAGACCGCCTTCGCGGATGGCGAACTTCGAACCCTGCTCCAGCGCCACCGGCACAATCAACTCTACCGTCATGTTCACGTTGTCCCCAGGCATCACCATCTCCACGCCCTCCGGCAACGTGATGCTCCCCGTCACATCCATCGTCCGAATGTAGAACTGCGGCCGATACCCGCTGAAGAACGCCTTGTGACGCCCACCCTCCTCCTTCTTCAGCACGTACACCTCCGCCTGGAACTTCGTGTGCGGCGTGATCGACCCAGGCTTCGCCACCACCTGCCCGCGCTCCACATCCGTCCGCTCGATGCCGCGCAGCAACAACCCAAGATTGTCGCCCGCCACACCCTCGTCCAGCGACTTGTGGAACATCTCCACGCCCGTCACCACGCTCGAGCGCGTCTCGCGCAGCCCAACAATCTCCACCGGATCCCCTACCTTGATCCGGCCGCGATCCACACGCCCGGTCACCACCGTCCCACGACCCTTGATCGAGAACACATCCTCGATCGACATCATGAACGGCTTGTCCAACTCGCGCACCGGCTCCGGAATGTACTCGTCAATCACCCGCAGCAATTCCTTGATGCACGCATACTCCGGCGCATTCGGATCCGTCGACGTGCTCTCCAACGCCTTCAACGCACTCCCGCGCACAATCGGCGTCGTGTCGCCCGGGAACCCTTGCTTGTTCAACAACTCCCGCAACTCCAACTCCACCAACTCCAGCAACTCCGGGTCATCCATCATGTCCACTTTGTTCAAAAACACCACAATGCTCGGCACTTCCACTTGACGCGCCAGCAGCACATGCTCGTGCGTCTGCGGCATCGGCCCGTCCGGAGCAGCTACCACCAAAATCGCTCCGTCCACCTGCGCCGCACCAGTAATCATGTTCTTGATATAGTCCCGGTGACCAGGCATGTCCACATGCGCATAGTGCCGCTTCTCCGTCTCGTACTCCACATGCGCAATGTTGATCGTGATCCCGCGCGCCTTCTCCTCCGGCGCATTGTCAATCGAATCGTACGGCCGATACTCCGCCTTCCCCAACATCTGGCAGTACTTCGTGATCGCCGCCGTCAATGTCGTCTTCCCATGGTCAATGTGCCCCATGGTCCCTACATTCATGTGCGGTTTCGTCCGCTCAAATTTTTGCTTCGCCATTTCCGTTTCTCCTTCCTGGAACTTGATTTCCTTGCCGGAAAGCCCTCAATGGGATTTGAACCCATGACCCCGTTCTTACCAAGAACGTGCTCTACCGACTGAGCTATGAGGGCGGCTATTTTACTGGTCTTATAGTCTTATGGGTCTTACAGTCTTATAGTCTCAGACTATTCGACTCACGACTATCAGACTCATAAGTGGGCAGTGAAGGATTCGAACCTCCGAAGGCTTCTGCCAACTGATTTACAGTCAGTCCCCTTTGGCCACTTGGGTAACTGCCCATCTTTTGTGAGCCGTTGCTGGCTCGAGTTCGAGGTCGGAGACCGGCCCCGAACGCCAACCAGTAACCTGCCCAAGCCGACGACGGGAATTGAACCCGTAACCTACCACTTACAAGGCGGTTGCTCTGCCGATTGAGCTACGTCGGCATGCCAGCCCAGATTAAGCGGGGCAATTATACCAAAGGCGTTCCGCCCGGACAAGGTGTTAACGCCCCGATTTTTGACGCCAAACCCGCCTCCTCTGCCGGAGGCAAGCGGCAAGAACGAGGCCGGAGTCTATCAGAATTCGCCGGAGGCGTCAAGTTTGCAAGCAGTTTGCCGGCAAGGTCAGCCTCCGTCTTCTGTCGCCAGGTCGCGGCGCAGCAGGTCTTCGGGGGTTTCGCGCCGCTGGATGAGACGGGCCTGCCCCTCTGCCAGCCAGACGACCGCCGGGCGGCAGGCGCCGTTGTAATTGCTCGCCATGCTCAACTGGTACGCCCCGCTGACCGGCACGGCTACCCACTCGCCCGCCGCCACATCGGGAAAGGGCAGCCCGGCGATCAGCACGTCGCCGCTCTCGCAGTACGGACCGGCGAACCAGGCCGGCCCGGCAGGCGGACGCGTCGCTCCCTGCACCGGCAGCGCGCTGTAACGGGCGGCGTACAGGGCCGGGCGCGGATTATCGGCCAGGCCGCCATCGAGCAGCAGCCAGCGCCGACCCGCCGTCTGCTTGACCGCGCCGACGCGATAGATCGCCACCCCGGCGCGCGCGACCAGACTCCGCCCCGGCTCGAGTTGCAGGCGCGGCAGCGGCAACCCGCGCCGGCGGCAGCCCTCCACCACCGCCTCGGCGACGGCGCGCACGTAGGCCGCCAGGTCGGGCTGCGGCAAATCGTCTTCGTGATACGCCACCCCCCAGCCCCCGCCCGGGCACAGACTCCATTCGCCGCCGAGGTCGAGCGCGGCGGCCAGGGCCAGAGTCCGCTCGATGGCCTGGCGCGCCGGCTGCGGGTCGCGCAGTTGCGAACCCAGATGAAAATGCAATCCCGCCAGGGGCAAGTCTTCCCGGCGGCACAGACGGGCCGCTTGCAGGATCTCGTCCGCCTCCATGCCAAACTTGCTTTCGCTCTGGCCGGTCTGGATGTGGGCGTGAGTCTCGACCTCCACCTCCGGCCGAAAGCGCAGCCACAAGCGGGGCAGCGGACGCGGCAGGCGGCGGATGCGCTCCAGTTCGGTCAGGTTGTCCACCACGATCACGCCGGCGTGACGGCGGGCCGCCTCGAGGTCCGCGGCGGACTTGTTGACGCCGTGAACCAGGACGCGCTCCGGCGGCAATCCGGCGGCCTGGGCAATCGTCATCTCGCCCAAACTGCTGCAATCCAGCCACGGCCCCTGCCGGCCGATCCACTCCGCCAGCGCCCGGCACAGGAACGCCTTGCCGGCATAGGTCAGGCCGGAGGGGCCAGGATAGGCCTCGGCCAGGGCCTGCCGGTAGGCGGCTGCCGCGCCGTCGAGCGTCGCCTGGTCGTAGACGTACAGCGGGGTGCCGAAAGTCTCGGCCAGAGACGCCAGGTCGCAGCCGCCGATCGTCAGAACATCCTGCTCGATTTTGGTGGTGTCGGGGAAGAGAAGAAGACGGTCCATGAATGGGTTTTACCACGAAACGAACGTTTCAACATCGAATTTCGCGACCATTTCGCGCCATGCGATGCAACCAAAAAAACCCGCTTTCCAGCGGGTCTGTGCCGAAGGAGGGACTTGAACCCTCACGGCCTTGCGGCCACTAAGCCCTGAACCTAGCGCGTCTGCCAATTCCGCCACTTCGGCGTGGTGCGGGTTGTATTTTATCCGAATCCGCCATTTTGTCAACCTCGCGGCCGGGACGACAGCCGGCGATTCCTCCCCGAGGCGGATTCGAAAAGCCCGAGCGCAACCACGCCTGTCAACCTCTGCAACCGACCCCTCAAACCCGCCTCAGGGCCGCCGTCCGCGTTTATAATAGGGCCGGTTTGGCCTATCGAAGCGCCTCTCGACCGGGCGACCTCTCCACTTCCACAAACCACTCAACTTTTTCGTACAATTCGCGCCATTCGATGCAAAAACCCTAAACAAACCCATTCGCATCATTCGCGCCATTCGATGCAAAAACCCTAAACAAACCCATTCGCATCATTCGCGCCATTCGATGCAAAAACCCTACAGGAGGCCCTCGTGAAAATCGTCGTTTGCGTCAAGACCACCCTGCCTTCCGAGGCGCAAGTGCGCGTCGAGGGCGGGAAACTCGTCCTCGACAACACCCCGCCGGTCATCAACCCCTGGGACGAGTACGCCGTCGAAGCCGCCCTGCAGCAGAAAGAAGCCGTCGGCGGGACGGTGACGGCCATCTCCATCGGCGACGAATCCGCCGCCGTGGCCCTCAAGCACGCCCTGGCGATGGGCGCCGATGATGCCATCCGCATCAGTGATGCCTCGCTCGCCGCGCTCGACACGCTTGCCGCCGCCCGCCTGCTGGCCGCCGCCATCCAGAAAATCGGCGGCGTGGACCTGGTCTGCTTTGGCCGCCAGGCCATCGACGGCGACTCGGGCGTCACCCCCGCCCAGACCGCCCGTCTGCTCGGCTGGCCGGCCCTGACCCTCGCCTCGGCCGTCCACGTCGAAGGCAGGCGCATCCGCGTCGAACGCTCCATCGAGGAGGGCCGCCAGATCGTCGCCGCCGAACTGCCGGCCGTCTTGAGCGTTGTCAAAGACTTCGCCGAGCCGCGCTACCCGACCTTCATGGGCAAGCGCAAGGCAGACCGCGCCGAAATCCCCGTCTGGTCGCTGGCCGACCTCGGACTGCCTGCCCCGGCCCCCCTCGTCGCCTGGGGAGACTTCGCCGAGCCGCCCGCCCGGACGGCGCAGTGCGAAATGATCGCCGGCAACTCGCCGGAGGAGATCGCCGAACGACTGGCCGAAAAAATCCTGGCGGAGAAGATTCTATGAACATCTGGGTTTACATTGACCATTTCAAAGGGACGCCGTTGCCGGCCTCCTGGGAAGCCCTCGGTCTGGCCAAGCGCCTGGGGAACGCCGCCGCCGTCCTGCTCGGCCATCAACTGGACGAAGCGGTTCGGGCCGCCTTCGCCTTCGGCGCGGACGCCGTCCTGCTGGCCGACGACCCCGCCCTGGCCGACTACCGCGCCGAGGCCTTCGCCTCCACCCTGAGCGCCGCCGCCTCCTCCCAGACCCCCGACCTGATCCTCTTCCCGACCACCAGCCGCGGCCGCGAAATTGCCGCCATGGCCGCCGTCGACCTGAACGCGGGCGTCCTGGTGGACGTGACCGCCCTGGAACTCGCCGACGGGCGCGTCGTCGCCACGCGGCCGGTTTACGGCGGCAAGGCGCTGGTCCGCGAGACCTGCGCCGCCCGGCCGGCCCTGGTCACCCTGCGGGGCCGCGCCTTCCCCAAGCCGGAGCCGCAGACCGGCCGGTCCGGGCCGGTGACGAGGCTCCAGGTCCGGGCCGAGGCGCGCACCACCGTCGAGGGCTACACCGCCAGCGAGGGCGTCAGTCTGACCGACGCCAGCGTCATCGTCTCGGGCGGGCGCGGCCTGACGGCCTTCCCCGGCCTGGACGAGAAATCCGCCGCCGCCAAGGGCTTCGCCCTGCTCGGCGAACTGGCCGCCGTCCTGAACGGCGCGGTCGGGGCCAGCCGCGCCGTGGTGGACGCCGGTTTCATCCCCTATGCTCACCAGGTCGGCCAGACCGGCAAACTGGTTTCCCCCGACCTCTACATCGCCTGCGGCATTTCGGGGGCCATCCAGCACCTGGCCGGCATGCGCACGGCCAAGGTCATCGTGGCCATCAACACCGACCCCCACGCGCCCATCTTCCAGGTGGCGCGCTACGGCGCGGTCGGCGACCTGTATCAAATTGTCCCCGCGCTGACCGCCGCGCTCAAAAAGAAACTGGGGAAGTGACTCGAACAAAGAACGGGCCGGAGGACATCCGGCCCGTTTGCTTGGGGGGGAGAACCCCGGAGATTAGGGCAAGCAAGAGAGGCTGGCGCCGACCGTGATCCGGCTGGCCGTCCAGACGTTGTTGGCCACCGTCCCGTTGACGCTGACCGGGTTGCCCACCCGCAGGTCGGCGAAGGTGATCGCCGTGGCGGTCGCCGTCGTGCTGCTCTTGAACAGGTAGCGCGTGCTGGCGGTGACGGTGACCGTCACAGGCGTGCCCAGATACGGCTGGACCAGGGTGTTGCCGCGATACACCTGAACGGTGACCGTATTGGGTCCGATGGCGGTAATCGTGCCGGTGATGGCAAAGGTGCCGCGCGGGGCCTGCTGACCGTTGCCGTTGCCCGTGCCGCCGCTGCCGCCCGTACCGCCGCTGCCGCCGGGGCCGCTCCCTGCGGCCGCGACCGGCGCCGCCGCCAGCGCCAGGGCCAGAACCAGAACCAGTAAAGCAATACCAATCTTCTTCATAGTAGACTCCTTTCGTGCTTTTTGCTTGATGTGACGCTTTCCCCATCGAAAAGATACGGGTAAAGCGATTTGTTCCCGTTATAACAAAGGCGTACAAAGTCGCCGTGAAGGGAACGTAAAGAATGATTAAAGTTTCCCGCGGCCGCTTTGCGCTTTTCTGCCGCCGGGTATAATCCCCCATATCCATACAGACTTTCAGGCGTCATATAAGATGAACCGCCCCGTGGCTTCGGAGACAGAGTTGCTGCAACGCGCCTACGCTTTCGACCGCCAGGCCCTGGCTGAGATTTACGATCTTTACAGCCCTGGTCTCTACCGCTACGCCTTGCGTTTGTTGGGCGAGGCCTCCGCCGCCGAGGATTGCGTCGCCGAAACGTTCAGCCGCTTCCTGCAGGCCCTGCGCCGCGGCAAAGGCCCGCGCGATTACCTGCAAGCCTACCTTTACCGCGTCGCCCACAACTGGATCACCGACCAGTATCGCCGCCAGCCGCCTCCCCCTCTCGAACTGGACGAACAGCGCCCTGACTCCGCCGCCAACCCCGAAGAGATTGCGGCGCGGCGCATCCGCCAGGCCCGCCTGCGCCAGGCGCTCCAGCGTCTGACTCCCGACCAGCAGCAGGTGATTGCCCTCAAATACCTGGAGGGCTGGGAGAACGAACAAATCGCCCGCGCCCTGGACAAACCGGTTGGAGCGGTCAAGTCGCTGCAGCATCGCGCCCTGGCGCGCTTGCAGCGTCACCTCCGGAACGAGGAACTGCCATGAACGACCAACTCGACCCCAAACTGGAACGCGCCTTCGAAGACCTGAAACGAGTCCCCGAGCGCGACCCGCAGGCGGCCGCCCGCGGACGGGCGCGCTTTCTGAGCGAGGCCGCCAGAATGCAGCCCGTATCCCGCGACCTGCGGCGGCGTCAAACAGGATGGAATGTCCAAACCCGAAAGGAGCGATTGGCGATGAATGCCTTAATTTCCATCCTGATTGTCTTGTCCATGTTGATCGGCGGCGGGACCGCCACCGTCTATGCCGCCCAGGATGACCTGCCCGGCGAGACCCTCTACCCGGTCAAAACCTGGAGCGAAGACCTCCGCCTGCAACTCGCCGCCGACCCCCAGCAGGAGATCGACCTGCTGATGGACTTTGCCCAACGGCGCGTCGAAGAGATGGTCGCCCTCAACGCCCAGGGCCTCACCCCGCCCGCCGAGGTCCAGTTGCGCCTGGAACAGCACCTCGGCCAGGCCATGCAGATTGCCGCCGGCCTGGACGACGCCGCCATGCAGACCGCCATGCAGCGCATCCACACCGCCCTGCAAAACGACCTGCAAATCATGCTCCAGGCAGGCGGGCAGACCTCGGCCAACCTGATTCAAGCGCGGGAGACGATCGAGACGCGGCTGCGCCTGGTCGAGAGCGGACAGGCCGACCCGCAAGGGCTGCGTCAGACTCTGCGCGAGGAGCAGGAAGTGCGCAGCGGTCAAACCGCCACGCCGGGCGCTGGCAACGGCGGTCAGGACGGTCAACCGGGTCCGCAAAGCACGCCGGTTCCCCAGCAAACCCCCGGCGGCCCCCGCCAGCCCGAGCAAACGCCTGGTCCGCGCGGCACCCCCGGCGGCCAGGGAGGCCAGGGCGGCCATCGGCCTTAGCCGCCGCCTCCGCCGAGGCTTCGACCGGCCAGCGTCCGGTCCGACAACCGCATTCTGCAAACAAAAACCGGGTCCCGTATGGGACCCGGCGTCGGTTTGCAGCGATGAGATATCTTAGCCGATCACGACCACGTTAGCGGCCTGCAGGCCCTTCGGGCCTTGCTCGATCGAGAACTCGACTTTCTGGTTCTCCTCCAACTTCTTGTAGCCCTCCATCTGGAGCGCCGAGAAGTGGACGAAGACGTCCTCGCCGTCCTCGCGACCGATAAAGCCGTAGCCTTTGGTCGCATTGAACCATTTGACCGTACCGACGAACCGTTCTTCTGACATTTTTTCTTTCTCCTTGCAAAAATAGTTTGCGCCGGCCCGCCAACTTCCGGCAGTACCCGGCGCGTGCAACGGGGGCAAGATTATCACGAAAAGAAAAGCCTGTCAAGAGACATCTTTGCCCACCAGGCTGGCCACATAACTGCGCAATTCCTCCGCCGTCAGGTGGTACAAGCGCTCGGCCTCCGCCTGCGCCGACATCACTTTGACCACTTTGCGTTCGTTGAGCGCCGCCCACTCGAACAAGGCGTCCAGCACGCACAAACGCGCTTCGAGCGTAAAACCCGCCGCCGGCGCGGCCTGGGCGAGGCGCTCCACCCACGGCTCGGCCAGGCCATACGCGGCCGTGTGACCCCGGATATTTTCCTTCACGATCACCGCTTTGGGATGCGTGAAGACGACGCCTCCCTGCACCAGATCGGCGGGATCGAGGCCGGCGGGCAAGGCGTCCTTGGGCAGCCGCCGCTGAAGCGTTTTGACAACCTCCTGGGCCTGACGCAGCCACTGGTCGTCGGGCGCTTGCTCGACGATTCTCTCCTCGACCCGTTTCCTGCCGCGCTGGCTCTGGATTTGTTTCCACACCCCATCCTGTTTGACAATCTTGCCGCGCCAGTGTTTGACCTCGAAAATCCAAATCCCCGACGGCCCGACCACCAGCACATCGGTATCGTTGGCCACTGTAGCCGAGGTCAGCAGGCCGCGCACTGCCAGATATTCGTCAGAGAGGCGCTGAGACAATCGGGCCAGAAAATCCACTTCGCCCCGGTCGCCGCCCTTCTCGATGACCATCTCGGCCGGGGCCAGGCTCTCCCACCAGCGGCGGGCGAGCAACTCCGCCGTCGGCTGGGTCGGCGCCAGGGCTGGACGGCCTCGGACCATCTCCACAATGTAAGCCCGCAGCGCCACGCCGGTCACGATCAGAATCAACAAGACGACAAAAGCCCAATACGCCAGCAGGCAGGCCGCCTCGCGAACCATGAAAGCCGCCGCGCACAGCGCAATCACCGAGAAGACCGCCAGGCCCAACAAAGCAAAGAAAATGCGCCGTTTTCTCTGCCACTCGCTCAACTCTTTCTTATGTTTCTGCTTGTGGCCGACTTGCACCGCCCGCCCGAACTCGGCTTCCAGTTTCATCTGCAAAGCCTGCAGAGTCCGGTATCCTTCGGCCAGGTGAGTCCACTTGAGGTCAATGACGCGCATGGCAGGGAGTATAGTCCAAGTTCCAACAGCCGACAAGCAAAGAGCGAGCAACCAGGCCTCCGCACTCCCCGTCGGCTGGCGCTTCTGCAAGAGAGGCTATCTGTTCAGAATCGCCTCGCGACAGGACGCCTCGCACCCCTCCAGCCGGGCGAGGAAATCCCGGAAGTCGGCCTCGTTGCGGTCGGGAGGCGGCGCTTCGGGAGGATGGAAATAATAGTATTCGAGCCAGGGCCGCATGTCGCTGAGCGTCGGCCCGCCGCGTTCCTCCAATAGAATCGTCTCCCGATCGCGGACGAAGGTGGACAAAATGTTGAGCGGAGAGACCCATTCCTGCAACTCGGGAACGCCCGCATTCAACGGGTCGTTCAGGTAGGTTTGGGCGACGGCTTCCATGTAGGCGTAGTCGTAGCGCAGGGGCGCGTTGCCGGCGACGGTCACGTCCCGGAAACTGTCCACATGGGGAAAAACGTGGGCCACGGTGGCGGGGATGACGTGCTGTTCATCCTGCCAGAGGCACAAGACGCCGCGCTCGGTCAGGTGCGCCTGGTAGAGGCGCAGCGCCTCGGCCGAGTACAGGCTGTTGTGACCGGCGGTGAAGCGCCGCAGCGGATCGATCGAGATGAGGTCGAAACGCAGGTCGGGATGGGCGTAGAGATAACGGCGGCCGTCGTCCACCAGATAGGTCACCCGCTCGTCCCGCAGCAGGGCCTCGACCGTGGGAATGTTCTCTTCGAGGAAGGGCGCCAGGTCTTCCATCAGTTCGACGATGACGATTTGCCGCGCTCCGGGGGCGCTGGCCAGCAGGGCCGCCGTGTGGCCGCCGCCGAAGCCGATGACCAGGATGCGCTCCGGGCGGCTGGCCCCGGCGCAGGCCAGGGCGTTGTTCTCGTACCGGCCGGCGCTGGGGAACATGCTGTTGGTCTGTCCGCCGATCCACAGCCAGGCGGGGGAATCGCTCTGGCCGTGCATCGAGAGGGCCAGCACGCTGTCGCCCGATTCGCGCGCCAGGGCGCGCGCCCCCGTACCGGTCTCGTAGAGCGAGGTGTAGAACGCCCCCCGGCCGGGCAGAATCAACAGGACGACCGCCGCCAGGACAACGGGAAGCGCCAGCCCCGCCGCCCGCTTGCGCGGCGCGGGCAGCGCCGTCAGATACAGCAGCGGAAAGACCAGGCTGAGGCCGACCAG
Source organism: Chloroflexota bacterium (assembly GCA_019873655.1). Taxonomy (GTDB): domain Bacteria; phylum Chloroflexota; class Anaerolineae; order Anaerolineales; family Villigracilaceae; genus JAFGSI01. Next base: position 8,986 of record JAIOAU010000032.1, on the reverse strand, counting down.
GACCTTGAACGTCAGTTCGCTGCCCAGGAATTCGAGCAGCACAAAACTGGTCGCCAGCGTCCCGAAGACCGAGCCGAGGATGTTGGCCAGGTGGATGTCGCCGACGCGCCGCCCGGCCACCTGCGGACTCTCGATCGCGATCCGGTCGAGGACGGGCAGTCCGCCGCCCATCACCAGACAGGCTGGCAGGACCAGCAACAGGATGGGCGCGAAGTACTCGAACAGGCCGCGCAGCAGCCGCCCGGCGTAGAGGGTCAGCCGGCCGTCGTCGGTGTAAATCAACGGCGGCGGCGGGCGCTGGATGGTCTCGAAGCCGGTCCGCAGCCAGGAGGCCCCCGGCTCATTCAACAAAATCGCGCCCAGGGCCAGGAAAGTGAGGGCGGCCGTCAGCGCCAGGCCCAATTCGATGGTCACGAACAGGCGGACGGGGTCGGCGGCCCGGTCGGCCTTGCGCCCCCAATAATAGCCGCCGAGGGCCAGCCCGAAGAGAAAGACCGCCAGCATGCTCGGATAACCGTACACCGTGTTCTTGTTGACGACCCCCAGGACGCGCACCCACAGCATTTCGTACCCCAGGCCGATGAATCCGACCAGAAACGAGGCGAACAGGATGCGCCCGTACCCCCAGCGGACGGCCAGGGCGGCCGGACGATCCGGCGGCTCCTCCTGCGCCCGGCGCAGGCCGCGGTCCCAGCCGGTCAGCGCCAGGGCCGAGGCGGCCACCGTCAGATTGAGCAAACAGGCCGCCCGGGCGCTTCCATCCAGCCCAAACTGGCCGATCAGGAAATAGGCCGCCAGGAGCGAACCCAGGGCCGACCCCAGCGTGTTGATGCCGTACAGCAGCCCGATGACCTGCCCAGAGACTTCGGCCCGGTCGATCAGCCCCTGCGAGAGCAGCGGCAGCGTCATCCCCATCAGAAAGGTCGGGATGAGCAGCAGCAGGAAACTGAAGACGAAGACGATTCCATACGGACTGCCGGCGGTGGCGATTCCCACCCGCGTAATCAAGGTCGGGCTGAAGACGCCGAACAGGCCGATGCCCAATTCCACCAGCCCGAACGCCGCCAGCGCCGAGCGGACCCGCCGCGCGATCCGCCCGCCGATCAGCGACCCCAACCCCAGGCCGGCCATGAACGCGGCGACGATGAGCGTCACGGCCACCATGGTGACGCCAAAATACTGCTCCAGCAGCCTGACCCAGATGACCTGGTAAATCAAGGCGGCCACGCCGGAGATTAGAAACAGAATCGAAAAAAGGACCAGACGCCGTTCCGGCGCGCCGCTTCGGGAGCGGGGCGCGGACGGTCTGTTCGGCAGCGGGCGGGAACGTTTCGGCATGTCTCCTCCGGCGGAGGGAATGGCGGATGACAACAAGGCCTTATTGTATCATGCTCTCCAAAGACTTCCGCCCTCCCCGGGAGGCCAGGGAGGGCGGAAGGAGTCCGGGCGGCGCGCCTCAGGCGCGGGCCGCCGCGGCCGGCTTCCGGTCCCGCAAGAGGCGGACGAACGCCTGCACCGCATCCAGGCCGTTGAAGAGGATGACCAAAATCAGCGCCAGACGCACGCCCTGATTCATGATCATCACCAGACTGCGGGCCGCTTCCTCGTCGGCCGGGAAACCCGCCGCCCGCAGCGACTCGGCCGTGACGCCGATCAGCGAGGGGCCGGCCAGCATGACCGCCGCCAGCACGATTCCCAGCGCCTTGAGGCCAATCTGACTCCAGCGGCTCCAGACCTCCCAGCGGCCGCGCCGGAGCAGAACGATGTCGAAGACGATGGCCGCCCCCCACAGGAGGTTCAGGTACGGCAGATAGCGGAAGAAAGCCTCCGAGAGCAGACTCCGTTCCCAGGCGTGACCGGCGTTCACCGCAATCACCCCGATCCACCAACTGCCATTGTCATAATAGCCAATGTTAATGAGGTGGGGGAAGAAGTTGAAGACCACCAATCCGACCACGATCAGGAGAATTTCCACGATCAATTCGGCCGGCTTGACGCGGTCGGGCGGCGAGATCTTCAACAGCGAGCGCGCCTCCCAGGGCTTCTCCTTCGGCTTCGACTTGAACTCCGGCACGAAACGCTCGAGGAGGGCAAAGATGACCGCGATGCCGCCCACTGTGGTGATGACCGCGCTGATGAGATTGCCCACGACCGCGCCGATCACGGCCGGCAGGTTGCGGACCTCGACCTGCAGGCTGTTCAGCGAGATGACCGCGCCGATCACCGACAGGACGAGCATAATCGGTAGGGCGATGAAAACGACCTTCTCGAAGACCGGATAGAGGCGCGGCCCGATCAGGTATTGCTCGCCCCGATAGGAACGCGCCACCTTCTCCGGCTCGCCGTACTCCTCCAGCACCTGCAGGATGAGGTCTTCGTCGTCGGCGGCTTTGCCGCTCTGACGGGCGCGCTCCTCGATCAGGTCTTCCAGCGTCGAGCGCAGTTCGGCCTGGATGTCGGCGCGGCCCTTCCAGGGCAAGTAGCGCCCCACCTCAGAAAGATAAATGTCAATCAGGTTCATCTTGTTTCTCCTTTTCTTATGAAAGCATACGCGTCATCATGGACACAATGCCGTTCCATTCTTCTTTCAGCCTGGGCAGAAGTTGTCTGCCTGCCTCGCTGAGGACATAATAGCGCCGCGGCCGCTCGCCCTCGATGCGCCAGTCGGAGGTCAACAGGCCCTGGGATTCCAGGCGGCGCAGCAGGGGATAGAGCGTGCCCTGGTCGATCTCCAGGCCGCCCTCCGCCAGCCGCTTGATGAGCGAGTAGCCGTACTGCGGCTCGTCCAGGCGGCTCAACACTGCCAGCACGATCACGCCGCGGCGCAGTTCCAGGATGGTATTCTCGAGCAGTTCGTCTCTGTTCATTTCTCACCTTTAGTCACATTATACTATGTATTACATAGTATGTCAATACCTTTAGCATAATTTAGTACAAGATAAAATAGACTCGCCGATATTCGGAAAAAAGTCCGACTCGCGGCCCCCCCTCCTTGCCGAGAAAAGGCCCTGCCGCGAACCCCCGGCCCGCTTCCGCTCCTTTTGGGTTGCGGAGTGGTTGCCGCGCGAACCGAATCTGGGCTACAATCGAAGAAAATCTTCGTTCTTCGGAGGCCCGATGATCCGCGCCCTGTACGCTTCTCCCCGCGTCCCGCTCGACGACGACTATCCAATTGAGAAAATCAAGCAGGCCCTCGGCAACAAAGCCGGCCTGCTGTGGCTGGACTTCTGCGGCGAACCGAATGAGACCTGCGAGCCGATTCTGCGCGACGTCTTTGGTTTCCATCCCCTGGCCGTGGAGGACGCCCTCCAGCAGACCAACCTGCCCAAAGTGGACGACTGGGGCGACTACCTGTACATCGTCCTGGACGCCCTCGACTTCGTCCCCGACTCCGACATCGGCCTGCGTCAACTCGAACTGGACGTCTTCCTCGGCCCGAATTACATCGTCACCCACCACGACGAACCCATCCCGGCCCTCGAGCGCGCCTGGGACTCCTGCCGGCGCGACGCCCGCCACACCCAGAACGGCGCCGACCACCTGCTCTACCGCCTGGTGGATTACGTCGTCGCCGCCTACATCCCCATCGTCGAGCAGATGGACCGCGAAATCGACGAGATCGAAGACCAACTGTTCCTCTCCGCCTCGTCCGACATGGTCGAGCGTCTCTTCGCCCTCAAACGCGCCCTGCTGGCCATGCGCCGCACCATCACGCCCCAGCGGGAAGTGCTGAACAAACTGGCCCGCGACGACTACCGCGTCGTCGACCGCCGCGACCGCATCTTCTTCCGCGACGTCTACGACGCCCTCGTCCGCCTGCACGACCTGAACGAATCGATGCGCGACCTGGTCGGCGGCGCGCTCGACACCTACCTCTCGGTCATCAACAACCGCATGAACGAGGTGATGAAGACGCTGACGGTCATCACCACCCTCTTCATGCCCATCTCGTTCATCGCCGGTTTCTTCGGCATGAATTTCTTCGGGCCGGTCGAAGATTTTTCCGCCTGGACCGGGACGCCCGCCTTCTGGGTCGCGATGGCGATCATTGTCCTCCTGCCGGTGGGCATGTTCTTCTGGATGCGCCGCCGGACGTGGGTCTGAACGCCTCCAGCAAACCCTGCGGCGGTCGGTCGCATCTGACCGGCCGCCGCCTGCTTTAATGCTGATACGCGCCCAGGTCTGGCGGCGCGCCGCGGGGACGATTCTCCAGGTCAACGGCGGGCGCGCCCTCCGAGGCGCCGGCGCCCAGGGCCGGGCTGCCAGGCTGGAGATGGTAGTCGCCCGTCTCGCCCCAGGCCGGGAGGACGAAGCGCGGGTCGCCGCACAGATTGCCCGCCCCCAGCGCGGCCAGATTGGCGCAGGTGTAGGTCTGGTCGCCGTGAATCAGCAGAATGTCATTCTGTGGGAAGAAGAACAGGTTGTGGTCGGCGACGAGCGTGCTGGCCGGGGCGAGGTAGATGGGCGATTCGGGGCCGCGGGCGCTGAAGATGGTGTTGCGCACCGTCACGTGGGCGGAGACGTCGGGATAATCGTATTGCACGTACATCAGGTAATTTTGGCCGAGGAAATCGTCCACGGTGACGTTGACGATCTCGAACTGGGCGTCGGGCTGGTCTTCGGGGGCGATGACGATGGCCGCCCAGGGGGTCGGGTCGGGGTTCCCGTCGCCGCGGCCGTAGATGAGGGTGTTCTCGATGCGGCTGCCAGGGCCCCAGAGTTTGATTCCGTCGCAGGCGTTGTTGGCCACGATGCTCTGGCGGATGGTGGTGTTGGCGGCCTTCGAGTCCAGGCCGTCGCCGTAGTTATGCTCGGCGATGACGCCTTCCAGCAGAATCGGCCCGGCGGATGGTTCGATGCCGAAGCCGTCGGGGCGGTCGTAGGGGCGGTTCGAGCCGTCGCCGCCCTGGTAGTAGTGTCCGCTCCAGGAGAGGGAGGTGTTGCGGATGACCACGTCCCGCCAGCCGCCGTGTTCGCCGGCCGGGCCGCCCAGCGCGCCGAAGCCGGCATACTCGATGCGGCAGTCGAGAATCTGCAGGTTCTCTACATCCTGGATGTTCATGCCAAACTCGTCCACGTGGTGAATGTAGAGATTTTGGAGGACGATGTGGCTGGCGGGCGCGCCGAGGATTTCCAAGCCGTCGCGGAACCGGACCGCCTGGCCGCGGGCGGAGTCGTCGTGGGTGATCTCCAGGTTCTCGATGCGCACGTAACTGACGCCGCTCAGGTTGACGGCGGTCATCAGGTCATCGCGCCCGGCCAGGATGGGACGATTGCCCTCCTCGCCGCGGATGGTGATCCAGGCGTCGGGCGCGCCGGAGGGCGGGGTGAGGATGTCGGCATCGTACTCGCGCAGGAGGTATCGCCCGCCCAGGATGACGAGCGTATCGCCGGGGCGGAGTCGGCGCGAGGCGTAGCCGGGGCTGGCCCAGGGCTGGTCGCGCGTGCCGGGGTTGGAGTCCGAGCCAGTCGGGGAGACGTAGTAGATCTGCGGAGGGCCGGCGGGGAGAGGCGGCTGGTCGCCGGCCTCGGCCGAGTCGGCCGGCGCGGGCGCGCAGGCGCACAGGCCGAGGGTCAGGGCGAGCATCAGCCAGAGGGACAAGAGGATACGGTTGGATTTGTTCATGTCGGTCATCCTTGATACGAAAGTCACGGCCGCGTCCGGCAGGCGTTGTTGATCCAGTCGCAGTTTTCGGGCGGCAGGCTGTGATCTTTGCAGGTTTCGGGCGTGGTGTACTGATTGCAGGGATCGACGGGCTGCTGGGGCTGCTCGGGCTGCTGCGGCTCCTGCGGCTGGCCCTGCGACGGGCAGGGCAGGTAATTGCCGCGGGCAAAGGTCTCGCAGCGTTGGACGCCGCCGATCGTCAGGCAGACCGTGATGGGCGAGACGGAGGCGGGTTCGGGGGCGTAGCAGTAGAGACGCTGCGGATCGGGAGCGAAGTAGACGCACTGGTAGGCGCGCTCGGCGTCGTGGACATCGTAACTTTCGAGCAAATCCCAGATGTTGGGGAGGCCAGTGTTGATGGTCACGAAGACGGTGTCCTCGTTCTGGCAGCCGTAGCCGCGCAGCGACCAGGCCGCCGTGGGGAGGCAATCGGCCGGAACCGGCACGCTCATGGCGTTGCAGGTGTCCGCCGAGCAGAAGAGGAAGACGTATTCGTTGCCAATGGGTTCGATGAAATTGCCAGTGCAGGTAAGGGTCGCCTGGTCGGGGGCGATGCTGGAGACGCAGTTTTGCAGCAGGACGCTGCCCTCGGTCACGTACTGCCATTCGTTCTCGACCCAGGCGATGGTGTCGGGATTGTTCGTGCTGCAGAAGAGGTCCACCGCGCCGTCCTGACGGCAGGTGACGGAGCACTGCTCGACGCCGCCGCTTTCGGGGCAGACGGGCGCCGGGATGGACAGCCAGCCGCTGCAGCCGAGGAATTGGCCGCTCTCCTCGTCGTTGAAGCAAATCTGGACCTCATAGTTGCCCTGCGGACTGACATACACTTGCGAGGCCGCCCCGGCGCAGATCAGCCAGCCGTTCCCCTGGGCGTCGGGGAAGTAGGCGCACGGGATGGTTTCCGCGCCGACGCCGCTCAGGCTGCCGCTCACCCGAATCTGGGGTTCCTCTCCGTTGAAGTGGAACATGACGCGCAGGATTCCGTCGGCGTCCGGGCAGGTGACCTGCCAACTATCTACGAACAGGCCGATGTCGAGCGGCTGCTCCCCGCCGACGACCGCGCCCACCTGGTCGGGGCCGAAGGGGAAGGCGATGTCGTGGCGGTTCTCGGGCAGGGTCAGGTCGGCGGGCCAGGCTTCGGTCTGGGCGACGCAGCGGAAGCCGAGGTCATCGTAGGGGGCGTAGGGATTGGCCCAGCCGCGGGCGGCGGCGCGCACGTCCTGCGGGTAGGAATTCCAACTGCCGCCGCGCACCACTTTGAGGGGATTCTGCGCATCTGCGGGCGCGGCCGGACCGAGCGGGTCCGCCGCCGCCGAGCGGGCGTAGTAGCCGGGGTCGTACCAATCGTTGACCCATTCCCAGACGTTGCCGGACATGTCGAAGAGACCGAAGGGGCTGATTCCCGCGGGATAGGATCCCGCCTGGGCCGTGTCCGGCGGGACGAGGCAGCCGAACATATTGAGACGGTCGCAGCCGGGGGCGGGATCATCGCCCCAGGGATAGAGGAAGCCTTCGGGGCCGCGCGCCGCCAGTTCCCACTCGGCCTCGGTCGGCAGGCGTCCGCCCGCCCAGCGGCAGTAGTCGCGCGCCATGTTCCAGTCCACGCCGACGACCGGATGATCGGCGTAGGCCGGGTCATCGTAATGGGCGGTTGGCCCGTTGGGCAGCGGTTGGACAGGGAAGCAAGCGCCGGCGCGCACGCAGGCGAGGTACATGCGGTTGGTGACCTCGCGGGCGTAGATGTAGAAGCCCGACAGGCTGACCTGATGGGCGGGCTGTTCATCGGCCTCGGCCTGGGAATCGCCGGCCGCCGCGCCCATGAGGAAGGTCGTCGGCGGGATGTAGATGACGTCGGCGCCGTCGGTGTTCGTCGGGCCGTCGGCGGCGTCGGAGGCCTGCTCCCCGCCGGTCGGCTGAGCAGGGGCGGCGGGGCTGCCGCCGTCGGCGCGGCCGAGAGTGCAGGCAGATGTCAGCGTCAGAAAGATCGAAATGGTTAGAACCAGGCCGCGCAGGGCGGCCGGGGAAGTCCGGTTCATCACGACCTCCTGCAGCGGGGAACGGGCCGCTGCCTCTTCAGGATAGCGTCCCCGCCATCCGCGAGGCAAGAGACAGAATTCCCCTCTGCGGAGAGAAAAAAGTACCCCCTGCGGCGCGACAGCCTGGAAAGGCCGCCTTACCCGTGGTGCAGGTCTCCGACCTGCTGTGCGACAGCCTGGAAAGGCTGTCCTACTCTTCTTTCAGCGAGGCCCAGCCCTTGCGCAGGGCGAGCAGGGCGGCCTGGGTGCGGCTGTTGACGTGCAGTTTGCGGTAGATTTCGCTCAGGCGGTTGGCGACCGTCCGCCCGGAGAGATGCAGGGTCTGGGCGACGGTCTTGTTGTCGGCCCCCTGGGCGACGAGGCGCAGGACCTGCATCTCGCCGTCGGTCAGTTCCTCCAGCCCTTCGGCGCGCTCGGCGGCGCGGCTCAGGCGGCGGAACTCGTCCAGCAGGCGGGCGGCCAGCGCGGGGTCGATCAGCGCCTCGCCGCGCCCGACGCGGCGGACGGCCTCGACCAGTTCGGCCTCGTCGATGTCCTTCAGCAGATAGCCCTGCGCCCCGGCCTTGACCGCTTCGAAGACCAGGCGCTCGTCGCGGAACATGGTCAGGACGACGACGCGCGCGCCCGGGCAGGTCTCCACGATCCGACGCGTCGCCTCGACCCCGTCCAGGCCGGGCATCTGGATGTCCATCAGGACGACGTCGGGGCAGGCCTGGTGCGCCAGGCGGACGGCGTCATCGCCGCTCTCGGCCTCGGCGACGACGGTCAGGTCGCCGGCGGCCTCGCAGACGCGCCGCAATCCCTGGCGGAAGAGGCGGTGGTCATCGGCAAGGAGGAGGCGGAGGGGAGGCATGGAGTTAATGTACCACAAATTGACAGGGACTTCCTTCGTTCGTAGCCCATCGAGGTTTCGACAGGCTCGACCCATCGCCCGCGCCGTGACGCCCACTAGGGCAGAAAGCGGATATTCGAGAACAGAAAGTGATTTCTACTAGCAATGTTCGATTACTGGAGCAGAACCAAGGGGTTTGTAACGCTGACCGAGAATTGCTTGAACGATGTGAACAAATCCAATATCTTGCTCATACGTGGACAGCGATATATCCAGCCACAAATCATTCGACTGCGTTTCAGCCTTGAAATCAAAAGCGTCATTCACAAATTGGCTGATAACTCTAGATTTGTTGCATAATTGATGAAAATCATCAAGGGAGAGTGCAAGCATGGTCTTGAGTTATAAGCAACTTTGCGGTCGGGCAAGTTCATTCCGCAATTTGGTTGGCAT
>JAIOAU010000031.1 GCA_019873655.1 Chloroflexota bacterium | reverse complement strand
ATTGACGAAATATTGCGGAGCAAGGGCATAGCGCCCCGTTACGCCGGCCAGGACAGCCGCTATATCGAATGGGTAGATGGCCGATTTGAATACGAGGCCGAACTGTTTGTAGCAGAAGCGAAGAGGAAGTTAGGTATTACGCTAGGTTATGACGGAAACGCCGTCGCGTGGTTGGATAATTATGTCAATGAAGTCCGGGGTAACGTATCCCCTGAAGAAAGAGATTGTTTGGTGTGGGACTTGAGCGCCTTCTTCGGCGAGTGCATCCAACGTTGCTATGGCGGCAAATGGAAACCTGTTGATGGACGCTGGGCGATCGTTTTCGACAATGGGACAGCAGTTTTTTCATTCACCAAGGTGAGCAAGTTTTTCGAGGATCGTGCGGATTCCATTCTGAGCCTGTTTCGGTTTATCCCACTCGTTTTAGGGAGAGAGGTATCAGCGCTAAAGCCCGGGTAGAATTAAATTAGGTGTAGATTGTGCACCTAACCCGCTGCTACAGCCGGCGGCAGTTATGTCGGGCGTCCCAAAACTGGCTGCAGGCGACAGATCCCTTTGGGGGATATCGCGCGACGGCTGCGCCGCTGCAGGGATGCATCTCGTTCGCCAGAAATGCGCGATAATAGCAAGAGAGTCCCGCCGGCCCCGCCGCCGCGCTTGCGCCTCGCCGCTGGGCGAATTATTACAGACTTGGCAAAGGTTATGAAGACACTGCAAAGTATTTCACACAAACTAGGGGATAAGTTGCTGGCGGTTCTTGGGACGTTGTGCGTTCTGTTGCCTACAAGCCCAATCAATATGCAATTTACATATCGGGACTCAGGGGTATTCCTGTATGTGGGATGGCGGATTTTGAATGGGGAATTGCCATATCGAGATATATGGGATCATAAGCCCCCTGTCATTTTTTATATTAACGCATTAGGGCTTGCTATTACGGACGGCTCACGATGGGGCGTCTGGCTTCTTGAATTCTTGAGCCTGTCTTTTGCGGCATTTGTTGGATACAAGATCGTTCAAAAAGCGCTTGGCGCCATTCCCGCACTTTTCAGCACATTGTTCTGGTTGCTCACACTCATGTTCGTCATTCAGGGAGGAAACCTGACCACCGAGTATACCCTGCCTCTACAATTCGTTGTCCTGTGGCTTGCTGCGACCACGCTCGAGAAACCAACTTTCCATTACTGGCATTGGTTTCTGATAGGTTTAATTGGCGCTGTTGCTTTTTTTACTAAACAGACTGCCGTTGGGATTTGGATCTCGGTCATGCTGTTTCTGATCGTCTATAGGGTGAAATTACAGAAATTCAAAGAACTCGCTTTTGAATTCTTATACTTCTTGAGCGGTTTTATCGCAGTGTGCATAGCCTGGATTGCATTTTTCGGCCTGCAAGGCGGTCTAGCCCAATTTTGGAGCGCCGCATTTGAGTTTAACTTTATCTACTCATCCTCAGGCGCCAGTTTCATCGATCGACTCAGGCCTATCGTTACAGGCATAGAACCACTTACAAGGGTGGGTTTGTTGCAATGTGCTGGGGTTGGATACCTGTTTGGGCTGCTATTGGTTTATTTCAGGAGAGACCTCGTCCGCTCCTGGTTCCCATTGCTGGTCATAGGGTTGTTGGATTTGCCAATTGAGTTGATTTTGATCAGCACATCTGGCAGAGCATATCCCCACTACTACATGACGTTGCTACCCGTATTGGCTATTTTCACGGGAATCGCATTTCAGGCCATATTCTCATCACGGTTTCTCGATGGCGTACAAGATGCCGCAAAAAATGTTCTGGTGGCGGGTATTTTTATCGTGTTTTTGTGGACATCTTTCGACGAATACAGAAAGCAAGTGATCGATTTTCGTGAACTGAATGAACGACATTTGGTAGCGGTTGACATAGAACACATAACCAATCCCGAAGACAGCGTCTTGTTATGGGGAGCGGAGGCGTCCATCAATTATTTCTCAAGACGCGAAAGCCCAACTCGTTTTGTCTATCAGTATCCGCTCTATGTCCAGGGATATACAAACGAACAAATGGTCACAGAGTTTTTGGACGACTTAATCCGTAAACGTCCTAGATTGATCATTGATACGCATAATCCGTACACGCCTTTATACGAATTCCCTATACAAACTTACGCCATACAGCAGCGGATAGCGTACTTGCAATGTCACTACCGGGTGGTTGGCGAGATTCAGGGTTGGACCGTTTATGAATATACAGCGAGTCCTTGCTCTCCATAGGCCAAATACGCCCAACAAGCGCATTCAGCCGCTGGGATTTGGTTCTAAAGCACGGTGAATGTGTAAACTCCAACGTGCCAAATGAGGGCGCGCCTTGAAGCCAAACGCCCAACACTGGCCGCATCGGAATCTTCGCCTGGGACTATGCGCCTAGGAAGAGGTATTCATGAATAAGTTTTGGTTTCAAAAGGGAACTTGCTTCCTGATGCTCCTCATGTTCTGCTCTTCATGTCTGAGGTTATATCCTGAAAGGGTTGCTATTGTCGGCCTAGAGAACGTTTCAGATATAAATCGGTCTCTAACAATAGCCCGAGTTTTTCAATCGCCCGAATTCGGATCAATCTCTCTTGCGGTCATAAATAATTCTGACCGCGATATATGGATCTCAGAAAACACAGGGATAAAGATATATCTTGCTCGTGAAAACGGAAATTGGGAAGAAATCGATAACTTAACCACCTATTGTAATGGGGAGATTTTATTAGTCCCGTTTTCGGAGGGGGGAATTGGCGCACTCTCGCTTGCGCCCGATATTCCACCCAATCTGTCCGAGCCTGTCATACGAGTAGTCGTTATCGGGAATATTGGAGAAGACGATTCGCATAAAGGAGAGCCGGTTGGCGCATATGTCGATATAACAATCAACCGATGAATGCCTTGCGATACCGGCTCATCGGTCTGCTCCACCTGTTGCAGATTCGCATCCCCGGCTAAAGCGGGACGACATCCGCTTTAGTGAATTTGCGGACAAGTTGTCCATCCGTCGCGGCCGGATGCATCGGCGCGGCAACCATCTGCCGGGCAATCTCAATCCACAAAGTGCAAGAACACCTGATTTCCGAGCAAACGGGCAGAGGGGGTCAAGCGCAAAATGCGATCATCTTTCTCCTGCGCCCATTCGAGCAGGCCCAGACCAAGCAGTTTTTCGATCTCCGCCCCGAAAACGTCCGTCACCTGGACTCCGAAACGGCGGGCAAATTCCCGCGCCGAGACGCCCTCGCGCGTCAGCCGCAAGCCGGTCATCATCGTCTCCTGCATTTCGACGCGCCGGGAGATGACACGTTTATGGACAGACGCAGGAGAAAGAGGAAATGGGAGAGAGGCGGGCGATTTGCAACGCTCGATATAAGACCTGATGCGCAAAGCGTTGGCTACGCGCATCTTGCCGGCGTAGCCGTGCGCCCCCGCCCCAAAGCCCAGATAGGGTCGGTTGCGCCAATACTGTAAATTGTGACGGCACTGAAAGCCTGGCCTGGCCCAATTCGAAATCTCGTACTGCTCGTAACCGTTGACTCCCAGGCGCTCCCCTGCCTGCGTGTACATTTCCGCCGCCAGGTCGGGATCGGGGAGCGGCAACAGGCCGCGCGCCGTCCAGCGCCCAAAGGGGGCGCCGGACTCGATCGTCAGGGCGTAGAGGGAGAGATGCTCTGGGGCGAAGGACAAGGCCCATCGAAGCGTCGCAGTCCACCGGTCGAGGGATTGTTCCGGAAGGCCGTAGATCAGGTCCAGGTTCAGATTCTCGAATCCGGCGCGGCGCGCCCAGCGGACAGCGTCGAACACGTCAAGGGGATTGTGAATTCGTTCCAGTTGGCGCAGTTCTTCGGGATGGAAGGACTGGACGCCGTAACTGATGCGGTTGAAGCCGAGGGCGCGCAAATCCCGAAGCGAGGCCAGGGTGACAGTGCCAGGATTGGCCTCGAGAGAGATTTCCGCCTCCGGGAGAATGGAGAAGTGACTCTGCAAGGCAGTCAAGATGCGTTCGAAATGGCGAGGAGAAAGGAGAGAGGGCGTCCCGCCGCCGAAGAAGATGGTGTGAACCGTCAGGCGGCCCGGCGCGGCGCGGGCGACAGCCTCGATCTCGCGGCGCAGGGCCTCCACATAGTCCGGGATGAGGGCCTCTTGTCCGGCGTAGGTGTTGAAGTCGCAGTAGGCGCAACGGCGGACGCAGAAGGGGATGTGGAGATAGAGAGAATAGTTCATGGAGGACAGGAAGCAGACGATGCGTTGAAATTAAACCACAAAACCAGGCCCATCATCTTCTCATTCAGCAAATCCTTACGATCTGCAAGAGAGTCCAAGCGAAGTTGGCGCACCGATTGAATCGAAGCCCGGATCGTGCTATAAAGAGACGGGAGGCTCGTATGACACCAACACCCGAAGACCTTTTGCGCATTTTCGCCTGGCTGGGGGGAGGGCTGTGCTGCGGCCTGCCGCTCCTGATTTTCGCCGCCGTCGCTTTCTATGCCTGGCGCAAACACACCCAAAACCTGGCCGTTCTCAACAGCGCCGCAGTGACCAAAATCGCGGCGCTGAAGCCGTCCGATCGGTTGGTGCGGCTGGAGGGCGTCATCAAGCAAGTGCCGCACGCGCTCGACGGCCCGCCCGAGTCGCCGCTGGCGTTCGTCCGGCTGAAAGTGGAAATCTACGAGCGCGATACCGAGACGCGCCGCGACCGCGACCACGAATTCGGCTGGCGCGCCGCCGGGGATAAAATCCGCTCCGTCCCCTTCCTGCTCGAGGACGAGACCGGATCGGTCTGGGTGGACCCGCAAGGGCTGGACAAAGTCTCGCTGGGCGAGGGCATCGTCCCGACCCGCGAGGCGGCAGAGGCGGCGGCCATTCAGGTCGGCATCGACCCGCGTTTGTTCAATCTCAAATCGCGCGCCCGGCTGTGGGAACTGCGCGGCGGCCAGCGCGTGACCGTCATCGGCGTGGTGAGCCAACGGGATGGGCGACTGATGGTCGGCAAAAGCAAAGACGCGCCCTTCGTGGTCACCTCCCTGCTGGGCGAAGCCGTCCAGGTGCAGACCGGCAAGCAGGCGCAAACCGGCCGGACAATGGCGATCGTCTTCGGCGCGGTGGGACTGGTAGCGATTTGCTGCGGGACGCTGGGGTCGCTGTTCGCGTTGATATCGTCCTTGCAAAAGTAGGTCGGACTGACAGTCCGACCTACTACACCAGCAGCCTGACCGGCTCCTCCAGGTACTTCGCCAGCGCCTGCATGAACTGCGCCGCTTCGGCTCCGTCGCTGACGCGGTGGTCCACCGAAATCGTGGCCTTCATCCGCCAGCCGGCCCTGACCTGCCCCTCCTCCACCACCGGGACCTGCCGCGCTGAGCCGACGGCCAGAATCGCCGCTTCAGGCGGGTTGATGATGGCGGCGAAGTTCTCCACATCGAACATCCCCAGGTTGGAAATCGAGAAAGTCGAGCCTTCGATGTCCTCCGGCCTGACCTTGCCCTGGCGCGCCCCGGCGGCCATGCGCTTGACCTCGGCGGCAATCTGGCGCAGGGACTTGACATCCGCGTCCTTGCAGACCACCGTCAGCAGGCCGCCCTCGACGGCCACCGCCACGCCCACGTTGACCGCTCCATGCCGCACGACCTTGTCCCCGGCGAAGGAGGCGTTCAGGTTGGGGAACTCGCGCAGGGTCAGCGCAACCGCCCGGATGATGAAATCGTTGACCGAGACCTTCTCCTCCTCCGGCAGGTAGCCATTGATTTGCGCCCGCAGGGCCAGCAGGGCGTCCATCTTGTACTCGTGCGTCACGTAGAAGTGCGGCACGCTGGACTTGGCCTCGCTCATCCGGCGGGCAATCGCCTGGCGGAGTTTGGTCAGCGCCACAGTCTCGCCCTCCACAGACGGCGGGCGAGCGGCGACGGACGGCTGACCACTGACGACAGACGGCGCACTACTCACTAATAACTGTTCACTAATAACTTTTTCAATATCCCGCCTGACAATCCGCCCCCCCGGCCCTGTCCCCTGGATGCGGCTCAAATCGAGTCCACGCTCGCGGGCGACGCGTTTCGCCAACGGGCTGGCTTTTACGATTGACGATTGTGGATTGACGATTGACGATTGGGCGTCGCCGGCCGGCATCGGCGCAGTTTGCTCACCGGCGACTGGCGACGGACGACTGACGACTGACGACGGCTCACTGCTCACTGATAACTGTTCACTACTCACTGAAATCACTTCGTCCGCCGCGCCCACAATCGCAATCGGCGTATTGACCGGCACAACCGCCCCCTCGTCCACCAGCAGTTTGCGCACCACGCCGGAGGCCGAAGATTCGACCTCCACGGTCGCCTTGTCGGTCTCGATTTCGGCCAGCACGTCGCCCTTCGCCACCGTCTCGCCCTCTTTTTTGAGCCAGCGGACGAGCGTGCCTTCGGCCATGTCGAAGCCCAGTTTGGGCATGTTGATAGTCTCAGCCATTACTTAAGCGCCTCCTTGACCGCCGCCGTGATGTCGGGGACTTGCGGCAGGGCGGCCTGTTCGAGCGTCCGGTTGTAGGGCAGGGGGACTTCCTTCTGGGCGACGCGCAGGATGGGCGCGTCGGCGTAGTCGAAGGCTTCCTCGTAGATGCGAGCGGCGACCTCCGCCCCGACCCCGTAGGAGCGCCAGCCCTCCTCGACGATGACGGCGCGGTTGGTCTTCTTGAACGACTCCAGCACCGGCCCCATGTCGAGCGGACGCAGGGTGCGCAGGTCCACGATTTCGGCCTCGATGCCCTCTTTGGCGAGTTCGTCGGCGGCCTTGAGCGAGAGTTCCAGCCCTTTGGCGTAGGTGACAATCGTCACGTCCCGCCCCGGCCGCTGGACCTTGGACTGGCCGATGGGGATGAGATACTCGCCCTCCGGCACTTCGCCGCGCACCTGGTACATGGTAGCGTGTTCGAGGAACAGCACCGGGTCATCGGAACGGATGGCCGTCTTCAGCAGGCCCTTGGCGTCTTCCGGCGTGCCGGGCGAGACGACCTTCAGGCCGGGGAAATGGGCGAAGACCGCGTCCGGCGTCTGCGAGTGGGTGGCGCCCAACTGACGTCCGCCCCCGCCGACGGCGCGGATGACCAGCGGGACCTTGAACTGTCCGCCGAACATGTAGCGCAGTTTGGGGGCCTGGTTGACGACGTAGTCCATGGCCGAGAAGGCGAAGTTGATGGTCATCAACTCGGCGATGGGGCGCAGACCGACCAGCGCCGCGCCGATGGCCGCGCCCAGGATGGCGTTCTCGGCGATGGGCGTATCCTTGACCCGTTCCGGCCCGAAGTGGTCGTAGAAGCCTTTGGTGACGGCGTACGTCCCGCCCCAGACTCCGACCTCCTCGCCCAGGATGAAGACCGCCGGGTCGCGTTCCATTTCTTCCCAGAGCGCCTGGGAAATTGCTTCGCGCATGGTAATCCTAGCCATAATGTTTCCTCTTCAACACCAAGGACACAAAGGCCGCACAAAGGTATCACGAAGTTTTTTATTTTTTGGTGTTCCTTCGTGAATCCTTTGTGTCCTTCGTGTTTAATCCTCTACATACACATCCCTGAACAATTCTTCCATGCCCGGTTCGGGGCTGGCTTCGGCAAACTCGACCGCCTTCTGGGTGTCCGCTTCGGCGCGGGCTTCGATTTCGTCCAGTTCGGCGGCGGAGATGTTCTTCTTCTTGAGCAGGGCGGCGCGGAAGATGCCAATCGGGTCGTTGTCCTGCCACTTCTTGACCTCGTCCTGCGTGCGGTAACGCTCCGGGTCGCCCATCGAGTGGCCGCGGAAGCGGTAGGTGACCGCCTCCAGCAGGTAGGGTTTGCTCTCGCGGCGGACGTAATCCATCGATTCCTTCGCCGCCTCGTACACGGCGAGGACGTCCATCCCATCGACGCGGCCGTTTTTCATCCCATAGCCCTCGGCCTTCTGACGGATTTCGCTCACCGCCGAGGCGCGCTCGACCGCCGTCCCCATGCCGTACTGGTTGTTCTCGCAGACCCACAGGACGCGCAAATTCCAGAGCATAGAAACATTGAGCGCCTCGTGGAAATAACCGATGTTGGTCGCCCCGTCGCCGAACATGCAGATGGTGACGTTGTCGTTGCCCTGGTACTGGTCGCCGAGGGCCAGGCCGGCGGCGATGGGCAGGTGTCCGCCGACGATGGCGTGTCCGCCCCACATGTTCTTCTCGACCGAGGCCATGTGCATCGAGCCGCCCTTGCCCTTCGAGGTGCCGGTCACTTTGCCGAGCAGTTCGGCCATCACTTCATTGGCCGAAATGCCGCAGTTGATGGCCACGCCGTGGTCGCGGTAGGCGGTGATGACGCGGTCGCGCGGCTCGCGGGCGGCAATCAGCCCGGTCGAGACGGCCTCCTGGCCGATATACAGGTGCATGAATCCGCCGATTTTGCCGGCCTGATACAGTTCAGCGCCGCGTTCTTCCACGCGGCGGATAAGCACCATTTCGTAGTACATTTGCAGTAATTTGTCTTTGTTCATACACGCTCCCAGAATGCGGAGGAATTATATCGGATTTTTTGTTGGTTTTGTATAAGAAATTCGCGCATATCGGCGTTGACGTTCTTTGTTTTCCAAAGTAAAATAACGGCGCTCCGATGGGGAGTAGCCGCCCGGCTTTCCGGGATGGGCAGTCGTCAGTACGGAAAGAGATTTCCCGGCTGTCCGAGAGAAGCGCAAGACCATCGCTTGCTGTCAGCGTTGGTCTTTTTTGTTTAGGAAGCGATTCGAACTTTCGTTTTTTGTGGAAAAGATTCGAGACATTCGTGAAATTCGATGCTTTTTCCTTACTCACGGTCTTTGCGGCGAATACGTCAGGAAAAATCCTTTGATGGAAGTTCTGCAAACTCTCGAAACACAAATTCTGGCCGGCATCCAATCGCTCTATGACGCCTGGGGCTGGTTTGGCGTCGTCGCGCTGCTTGTCTTCGAGAACGCCACCGGCACCACGCCCAGCGAAATCATCCTCGGTTTTGCCGGCTGGATGCTCATCTACGAGCATCAACTCCCGCCCGCGATGATTTTCCTGGGGGGATTCTACGCGGCCGTCGGCAGTGTGATTGGCTCATCCATCACGTACTGGATATCGCGTCTGGGCGGTCGGCCGCTGGTGGACAAGTTTGCCCGCTGGGTGCGAATCGACTCCGCTCATATCCTGCGCGCCGAAAGGCAATTCCAGCGTTGGGGGGCAGGGGTGGTATTGGTGGGACGCGTCATCCCCGGCGTCCGCACCCTCATCAACATCCCGGCCGGCCTGGCGCGAATGCCCTTTGCGGCCTTTTTCGCGGCTACCTTCGTCGGCGCTTATGTATGGTGCACCTTGCTGATCGGCGCAGGCTATTTTCTCGGATACGAATGGCCGCTCATCAGCACTTACCTCAACCGCTATTTTCCTTTCCTGCTGGCAGGCGGCATTCTCGTGCTGGTTGCGTATTTCTGGCTCAAGCGGCGCAAACCGGACCCGGCGACGCCAAAACCAAGCCCTGAGTAAGTCCGGCCGCCGCGCAAGAGAAGCCCCAAAAGGAGGTCGGCATGTCCCCTGAATCCCACCAAAAGTCCCGTCCCTCGATGATTCGCCGTCTCTGGAAACCCACGCTGGCGACTGGAGCCGGCGGCTCCGCAATCCTCATCTGGTTCGAGGAAATCCTCGCCCTGGCGGTAGAAATCATCAGCGTGGTTCTCGTTGCCGTCCTGGGCGGGCTGATTTTCCTGTTCAATCATCTGGTCTTCAAAAACCGCTTCCCGCGCAGAGAAGACTTACAAAACCCATCCAACGGAGGAACAAAGCGTTAATTTTATGAAACCCAATCCCCTCTGGCACACCCTGAGCATCGAAGAGGCCCTGAGACAAGTGGACAGCCAGCCGCAAGGATTGAGCAGCGGCGAGGCGTCCCGCAGACTGTCGGAATACGGCCCGAACGAACTGCAAGCCGCCCACCGCGTCTCCGCCTGGGAGATTCTGCTGGAGCAGTTCAAGAATGTACTCATCCTCATCCTGCTGGCGGCGACGGCCATCTCCCTGCTGCTGGGACATGGCGTCGAGTCCATCGTCATCGCCATCATCGTCCTGTTCGCGGTTCTTCTGGGGTTCATTCAGGAGTACCGCGCCGAACGCGCCATCGAGGCGCTCAAGCAAATGGCCGCCCCCACGGCCGCGGTCCTGCGCGACGGCGAGGAAGTGAGAATCCCGGCCCGCGACCTGGTCCCCGGCGACGTCGTCCTCCTGCACACCGGCGACCGCGTCCCGGCCGATGCGCGCCTGCTGGAAGCGGTCAACTTGCAGGTGGAGGAGGCCGCCCTGACGGGAGAATCGGTGCCGGTGGAAAAACACACCCAGCCGCTTCCGAACAGAGAGATGGCCATCGGCGACCGCAGGAATATGGTCTATGCCGGGACGGCGGTGACCTACGGCCGCGGCCGCGCCCTGGTGGTCGCGACCGGCATGCAGACCGAGTTCGGGAAAATCGCCCAACTCCTGCAAACCGTGGAGACCGGCAAGACGCCCCTCCAGCAAAACCTGGACAAAGTGGGGACTGTCCTGGCGCGCGCCGCGCTGGTGGTGGTGCTGCTCATCGTCGCCCTCGGACTGGTGCGCGGGCAGCCCTTCATCGAAATGCTCATCTTTGGCATCGCCCTGGCGGTGGCGGTCGTCCCCGAAGCCCTGCCGGCCGTGGTGACGATTTCCCTGGCCATCGGCGTGCAGAAAATGGTCAAGCGCAACGCCCTCATCCGCCGCCTGCCGGCCGTCGAGACGCTGGGCAGCACGTCCGTCATCTGCTCCGACAAAACCGGCACCCTGACCCGCGACGAAATGACGGTGCGCAAGATTTACGCCGCCGGACAACTCTTCCACGTCTCCGGCGCGGGGTACAAGCCCGAAGGCGAATTCTCGACCGACGGCCGGACGCCGGCCGCGCCGACCGAAGCCTTGCGCCAACTGCTGACCGCCGCCGTCCTCGCCTCGGACACGCGCCTGACGCGCGGCGGGAGCGATTCGGCCGACGGCTGGCACATCAAGGGCGACCCGACCGAAGGGGCGCTGGTCGTCGCCGCGGCGAAAGCCGGTCTGTGGAAGGACGAACTCGACTCCGCCTATCCGCGGGTGGGCGAAATCCCCTTCACATCCGAAACGAAACGGATGACCACCGTTCACAAAGTCGGGGATGGACAGATTGCCTGCGCCAAGGGCGCGCCGGAAGTCATCCTCAACGGCTGCGACCGCCAGATGACCGCCGGCGGCATCGCGCCGCTGGATGCGCGCCAGCGCGAAAAAATCCTGGCCGTTGCGCAGGAGATGGCCGATGAGGCGCTGCGCGTTCTGGGAATCGCCTTCAAGCCCGAAGCCACGCTCGAAACCGCCGAAACGAACATGGTCTTCCTGGGACTGGCCGGGATGATTGACCCGCCCCGTCCCGAAGCCAGGGCTGCCATCGCCGTCTGCGAAGAGGCAGGCATCCGCCCGGTGATGATTACCGGCGACCATCCCAGCACGGCGCGGGCGGTGGCGCGCGAATTGGGCCTGTTGAAGACCGGCCGCGTCGTCACCGGCGCGGAACTGGACCAGATTAGCGATGAACAATTCACGAAGGAAGTGGAGACCATTGACGTCTACGCCCGCGTCTCCCCGGCGCACAAACTGCGCGTGGTGACGGCGCTGCAGGCCAACGGTCACATCGTGGCGATGACCGGCGACGGCGTGAACGACGCTCCGGCCCTCAAGAAAGCCGACATCGGCGTCGCCATGGGCATCACCGGCACCGACGTGACCAAAGAAGCCGCCGCCATGACCCTGACCGACGACAACTTCGCTTCGATTGTCGCGGCGGTGGAGGAGGGGCGCGGCGTATTCGGCAACATCAAGAAATATCTCATGTACCTGCTCTCGTCCAACATCGGCGAGATTCTCCTGATGGCCGGTTCGGCGCTGCTTGGCCTGCCCCTGCCCCTGACGGCGGTGCAAATCCTGTACGTCAACCTGGCGACCGACGGCCTGCCGGCCC
This sequence comes from Chloroflexota bacterium, assembly GCA_019873655.1. Lineage (GTDB taxonomy): Bacteria > Chloroflexota > Anaerolineae > Anaerolineales > Villigracilaceae > JAFGSI01. The sequence continues at coordinate 13,019 of JAIOAU010000031.1, read as the reverse complement.
TGGCCCTCTCGGTGGACCCGCCCGAAGCCGACCTGATGAAACGCAAACCCCGAAATCCGCGCACCGGCATTTTCACCCGTCCGGTGGTCACGCTGATGATACTCGGCGGAATCTGGTCGGCGCTCGTCAATTTGAGCCTGTTTACCTGGGCAATCAACTCTGGACGAAGTCTCCAGCAAGCCATGACGATGACCTTCGTCTCGCTGGTGCTGATTCAGTTCTTCAAGGCCTACAACTTCCGCTCCGACCGCCATTCGGTCTTCCAGAGGCCTTTCGCCAACAAGTGGCTGAACCTGGCGATTCTCTGGGAAATCGGCCTGCTCCTGCTCATCGTGTACCTGCCCTTCCTGCATGAGCCGTTCAACACCTATTCACTGCCGCTCGTGGACTGGCTGATTGTCCTCGCCCTGGCCTTGACGATTATGCCGGTTCTCGAAATCGCGAAATGGATGGAACGGCGAGGCTGGCTGGGGAAGATGGAAGCCTAGAAAAAGCCGATAAACTGACCGGCGCACCCTTTCGGAGTGCGCCGGTTTCATTGTGCTTATCTACACTTTGCGTCCGCCCTTGAGTTCGTCCTGGAGTTTCTTCAAGCCCTCCAGGTCGCCTTTGGCGGCCAGTTTGGCCTGTTCGATCCAGCCGGCTGGGTTCATCATCTGCAGACCGGCGGCGTTCAAGATTTCCTGCACTTTGACCGGGTCAGCCTCCGCCAGGGCGGCGAAGGTGGCGATGCCGGCCTCCTTGAGCACCTGCGCCACCTTTGGGCCGATGCCCTCCAGGATGACCAGGTCGTCTTCGGCGGCGTGTTCTTCGTGATGCTCATGATGTTCGTGGACGGGTTCCGCTTCCGGTTTGCGGTTGCGGCTCACCAGCCAGCCGACCACCACCATCAGGGCAAAGAAGCCCAGCGCCACCCACAACAGCCAGGTCAGTCCAGAGCCGCCGTGCGTCTCTTCGAGAATACCGATTGCAAACATGATTTCCTCCGCGGGAATGAGATTAGAACTCTTGCATAACTATACGAGCGCCGCCATTACAGCGGATTCTCTGCCACGGATTACACAGATTTCCACAGAAATTGTTTTTTATCTGCGCCAATCTGTGTAATCTGTGGCTAAAAAGACTTTTGCAAGATGTCTATTGATCAAACTATAAGCGAGGAATGGCAAAATGTCAAAGGTGAGTATAATTACTCCCAGAAAGGACATTCCCATGAGCGAACCCAAGCCCGAAGAAAAGAAACCCGAAGAGAAGAAGCCCGAACCGAAGGACAACCTGGTCGAGACCAAACACAAGGTGGTCATCGGCGGGCAGGAGATTGCCTACACCGTCATCGCCGGGACGATGGTGCTAAAGGAGGAGACTCCCGACCGCGAGAAGGAGTCCGAGGGCGAGAAGCCCAAAGCCTCCTTCTTCTTCGTTGCCTATACGAAAGACAGCGTGGAGGACAAGTCGAAACGTCCGCTGACCTTTTCGTTCAACGGCGGCCCCGGCTCCTCGTCCGTCTGGCTGCATCTCGGTCTGCTCGGCCCCCGGCGCGTGGTCATGGGCGACGCCGGCGCGCTCCTGCCCCCGCCCTACGGCCTGACCGACAACGAGTTCTCCCTGCTCGACCAGACCGACCTGGTCTTCATTGACCCGGTCAGCACCGGCTACTCGCGTCCGGTGGAGGGACAAAAGGCCAAAGAGTTCCACGATTTCAAGAAGGACATCGAATCGGTCGGCGACTTCATCCGCCTGTTCACCACCCGCTACGGGCGCTGGCTCTCGCCCAAGTTCCTGATTGGCGAATCCTACGGCACGACCCGCGCCGCGGGTCTCTCCGGCTATTTGCAGGAGCGGCACGGCCTGTACCTGAACGGTCTCATGCTCGTCTCGGCCGTGCTGGACTTCAGCACGCTGGAGTTCGAGCCGGGCAATGACCTGCCGTACATCCTCTTCCTGCCCACCTACGCCGCCACGGCGCGCTATCACGGCAAAGTCCGCAGCCGCCGGCCGCTGAAAGCGTTTCTGGCCGAGGTGGAGAAATTCGCCTTCGGCGAATACGCCGCCGCCCTGGCGAAGGGCGCCGCGCTCGGCAAGCGTCAGCAGGCGCTCATCGCCGAGAAACTGGCGCGCTATACCGGCCTGCGCCGGGAATACGTCGAGCAGACCAACCTGCGGCCGGTCATCTACCGCTTCTGCAAGGAACTCCTGCGCGACCGCCGCCGCACGGTGGGCCGCCTCGACAGCCGCTTCCTCGGCATGGACCGCGACGCCGCCGGCGAATTCTGCGAATCCGACCCCAGCATGGACGCCATCACCGGGCCCTACACCGCCGCCCTCTACGATTACGTCCGCCGCGAACTCAAATTCGAATCCGACCTGCCCTACGAGATTCTCAATCCCAAGGTCTGGCCCTGGTCCTACGCCGACCACCAGAACCGCTACGTCAACGTCGCCGAGACCCTGCGGCACGCCATGTGCGTCAACCCGCATCTCAAAGTCCACGTCGCCAACGGCTACTACGACCTGGCCACCCCCTACCTCGCCACCGAGTACACCTTCAAGCGCCTCGAACTGGAGCCGGAACTGCGCGGCAACGTCAGCATGAGTTACTACGAGGCCGGTCACATGATGTACGTCCACCCGCCTTCCCTCGAGCGCCTCAAGAACGAACTGGCGAAATTCATCCAGAACGCCGTCCCTTGAAGTCGGTCAGCAGGCCAGCAGGACTCTCCGCTGGCCTGCCCTCGTCTTGGCGAAAGCGAGACAAAATGAATCCCTCATCCCGTTCCTTGCTCGCCGTCCTCTGCCTTTTGCTCGGCCTGGCCGCCTGCGGACCCTCCCCCGAAGCAGAGGCCACCCAGACAGCCACCTCCTACACGGCGACCGCCGCCGCCTGGACCGCAACCTTCACGCCGACCCGCACCTCCACGCCGACAGCCACCCCCACCCTCACGCCGACCATCACCCCCACGCCCACCGAGACTCCCACGCCGACCATCACCCCCACCTTCACCATCACCCCCTCCCCCACCTTCGACTTCCCGACCGTGGTGGTCAGCGTGGCCCAGGCGCACTGCCGCTACGGCCCCTCGGTCGCCTACCTCCACGCCGCCGATCTCTACCGGGGGGACACCGGCACGGTGCGCGGCCGCTACCAGAACAGCACCTGGCTGCAGGTCCGCTTCGACAAACTCTCCTACTTCTGCTGGGTCTCGCCCTCGGTGGTGACCGTCACCGGCGACATCACCCGCATCCGCTACGTCGCCCATTCCAACGTCAACATGCCCGGGCCGAGCGTCCTCTACGGGCCGCCGACCAACGTCCGCGCTGTCCGCAACGGCGACCAGGTCACCATCTCCTGGGACCCGGTATGGATGACCGAGGACGATGACCGCGGCTACTTCATCGAGGCCTACGTTTGTCAAAATGGCAACTACGTCTGGTTTACCGTCGGCGAGGGGACGCTGACCAACCAGTTCGTCACCAGTTACACCCTCACCGACCAGCCCGGCTGCGCCTACCCCTCCTACGGCAACCTGTACACCGTCGAAAAGCATGGCTACACGACCCCCGTCTCCATCCCCTGGCCCGCCCCGTGAGAAGAAAAAATGAAAACCCTGATCCAAGAAAAAGTCGAGCAAGCCGTCGCCATCCTGCAGGAGAAACAAATCGACCTGTGGCTGACCTTCGTGCGCGAGACCAGCGCCGTCGAGGACCCCGTCCTGCCGCTCATCTACGGGCGGACGCTGACCTGGCACTCCGCTCTGATCCTGACCCGCCGCGGCGAGCGCATCGCCATCCTCGGCCGCCTGGAAACCGACACCGCCCGCCGCCTGGAAGCCTACGACGAGGTCATCGGCTACGACCGGTCGATTCGAGAGGACTTGCTGCGCGTCCTCGAGCGCCTCGACCCGCGCCAGATCGCCATCAACACCTCCGTCAACGACCCCGTCGCCGACGGCCTGACCCACGGCCTGTACCAGACCCTGACCAATTACCTGGCCGGCACGCCCTTCGCCGACCGTCTCGTCTCGGCCGAGGCCGTCATCGCCGCCCTGCGCAGCCGCAAGACGCCCGCCGAAGTGGAACGCATCCGCCGGGCGGTCGCGACCACCGAGGAAATCTTCCGCCAGACCTTCGATTTCCTGAAGCCCGGCCTGACCGAAAAACAAGTCGCCGACTTCATGCACGAACAGATCGCCGCCCGCGGCCTGTCCCCGGCCTGGGACTGGGAACACTGCCCGGCCGTCAACGCCGGCCCCGATTCGCCCGTCGGCCACACCGCCCCGACCGACATCGTGCTGCAGCCCGGCCACCTCGTCCACTTCGACTTCGGCGTCCGCCAGGACGATTACTGCGCCGACATCCAGCGCATGGTCTATCTGCTGCGCCCCGGCGAACGCGAGGCCCCGCCCGAAGTCCAGCATGGCTTCGAGACGGTCGTCCGCGCCATCCAGAACGCCGTCCAGGCCATGCGTCCGGGCCGGCGCGGCGCGGACATCGACGCCATCGCCCGCCAGACGGTCGTCGCCGCCGGCTACCCGGAATATCCCTACGGGACCGGTCACGGGCTGGGCCGCGCCGCCCACGACGGCGGTACGATGCTCGGCCCGCGCTGGGAAAAATACGGCGAGGCCCCGCTCGGTCTGCTCGAACCCGGGCAGGTGTACACCGTCGAACCCGGACTGGCCGTCCCCGGCTACGGCTACGTGGGGCTGGAAGAGGACGTCCTCGTCACCGAAAGCGGCGCCGAATTCCTCTGCCCGCCGCAAACCACCCTGATATTGCGCTGACCAACATCCACAAGAATCAGATATAATCGAGCCATGTCCACCAAACCCTTGACCTATACGGCCGAAATCGAAAGCGCCCGCAAGGCTCGCGAACAGCGCCTGATCGAAAGCGAACGCTCCTGGCTGACCCTTTCGGGCCTTTTCACCCTGCACGAAGGCGAGAACACCTTCGGCAGTTCTCCCGAGTGCGACATCCACCTGCCCGGCGAAGCCGTCCCGCCCAAAGCCGGGACGTTCATCCTGAAGAACGGCAAGGTGACCGTACGCCCCCTCGAGGGCCTGATCATGACCTGCAACGAGGGGCAGGTGCCCAAGCGCGCCCTGCGGATGGACAACGAGGAAAAGCCCGATTTCCTGCGCCTGGCCAATCACATCATGGTGGTCATCCAGCGCGGCGAGCGCATCTTCCTGCGCACCTGGGACGCCAATCATCCGGTGCGCAAATACTTTGCCGGCTTGCGCTACTATCCGGTCGATCCGGACTACCGCATCGAGGCCGATTTCATCGCGTACGAAACGCCGCGCCCGCTGCCCATCACCGACGTCCTGGGCAACACCTTCGAAATGCCGCACGTCGGCTACGTTGTCTTTCAACTCCACGGCCAGGAATGCCGCCTGGAAGCGCTCGGCGACGAAAAGGGAATTTACATCAGTTTCAAAGACCAGACCAACGGCAAGACCACCTACGGCGGCGGCCGCGAGCTGGAGGCCGAACTGCCGCGCGGCGGCAAGGTCATCCTCGATTTCAACCTGACCCACAACCCGCCCTGCGCTTACACCTACTTTGCCACCTGTCCCCTGCCGCCCGCCGAGAACACCCTGCCCGTGCCCGTCGAGGCCGGCGAGATGATTTACCAGAAGAAATTGATGCGCTGAAAAAGACAAGACAAACCGAAGGGGCTGTCCCGACAGCCCTCTCGAGAACATCATGGCCGCCAAATCTGGCGGCCATGATACTCTATCAGAGTTGCTTTTCGAACAGCATCTTTCATCTCCATACACAAAATGACATCCATTTCACCGTCAGGGACAAAACGCCAACACGCTCCACCTGTGCTTGGCGTCTTACTCAATGCACGCTTTGGCGTTCTCTGTGTCCTGGCGGTTCGCTCTGCATAAATCCTGCCATTCCCCAATCAGCCGGGAAGCGAACTCGACGACGGCGTCCCGCACCTGGGGAAAGGCGGGCGACTCGGCGAAGACCAGTTCGTGCGCGGCGCGGACCTCGCGCCGGCTCACCGGACCCCGAATCCGCCGCGCCAGCCGACGCGTGTCCGCCGGGTGGACAGTGGCGTCTTCCGTTCCCTGCAGAATCAGCGTCGGGCAGGTCACCTTCGGGGCGGCGCGCCAGCCCGCCAGCCCAACCTGACGCAGTTCATCGAACATGCCGACCGGCACCTCGAACTCGCGGAGGACGGCAATCGTCTGCGGGTCGTTCAAGTCCACTTCGGGGAGGAAATCGCGGATGTTCTCCAGCAGGCGCGGGTCGTCGATTTCGGTCTTCATCATGCGGAAGGGTTTGACGCGCGGGAAGAGATGCTTCAGCACGGGCAGGAGCGCCCACAACGGGCCGCGCGTCCGCCAGTAGGGGGCGAGCAGAACCAGGCCGTCCACCGGCGAGCGGATGGCGGCCGTCAGCGAGACCGCCGCGCCCATCGAGTGGCCGACCAGGAGCAGGGGCGCGTGGTCCCGCCGCAGGGCGGCCAGGGCCTCTATCACGGCCTCCCGCCACTCGGTCCAGCGCCGCTGCGGGAGGCTCTCGATTTGCGCGCCGAAGCCGGGGAGCAGAATCCCGCGGCAGGTCCAGCCGCGCTCGTGGAGGGCCTCCGCCAGCGGACGCATTTCGTAGGGCGTGCCGGGATAGCCGTGCACCAGCAGGGCGGCCGGGCGTCCCGCGGGGAGGGTAAAGTCGCGGTGTTCGGGGCCGGTGAAAGGGGTGAAGGGCAGCATAGAAGAAGTAGGGCGGGATGTCATCCCGCCCTACGAGGGTCTATTTATCCTCGGCAATTTTCTTGCCGGCGTGTTTCAGCGCCACGTGCGCCGCGGCCAGGCGGGCAATCGGGACGCGGAAGGGCGAGCAGGAGACATAGTTGTTGCCGATGATGTGGCACCACTCGATGGAGTCGGGGTCGCCGCCGTGTTCGCCGCAGATGCCCACTTCCAGGTCGGGGCGGGTCTGGCGGCCTTCGTTGACGGCCATCTGCATCAGGCGGCCGACGCCCTCGCGGTCGAGGGTCTGGAAGGGATTCTTGGGCAGGATGCCCTGCTCGACGTAGAGGACGAGGAAGTTGCGCTCGGCGTCGTCGCGGCTGTAGCCGAAGGTCATCTGGGTCAGGTCGTTGGTGCCGAAGGAGAAGAACTGCGCCAGTTTGGCAATCTCGCCAGCAGTGACGGCGGCGCGCGGGATTTCAATCATCGTGCCGAACTTGTACTCGAAGTGGACGCCCTTCTCTTCCATCACGGTCGAGGCGATGCGCTCCAGGCGGGGCTGAATCCATTCAAGTTCCTTGACCGTGCCGGTGAGCGGAATCATCACTTCGGGCTTGACCACGATGCCGCGCTTGGCGCAGTCGGCGGCGGCCTCGAAGATGGCGCGCACCTGCATCTCGACGATTTCGGGCATGTAGATGCTCAGGCGGACGCCGCGCAGACCCATCATCGGGTTCGATTCGTGCAGGCCCTTGATGGCGGCCAGCAGTTTCTCTTTGGCGGCCAGTTCCTTCGGGTCGCCGCCCTTGACGCGCAGGGTGATGACCTCTTCGAGGAGTTTCTCCTCATCGGGCATGAACTCGTGCAGAGGCGGGTCGATGAGGCGGATGATGACCGGGTAGCCGTTCATCGCCTCGAACAGACCGTCGAAATCGGAGCGCTGGGAGGGCAGGAGTTCATCGAGGGCTTTCTTGCGCTCCTCGGGTGTCTCGGCCAGAATCATGCGCTGGACGATGGGCAGGCGCTCCGGCTCGAAGAACATGTGCTCGGTGCGGCACAGACCGATGCCGACCGCGCCGTAAGCGCGGGCGCGGCGGGCGTCCTTCGGGTAGTCCGCGTTCGCCCAGACCATCAGGCCGCGGCTCTTTTCGCCGGTCGGCAGGGTGCGGATGTCGGGGCGGGCGGCGATCTCGTCGGCCCACTGCAGGAGGGTCATCAGTTCGGTCTGCTCTTCCAGGCTGGGGGAGACGGTCGGAATCTGCCCGGCGTAGATTTTGCCGGTCGTGCCGTCCACCGAAATCCACTCGCCTTCTTTGATGACCTTCTCGCCGATGGTCATCTGGCGCTTCTCGAGGTCGATCTTGATTTCGCTGGCCCCGACCACGCACGGGATGCCGAACTGACGGGCGACGACCGCGGCATGGGAGGTCGCGCCGCCCTCGCTGGTCAGCACGCCCTTGGAGGCGATCATGCCATGCACGTCATCCGGCTTGGTGAACGGACGCACCATGATGGTGGCCTGTTTTTCTTCCTTCGCCATGCGCTCGGCGGTGTCGGCGTCGAAATAGACCTGGCCGACGGCCGCGCCCGGCGAGGCGTTGACGCCCTTGGTCAGGTACACGCCGGTCTTCTCGGCCTCCTTGAGCGCCTTCTCATCGAATTGCGGGTGCAGGAGGGCGTCCACATTTTCGGGCGAAACGCGCAAGACGGCCTCGTCCTTCGTAATCAGGCCCTCGTTGGCCATATCCACCGCAATCTTGACGGCGGCCTTGGCCGTGCGCTTGCCGTTGCGGGTCTGGAGCATCCACAGTTTGCCGCGCTCGATGGTGAACTCGACATCCTGCATGTCCTTGTAGTGTTTTTCGAGTTTGTCGGCGATCTCCATGAACTGGCGATAGACATCCGGCATGACCTCGGCCATGTGTTCGATGGGGTCGGTGTTGCGGATGCCGGCCACCACGTCCTCGCCCTGGGCGTTGAGCAGGTACTCGCCCATCATCTTCTTCTCGCCGGTCGAGGGGTTGCGGGTGAAGGCCACGCCCGTGCCGGAGTCGTCGCCCATGTTGCCGAAGACCATGGTCACGATGTTGACCGCCGTGCCGAGGTCGTCGGAGATGCCGGTGGCGCGGCGGTAGTCAATGGCGCGCTTGCCCATCCAGGACTCGAAGACGGCCTTGGTGGCCAGTTCGAGTTGCTTGTAAACGTCCTGGGGGAAGTCCGCGCCGACGCCCTTCTTGTATTCTTCCTTGAAAATGGCCACCAGGGCTTTCCAGTCCTCGGCGGTCATCTCGGTATCGAGTTTGTAGCCCTTCTTGGCCTTGTACTCGGCCATCGGATGCTCGAAGACCTCGTCGTCCAGCCCGAAGACGGTCGTGCCGAACATCTCGATGAGGCGGCGGTACGAATCCCAGGCGAAGCGCGGGTTGCCGGTCAGTTTCGCCATCCCCTCGACGACCTCATCGTTCATGCCGATGTTGAGGATGGTGTTCATCATGCCCGGCATAGAGAACTTGGCCCCGGAGCGGCAGGACACCAGCAGGGGGTTGTTCGGGTCGCCGAACTTCTTGCCGGTCTTTTTCTCGACCACTTTCAGGGCTTCCAGTTCCTGCTCCCACATGCCGGCCGGGAACTGCCCGCTCTTGCGGAACTCGTTGCACGCCTCGGTCGTGACCGTGAAGCCGGGCGGCACCGGGACCCCGGCGCGGGTCATGTCGGCCAGGCCGGAGCCTTTGCCGCCCAGCAGGCCGCGCACGCCTTCCCAGGAGCCGGCATACTTTTCCGCCTCGGCTACTTCTTCAAAAAGATAAACCCATTTTTTCGCCATCGTAGGCCTCCTTCGAGTGAATCAAAATATAAGTCCAGAGACTGGATTGTAATCGGTTACAAACACACTAGTCGGCAAGTTTACCACAAAGCGCCGCGGCCTGGCAGGTATTTTTTCGCAAGCCGCCCCATTTCGAGACCAAAAAAGAGCGGCCAGGGCGAAAAACTTACACGATTGTAAAGAACTTGTATAGTAAAAATCGACAAAGTTACGGGATAATAATGTGAAACAAAAAACACGGAGCCGACTCATGGTGAAAGCGCTGGTGATCGACGACGAACCTGCAACCACCGAATTGCTCAGGTTGATTCTGACGCCGCATGGGTTCGATGTAACCTCTGCCCATTCCGGAGAAGAAGGAATCCGCTTGGCGCGTGAGAAAGCCCCCGATGTGATCATCCTGGATCTGATGATGCCCGGCATGAATGGCTGGGATGTGTGCCGCACGCTGCGCACCTTCTACCAATCTCCCATTCTGGTGCTTTCGGCCCTGGACAGCCCCGGCCACGTGGCCGCCGCTCTGGACGCCGGCGCGGACGATTATCTGGTCAAGCCGGCTTCCAGCGGCCTGCTGATCGCCCGGTTGAATATGCTGCTTCGGCGAGCCAACGGGAAGGCTGCGCCCGGCCCGGCGCAGATCTCCACCCGGCCGGTATCGTCCTGAAGACGGGGGAAGAGGCGAGGGTTTCTCTGATCGCCAAAGCGAATCTGCCATCTTGTAGACAGGCGAAAAGCCCGTTCTGCGAGAGTCGAAAGCAATTTGTCATCTATAGGACGGGCGGAAGCCCGTCCTACGATTTGGGTCGGTGGTACAATTGACGCCGCCGCCCGAAGGCGGCCAAACCGAAAGAGGCGCTGGAGGACTTCGTATGCAAACCTGTTCCAAGTGCAACGCCGGCTCGCCCGACACCGCCCGGACGTGCGTCCATTGTGGGGCAGACTTGACCGAATTCTCGATGACGGCCGTGGCCCTGAAGCGAATGCGCGAGAATCCGCGCGTGCGCGCCGTCCGCGTCAGCGTGGCCCACGACGCCTGCCCGCACTGCTATGAATTGCTGAATACCTATCCGAAAGACGCCGTTCCCCCTCTGCCCCATCTGGGCTGTTCGCATGAGAACGGCTGCCGCTGCTTCTATGAGCCGGTGCTGGCCGAAGCGGCGATTGTGGGGAAAGTGGTCAAGTAAGCAGACTGCTGTCTGTTAGCCCCCGCGCCCGCGCCATCCGAACAGGCTGTCTTCCAGGCCTACCCTGCCAGCGGCGCAATCTGATATTCTATCTTGCTCGGCAGGCTGACCCGTTCAGAGGCGTCCAGAATCTCCATCGAAACCAGGTTACCCTCGGCATCGTAATCCAGAATCACTCCGGGCTTTTCCTCGTCGCTTTCCGCCACCGGTTTTTCCAAGAAAATAATTGTCAGCACATCGGTTTCACGGTCATAAATCACTTTCATGTCCGCCTCCAATATTTGGCTATCTTGCTGGTTCGATACACGGTGACTACTACACGGGGCGGCGTGCGGTCCACGTCCACAAACACCCGTAGCAAGTACCCCTGGGCCGATTCACCCACTGTCATCCTCGACTGATAAACAATCCGTCCTGCTCGAACGCTCTCCATTTACTGCGGCCCGGCCAGAACCTGCTCGACCAGTTCTCTGGGGATCTCTCGTCGGGTCATTTCTTGAAGAGCGTGGGGAGTAAAGACAAATTCCTGAAGGGGTTGCGCCATTTGGTCAATCGGGTAAAGGTCAGCCTTTTTTAGGATTATACCTTATAACCGGAGGTCTCTCATGCTTCGCCCAACCCGCATCCTTTCTTTATTCTTCTTACTTCTCCTCGCCCTGGCCGCCTGCCTGCCCCAGACGGCAGACGGCGGACGACAGACCGCGGACGTCGGCCCGCAGACCGCCGTCCCACCGAACACTGAACACCGCCCACTGAACACCGCTACCCCCACCGTCGCGCCGACCGCGACTCCCTTGCCACGCCCCATTGCCTTCGACCCAGCCTTCACGAGCGGCCTCATCCGCTACGACCCCGAAAGCGGCCAATGGCTCGTCTCCGCTGTTCAGACCGTGGACGGTGGACGGGAGACGGTAGAACTCGCCCTGCTTCCCGACTCCTTCTCCACCCACGACGACCTGCGCCAGCATAACCCCTTTGCCCCGCTCACCGTCCGCGCTCTAGACGAAAACGGACAGGAAGTCACCCTCCTCTGGAACCCCGACACCGCCGAATTCCGCGTCGTCCCCCATTTTCAAGAACTCTACACCGGCGTCAACACCGACAACCCCCGACTCAACGAAGAAGCCCTTGCCAACCTCCCCACCCTCACTATCGAAGACGTCCAGTCCGGGGATGCCACCCGCTTTATTCTCTCCTACATCCTTGAGCGGATGGACAAAGGCGAAAGCCTTGCCGACATCCTGCATATGGACCCCGATGCTGTCCTGCAAAACTGGCAGAACCTCGGCGGAAACTCTCTGCTTTTTGAACTTCAACCAGATGGTAGAGTCGCTTGGCTCAAAGCTAAGGGTAATGACAATCCTTCTGAAAGAACCTACGAAGGAATGACGATGAAACTTCTTCCAATTGGAGTAAATATTGAAATCAATGGACAAAAACACCTTGCTCTATATTCTGCTATCTATGACCCTGACCCTCAAAATCCTGACCCAAATAATTTGGCAAACTGGAAGTTTTTCCTCTCTATTCCAGCCTATGCGGGTAATCCTGTTGATATTCAAGATCTTACTGTTAATTTGAATAATGCTTTTAGAAAAGATAGACCATTAAACATCTACACTCTTCTCTACGCCGACGAAACTTTTCAGCAAAACCATCCGTTTATCCGCCGCCTCTTGAGCATTGGAGATGATATAAGAAAATTATCGGGATTTGATCCAGACATTCAAAATGGAATTGACAGTCTAGACAACGATCATAAAGTTCTTGAATCGCCTATGACTGGTCCAGGTTATCATGTTCCACTGGATCCACGCATCCAAACCATAAGACCTCTTCTTTTTGAAGTCAGCTCTGCGCCTTAATCCAATCCATAAAAATCTCTTCTTTATCAGCTGATGATTTTTCTTTTTGAAGTGGGAGTAGCGCCGTAAAAAGCACCAAGCACCAAGCATCAAGCACCAAATTACAAAGAAATCTCAAATTCCAAATGTCAAATCTTAATCCGCCAATCACTCGCCTTTGCCAAGGCTTCGGCGGGCAAGCCAACCACCAACCACCAATCACCAGCCACAGACCACCAACCACCAATCACCAAATTTCAAATCTCAAATTCCAAATGTCAAATCTCAAAACTCAAAACTGGAAAAACCCGCATAAGTCCTATAAGTCCTATTAGTCCTATTCCCTCCTATTAGTCCTATGCTATACTAATCTTATGGGGAGAAAAGCACTGCTTATAACCTTTATAACCTTTATAACTTTTATCTCTCTTTCTTTCCCAAAATCATCTTTTGCGGC
>JAIOAU010000030.1 GCA_019873655.1 Chloroflexota bacterium | reverse complement strand
TGAGTATCTTCCAGATCGGCCTTCGCTTTATCCAAAGGAGGCTAACCAATGCCCTTCCTGTTCCTGTTCCGCTTTGTTCCTACCTATGACATCAAAGTGTCAGGTGGCTAGTACTCTACTAGAAGAGATAAATCAATAACGGGAGGAAACTTGCCAATGGGCCCTAAAGATGGTCTTCCTTTTTCGTCTGCTCCAGCGATTCCGTAAACTGTAAGAGAAGGTATAGCAGGGCGACGAGAGGTTTGTGGAGAAAAATTCGGCACAGACCTAGAGGCGGGCCGTCTTGCTTTTGGAGAGGCGGGTTGTGATTCGTTATAATATTTCAGTCTTTCAAAGACGTCAAAGTCTTCTTCGCTAAGGGGCGGTACAAAATCTGTCAGGGCTTGTTTGTCCACAGGAATAATAATGTTTAAAGGGGTGTTATCCAGGGGGGGAATAGGATTAGTAAGTGGAGGAGGAGGGCCTGGAGGTTTTGGTCCTGCAGGTTTGTGCGGTTTCAAGACAGGAATCTTAGTATCGAATGTGAAAGTCCCTTTTACTTCAACATTGTCTCTCTGACGAGAGACTGTTCCTTTGCCGAGAAGAATATTTCGTGCTTTGCCTCTAATCTTTTGCGGAAAGAGAGCTATCACTGGAATGTCTCCTTCTTTATAGGAGAAGTCCAGGCATTCAAAGCTGTTCTCGATCTCTTGTATTATTTCTGGATGTCTCTCCTCATACTTTTTTTCTAATTCATAAGACATCCTTTTTAGTTTCTCTATTATTTTAATGGCCTCATTCGCTTGTGTTTTTGCATTTTCGCACTCAGACAACTCTTCAAGTAATAATCCCAATAACCATCTGCAGATTGCCTCGTTCCATTCTTCTCCTGTTCGACCAAACCAATTTATGGCTCTTTCGAAGGATTTAGCGGCTTCTTGATATTCATTTCTTTTGTACTTCAGATATCCCAGTAGCAAGTGTAAATAAGGAGCCTGTTCGGGAAGAGTCGCGGGTCGTGATGCAATCTGTTTCTGTAGAAGCGCAATAATTTCCTTTTGTTTTTCGTCATTTGCTTCACGAATATACTTTAGGTAGTTTTTAAACTCGTTATCTGATTCAATCAGATTAAGAATGTGATCTAGTATCTGTAGTTCCATGATCATTTTCCTCGGGAACTGAGTGCTCTAGCATTCTGTGTAACTTTTCTAGAGTGTCAAGAGTCTCTTTTGCTATATATGCTCGAAATAGCGGATCGGAAAGGCTATCGTCTAGAATACCAGAAAGCGATAGAAGAAGGGGCTCTACAAAACGCCCATCAGAATTTTTTTCTAGCCCATCGGCAATTGCTATAATGAGATCCTGTTGCGCTTCTGCCTTGACTTTTTCCTGGGCGCGAATCTCGAACGCTTTTGCCTGTCCTTCCGTGAGGGTGATGATGCTCTCGCGCTCGGCCTTCCAGTATTCCTCCTGAAACTTGCGGATTTCTTCCGGAATCTCCACTTTGACGATTTGCAGGTCGGTGACGAAGACGCCGAAGGCCTGGGTGGCCTGATTCAGTTTTTTGAAGATGTCCGCCAGCGATTCGGCCGAGAGGATTTGGCCGCTCTTTCGCTCGGCCAGCAGCAAATCGTCCAGGTAGCGGCTGCCGATGTAGGATGGCAGGATGCCGGTCACCTGCCCCCAGACGGCGTCCACCCAGGTGAATTCGCTCGGCTCCTGGGTGGGATCGGGCCAGCGCAGCGCGATGCGTTCGACGGCCTTTTTGACCGCGACCGGGTCGTAGGGATAGACCAGTTTCCCCTCCGGGTCGCGCTTGGCCGGGTCGCCGATGCGGCTTTCGACGCGCACGGTCAGGACGATTTTGATTCCGTCCTTCGTCCACACATCGAAACTGCCGACTTTGACCTTGGGGCGCAGGTCCACCACGTACTTGATCGTCTCGAACCATTCCAGGAAGGGGGCGATTTCCCCCGGCCCGACCACCCGCGAGAATTTGTTGCCGCGCTCGAGGTAGAGGGCGTTGCCGTCGAAGACGATCAGCAGGATGGGGCCGCCCACGTTGCAGGCCATCCAGGCCGGCCAGCGGTCTTTGACTTCCTCTTTCTCGACGATGGCGCCGTCCTTGACCAGGATGTATTGGAATTGCGAGAGCATATTGAGCGGCGGCGGCAGACGGAAGCGGCCGTTCCGTCGTTCTGCAATCATTCTCCCGACGTTCATCCCTTCGGGAGGACAGTAAAAGGCGCGGAAGAAACTCCAGGCGCATTGCTTCGCCCATCTTTGAATGATGAAGAAAAAGAGGATCAGGAGGCCGAGCACCAGCGCCGCCGCCGCTGTCCAGCGCCCTAAGAACCACCAGAGGGAAGGCTGTTCGATGGGATCGAAAAAGTGGCGGAAGCCGATGAAAATGCAGTATAGCAGAGCAATCAGGAAGATAATCAATTTAACTAAGAAACGCCCAATGCGTCGCTCCGAGTCGCGGTAAGCATCCTCGCGGGTGTAGGCGGTTTGCCATTCTTCGAACGTGGAGGGGGGGGTGAATGGCATGGCTTCTATCCTCTATCGGAACCGGGCATGAACGCGTTTTGCCATTCGCGCAGGTAATTCTGCAACTCGCTGATTCGCCTCTCCGCCTCGGCGTTGGCCGCCTCGCCGGGCGTCCGCTTGCGGATGAAGTCCTGGAGCGCGTTCAGGAAGCGCATGGCGATCACGTAACGCGGCAGGCCGGGATTGATCTCCTGGGTCTTTTGCAGGCCTTCCGCAATCGCCTCCAGCAGCATGGACTGGGCATAGGCCCGGGCCTCTTGCTGCATCTTCTCGGACTCCGCCTCGGCGCGGGCCAGGATTTCGGCCCGTTTGCGCGCCCACCGGGCGCCCCAGGAGGCGATTTGCTGTTTTTCGATTTCCTCGCTGGCTGGGAAGGAGAAATTCACAATGCGGGCCGCGTAGAGCAGGATGCCCGCCGCCCGCAGGGTTTCGGCGCAGCGATCCTTGATCTCCTGGGCGATGACTTCCAGCGCGTTGGCGAATTCCTTGTCTTCGGCTGGCCGCCAGAATTCATCCAGATTCTTCTCCGCCACCACTTTGCGCGCCGCGTCCTCGACCACGCTCAGCGCCCATTGATCCCAGAAGATCGGCTCCTCGTTTTCCGAGACCTTGGCTCCCGTGACGCTGACCGTTGCCAGGACGCGCGGCCGCGAAAACGGGAAACTCCCATCCGTGTAGTCGAGACGCGCCGCATTTTTCAACATCGGATTGCGTTGTCTCAGTTTGCGGAACGTCTCATCGTCCCAGTTCTCATTGTCGATGCGGAAGGCGGTGAAGACGCGCGCCTTGAAATTGATTCCGTCTTTGCTGACCACATTGATCTCGTTGGTGCGCAGTTGCAGACGCAGGTCGATGATTTGCAGCGGCCGCTCCAGTTTGCCGGTGAAGACCACGCCTGGGCCGTCTATGCGCTTGAACTGGTTGCCGCCGGTGATGGCGACTGCCTGATGGGCTTTCGTCCACACCAGGCCGGGGAAGGGGAAATCGCGCGTAAAATCGCCGGGGATGCGCGTCTCGGGCTTCTTCCAGGCGTGCTCTCCCACCACGATGAGCGGCAACTGGACTCCCCAGGTGTAGGAGACGAAGATCAGAAAGCGCTTCCACCTCTCGCTTTTGTCTTCGGGGTTCGAGGCCGGCAGGAGGATGTGCGCCAGTTCGTACAGCCCCAGGTAATAGAGCAAGATCAACGGGATCGAGATGAACAACACGCCCAGCCAGCGGTCGGCCAGCCAGCCAAACAGGAGGACAATATAGTGCCCCAGCGTCGAGAACAGCCAGCGCTTTTCGCCGATTTCGCGGCCGAAGACCCAGGCCAGCGCCAACGCTGCTCCCAGCGCCTCGAGCCAGCGGATGAGCCAGCCGACCCAGGCCCAAGAACCTTTGAACAGCCCCGGTACGATCCAGAACAACAACACAACGATGACCGCGACTGCGATCAAGAGCAAAGCGTCGAAGAAAATTTCCCCGCGCGTGTATTTTGGCTTTTTCCCCTTCCGCAAGTCCTCGTTCATCTTGCGGATGTTTTTTCGCACAAAATAGAAGATGTAGCCCACAATTGCCCCCAGGCCGATCCAGGCCAGCAAGACGCCCAAGCCATGATTCACGGCTCCAAGAAACTCATTGATCGTTTGAATCGCTTCCATAAGCGCTGCCTCCACAGCAGTCGCGGGAAAGGCTTGCCGGCGCAGACAAAATCAGTATATACTGCGCAAAACCTCTTTGTCAAGCAGAAAAAGATGCTCGTTGACTTTCACGTTCACACCTGCGCTTCCAAAGATTCCCTCGCCTCGCCCGAATCCCTCGTCCGGGCGGCGCGGCGGCGCGGACTGGACCGCATCGTGGTCGCCGACCACAACACCCTGGCCGGGGCGCTCGCCGCCCGCGCCCTCGACCCGGATCTGGTCATCGTCGGCGAGGAGATTATGACGACCCGCGGCGAACTCCTGGCCGCCTTCGTGACCGAGGAAGTGCCGCGCGGCCTCTCGCCGCAGGAGACCATCCGCCGCCTGCGCGCCCAGGGCGCGTTCATCAGCGTCTCGCATCCCTTCGACCGCTGGCGCAGCGGGGCCTGGCGCATCGAGGATCTGCTGGAAATCGTCCCGCTGGTGGACGCCATCGAGGTGTTCAACGCTCGCTGCCTGTTTCGGGACGACAATCTCCGGGCGCAGGCGTTCGCCCGCCGGCACGGCCTGCCCGGCACGGCCGGCTCGGACGCCCACGCCGCGCTCGAGGTCGGCGCGGCCCATCTCGCGCTGCCGCCGTTCCAGGGTCCGGAGGGGCTGCGGCGGGTCATCGGCGTGGCAGAGACGCGTGGGCGGCTGTCGCCTTTCTGGGTTCATTTCCTCTCCCGTTACGCCCGTCTGCGCAAAAAAGTTGTATAATAACGGCCGCGGGGCGGTGGCGGAATTGGCAGACGCAGGGGACTTAAAATCCTCCGGAGGTGACACTCCTTGTGGGTTCGACCCCCACCCGCCCTACTTCGAGCGCACCGGCTGGTCGGTGCGTCTTTTTGTGCAAATTTGCACTATAATGCAGCCAATGGAGTTGAAATGAGCGAGAAATTTACCCCCACCCCTCTGCGGCTCCGCCGCCCGGTGCCGTCCGACATCGAAATCGCCCAGGAGGCCGAAATCAAGCCCATCGCCGTCGTCGCGGCCGAGGCGGGCATCTTGCCCGAGGAACTGGAATTCTACGGCCCCTACAAGGCCAAAGTGCGCCTCGAAATCCTCGAGCGCCTCAAAGACCTCCCCGACGGCAAGTACGTTGACGTGACCGCCATCACGCCCACCCCGCTCGGCGAGGGCAAGACCACCACCACCGTCGGCCTCTCGCAGGCGCTGGGGGCGCATTTGGGCAAACGCGTATTTACCTGTATCCGTCAGCCCTCCCAGGGGCCGACTTTCGGCATCAAAGGCGGCGCGGCCGGCGGCGGCTACTCGCAGGTCATCCCGATGGAAGACTTCAACCTGCACCTGACCGGCGACATCCACGCCATCACCGCCGCCAACAACCTGCTGGCCGCGGCCATCGACGCCCGCATCTTCCACGAGAGCGAGCAGGACGACGAAAAACTGTTCAACGCCCTCTGCCCGCCCGATAAACAGGGCAACCGCCGCTTCTCGCCGACCATGCTGCGCCGCCTGCAGAAACTCGGCATCGAGAAGACCGACCCCAACGACCTGACGCCCGAAGAACGTTCGCGCTTCGCCCGCCTGGACATCGACCCCGACTCCATCACCTGGCGGCGCGTGGTGGACACCAACGACCGCTTCCTGCGCGAAATCGAAATCGGCCTTGGCCCCGAAGAGAAGGGCAAGACCCGCCGCACCGGCTTCGACATCACCGTCGCCAGCGAAATCATGGCCATCCTGGCCCTGACGAGCGACCTGGCCGACATGCGCGAGCGCCTCGGCCGGATGGTCATCGGCACCAACCGCCGCGGCGAGGCCATCACCGCCGAAGACCTGGGCGTGGCCGGGGCGCTGACCGTCCTGATGAAGGACGCCATCAAACCGAACCTGATGCAAACCCTGGAGGGCACGCCGGTCTTCGTCCACGCCGGGCCGTTCGCCAACATCGCCCACGGCAACAGTTCCATCATCGCCGACCGCATCGCCCTCAAACTGGTCGGCCCGGATGGCTTCGTGGTCACCGAGTCCGGCTTCGGGGCGGACATCGGCATGGAAAAGTTCTTCAACATCAAGTGCCGCTATTCCGGCCTCATCCCGCACGTGGTCGTCCTGGTGGCGACCGTGCGCGCCCTGAAGATGCACGGCGGCGGCCCCAAAGTCGTCGCCGGGCGGCCGCTTGCCCCGGAATACACCGAGGAGAACCTCGATCTGGTGCGCCAGGGACTGCCCAACATGATCCGTCACATCCAGAACGCCCTCAAGTTCGGCGTCAACGTGGTGGTGGCGGTCAACTCCTTCGCCAGCGACAAACCGGCCGAACTCGACCTGATTCGCCGCGCCGCGCTGGATGCGGGCGCGATGGACGCCGTCGTCTGCACCAACTGGATGGACGGCGGCGCCGGGGCGGTCGCCCTGGCCGAGGCGGTTATCCGCGCCGCCGAGAAGCCCAGCCGCTTCCGCTTCCTCTACCCGCTCGAGATGCCCATCAAAGACAAAATCGAAGTCATCTGCCGCGAAATCTACGGCGCCGACGGCGTGGATTACCTGCCGGAAGCCGAAGAAAAAATCGCCCTCTACACCAAACTGGGCTTCGACAAACTGCCCCTGTGTATGGCCAAGACTCACCTCTCCTTCAGCCACGACCCGGCCCTCAAGGGCGTGCCGACCGGCTTCCGCATCCCCATCCGCGACATCCGCGCCTCGGTCGGGGCCGGCTTCCTCTATCCGCTCGTCGGCGAAATGCGCACCATGCCCGGCCTGCCCACCCGCCCGGTCTTCTACGACGTGGACCTCGACCTCGCCACCGGCAAGGTGGTCGGCCTGTTTTGATCGCTTCCTCGCAAAAGCGCGAAGTAGGTCGGATTGCCAATCCGACCTACCTTGTTTTGTGTAGAAGGACTGACCGATGGACATTGACCTCGCCTCCCTGACCGTCTCCTCCGCCCTCGACTCTCTCCGCGCCGGAAAATTTACCGCTGCGGGACTCGCCGAAGCCTGCCTCCGTCAAATCGAGCGCCTCAACCCGCGGCTGAACGCCGTCCTCACCCCGACGCCCGAACTGGCCCTCCAGGCCGCTCTCCAGGCTGACGCCCTGCTGGCCCTGCGGCCCTCCAACCTGGCCGACATCCTTCTGCTGGGCATTCCCGTGGCCCTCAAAGACCTGTTCGAGACGGCCGGCGTCCGCACCACCGCCGGATCGAAATTCTTCGCCGAATACGTCCCCGCCGAGGATGCCGATGCCGTCCTGCGCCTCAAGGTCGCCGGCGCCTGCCTGGTCGGCAAGACCAACACCCACGAGGTTGCCCTGGGCGTGACCGGCGTCAACCCGCACTACGGGGCGGCGCGCAATCCCTGGGACGCAAGCCGCATCACCGGCGGCTCGTCCTCCGGCTCGGCGGCGGCGGTGGCGACCGGCATGTGCCTGGCCGCCCTCGGCACCGATACCGGCGGCAGCATCCGCATCCCGGCCGCCTTGTGCGGCGTGGTGGGCTTGAAACCCACCTATGGGCGCGTCAGCCTGCGCGGCGTGATTCCGCTCTCCTGGCACCTCGACCACGTCGGCCCGCTGACGCGTTCGGCGGCCGACGCGGCGCGCCTGCTGCACGTCCTGGCCGGTTACGATCCGCACGACCCGGCCTCGGTCGCCGCGCCCGTGGACGATTACCTCGCTTATCTGCAGGACGGCGTGCGCGGCTGGCGGATGGCGCTGGCGGCCGGCGATTACGTCGAGGAGTGCGAGCCGGCCGTCTGGGAGAGGGTGCAGGAGGCGGCCGGGGCGTTCCGTTCGCTCGGGGCGCGGCTGGAGCGGGAAGACCTCTCCTGGCTGGCAGACTTGGCCCAGGCGAATGTACGCATGACCCAGGCCGACGCGGCCGCGTTTCATCGAGAACGGCTGGCCGAACGCCCGGAGGGATTCGGCGACGACGTGCGGGCGCGGCTGGAGATGGGCGCGGCGCTCTCGTCCACCGACTACGCCCTGGCGCGGCGGACTCAGGCCGAGGGTCGCCGCCGCTTCGAGGCCTTCTTCGAGAAATACGATGTCCTCCTCCTGCCGACCACGCCTGTCGCCGCGCCGCCCATCGAGGGGACGGAGGCCGTCCAGGCCGCCCGCCGCCTGACGCGCTTCACCGCCCCCTTCAACCTGACCGGCCTGCCGGCCCTCTCGCTTCCCTGCGGCCTGGCAGAGGGGTTGCCGGTCGGCCTCCAAATCGTGGCCGGTCCCTGGCAGGAGCGCAAGGTGTTGGCGGCCGCCCAAGCGCTGGAAGGCGTCCTCGGGCCGCTGTTTCCCCGTTTGTCGGAATTAGAAGAGAATCAGCCCTAAAAGAGGGACCCGGCCTCTGCGGGAGACCGGGTCTCTTTTTGTCCTTGCTAGGTCAGCCGGCTCAAGGCGTGCAAGGCCCCTGATTGGGGACGCCGACCGGGCACGGCGAGACGCATTGAGTAACTTGCCCGGCTCCAAAGTAGAAGGTGATCCAGCAGCCGGTTGGGCCGGGCTGGTCCGGCTGGTCGGGTTCGTCGCCTTCATCGGGGGGCGCGCAGATGGGGATGGTGACCCAAACGGAGGTGCAGCCTGGCGGAATGGGGATCTCGGTCACGCAGGTGTCCAACGCGTCGTCATAGATGTAGCCGGAGGGACAAACCGGCGGTTGGTCCTGCGGATAGTCGCAGCAGAAATTGCCCTCGTTGAAAATCAGGCCGGGCGGGCAGACTGCCGGGCAGGTCGCAGCCATACAGGGAGGGCCGCCTGCCGGGATGCAAACCGGCTGGCCTTCGAATTCGGCCTGCGTGTAGCCGGGCGGGCATTCGCCGCTGACGGGCGGCGGCATACAGCCGTAGCCGGGGACGGCCACTTCAGGCGGTTCGCACATCAAGGCTCCCCCTTGTCCCATATAGAAACACATCCCGCTGACGGGGTCGAGGGAGTACAGCGGCGGGCAGGAGGCGTCGAACGTCAGCGAGTATGAGCCAGGGGATTCGATGAAGCAGGCGCTGATGAGCACCGAATTGCCGGGCTGGGTCGCCGAGCCTGTACAGTAAAAACGAAGCGGATCGGTCGAGTCGGGCGTACAGGTGATCGTACCGCTGGAGGACGAGATTTCGACGTTGCTTGGGTCTGTACCGGCGCTGAATCTAATTTCGATTACGCCGTATTGATCGCCGTTGCTATTCAGACCACAGATTCCCCAGACATTGATCTCAGGCCCCTCGGCAAAAACGATGATCGGGGGAGGGTTGCCGGCTACAGCAGGGGGCGGCACATAGGAGAGCAGAGTACACATCGGCGGGGGCGGGGACTGGACGGTCTCGCCGGTGAGGCGGCAGCGGAAGCCGAGGTCGTCGCGCCGCGAATCAGGCGTCTGGCTGAAGCGTTGGGTGACCGGCAGGAGACGTTCGACGGTGCGGAAACTGCTGCTGCGGACGACGCGCTCTGTGCCCGTGTCGGGTCCGGTCGGGTTGGCGGAGGGGGAACTGGCGTAGTAGTCTTCTGCATACCAGTCGTGGACCCACTCGAAGACGTTGCCGGCCATGTCGGCGGCGTTGAAGGGGCTGAGGCCGAGGGGGTAAGAGAGGACGGGGGCGGTGAAAGTCGGCAGGGAGCAATTGGCGTAGTTGAGTCGGCTGCAGGAGGGGTCTTCGTCGCCCCAGGGGTAGGGGTGGCCGGTGTCGCCGCGAGCGGCCCACTCCCATTCGGCCTCGGTGAGGAGCGCGCCGCCGATCCACTCGCAGTAGTTGACGGCGTCCTGCCAGGTGACGTTGACGACGGGGTGGTTCTGGTAGCGGGTGTCATTGAAGCGGTCGGGCATGCCGGGTGGCGAGACGGGCGGGGAGCAGACGCCTGCGGCTACGCACTGGGCGTACATGCGGTTGGTGACTTCGCTCTGGTGCATCCAGAAGCCGTCCAGGCTGACCTGGTGGGCGGGGATGTTGTCGCCTTCCTGGGCTTGCGGGTCGCCCATGAGGAAGGTGCCAGCGGGGACGTAGACGAAGGTGCTGCTGTCCCACCAGCGCATGATGGCCCCGGGCAGGATGGTGAAGGAGGCTGGGGCCGGGGCGGAAGTGGCGGTGGGGATGATTTCGGCAGGCGGAGCGGTCGGCTGGGGCGTTGAACGGCTGAAGGTGCATGCTGCCAGCAGGGCGAGGAGGGCGGCAATGGAGAAAAGACGAATAGAATGGCGTTTCATTTCTTCCTCCTTTATGACCTAACAAAATTGTCAGGCCTCATCATTATAGCGGGTTTGCTCGTTGCGGTTATCCCCCAAAAAAGTCCTGTTTCAAGAGAGAGACCCGGTCTCTCGAAAAAGCCGGGTCTCTCATAGAAGCAGGGCATTCAGGGCGTGCAAGGTCCCTGATTGGGGACGCCAGGCGGGCATGGCGAGATGCATCGCGCCGGGCGGCCTGGGGTTGTGACGATCCAACATCCTGTTGGGCCGGGCTGCTCAGGTTCGCCTTCGTCAGGAGGCGCGCAGGTGGGGATACTGACACTCACATGGGTGCATTCCGGTGGAATAAGAAGCTCGTACACGCAGGCGCTCAATGCAGGGTCGTAGATGAATTGAGGGAAACAAACCGGCGGCTGGTCTGGCGGGTAGCCGCAGCAGAGATTGCTCTCATTGAAAATCAGGCCGGGCGGGCAGACTGGAGGGGTTAACGCGACCATACAGGAGGGACCGCATACCGGGATGCAAACCGGCTGGCCTTCGTATTCGGCCTGGGTGTGGCCGGACGGGCATTCACCGTTGACGGGCGGGGGCAGGCAGCCGTAGCCGGGAACGGCCACCATGGGCGGAGCGCACGTCGAGGGTCCGCTTTGCCCCGTGTAGGAACACATTCCGCTGGCAGGGTCAAGAGAGTACAGCGGCGGGCAGGCGGCATCCATCGTGACATCGTAAGGGGTAAATTCAGTATAACAGATGCCAATGTCCGTCGTCTCTCCGGGATGGAGAGCCGAACCCGTGCAGTACCAGCGGAATGGATTCGCAGCGTCGGGCGTACAGTTGAGCCCTGAAGGGAAGCCAATTGTAACGGTATCCATATTTGTATGAGGGTCAAAATCAAGTTGGAGAGAACCGTATTGATCGCCGTTGCTATTTAGACCACAAAACGCCCAGACATCCACAATTGGCCCCAAATGACCCTCGTTTATGATAACAATTGGAGGGTCGCCAGGTACGGCTGGAGGCGGCACATAGGAGATCAGGTTACACAGCGGCGGGGGCGGGGACTGGACGGTCTCGCCGGTGAGGCGGCAGCGGAAGCCGAGGTCGTCGCGCCGCGAATCGGGCGTCTGGCTGAAGCGCTGGGTCGCCGGCACGAGCGACTGGACGGTGCGGAAGCCGCTGCTGCGGACGACTCGCTCTGTGCCCGTGTCGGGGCCGGTCGGGTTGGCGGAGGGGGAGTTGGCGTAGTAGTCTTCTGCGTACCAGTCATGGACCCATTCGAAGACGTTGCCGGCCATGTCGGCGGCGTTGAAGGGGCTGAGTCCGAGGGGGTAAGAGAGGACGGGGGCGGTGAAGGACGGCAGGGAACAATTGGCGAAGTTGAGGCGGCTGCAGGAGGGGTCTTCGTCGCCCCAGGGGTAGGGATGGCCGGTGTCGCCGCGGGCGGCCCACTCCCATTCGGCTTCGGTGAGGAGCGCGCCGCCGATCCACTCGCAGTAGTTGGCGGCGTCCTGCCAGGTGACGTTGACGACGGGGTGGTTCTGGTAGCGGGTGTCATTGAAGCGGCTGGGCATGCCGGGCGGGGAGACGGGCGGGGAGCAGACGCCTGCGGCGACGCACTGGGCGTACATGCGGTTGGTGACTTCGCTCTGGTGCATCCAGAAGCCGTCCAGGCTGACCTGGTGGGCGGGGATGTTGTCGCCTTCCTGGGCTTGCGGGTCGCCCATGAGGAAGGTGCCGGGGGGGGACGTAGACGAAGGTGCTGCCGTCCCACCAGCGCATGAGGGCGCCCGGTGCAATCGTGAACGAGGCAGGGGCCGGGGTAGAAGTGGCGGCGGCGGTAGCGGTGGGGATGATTTCGGCAGGCGGGGCGGTCTGCTGGGGCGTTGAACGACTGAACGAGCATGCTGCCAGCAGGACAAGGAGGGCGGTAATGGAGAAAAGACGAATAGAATGGCGTTTCATTTTTTCCTCCTTTGCTGGCCTAACAAAATTGTTAGGTCTCAATTTGATTATAGCGAAACTGTTTGTTACGGTTATCTCCCAAAAAAGTCCTGTTTTTGAGAAAGGGAGAGGCCCGGCCTCTGTGAGAGACCGGGCCTCTCTGTGGAAGCAACCGGCGTGCGCTGTTTACCTCTGCAAACAGCGCAGGAGGGCGATCGTCGCCTCGGACGGCTCGGGGCCGGACAGGGCCAGCACGGGGACGGTCAGCGCGGCCTGCATGTCGGCGGGCAGAGTCAGGCGGCGGAGCGTTTCGGGGACCTGGCGGGCGGGCAGGAAGCCGATGGCGGCCGGGTCGGCCCCGATGGCGGCGGCCATGTCTTCGGGGCCGGCGGCCAGGCGGGCGTCCGGCGCAAGGGGGCGGTTTTGCAGCACGGCGGCGCGCAAAATTTGCTGCAGGTCTTCGCCCCCGGCATAGACCCAGACCCGGATGGGCCGATCGAGGCCGCCGACCTCTCGCCAGTTGACCGTCTGGCCGCTGAAGACGGCCTGCAGGGCGTTCCGGTCGAGGGCGGCGACGGGGTTGTCGGGATGGACGACGAAGACGAGTCCTTCTTCGCCGATCGGGTAGGCGGGGGCGGGGAAGACGTCCGGCTCGCCGATGCGTATCGCCAGGTCTGCGGCCGGGTCGAAGTAGGCGGCGGCGCGCCCTTCGGGGCGGATGACTGCGCCGGTCGAGGCGGCGCAGTCCTCGACGGCTGCCAGCCAGGGACGCGCCGCGGCCGTGTACTGGACGGTCAGGACGACGGCCGTCGCGGTCGGCGAGGGGGCGCAGGCCGCCAGCAGGAGGAGCAGGCTGAGCAGAAGGCGGGGTCTCATTCCCAGGCCTCCAGGATGGCGGCCAGCAGTCTGGCGCGCTCGACCAGACTATCGGCGAAGATGTATTCGCGCTCGGAATGGTAGCCCTCCCCGGCCGGGCCGAGGCCGTCCAGGACGGGGATGCCCAGGGCGGCGACGAAGTTGGCGTCGGACCCGCCGCCTGTGCCGCCTGCCTTGAGTTCGAGGCTGAGGCCGGCGGCGATGGCCTTGACCTTTTCGAAGGCGGCCTTCATCCGGTCGTCGAAAGGCATGGGCGGACGGTTCAGTCCGCCGGTCACCTCGATCTGGACTCCGTCCAGGACGGGGCGCAGGGCGTGCAGGGCGGCGGCGATGCGTTCGGCCTCGCCGGGCTGCATCACGCGCAGGTCGATTTCGGCGACGGCCTCGTCGGGGACGACGTTGGAGGCCGTCCCGCCGCGAATCAGGCCGACGTTGAGGGTGGTGCCGCGGCGGTAATCGGTCAGGCGCTGGATGGCGATCACCTGATGGGCCAGTTCTTCGATGGCGTTGCGGCCTTTCTCGTGGTCGCCGCCGGCGTGGGCGGCCCGGCCGCGGACGCGCACGGTGAACTCGCCGACGCCCTTGCGCCAGGTCTTGAGCGCGCCGTCGGGCAGGCCGGGTTCGAGCACCAGCGCCAGGGCGGCCTGACGCGCCAGGTCTTCGATCAGCGGGCGGGAGACGCGGCTGCCGATCTCCTCGTCGGGGGTGAACAGGGCCGTGACGGGGCGGGTCAGCCGGCCGGCGTTCAGGGCGGCGAGGGCGGTCAGGGCGACGACGATGCCACCTTTCATGTCCGAGACGCCCGGGCCGTAGATTTTCCCCTCCCGCTCGAGGAAGGGCATCTTTGCCAGCGTACCGAGCGGGAAGACGGTGTCCATGTGGCTGAGCAGGAGGATGGGGCGGGCGCGCTGCGGGTCGGGAGGGGAAGCCGGCCGCCAGCGGGCGATGACCTGATTCCCGGCGTCGGTTTCCGGTACGATTTCGACCTGGGCGCCCCGCTGACGGCATTCTTCGGCGATGCGCGCGGCCATGCGGTCGACGGCGGGCTTGTCGTGGGACGGCGACTCGATTTCGACCAGTTCCCGCAGCAAGGCGGTCATTTCAGGGAGACGGGCGTCGAAGTCCATGGGGCTGCCTCAGAAAAGATGAAATCCCAGAACGATCAGGCCGAGAACGGCGCAGTAGATGGCAAAGACGTAGAGCGAGCGTTTGCTCAGGTAGCCGATGAGCCAGCGGACCGCCAGCCAGCCGGAGACGGCGGCGGCGACGAAGCCGACCGCCAGCGGCAGGAGGAAAGCGCCCAGGTCGGGCATTTTCAGCACGTCCAGCATTTCGTAGGCCCCGGCGGCGAGCATGACCGGCACCGACATCAGAAAGGCGAAGCGGGCGGCCGAGGGACGGTCGAGGCCGCGCAGCATCCCGCCGCTGATGGTCGTGCCGGAGCGGGAAGCGCCTGGAAAGACCGAAATGACTTGAAAGAGGCCGATGAGGAGGGCGTCGAGCCAGGTCAGCGAGTCGAGGCGGCGGGATTTCTTCGACAGCCATTCGGCCAGGGCCAGGAGCAGGGCGGCGGTCAGCAGGCGGACGGCGGCTTCCAGGAGCGGCTGACGGAAGAGGGCCTCCACGGCGTCTTTGAGTAAGAAACCGGCCAGGAGGGCGGGGAGGGTGGCGAGGAGGATGAACCAGCCGAGGCGTGCTTCGGTGTCAAGTGTTCCAGTGTCACGTGTTCCGGTGATTCGGTTGACGAGCAGGGGAATACTGGCAAACACGGCGCGGGCGATTTTCCACAAATCTTTCCAGTAGAAGGCGAAGAGCGAGACGAGCGTGCCGACCTGGACGATGACCAGGAAGGAGAACATGGCGTCGTCGGCGGGCAGGCCAAGCAGACGCTGTCCGATGAGCAGGTGGGCGGTGGATGAGACGGGGATGAATTCGGTCAGGCCCTGGAGGAGGCCGAGGAGGAGGGAGTGGAGGAGGGACATGAGATTTCCTGGATTTGGTGTGATTCAACACAAAGGACACCAAGGGGACACGAAGGATTCACAAAGCGTTTTTTGCGTCTTCGTGTTACCCTTCGTGACCTTTGTGTTTGATCCTCTCTGCATTTCCGCGCCATTGCTTCAGCCATTCCGGCACGCGGCTTTCGAAGGAGCCGTCCTGAATGGCGGCGCGCATGGTCTCCATCAGGCGGATGAGGGCGCGCAGGTTGTGGATGGAGAGGAGCGTCCCGGCGAGGAGTTCTTTGGCCGTGATGAGATGCCGGAGGTAGGCGCGGCTGAAGGCGCGGCAGGTGTAGCAGTCGCAGGTCTCGTCGATGGGGCGCGGGTCGCGGGCGTAGACGGCGTTCATCAGGTTGAGGCGGCCTTCGGGCGAGAAGACGGCGTGATGGCGCGCCAGCCGCGTCGGCAGGACGCAGTCGAAGAGGTCCACGCCGCGGCGGACGCCTTCGATCAGGTCTTCGGGCGTACCGACGCCCATCAGGTAGCGCGGCTTGTCCTCGGGCAGGAGCGGCGTCAGCAGGTCGAGGGTGGCGTACATTTCGGCCTTGGTCTCGCCGACCGAGAGTCCGCCGATGGCGATGCCGGGCGCGCCGAGCGAGGCGATGAAACGGGCGGATTCGGCCCGCAGGTCGGGGTCCACGCCGCCCTGGACGATGCCGAAGAGGGCCTGGTCGCGGCGGGTGTGGGCGGCGAAGCAACGCTCGGCCCAGCGGTGGGTGCGTTCCATGGCGACGCGGCTGTAGGCGCGGTCGTTGGGGTCGGAGCATTCGTCGAAGGCCATGATGATGTCGGCGCCCAGGTTTTCCTGAATCTGGATGGATTTTTCGGGCGTGAAGCGGTGCAGCGAGCCGTCGATGTGGGATTTGAAGGTCACGCCGTCGTCGTCGATTTTGCGGCTGGCCGCCAGCGAAAAGACCTGGAAGCCGCCCGAGTCGGTCAGGATGGGGCCGGGCCACTGCATGAACTCGTGCAGGCCGCCCAGGTCGCGGATGAGTTCGTCGCCGGGGCGCAGGTAGAGGTGGTAGGTGTTGGCGAGGACGAGCGTCGCGCCGAGTTCCTGTACCTGGGCCGGGGTGAGAGCCTTGACGGTCGCCTGCGTGCCGACCGGCGCGAAGACCGGCGTGACGAGGTCGCCGTGCGGGGTGGTGAAAAGCCCAACGCGGGCGCGGCCGGCGCGGGCGGTGACGGTGAATTCGAACATGGGGCGATTATATCAGCGCCCTAGGCGCGTTGGACGGTCAGCGGTTCGGGCAGAGCAGCGGGTTCGGCGAGCGTTTCACGGCGCTCGATGGCGACCAGACGGATGAGGAAGAGCGCCAGCAAGAGGGCGAAGTGGCACATGATCGAGGGAAGCGCGTCCTCGGCGATGGGCAGGGCGGCAACGGTGACCAGGGACGGGAAAATGAAAGCAATCGAGCCGAGCAGCAACTGCCCGAGCAGCAGGCGTTGACGGCGGTCGTCGCTGGCGATGACGCCGAGGGCCGAGAGAACCAACAGGCCGAACAGGCCGGATTGATAGAACAGGCCGTAGGTCTGGTAGAGCGGCGTCGGGTTGGTGTAGCGGGCGAAGACAATCATGCAGACGGAGGTCGTCACGAAGCGAGGATCGGCGGCGATGCCCAGCACCAGTCCGGCGCAGAAGAGGTACATGCCGTAGGCGTAGCCGTGCAGATAGGGCTTCTGCGTCGGATAGAGGCGCGCCAGGAGCAGCAGGCCGGTGGGCGGGAGCCAGGCGACGACGATGAAGGCCAGGCGGGGCAGAAACGACCCGCTGAAGGACAGCAAGCCGGTGCAGAAAACGGCTTCGACGATCTGGTAGCCGGCCAGGAGGAAGAGAATGGCCGCCGCGGCGCGGACGATGGGCCGGCGTCCCGGCCCGCGCAGCGCCCAAATCCCGGCGCCGATTTCCAGGGTTGCAGTGGCGATGGAAAGCAGGGGATTGTAGTCCATGGCTGATTCCCTCCGGAGGCAGATGATGCGGGATTATACTCCTCTTGAGTCGGGTTGCCTGTCTCCGCTTGGAGGAGCAGCCTGCCCTCGGACAGGGCGTGCTTGCCAATTCATATCTGCCCGTATATAATCCCGCCAGTCAATCTATCGATGGAGTTGGGTATGACCAAAAAGTGGTTTGTCTTGGCCTGGGCGGCCGGTCTACTGATTGCGCTGCTCTCTGCTTGCAGCGCGGGCAGCGGCGACCCGGCGGCGCAGGCGGTGGAAGACTATCTGCAGGCCCTGGTGGACAAGGACGCCAGCGCGCTGTCGGCGCTCTCCTGTGCTGACTGGGAGGCCGGCGCTTTGCGGGAACTGGACGCTCTCCAGACGGTGGCGACCCGCCTGGAAGGGCTGCAGTGCCAGTCGCAAAGCACCGACGGCGTCTATATTTTCGTCGCCTGCGAGGGCAGCATCCTGGCGACCTATAACAACGAGGATCAGACGCTGGATCTCTCGGCGCGCACCTACCAGGTGATCGAAGAGGGGGGCGAGTATCTGGTCTGCGGTTACCGATGAAATCGAAAATCTTCACCCCCGAAAATCTGTGGGCGCTGCTGTTCTGCCTCATCCTGACGGCCCTGGTCATTTTGACGGCCGACAGCGCCCCGCTGTGGATTTATCAGGGCTTCTAGATGACCCTGACGTCTATCCTGATTCTGGCTGGCCTGGCAGCCGGCCTGGGGATTCTTGCCCGCGGCCGCTGGCGTCTGCCGCTGCTGTTGAGCGTCAGCGCGCTGACGGTTTACGCTTTGCAGCCGGCCCTGCCGATTCGCTTCCTCGACTTTTGGCTGCCGACCGTCACCCTGGGACTGGTCGTCCTCGGCTGGGCGCTGACCGCTCCGCCCGAACAGCGCGCCTGGCGCGCCAACTGGCCGGCGGCGGCGATTCTGGCCGGCGTGGTCTTGTTGCTCGGTTCGAGTCGTTTGCTTGGCCTCGATTTGCCCGCCGTCGGCCGTCCGCCGCGTCCGGATTCGCTCTTGCTCTTCGCGGCGGCGGTGGCCGGCCTGGCTTTCTTTTTCAGCCGTTCCGTCCGCCGGTCCCGTCTGTGGCTGGCGCTGGGCGTCATTTTTCTCCTGACCCTTTTTGTCTTCCTGAAATACCCGCCGCTGACGGCCGCCCTCAGCGCCTGGCTGCGGCTGTGGAACGGTCAATCTCCGGCGCTGGCCTCGGCGCTCGACATCCGCTGGCTGGGGTTTTCGTACCTCGCTTTTCGCCTGCTGCATACCTTCCGCGACCGCCAGTCCGGGCGCCTGCCGCCGGTTTCGCTGGCCGAGTACGCCGTCTATGCGGTCTTCTTCCCGGCGCTGACAGCCGGCCCGATCGACCGCCTCGAGCGCTTCGTGGCCGACCTGCACCGTCCTCGGCCGCTCGACTCGCAGGGCTGGCTGGAGGCCGGCAAGCGGCTGACGCTCGGCTTGTTCAAGAAATTCGTCCTGGCCGATACGCTGGCGTTGATCGCGCTCGGCCCGGTCAACGCTTTGCAAGTCCACAGCCCCGGCTGGACCTGGGTGCTGCTCTACGCCTACTCCCTCCAGTTGTACTTCGACTTCGCCGGTTACACCGACATGGCCATCGGCCTGGGCCGCCTGATGGGAATCCAATTGCCCGAGAACTTCAACGCCCCCTATCTCAAACCGAATCTGACCCAATTCTGGAACAACTGGCACATGACGCTCACCCAATGGATTCGCGCCTATGTGTTCAACCCGCTGACGCGCGCCCTGCGGGCTTCTAACCGTTCCATTCCGGCGGCGATCATCATCCTGGCGGGTCAGTTGTCCACCATGCTCCTGATCGGCCTGTGGCACGGAATCACCTGGAATTTTGCCCTGTGGGGGCTGTGGCATGCTCTCGGCCTTTTCGTCCACAACCGCTGGAGCGAGTGGACGCGTCCCCGCCTGGCGGCGCTTTCGGGGGTCCGGCGACGGCTGCTCGACCTCGGCGGCGTTGTATTGACCTTCCATTACGTCACCCTCGGCTGGGTCTGGTTCGCCTTGCCCGACCCGCTGACCTCCTGGCAGGTTTTCTTGAAGTTGATGGGAGCCGGCTGATGGACCGTCCGCCTGTCATCCGCCCGTTGGCCGTCTTGTGGAAGGGTCTGCTGCTCTTCCTGATTCTCAATTTGCTGACCGCCGCTTTTCCCCTCGACGGCCTGGGGCGCGTTTCGCTCTACAACCGCGTCTTCCCCGGCCGCGAACGTCTGCCCTTCGGCGAGAACCCGGCGCAGTCCTACAATCTCAGCCTCTTCGACCTGGACGCGATGTTCGCTTCGCACGTCATCGCCGGAGGAGAGAAACCGGCCGAGGAATACCGAATCATCCTGATCGGCGACTCCTCGGTCTGGGGGACTTTGCTGCGCCCCGAGGAGACCCTGGCCGGACGGTTGAACGCCGCTCACCTGACCCTCTGCGGGCGGGAAGCGCGCGTCTACAACCTGGGCTACCCGAGTCTTTCGCTGACGAAAGACCTGCTCCTGCTGGACTACGCCATGCGCTACGACCCCGACCTGGTCCTCTGGCTGACGACCCTCGAGGCCTTTCCGCTCGATGTCCAGTTGACTGCGCCCATCGTCGCCCACAACGCCCCGCGGGCGCAGGCGCTGATCGCCCGCTACCGCTTGCCCTTCGACCCCGCCGACCCGGCCCTGGCGCGCTCCACCTTTTGGAACCGGACTCTGGTCGGCCAGCGGCGGGCGCTCGCCGACCTGTTACGCCTGCAGATGTACGGCGTCCTGTGGGCCGCCACCGGCATTGACCAGGCCTATCCGCCCGATTATCCCGCTCTGCAGGTGGATTTGGAGGCCGACCTTTCTTTCCACGGACTCCAGCCCCCCGCCCTGCGCGAGACCGACCTCGCCTTCGAGGTCCTGGACGCGGGCTTCCGGGCGGCGGGCGAAACGCCCGTGCTGCTGGTCAACGAACCGATGTTCCTCAGCCGCGGCGAGAACAGCGACCTGCGCTACAACTTCTTCTACCCGCGCTGGGCGTATGACGACTACCGTCGGCTGCTGGGGGAGCGGGCGGAGCGTTCCGGGTGGAACTACCTCGACCTGTGGAATCTCCTTCCCGACTCCGTCCATTACACCAACAGCGCCATCCATCTGACGCCGCAGGCCGAGGCCGTCCTGGCGGAGAGGCTGGTTGAAGCAATTTTGCAAAGCCCTTGCCCTTGATCCTCCGGCGTCTGGCGAGGAATTCGTGCTACAATTGACGCCCGTACAAGCAGGTCATTCTCTCTTTGCGTGGAGCAAGCATGTCCGACGAAGTCATCACCAAACTGGCAGAATACATTGCCGCCGAGATTCTCAAACAGCCCGGCCGAGTCCTCGATCCGGATGAATCGCTGCTGACCAGCGGCCTGATCGACTCTTTCCACCTGGTCGACCTGGCCCTTTTCGTGGAGGATAACTTCGGCGTCCACCTCGACGACGCCGAACTCAACGCCTCCGTCTTCGACAGCCTGAATCAACTGGCCGATCTGATTCGCTCCCGCCAATAACATGCCGACCTTTTCCGAACTTCTCAAGGGACACTACGAGTCCACCCCAGACAAGACAATTGTGTACATGCTCCACGCCGGTCAGCCCGACCGGCCGGTGACATACCGCGAGTTGATTCACGGGGCGTTCGGCTACGTCCGCACGCTCGAGGCGGCCGGAATCCGGCCCGGCGACGTGGTCATCCTCATCCTCCAGCACGGCATTGACCTGCTCTACGCGTACTTTGGGACGGTCTTGCACGGCGCGATTCCCTCGATCATGCCGTTCCTGACCGAGAAACTGCTGCCCGAGCGTTACCGCGCCGACCTGGCCGCCCTGATCGCTGTCACCCAGCCGACGGCCATCATCACCTACCGCGAGTTCGAGCCGGAAGTGCGCGCCGCCCTCAAGCCGGGCGAGGACTCGGTGCGGGCGCTCATCGTCAGCGACCAGGCCCAGGGTCCGACCGCGCCCGATTTCGCCCGCTGCGGCGGCCTGACGCGCCAGGAGGAGGACATCGTCCTGCTCCAGCATTCCTCCGGCACGACCGGTTTGCAGAAGGGCGTGGCGCTCTCGCATCGGGCGGTCTTCAACCAGTTGACCGACTATGGGCGCGCCATCCGCCTGAACCCGCAGGATGTCTTCGTCTCCTGGCTGCCGCTCTATCATGACATGGGCCTCATCGCCTGTTGGCTGATGCCCATCCTGCTGGGCTATCCGCTGGTCATCATGTCGCCCTTCGACTGGATTCGCGCCCCCTACCGCCTGATGCAGGCCGTCTCGAAGTATCGCGGCACGCTTTCCTGGCTGCCCAATTTCACCTACAATTTCTGCGCCCAGAAGATTCGCGACCGCGACCTGGAGGGGGTGGACCTTTCTTCCTGGCGGCTGATTTCGAACTGCTCCGAGCCGGTGCGCTGGGAGTCGCATCAGGTCTTCTATGAGCGCTTCAAGAACTATGGCCTGCGTTACGAAGCCCTGGCCACCTGCTACGCCATGGCCGAGAACGTGTTCGCCGTCACCCAGGGCGGCGTGGACGGGCCGCTGGTTTTCGAGGACATCGACCTGGAGAGTTTACAGGTGGACCGCATCGCCCGTCCGGCCTACGATGGGCGTCCCTCGGTGCGCATGCTGGGCTGCGGCAAGGCGATTGCCAACACGCGGGTCATGATCGTGGACGACAAGGGCAACCCGCTCCCCGACCGGCGCGTGGGCGAGGTGGCCCTGCAGAGCAACTGCATGCTGACCGAGTACTATCACCGCCCCGACGCCACCCGCAAAGCCTTTCTGCGCGGCTGGTACCTGACCGGCGACTACGGCTACCTGGTGGACGGCGAACTCTACGTCACCGGCCGCAAGAAAGACCTCATCATCGTCGGCGGCAAGAACATTTACCCGCAGGACCTGGAACACCTCGCCTACCAGGTGCGCGGCGTCCATCCGGGGCGCGCCTCCGCTTTTGGCATCTTCAACGAGACCACCGGCACCGAGGACGTGGTGCTGGTCGCCGAGGTGGACACCGACGACCCCGCCGAGCGCCAGCGCATCGCCGACGAGATTCGTACCGTGGTCACGCGCGGATCGGCGATCGCCTTGCGCTACGTTCATCTGGTCGGCAAGCACTGGCTGGTCAAGACCTCCAGCGGCAAGACCGCTCGCTCGGCGAACAAGGAAAAGTTTCTCAAAGAAATGCAGGAGAGGGGACAGGTTTTCTGACGGCCGTCCATTGCCCCGGCGGATGAATTTTCCTGAATGATGGGGTTGTCCCAAATGCCCTCGCGAAGCACACCCGCAGGGTGCTCCCCCACGATTCGGGGGAGGGGGAATTGAATTGGGGGTTGTGGGAGCAGATCTTCTGCTCCCACAACCCCCTCTTCTCTCCCCCGTCTCTTTAGGGAAGGGGGTAGGGGGAAAGGTCCAAAAAACAGCCTATACAACAAAAAACTCACCCTGAAGATTAAATTCGGGATGAGTCATGTTTGTCTCTTCTGACATCGAATTGCACGAATTTTACAAAAGAGTTTGTACCATTCGTGCAATTCGATGCTTCAACTTGGTCATTTGTCCGTGATGCGGTTCTTGAGCGTGCGGTCGAAAATCTCTTCGCGCTCGCTCATCGCCGCGCTCTTGTCTTTCTTGGCCTTGACGGTCGGCTTCTTGTTGGCGCGTTCCTGCGCCTTTTGGAAAGCGATCTGGAAGGCGGTCAGTTCGGGTTCGCGCTCGACCGGCTCTTCTTCCTGACGCTCGTCGGCCTGTTTCTTGCCTTTGCGCCCTTTGCCCTTGCGTTCGCCCTTGTTGACCTCGGCCATGATTTCTTCCGGCTTGGGGGTGGCGGCCTTGATGCTCAGACGAATTTGCTTCTTCTTCCGGTTGACTTCCAGAACTTTGGCTTCCACCTCGTCGCCTTCCTTGAGCACCTCGGCCGGCGACTTGATGTAATCGTGCGAAATTTCGCTGATGTGAACCAGGCCGGGCCGTTCGGCCCCGATGTCCACGAACGCGCCGTAGGTTTCCAGGCGGGCGACCTTGCCGCGCACGATCATGTTTTCTTTGATTTCGTTCCACTCCAGGCCGAGCGGCTCGATCATGGTCAACTCGATGCGGTCATCGCGCACCCGCCGCACCCACACGTCCACGGTCTGGCCGGGCTGGACGACGTCCTCGACCCGGTTGACCGGTTCTTTCTGGAGTTGCGAGATGTGGACGACGCCGGGAACTTTTTGTCCGATGTCCAGGATGGCCCCCGCGATGGTGGTTTTGATGACTTTGCCTGTCAGGTGGTCTTTGGGTTTCAGCGCGCTCTCGGGCGCGGTGGGATTGTCCATGTTGAATACTCCGAATCGTCTAGAATTTAGCCGAAGGCGGATTATACCTTATCTGGAAAGAAACCGCAATTCGAACCCGAAGCGCGTTTGCGCGCCCTTTTTCCCGCTTTTGCCGAAAAAGCCCCGCCAAACAATTGCGCAAAATAAAATGTGCTATAATGATTTTGTATGACCGAAACCGCTGCTGAGAATCTGCCGTCCCCCGAGGAGCAGGCGGCCGCCGAAACGCGGCGTCGCTGGATGATCGTTGGAATCGTCGCCGTGGCGTTGCTGGTCGTCGCCGGAATTGTGGCCGCGGTCATCTTCCTGAGCCGCGACAGCGAGACGACCGCCAATATCCGCGACATCTTCATTATCTTCATGGCCTTCGAATCGTTGATCATCGGGGCGGCGCTGATCATTCTGATTCTGCAAATGGCCAGTCTGATTAACCTGATTCAGAACGAGGTGCGGCCCATCCTCAACGCCACCAGCGAAACGGTCAACACCTTGCGCGGCACGACCGAGTTCCTGAGCGAAAATCTGGTCGAACCGGTGATCAAACTCAACAGTTCGCTGGCCGGCATGCGGCGTCTCTTCGAGATGTTCGGCCTGCGCAAGAAATAAACCTATTCCCGTCATCTTTAGAAAGGAGAGTTACAATGGCTGATCGTGATGATTTCGGAGCATTCCTGGTCGGTTTCGTGGTCGGCGGTCTGACCGGCGCGGTGGTGGCCCTGCTCTTTGCTCCACAGTCGGGCGAGGAAACCCGCACCCTCATCAAGGAAAAGAGCATCGAATTGCGCGACAAGGCCGCCAAAGAGGCCGAAGCCGCTCTCGCCAAAGCAGGATCCCTGGCCAGCGAAGCCAAGACGCGCGGCAAAGAAGCCATCGAGAGCGTGAAGAAGGCCGTCGCCAAGAAACGCCCGGCCGAATCGGCGGCTGGCGAATAAACTTTCCCGTTTGCGTCTCAAGGGTTTGGCTGCAGGCCAAACCCTTGATTCATCTCGGACAGTTTCATGCGCTTTCTCGTCCGCCTGTTTCGCTTCGTTTTCACGCTCCTTTATCACCAGTTCGCGTGGTCCTATGACCTGATCGCGGCGATCGTTTCGCTCGGCCGCTGGCAGGACTGGGTCATGACCGTCCTGCCTCACCTGGATGGGCGGGTGCTGGAACTCGGTTTCGGCCCCGGACATCTACAGGTCGCTTTGCACGAAAAGGGCGTGCAGGCCTTTGGGCTGGACGAGTCGCGGCAAATGGCGCGCCAGGCGGCGGGTCGGCTCGCCAGGGCCGGTTTTTCCGCCCGTCTCGCGCGCGGCTGCGCCCAGGCCTTACCCTTCCCGGCCGAATTTTTCGATCACGTTGCCGCCACCTTCCCCTCCGAATACATCTTCGACCCCCGCACCCTGGCCGAGATTCACCGCGTTCTCAAGCCGGGCGGCAGTCTGGTCATCGCGCCGGTCGCCTGGATCACGGGCGGACGCCTGCTCGAGCGGATGGCGGCCTGGCTGCTGCGCCTCGCCGGCCTGGACCTGG
The DNA here is from genome assembly GCA_019873655.1 of Chloroflexota bacterium. Classification (GTDB taxonomy): domain Bacteria; phylum Chloroflexota; class Anaerolineae; order Anaerolineales; family Villigracilaceae; genus JAFGSI01. The sequence goes on along the minus strand of JAIOAU010000030.1, from coordinate 860 downwards.
CGGCGCGCAGTTGGCGGCCGGTGATCGAAGCGCGCTTCATCGCCGCCGGCTTCGAGGTCCGCAGTGAAATCGTCAAGGCGCCCGGCGGCCAGGTGATGCTCATCCTGGCGCGCAAAGCAGAAGGCGGGTCTTGAGTCTTGCCTACGCTGAAGAACCCGCTTCCTTTTGAAGGAAACGGGTTCTTCAAACTCTTGAGTCGTCCTTTCGACCCTTTGCTTTTTGCCGGGCCGCTTTGTTTGCCAACGAGTCCTAACACGTTTGCAAACGAGTCTTAACACGTTTGCAAACGAGTCTTAACATGTTTGCCAACGAGTCTCGATATCTTTGCAAAGACATTTCGATCTTTTCAAACCGATTCCATTCTGCCTTATGAAAAGCCCGTTTCCTTGAAGGAAACGGGCTCTTTCCTTGACGGGCTCTTTCCTTGAAAGAAACGGGCTCTTCCAGGGAAGCGGTCTCTTTTTGCTCCAGACGGCGCAGCAGTCTCCGCCGGTGCAGCCCCATGAGCAGTTGGTGTAGTTGCAGATGGGGTAGGAGCCGGGTCCGTTGGCCGGTGTAGCAGGGCAGTTGGGAGTGGGTTGACTGCCGCACCCGGGGCAGTTGGAAGAGGAGCATATGCAGGTATTACCAGATTTCTCACATTTGAGGCCAATATTACAGGAGCCAGAGCATTGATTATTATATAAGCCGCAGGGGACTTGGGTGAGACCGGGGAGTGGGGTCGGGCTGGCGAAGACTTCTGGCGTGTCGGTTGGGGCGGGGGTGGGGGTTTTTATGGGTTTTGGAGCGCATTTATCAGTATTGATGGTGTCGCAATAGCCAGAACAGCATTGATAATCATAAGCACACATTTGCCCATT
>JAIOAU010000029.1 GCA_019873655.1 Chloroflexota bacterium | reverse complement strand
TCAGGATGAAAGTGTTCCAAAATCCAGCGTTCACTTTCTTCTGCGCTCAGGAGGTCGGTGATCGGAAATTCCATGCCTATAGTGTACCATCACTCTTTCTCAAGATGAGCCAACAACAAAAGTAGGGCTGCCTCATCTTTTGGGACAGCCCCTGCTCGTTGCATGAATCGGGAAGAGCGGTTTCGAAAATCGAATTTCATTGTAAAATAGACTCGATGGCCGAAACCATAAACGTCCTCTTCCTGGCGTCCGAAGCCGAGCCTTTCGTCAAGGTGGGGGGATTGGCCGATGTAGCCGGTTCACTGCCGGCGGCGCTGCGCAATCTTTCTCCCAAGATGACCGGCGGAACGCTGCTGGACGTGCGTCTGGTGATCCCCTTGCATCGGGTCATCCAGTCCGAGTCCTCTACCCTCCTGCCGGTCATCGAATTCCCCGTCTATCGGCGCGGCGGCAATCTCATCGCCCAGGTGTTCGAGCGCAGCCTGGACGGCGCGCCGGTCTATTTCGTCACCGGCCTTCCCTTTCTCACCGCTACATCGGTATATTCCTCCGATTCTCGGCAAGACCTGGAAAAGTTCACTTTCTTCTCGCTGGCGGCGCTGGAGTTGACTCGCCGGATGGGCTGGCGGCCGGACATCGTCCACGCCAACGACTGGCACACCGCCCTCTCCCTCTATGCCTTGCGCTCCCGCCGCGGCGACGCCTTCTTCGCCCACTCGGCGGGTCTGATCACCCTCCACAACTTGCCCTTCATGGGCGGCGAGGCGGGCGAGACGCTGGCTTCCTACGGCCTGACCCCGGTCAACGACGAGACGCTGCCGCGCTGGGCGCGCACCCAGCCCCTCCCGATGGGGTTGTGGGCGGCCGACGCTATCGTCCCCGTTTCGGAGACCTACGCCCGCGAGATTCTGACCCCCGAATTCGGCTGCGGCCTGCAAGACTTCCTGCGCGCCCGCGCCGATTCGATCACCGGCATCCTGAACGGACTCGACGTCCGCGCCTGGGATCCGCAGAACGACAAACATCTGGCGGCCATCTTCAACGCCGACGACCTGGGCGGGCGGCTGGAGAACAAACTGGCTCTCCAGAAGAAGATGGGATTGCCCGCCGACGCCCGCGTCCCGCTGCTGGCCGTGGTCGGACGGGTGGACGAACAAAAGGGCCTCGACCTCATCCTTCACGCCCTGCCGCGTCTGGCCGACCGGCCCTGGCAGTTCGTCCTGCTCGGCACCGGCGACCCCAAACTGGAGGCCGCCATCCGCAGTCTGCAGGCGCGTTACCCGGAGCGCGTCCAGGCGGTGCTGCGCTACGACTCTGCCCTGAGCCATCTCATCTACGGCGGGGCCGACATGCTCCTGATGCCGTCCCGTTACGAACCCTGCGGCCTGGCGCAGATGATCGCCATGCGCTATGGCTGCATCCCGGTCGTGCGCGCCACAGGCGGACTGAAAGACACCGTCCAGGAGGGCAAGACCGGCTTCGTGTTCACCCGGCCCGACGTCGACTCGCTGCTCGAGGCCATTCAGCGGGCGCTTTCCGTTTACGCCTCGGCCGAGAAATGGCGGCGTTTCCAGCGCAACGCCATGAAGCAGGATTTCTCCTGGACTCGTTCGGCGCGCCAGTACGCTCTCCTCTATCGTTCCCTCGTTCCTGAAACAGGCTGAGAGGGCCTATGAAAACGCGAGCCGTAATCATGGCTGGCGGGGCGGGTTCCCGTCTGAGCGTGTTGACGGTCAAGCGCGCCAAACCGGCCGTCCCCTTCGGCGGAAAGTACCGCATCATTGATTTTCCGCTCTCGAACTGCGTCAACTCGGGCATCTTCGATGTGATGGTGCTGGTGCAATACCGGCCGCATTCGCTCGTCCAGCACATCGGGGCCGGCGGCCCCTGGGACCTCAACCGCGATTTCACCGGCGGGGTGCGAATTTACACCCCCTACCGCGGCCGCTACGGGGCCGACTGGTACCTCGGCACCGCCGATGCCGTCCAGCAGAACTTCACCTTCATCAAACAGAACAAGCCCGACCAGGTGTTGATTCTCTCCGGCGACCACATCTACGCCATGGACTACGACGCCCTCTTGACCTTTCACCGCGACCACCAGGCCGAAGTGACCATGGCCTCCATCCGCGTTTCGCTCTCCGAGGCCTCCCGCTTCGGCATCCTGACGACCGACCGCGACTACCGCGTCACCCGCTTCGTCGAAAAACCGGCCGATCCGCCCTCCGACCTGGCCAACATGGGCGTGTACGTCTTTGACACCGACGTGCTCGACAAGGTCTTGTGGGAAGACCATCTGCGCCCCGATTCGAGCCACGATTTCGGCAAGGACATCCTGCCGCGCATGATCGCCGCCGGCCGGCGGGTCTTTGCCTATCCCTACACCGGCTACTGGGTGGATGTAGGCACGCTCGACTCCTACTGGCGCGCCCACATGGACCTGTTGAAGGACAAGCCGCCGCTCAACCTGAACGACCGCTCGTGGGTCATCCACACCCGCACCGAGGAGCGCGCCCCGGTCCGCATCCTGGCCGGCGCGGCCGTAGAGAACAGCCTGCTGTGCGACGGCTGTCTGCTCGAGGCTGGGGCGCGGGTCGAGCGCAGCGTCCTTTCGCCGGGGGTCGTCGTCCGCGCCGGGGCGGTGATTCGCGAATCGGTCATCCTGACCGACTCCGAAATCGGGCCGAACGCCCGCATCGAGCGCGCCGTCCTCGATAAGCGCGTCCAGGTGGGGGAGGGGGCGCGGGTCGGGGCGCTGGGGGCCGCTTCGGTCGAGGCCGTCGCCGCCTCCGATCTGGCCGTGGTGGGCAAGAACAGCCTGGTCCCGGCCCAGGCCGTCATCGAACCGGGCGGCACGGTCGGCAACGACGTCATCCTTTCCGATTACCCCGACCTTACGGTAAAATCCAACGAAATCCTGGAGACCAAGAGACAACCCTATGAAATTTGAACGCGCCTCGGGCGTCCTGCTCCATCCCACCAGTTTGCCCTCCGCGTACGGCATCGGCGACCTGGGGCCTGCCGCTTACCGCTGGATCGAGTGGCTGGCTGGGGCGGGCTGCAAACTCTGGCAGGTGCTGCCCCTCTCCCCCACCGGCTACGGCGATTCGCCCTACCAGTGCTTCTCGGCCTTTGCCGGCAACCCCTACCTCATCAGCCCCGAATTCTTGCTGCGCGACGGCTGGCTGCATTCCAATGATCTGGTCGAAAAGACCGACTGGCCGGCCGAACGCGTCGATTACGGCCGCCTCATCCCCTGGAAGTTGAACCTGCTCGAACGCGCCTATCTGCGCTTCGCCGCCGACCCCGGGCCGGCGCGCCCCGCCTTCGAGCAATTCTGCGCCCGCAACGCCGCCTGGCTGGACGATTTCGCCCTCTTCATGGCCCTCAAAGAGGCCCACGGCGGCGGCGCCTGGGACGGCTGGCCCGCCCCCCTCCGTCAACGCGACCCGGCCGCCCTCGCGGCCGCCGCCGACCGCCACGCCGACGCCCTCCAGCGTTTCAAGTTCTATCAGTTCCTTTTCTTCCAGCAGTGGAACGCCTTGCGCCAGTTCGCCAACCGCCAGGGCGTCCGCATCATCGGCGACGTCCCCATCTTCGTCGCCTACGACAGCGCCGACGTCTGGGCGCACCCCGACCTGTTCTACCTCGACGCCCAGGGCTGTCCGACGGTCGTCGCTGGCGTCCCGCCCGACTACTTCTCGCCAACCGGCCAATTGTGGGGCAATCCGCTCTACCGCTGGGAGATCCACAAACAGACCGGCTACGCCTGGTGGCTGGCGCGCCTGCGCGCCGTCCTGGAGATGGTGGACATCATCCGCCTCGACCATTTCCGCGGGTTCGCCGGTTACTGGGAGGTGCCGGCCGGGGAGCCGACCGCCGTCAAGGGGCGCTGGGTGGCGGGTCCGGGGGCCGATTTCTTCCAGGCCGTCCAGCAGGCGCTGGGCGACCTGCCGCTCGTGGCCGAAGATTTGGGCGAAATCACCCCCGACGTGGTCGAACTGCGCGACCGCTTTGCCTTGCCGGGTATGAAAATCTTGCAATTCGCCTTCACCGGCCCCGATAACCCCTTCCTGCCGCATCATTACACGCCCCATTGCGTGGTGTACACCGGCACGCATGACAACGACACCGCCCGCGGCTGGTACGAGTCCGCGCCCGAGGCCGAGAAGGACTTCGCCCGCCGCTACCTCGGCGTGGACGGCGCCGACTTCGCCTGGGACCTGATTCGGACCGCCTGGCGCTCGGTGGCGGTCTTCGCCCTCGCCCCGATGCAGGACCTCTTGAACCTGGGGACCGAAGCGCGCATGAACTATCCCAGCCGTCTGGGCGGCAACTGGGAGTGGCGCATGACCGCCTCCGCGTTGACCCCCCAATTGCAGCAGGCGCTGCGCGAATTGAACACGCTCTATTCGAGGTGAAAGTTGGAGAACCCGTTTCCTTCAAGGAAACGGGTTCTCTCTAATTCTCATCCTGCCTGGCCGCCAGATAGATGCCGGCCAGGATGAATACCGCTCCGACGACCTTGATCCAGCCCGGCGTCTCGCCGAAGACCAGATAACCCAGAATGGTCGACCCGATTGGCTCGCCCAGCACGGTGACCGAGACCAGCGCCGCCGGCAGGTATTTCAGCGCCCAGTTGTAAGTCGAGTGGCCGATCAACTGGGGGACGAGCGCCAGGAGCAGAATCCACACATACGTCAGGGGAGAGTAGCCGAAGGGCGTCTGCCCGGCGGCCAGCATGATGACGATCAACGCTGCGGCGGCGATACCATAGACGACGAAAATGTACGGCACGAGCGAAATCCCCGCCCGCAGTTTCCGGCCGATGATGAGATAGCCGGTCACCGCCCAGGCGCCGGCCAGGGCCAGGAAGTTGCCCAGCATGGCGCGTCCCTGGATGAATTCGGCAAAGGACGGGCAGGCCAGGCCGCCGGCCGTCCACTGACAGGAATCGCTGACGCCGATCACGCTGCCGCCGATGAGGGCCAGCAGCATGCCGATCAGCGCCAGCGGCCGGACGCGCTCGTGGAGCAGGAGCGGCGACAGGAGCGCCACCCACAGCGGAGCGGTGCTGACCAGCACGACCGAACTGGCGATCGAGGTGTACTCCAGCGAGGAGATCCAGGTGGCAAAGTGCAGGGCCAGGCAGATGCCCGAGACCAGCGCCAGCAGCAGGTCGCCGCGCCGCAGACGGCGCAGTTCCGGGCGGTGGCGGGTCAGCGCGACGGGGGCCAGCGCCAGAGAGGCCAGGGTCAGCCGCCCGGCGGCGATGACCAGCGAGGGGGCCTCTTCCTGCGCTTTGCGGATGAAGATCGAGGCGGTCGAGACGGCCAGGATGGCAAAGAAAATGGCGAGCGGGAGGAGGGGGCGAGCGCGGTCTTCGTTCATGCGCCCAAGTATAAGCGAATTGTTAGAAATCCTGAATATCCCTTGACATTCGCCCCGCTTACGGTAAAATATATGATAAATATCATAAATATTACCATATTGGTATTCTATCAAGGAGAATGAAAATGGCTTTCCCGCTTCCCCCTCTTCCATACGATTACGACGCCCTCGAACCCTTCATCGACACCCAGACGATGCAAATCCATCACGACAAGCACCACGCTACCTATGTCGCCAATCTGAACGGGGCGATCGAGAAGCACCCCGAACTGGCCGATTGGTCGCTGGAGGCGCTGCTCTCGAACCTGAACGCCGTCCCCGAAGACATCCGCACCGTGGTCCGCAATCACGGCGGCGGGACGTGGAATCACAACCTGTTCTGGGAGATCATGGCGCCCCACGCGGGCGGCGAGCCGAAAGGGCCGCTCTCGCAGGCCATCGAGGCCGCCTTTGGCGATTTCGCCCGCTTCAAGGCCGAGTTCGAAAAGGCCGCCAACGGCCGCTTCGGCTCCGGCTGGGCCTGGCTGGTCGTCCAGAAGGACAACGGCCTGGCCATCGTCTCGACCCCCAACCAGGACAATCCGCTTTCGGACGGCATGATTCCGATTCTGGGCCTGGACGTGTGGGAGCACGCCTACTATCTGAAGTATCAGAATCGCCGCGCCGAATACGTCTCCAACTGGTGGAACGTGGTCAACTGGGAGGAGGTCGCCCGGCGCTATGCCGCGGCGCGCGGTTGATTTTTTGGCGAGCGAAGACAGGACGGGCCTGGCCCGTCCTTTTCTTTTGCGAATGGCTGTCGTCCGTTGGGGACGCGGCGGCGGTTCTCGCCTGGCGTCAACCGCTCGTCTGCTGGGGCCGGTTTTTCCTGGAGGGCGCTTTCCATCCCAGCGCCAGGCCGCCCAACAGGGCGATCAGCCCGGCGGCCAGGAACGCGTCCTGCCAGAAGCGAATCGGGAACAGGCGGATGAGGGTGTCGGAGTACAGGAAAATCCAGGAATCGCCCTCGAAGAACAGGGCGTGGAAGAGCGTGAAGAACTCCCAGAAGGAAATCGCCGCGCCCAGGCCGATGAGGACGACCAGGCCGACCGTGACCCAGCCGCCGCGGCGCAGGGCGGCGCGGTACCCTGTCCACCAGCCGCCCCGCCGCGCCCAGACCCCCAGCCCGAGCAGCGCCAGCCAGACTCCGTATCCTGCCCACAACGCCGGCTGGACGACGTTCTTGACGTCCACCATGTGACTGAGTTCGCGTTCGTTGAAGGCCTGTCCTCCGCCGGGCAGTTCCAGATCGCCCAGGAAAGAGATGTCGGCGTCGTTGAGCAGGTATTCGAGAGAAAGGCCGGCGTAATGCAGCCGTTCTTCGAGCGAAAAGCCGTATTCGTCGGGGGGGAATCCCGGCAGGCGGTACTCGATGTGCAGGAAAACCGGCGTCAACAGCAGCCGCAGACCGAGGAAGATCAACGCCAGGGGCGTCAGCAAGGTCGTCAGCCAGGCGGCTGTTTTCTGGAGCGCGTTCATTGGCCGAGCACCTCCGTCCCGCTTTGGAGCAGGAAGTTCAAGATGAGATTGTTGGTCAGCCACTCGATGGGGGCGCGGTCGTCGGTGAAGACCATCGTCTGGGCCGGGGCGGGCTGCAGGTTGACCCAGGCCAGCCAGACGGATTCGGTCAGCAGGGGATGGACGTCCGGGCGGGCGGCCAGGGCGTAGGCGTTGGCTTCGAGCGCTGCCGCCTCGGTCGGCTGGAGGGTGGCATAAATCATCGAATTGTAGGTGCCGGGGATGTCCATCACATACAGGGAGGGGAAAATCGTCCGCAGCGTGGTCGCCAGCCCGTCGATGAGACGGCGGTCGTTGGGGGCGCGGCCCACGTTGATAACCAGCGCGCCGTCCGGTTTCAGGTGGTCGGCGGCGATCTGGAAGAATTCCTGGGTGGTCAAATGCGGCGGGATGTAGGGAGGGCGGTAGGCGTCCACGCAAATCAAATCATACGTGTAGGGACTCTGTTCCAGCCCCCAGCGCCCGTCTTGCGCATAGACATTCAGGTTGGGCAGGTTCATGTCGAAGTATTCGCGCCCGACGCGCACGATCTCAGGGTCGATTTCCCAGCCGTCTATGACCACGTTGGGGAAGACCGCCGCCGCCTGGCGGGCGGTCGTCCCGGCGGCCAGGCCGACGATGGCGATTCGTTCCACCTCCTCCGGCTGGCGGCCGGCGTAGAAGAACGGCCCGGCCAGGAATTGCTGCCACGGCCCGCCGTAATGCAGCGTTTCGGGACTGTACTCGGAGTGGAAGCCCTGGCCTTCGTTCAGGCGCAGGTAACGGACGCCGTTGTATTCGAGCACTTGAATATAGTTGTAGGCCGATTCGGTTTCGTAGATTTGCCCGGCCGAGCGTTTGATGCCGCCGCGCCCGCCGAAGAGCGCCAGCAGAACCAGCGCGACGACCATCAACGAGTAGGGCAACATTTTCTTGACCCCGGCGCTCCTGGCCAGCCCGACCAGCGCAACTCCCAACAGCAACAGGCTGAATACCAGGAAAGTGCGCGTCGTCCCGATCGTGGGAATCAGCACCAGGGTGGGCAGGAACGTCCCGATGAACGAGCCGATGGTCGAGACGCCGTAGATCGTCCCGGCCACGTTGCCGGCGCGGCGGGGATCCTCCAGGCTGATGCGGATCGCAAACGGCGAGATCATCCCCAGCAGGGTGATCGGGACGGTGAACAGAATCAACACGCCGACGAAGGAACCGGCCAGCACGCCGATTTGCAGCGTGTCGAAGGCGTCCGCCGCGGCCCGCAGCACCGGCCCGGCGACGTAGGGCACCACTCCCAGCGTGAACGCCCCCCAGGCCAGGATGCCGTACATCGTCCGGCCGTGCGGCGAGCGGTCGGCCCAGCGTCCGCCCAGGAAGTAACCGGCTGTCAGGTAGATGAGAATCAGGCCGATGATGGCCGCCCAGACCAGGTTCGAGGTCCCGAAGACGTTGCCCAGCAGGCGCGAAGCCCCGAATTCGCCTGCCAGGGTGGTCATCCCCGAAACAAAGACGGTGAAATAGAGATATTTGCGCATGGACGAATTATAACGCCCCCGCTCTGTTTCTCAGGCCGTTCATCAGGTTCGAATGAGGATACCCGTCATGCCTGCCTGTCGGCGGGACATGCTACAATCCTGGCAGGAGAACTGACGCCATGGACGCCACACGCGAAATCTACTGGAACATCGGCCACGGCGCGGCGCTGCCCATGTACCTGCTGGCCGCCCTGACCGTATTCGTCATCCTCTACGGTTTTGCCCGGCGGCTGCGCATCTACCGGCGGGGGAAGCCGCTCGACCGCCGCGACCAGTCCCTGCGCCGGCTGGGGCGGATGATTGGGAACTTCCTCGGCCAGGCGCGGGTGATGCGCGTCCGCCTGCCGGGGGTCACCCATGCCCTGCTCTTCTGGGGCATGCTGACGCTCTTCATCGGCACACTCCTGGTCATGATTCAGGCCGATTTCACCGCCCCGCTCTTCGACCTGGTCTTCCTGCGCGGCGCTTTCTACAAATTCTTTTCCCTGGCTCTCGACCTGGGCGGGCTGATCGCCATGCTGACCCTCTTCGGCCTGGGCGTGCGGCGCTTCCTCTACCGCCCGAAGGGGCTGGAGATCATCCCCGACGACTACCTGGCCCACTTCGGCCTGGCCGCCATCCTGCTGACCGGCTTCTTCATCGAAGGCGCCCGCATGGCCGCCACCGAAATGCGCGCCGACCCCGCCCTGACCTGGTTCTCGCCCGTCGGGCGGCTGGCCGCCCTGACGATGACCTCCCTGAGCGTCGAGGCGCTGAGCAGCCTCCACCGCTGGCTGTGGTGGATTCACTTCGGCCTGGCGATGGGCCTGATGGCCGCTCTGCCCTTCACCAAACTGCGCCATCTCCTGACCACCCCGCTCAACTCGCTGTTCAGCGACCTGCGCCCCAAGGGGACCCTCGCCACCCTCGACCTGGAGGCCGAGAACGCCGACCGCTTCGGGGCCGAGGCCGTCGGCGACCTGACCTGGAAGGACATCTACGACGCCGACGCCTGCATGGCCTGCAAACGCTGTCAGGACCGCTGCCCGGCCTGGGCGACCGGCAAGCCGCTCTCGCCGATGCGCGTCGTCCAGCAGGTGGGGGCGGCGGCCTTCGCCGCCTCGCCCGCCGACCTGATCGAGGCCGTCACGCCCGAGGCGCTGTGGGCCTGCACCGCCTGCCGCGCCTGCCAGGACATCTGCCCGGCTGAAATCGAGCATGTCAACAAAATCATCGAAATGCGCCGCGCTCTGGTGCTGATGCGCGGCGAGTTCCCCGGTCCGGAGGTCATCGCCGCCGTGCGCCAGTTGGAGAAGAACGGCAATCCCTTTGGCCTGGCCGCCGCGGCGCGCGCCGACTGGGCCGCCGGCCTGCAACTCCATCCGCCCGCCGAAGCCGACCTGCTCTACTTTGTCGGCTGTTTTGCCTCCTTCGACAAGCGCAACCAGGCCGTTGCCCGCGCCTTCGTCCGTCTGTGCCAGGCGGCCGGTCTGCGCGTCGGCATCCTGGGCAGCGCCGAGACCTGCTGCGGCGAGCCGCTCCGCAAACTGGGCAACGAAGACCTGTACCAGATGAAAGCCGCCGAAAATATCGAGCGGATTCGGGCCAGCGGCGCGCCGCGGGTTGTGACCGCCTGTCCGCACTGCTTCTACACCCTCAGCCGCGACTATCGCGACCTGGGCTTCGACCTGCCGGTCGAACACGCCGTCGTCTTCCTGGCGCGCCTGGCCGAGGAGGGACGCCTGCCCCTCCGCCCTCAGCCCTTCGAGGCTGCTTATCATGACTCCTGCACCCTGGCCCGCTACTGCGACCTCCTCGAGCCGCCGCGCGCCCTCCTGCGCCGCGCCGGCGGGCGAATCCGCGAGATGGCGCAATCGGGCTACGACGGCTTCTGCTGCGGGGCGGGCGGCGGCCGCGTCCTGGCCGAGGAGAAACTCGGCAGCCGCATCAACGTTGCCCGCGTCCAGATGGCCCAGGCGACCGGCGCGCCCCTCCTGGTTTCCAACTGCCCCTTCTGCCTGACCATGTTCGAGGACGGCGTCAAGACCGTCTGCCAGGCGGGCGAAATGCAGGCCCGCGACCTGCTCGAAATCCTGGAGGAGCGGCTCGCCGCCTCCTAGCCGCGGCAAAGTCCCGAAAAAAGTCACCTCGAGGACGGGCTTTTGCTCGTCCTCGATTCGTTTTTCCCTGTGATACACTTGGGCCTGCAACCATCCCTTTCAGGAGACCCTTTCGACCATGTGCGGCATCTTCGGCATCGTAACCAAAGACGAACAACCCCTCGGCCCGATTCTCATCGAGGCCGCCAAGCGACTCACCTACCGCGGCTACGACTCGGTCGGCGCGGCGACCATTTCCGGCTCGAAAATCGACCTGCGCAAGGACGTCGGCAAAGTGGACGAGGTGGCGGCGAAGTACAACTTCGCCGAGATGACCGGCTCGCGCGGCATCACCCAACTGCGCTGGGCCACCTTCGGCGAACCCTCCCAAGTCAACGCCCAGCCGCACCTCGACTCGGACGGCGACCTGGTCGGCGCGCACAACGGCAACGTGGTCAACAACGTCGAACTGCGCCAGCAATTCATCGCCGAGGGCCTCACCGTCCGCTCGCAGAACGACGGCGAGTCCTGCGTCCACGCCGTCGAACGCTATCTCAACAAGGGCTACGATTTCATCGACGCCATCCGCCTGGCCTACGGCGACCTGCAGGGTGATTACGCCTTCGTCATCGGGCGGATCAACGACGACAAACTCTACGCCTTCAAGAAAGGCTCCGGCCTGGTGGCCGGCATCGGCGAGGGCTTCACCTGCGTCTCCTCCGACCTGCCGTCCATCCTGCCGCTCACCCGCCGCATCGTCCGCCTGAACGACGGCGAGATCGTCATCCTGTGGGCCGACCGGCTCGAGGTCCGCTCGGTGAAGGACGGCTCGATCCTGACGCGCGAACCCGAAACGGTGACCGAGTCGATGGACGCCGTCCAGAAGGGCGGCTACCCGCATTTCATGCTCAAGGAAATCCACGAGCAGAGCCAGGTGGGGCGCGAACTGCTCCACATGCTGGAGAGCAGCCCCGAGGTCGAGACCGTGCTCGAAAAGGCGCGGACGGCGCGTCATCTCTATTTCATCGGCTGCGGGACGAGTTATCACGCTTGTCTGGCCGGGGCGGTCTATTTCGCCCAGATCGCCGGGCGGGCCGTCATCCCCGTCATCGCCCCGCAGTTCATGCCCCAGTACGCCCCCGCCGTCAACCACGAGGACGTCGGCGTCTTCGTCAGCCAGTCGGGCGAGACGAAGGACGTGCTCAACGCCCTCGAAGCCGCCGAAAAGCGCGGCATGACCTGCTTCGGGCTGGCCAATGTGATCGGCTCCACCCTGACCAAAGCCGCCGTCTGCACCCTGCCGCTCTGCTGCGGCTACGAAATCTCCGTCCCCGCCACCAAGACGTTCACCAATCAGGTGCTGACCTTCCTCTACCTGGCCTACCGCCTGGCCGGGCGCGACCCGGCTGCCCTGGCCGCCGTCCCCGAATTGATGGACGCTGCGCTGGAGATGACCGCCCCCCAGGTGGAGGCCCTCGCGCCGTCCATCAACGAATGGAACGACCTCTACTGCCTCGGCTACGGGGCGACCTACCCGATGGCGCTCGAGGGCGCCCTGAAACTCAAAGAGATCACCTACGCCCACTGCGAGGGCATGCTCTCGACCGAGTTCAAACACGGACCGCTTTCGGCGGTCACCCAGGGCTACCCCATCCTGTTCGCCGTCCCCTCGACCGACGTGCCGCTCATCGTCAGCGGCATCAACGAGGTGACCTGCCGCGGGGCGCGCGCCATCGCCATCGGCGAGGACGACCCGCGCCTGCGCGCCAACGCCAGCGAGGTCATCGTCATCCCCCACGCCAGTCCGGAGATTTCCGCTCTGCTGACCGTCCTGCCGCTGCAACTGCTGTCCTACCACATGAGCGTCCTGCGCGGCTACGACCCGGACTTCCCCCGCAACCTGTCCAAGACGCTGACGGTGGATTGACGCGGCTCGAATCGGCCTCCGGTATAATATCCGTGTGCCTGCCGCCGACCCGCTGCAACTCGAACTCCTGCGCCGTCTGACCGCCCGCCTGGAGCGGCTGTCGGTCGATTCGCGCTGGGCGCGGCGGGCGAGCGGATTGCGCGGCAACCTGCTCAAAGTGCTGGAAGCGGCCGAAGCCGGCGACGAAGTGTCTCCCGCCCGGCTGGAGCCGCTCATCCAGCGCGCTTTCGACATCCTGCGCGCCGCCGCCCAGGAAATCCCCGACCTGGAGGCCCTGCGGAGGCGTCCATGAAAGTCCTCGGCTGGGTCGGCCTGCTCCTGCTCGGGTTGTCCGCCTGTCGGCCCGTCCCGGCTGCCCTGCCCGTCGCCGCGACGGCCGCCGCCAGCCCGACCGCGCTCCCCTCGCCCTCCCCGCTTCCGCCCTCCGAGACGCCCCCTCCCCCGCCGCCGAGCGAAACGCCCTCTCCCAGCCCCTCTCCCACCGAAACGCCCAACCCTTACACCTACGTCTTCCCCGTCCAGCCGGCCCACCTGACCGGTTTCACCCAGGGCGGCCATCCCTATGGGGCGATTGACATTTTCATCCAGGCCGAGGTCGAGGGCTGCTGCCGTTTCGTCGCTCCCACCAGCGGCGTGGTGGACTTCGTCCAGGCCGAGGACTTGTGGGACCCGTTCAACGACGACCCGGCCCTGCGCGGCGGCGTCAGCGTGGCCATCATCGGCGACGACGGCGTGCGCTACTACGGCTCGCACCTCTACGCCCTCGACGCGCCCATCCGCCGCGGCCTGCGCGTCTCGGCTGGCCAGTTCCTGGGCTGGGTGGGGATGAGCGGCAACGCCGCCGGGACTCTCCCGCACCTGCACTTCGGCATCTCGCATCCCACCTATCCCGAGGACTGGCAGACCCGCCGCGGCGAGATCGACCCGTATCCCTACCTGCTGCTCTGGCTGGCGGGCCGCAACGTGACCCCGGACCTGTCTGTTCTGACGCCCACGCCCTGAGAGTCGAGAAATGCGCGACCTATCGGAGAAGATTGTATCAGTCCACCCTGCGCCCTGAGCGGAGCGACGAGCGGCAACGAGGAGCACAGTCGAAGGGCGAGTGAAGAGAAACTCGAACTATCCTGGAGAAAACGTCCTTCGACTGCGCCGCGCAACCCTTCGGCAGGCTCAGGGCGTGCGGCTCTGCTCAGGACGGTGATCGTACTTTTGCAAGATGTTCAAGATTGCTCTACAGGAGTTGTCCCGATGAACGAAGAACCTCTTCCCGCCGCCATGCGGGCCATGCTGCTCGACGCCCCCCACACTCCCCTGCGCCTGGCCGAAGTCCCTGTTCCCCAGCCCGGCCCCGGACAGGTGCTGCTCCGGGTGCGCGCCTGCGGAGTCTGCCACACCGACCTGCACATCGTGGACGGCGAACTGACCCGCCCGAAACTGCCGCTCATCCTCGGCCACCAGATCGTCGGCGAAGTCGTCCGCCCGGGGACGCGCTTCCAGCCGGGGCAGCGCGTCGGCGTCCCCTGGCTGGGCTGGACGGACGGCGATTGCCCCGCCTGCCGCCGCGGCCAGGAGAACCTGTGCGCGCGGGCCAAATTCACCGGCTACGACCTGGACGGCGGTTTCGCCGAATACACCGTCGCCGACGAACGCTACTGCTTTCCTCTGCCTGACTCTTACCGCGACATCGAGGTCGCGCCCCTGCTGTGCGCCGGGCTGATCGGTTACCGCACCTATCGCATGGCCGGCGACCAGGTCGAGGCGCTGGGCATCTACGGTTTCGGCGCGGCGGCGCACATCATCGCCCAGGTGGCCCGCTACCGCGGACAGCGCATCTACGCCTTCACCCGGCCCGGCGACGAGGTCGCCCAGGAGTTCGCTCGCCGCCACGGCGCGGACTGGGCCGGCGATTCGACCGTCGCCCCGCCCGAACCGCTCGACGCGGCGCTGATCTTCGCCCCGGTCGGGCCGCTGGTGGTCGAGGCGCTGCGGCGCGTCCGCCCGGGCGGGGTCGTCGTCTGCGGCGGCATCCACATGAGCGACATCCCCTCCTTCCCCTATCAACTGCTCTGGGAGGAGCGGGTCGTCCGCTCGGTGGCCAACCTCACCCGCCAGGACGGCGAGGAATTCCTGGCCCTCGCCCCCCAGGTCCCGGTCAAGACCGAGGTGACCGTCTTCCCGCTCGAGGCCGCCGACGAGGCCCTGAACCGCCTGCGGAGCGGCCAACTGACCGGCGCGGCGGTGCTGAACGTGATGGGCTAAATGTTGTACAATAGCATTATGATCACGTTCACCGCCAAGGCGCAAAGTCGCCAGGCAAAATGAAGGCCGCCAAGGTCTGCTGTTGGCGCATTTGGAATCTTTCTTGGCGTTCTCTGCGTCTTGGCGGTGATTACTAATGAAGTCTGGTACATGCAGCGAAACTTGGAGGATGCCATGAAACGAATCCCGCGCCTGCTGCTGGCCTTCCTTCTCATCCTGACCCTGGCCTTGGCCCTGCCGGGCGCCGCCCGCGCCGACGGCCCGATCTACGGCGACACGGTCGAGGCGGGCGAAGTCATCGAACGCGACTTGCTGCTGGTTGGGCGCGAGGTGTCCATCGCCGGGACGGTCAACGGCAACGTCGCCGTCCTGGGCAATCGCGTCGTCCTGACCGGCGTGGTGGACGGCAATCTGATCGTGGCCGGCCAGAACGTCCGGATCGAAGGCGTGGTCACCGGTTCGCTCTACACCGCCGCGCTGACGGTCGAACTTGGCCCCGGCGCGGTCATCGGCCGCGACTTGAACGCAGTCGCCGTCAGCCTGACGGCAGCCTCGGGCGCGGAGGTCCGCCGCGACCTGAACGCCATCGGCCTGGACGCCGGCCTGAACGGTCGGGTCGGGCGCGACCTGCACACCGTCATCGGGCCGATTCAACTGTACAACGGCCTGATGCGCCTGCTCGGCTTCGACGAATTGATCCTTGACCTTCACTTTGCCCCGCCGCCCGAAGGGAACGGCAAACTGCCTGCAGGAGGCGGCCGTCTGCTCCTGCTTCCGCCGGTCGAGGAGCCGCCCGAAGCGTTCGACTGGGCCGGCTGGATCGGCGACCGCTTGCGGGTCTGGGGGGTGCTGTTCGTCCTGGGCGTGCTTGCCCTCTGGCGGGCGAAGCGGACTGCCGAGGCGACATCCCGGCCGCTGCTGGCCCGCCCCGGCCGGACGCTGGCCGTCGGCCTGCTGGCGCTGGTCCTGTCCATCGGATTGTTCGGAGTCGGCGTCCTGATCTTTGTGCTGGTCTTCGCCCTCGGGCTGGGGTTGAACTTCCTCGGCCTGTGGCAATTGACCATCGCTCTGTGGATCGCCGCCGCGGCCCTGCTGGCCCTCTTCCTGACCGCCCTGTGGGCCTTCCTGGTCTATGGGACGAAACTGATCGTCATCCATGCCTTCTCGGCCTGGGCCTTCGAGAGCCTCTTCCGCCGAAGGGCGTTCTGGCTGGACGTCCTGGCCCTCCTGGCGGGGACGCTGATGTATGCCCTGCTGACGGCCATCCCGTACCTCGGCTGGATCTTCGCCGTCCTGACGACTGCCGCCGGAGCGGGGGCCGCCTGGCTGGCCTGGCGGGAGAGCCGCCAGCCGGCCGTGGTCGAATCTCCCACCGCCCCGCCGCCGGCGAAACGCCCCTCCCGCCGCAAGTAGAAGAGGGAGGAAGACGCTTTCTTCTCTTCAAAAATCATGCCGGCCTCCTGTGTTCTTCTTTGGCTTCGACGTCCAAAGAATGCACAGGAGGCCGTTTTTCAAATATCCCCGCCCCATCCTTAAGTTCGGGGGCAGGGCTGTCTTTGGGGGAACGTTATATCCACAAAGCCATCCCGCACAACCAGAAGATGGTGGTAAAGAACACCATCCATTCTACGAAGGCCAGCGCCCAGAAGCGCGGCCGTTCGGGCGTCTTTTCGGGATCGAGCGTTTCGAGCGGATCGGCCTCGGGCTTTTTCAGGCGCGGCAGGAGCAGAAAAGACGCAAAGGCTGCCGCAGCGAGCAGGGAGAGCAAATTGGCGGCTTTCGGGATGACGACCTGATCTGCCGGCTGGAATTGAATCGCCAGCCCGAAGACCAGCACCATCCCCAGCCCGCCGCGGAAGAAGGTCATGGCAGCCTTGACGTGTGGCTCCAGGTTGTTCATCGGAAAAAGGCCGACCGCGGTCACCCCGAGGGCGGTCACAACGCCGAGGACGGTCCCTATCCAGCCGAGCAGGCTGTTCAGGCGGAGGCCCAGATGAACGATAAAAGGAATGAGCAAGAGGCCGCCGAGAATCAAGCCGAGATTGAAGGCCCAGGCGCGGCGGGAAACGCCCACCTCTCCCAATTCGGAGATAAAGTGATTCAGGAGCGAATAACGCTCGCCGCGCTTGCCGCGGTATCCCAGGGCGGCGTACAGGACGGCCAGGACGACCGCCGCCGTTCCAACAATCGCGAAAGAGGAAAAAAGAGACGGGAGCATGTGTGATGTATACCAGATTGAGTCTTCATTCACAAGCGGCTCAGGGTTGCCGCTTGCGCGCCGATTCTACCGTTTTTGGACGGTGGACGGAAGACTCGCCGCGCCTTCTATCTACGGACGCAGCGCCCCGAAACGGCCGAGCGATGCCAGGATTGATTGGATGGCAGACAGGTTGCGCCCGTCTCCGGCTCGATGCGGTTACTTTGCTTTGCGCGTCTTTATGGCGTACACCACCACTCCGGCCAGAATGCCGACGACCACGCCGGTGCCCGTCCCCACCCAGCCGGTAAACCGGAAGAGGCCATAACCGACGATTCCGCCGAAGAGGGCCAAAATGCCGATCCAATAAGCCGGTTTCATTTCTCCTTCTCCTTTTGCAAAACCGTGGATTATCCGCTGTAGGAAAGCAACAGCCAGCCGATGACTGTTCACATCCCGCCGTGATTCGTTCTATAAGGAAATCCACCCTGGCGGCTGCAAGCCGTCAGCAACAAGACGCAACGCGCCCTCGGGACCGGGAGCGCGTTGGGAATTTCAGGGAGGCCCCTGAAAGAGGTGGCGAGGGTGGGACTTGAACCCACAACCAAGGGCTTATGAGTCCCCTGCTCCACCGTTGAGCTACCTCGCCAGGCGGCCTAGATATTACTATGGGGTCGAGATTTTGTCAACGCTCGAACAGCCGCAGTGTGCATGAAAGAGTTGTAGGACAACCCTTGCAGAGTTGTCCTACAGACGCTTCTGCGGCCGCCTCGATTCTTTTGCCAGGCCTATTCTTCTTCTGTCTTCTTGCCGGTGATTTCATCCACCCGCGCCAGGACATCGGGCGTCAGTTTGGGCAGGACTTCGAGGGCCTTCATGTTTTCCTTCACCTGCGACAGGCGGCTGGCGCCGGTGATGACGGTGCTGACGTTGGGGTTTTTGGCCGCCCAGGCGATGGCGAACTGCGCCAGGGTGCAGCCCAGTTCCTCGGCCAGCGGCTGGAGTTTTCTGACCACGGCCAGTTTCTGTTCGTCGGTCAAGTGGCCGCGCAGCCACTCGTATCCCTTCAGGGCGCCGCGGCTGTCGGCGGGGATGCCGTTGTTGTACTTGCCGGTCAGCAGGCCGGAGGCGAGCGGACTCCAGGTCGTCAGCCCCAGCCCGAGGTCCGTGTAGAGGCGGGCGTATTCGCGTTCGACGCGCTCGCGGTGCAGGAGGTTGTACTGCGGCTGCTCGACGACCGGCTTGTGCCAGCCGTAGCGGTCGGCGATGTGCCAGGCGGCGCGGATTTCGTCGGCGCTCCACTCGGAGGTGCCCCAATAGAGGGCTTTGCCCTGCACGATGATGTCGTTCATCGCCCGCACGGTCTCCTCGATGGGCGTTTCGGGGTCCGGGCGATGCGCATAGACAATGTCCACGTACTCCAGGCCGAAGCGGCGCAGCGACCCGTCAATGGCCTCCATCAGCCGCTTGCGGTTGAGGGTGTTGCGTTCGTTGACGCCGTCGTGCAGCCCCCAGAAGAATTTGGTCGAGACCAGGTAACTGCCGCGTCGCCAGCCGAGTTTCTTCAGCGCCGCGCCCATGATCTCTTCCGCTTTGCCGCCGGCGTAGATCTCGGCGTTGTCGAAGAAGTTGACGCCCGCCTCATAGGCCGCGGCCATCGTCTCCACCGCTGCGTCCAGGTCGACCTGATGACTGAAGGTCACCCACGAGCCAAACGATAAGACGCTGACCTTGATGCCGGTTCGACCTAAATGACGATATTGCATTTCCATGAAAAACTCTCCTCTCTTGGATTCAATAGATTATCCCAGCGCGACGTCCAGCAGCATCATCACTGCAAAGCCGAGCATCGCGCCAAAGGTCGAGAAGTGCGTGTCTTTGCCCGATTGGGCCTCGGGAATCAGTTCCTCGACGACGACGTAGATCATTGCGCCAGCGGCGAAGGCCAGCGCGTAGGGCAGGATGGGGCGCATCCACAGCACCGCCGCCGCGCCGATGACCCCGGCAATCGGTTCAACGATTCCCGAAGCCTGTCCGTAGAGGAAACTCTTCAGGCGGCTGAAGCCCTCGCGCCGCAAGGGGATGGAGACCGCCGCGCCCTCGGGAAAGTTCTGCAAACCGATGCCGATCGCCAGCGCCGCCGCCCCGGCCAGCGCCGCCGACGGGATGCCGGCCGCCACCGCCCCGAACGCGACCCCCACCGCCAGCCCCTCCGGGAAGTTGTGCAGGGTGATGGCCAGGACGAGCAGGATGCTGCGCTGCCAGGAGGTCTTGACGCCCTCGGCCTCCTCGGTCGGCAGGCCGATGTGCAGGTGCGGCAGGATTTTGTCCACCCCCCACAAGAACAACCCGCCGAGCAGGAAACCGACGACCGCGGGCAGCCAGCCGGGGACGTCCGTCTCCGAGGCCATCTCGATGGCCGGGGCCAGCAATGACCAGAAACTGGCCGCAATCATCACCCCGGCGGCAAAGCCGAGCATGCTGTCCAGCACCTTGCGCTGGATGCTTTTGAAAAAGAACACCATCGCCGCCCCGGCGGCGGTCAGACCCCAGGTAAACAAAGTCCCCAGCAGGGCTTGGAGGACGGGGTTGAGTTGCGAGAACCATTCGATGAGCATCGTTTCTCTCCGAATTTAGATGCAGATCAAACGCCAAAGATACTCATAAATACCTGGTATGAGGAGTTTTTCTCCATAAGGACTCGTGCAAAATGACATTCACTGTCGCCGCCGCGTTCGCCAAGTCGCCTGGCGTATCGATTCAACCATTGGTGTTCTCTGCGCCTTGACGGTTTGCTCTGCATCAATCCTGTTATCCAACAGAGGGGGTTCGACAGGCCGTCAGCGTGTCGCGAAACGCCTCGTCCAGGTCGCCGAAGGCGTAGCCCAGCGCCTGGCGGGAGGCTTCGGGGTCGAGGAAGGTTTGCGCCGTTTGCAGGGCGGCAAAGTGGCGCAGGTTCAGGCCACCCTCTTTCCCTGTCAGGGCATGCAGAAGGGCTGCGATGTGCAGGGCGAACTGAATCAACCAGCCGGGGAGGGGCAGGACGCGCACCTGCCGTCCCTCGGCGGCGGCCAGGCGGGTGAGCATTTGCTCCCAGGTCAGGTTTTCCTGGCCGATGGGATAACACACGCCCGCCTGGCCGCGCTCCGCCGCGGCGACGATGGCGCGGCCGACCGTCAGCGCCGAGACGCAGGCCGTGCCGCCTTTCATGTAGAACAGCGTCCGGGAGGAGCGCAGGTACTGGATCAAGGGCGTCCAGAGCGGCCTCCAGCCCGGCAGAGGCAACGCGCCGAAGATGTAGGGCAGTTCCAGCACCATGCCCTCGATGCCGGACGCGGCGGTGGCCAGCCGCGCCTGTTCCACCCGGCTGCGGATGTAAGGATGCCGCTCGGCCAGTTTCAGCGCCGGCCAGAGGCGGTCAAAGTAGGCAAAGTACGATCCCAGCACGATCAGCCGACCAACGCCAGCCTCTTTGGCCAGCCGAATCAAGCGCTCCAGGCTGGCGACGTTGGCGGCGTGAAATTTTGGATAGGCCGGCCTGCGCGGAGTGACGCGGTCATCCAGCCCGGCGGCGAAGACGAGCGCCCCGTGCCCGGCCAGGAGAGCCGCCAGGTCTGAATCGGCGGCCTGCTGAATATCCTGGATGACCAGGCGGACGGACGGCGGGAACAGCCCGTCCGGCGGCGCGGGCGGCAGGCCGACCGCGGTCACCTCCCAGCCGGCGGCTGCGAATTCCTGAGCCGCATGATAGCCAAGGAAACCCGTCCCGCCGATGATGCAAACCCGTTTTCTGGAAGTCATGAAATTGTCCTGATTTTGGTTTCAACTGTAGGTATAATGTTTCTCATTCTAAGCCAAATCGGATGGAACGTGAAGATTTATATCCTCGAAGACCCCGATCCGGATTATCCTTTTCTCCCCGAAATCTATCTCAAGGGATATGAATGGGAATGGATTCCCGTCTCCAAAGAGACGGCGGTGCAGTCGGTGTATGCCCTGGCCGGGCGCGAGTTCGGTGTGGTGTTGAATCTGTGCGAAGGGTCTCGTTATGAGCCGAGCGTGCCCGGAGTCGAGGTCATCGAGGCCCTCGAGGCGCTCAATCTGCCCTTCACGGGGGCTGACTCTTCCTTCTACGAGCCGACGCGCGAGAGCATGAAGCGCGTCTGCCGGGAACAGGGAATCGGCACGCCGGCGGGCGTTTTCCTGTGGGATCACGCCGACCTGGGCGCGGCGGTGGACGGCCTGCGCTACCCGCTGCTGGTCAAGCACCCGAACAGTTACGCCAGCGTCGGCCTGCTGCCCGAGTCGCGGGTCGAGACGTTCGACAGCCTCCAGGTCCAGGCGCGGCGGATGATGGAGATGTACGGCGGCGCGCTGATCGAAGAGTTCATCGCCGGCCGCGAGTTCTCGGCCCTGGCGGTCGAGAATCCCGACGCGCCCGACGAGCCGATCGTGTATCCGCCGGTCGAGTTCCTCTTTCCGCCCGGCGAGTCGTTCAAACACGAACGGCTGAAGTGGGAGACCTTCCAGGACATGCAATGCGTTCCGCTGGCCGACCCGGACCTGGCGGCCCTCGTCCGCAAGATGACGCGGCGGATGTTCGTCGGCATACACGGGTCGGGCTACGGCCGCTGCGATTTTCGCATGAACGAGGCCGGGGAATTGTTCCTGCTGGAAATCAACCCCAATTGCGGCGTCTTCTATCCGCCCGAAACGCCCGGCACGGCCGACAGCATCCTGAGCCTCGACTCGGCCGGTCACGCCGGTTTCGTTGATCTCATCGTGCGCGGCGCGCTGAAACGGCAGGCGCGCCGTCGGGCGCTCGCCTGAACGCGGTCTCTCTTCGCGGCCAAAGGGGGAAGAAAGCAGCCGTAACCGAATAAATTCGATTCCAAAATCGTTCTTCTTTTGGCGTCTATTGGCAGAAACGACGGCCCGCGGAAGGCCGAGGACCGGCTGCCATAAGAACTCTATTAGAAAGGTAGGCCAAATACTCCCGCTCGGGAGCAGATGAAAGTAAAATCGTTCCGTTTTCGAGGAGGTAAGCCCTGACTATGAAAAAGTACCGTTTTTGGATTATTCTGGCGATCGTTCTGATCTTCGTGGTCATCGGCGCGATCGTCGTCCGCAACATGCGGGCGATGGCTCAAAACAGCGCCTATCAGACGGTCGTCGTCGAACGCGGCAACCTGACGGCCACCATCGGCGCGACCGGCACGGTGCGCGCCAACCAGACGGCCAATCTGGTCTGGCAGACGAGCGGGACGGTGCTGGAAGTGTTGGTCCAGCCCGGCGACCGCGTCGAGGCCGGTCAGGTTCTGGCGACCCTCGACCCGGCCACCCTGCCCCAGAATCTCATCCTGGCCCAGGCCGACCTGGTCAGCGCCCGGCGCGCCCTGGAGAGTTTGCAGACTTCGGGGGCGGCCGCCGCCCAGGCCGAACTGGCCTACTATCAGGCCCTGGACGCCCGCGACGCCGCGAAAACCCGCTATGACATCCTGGTTTCCACCTACGGCGAGAATTCGACCGCCCGGCCTCTCCTGCAGGCGCGCGCCAGCCTGGCCCTGGCCGAAGCGCGCCTGGCGGACGCCGAGCGCGAGTACGAGCGCCTGCGCAACGGCCCCGACCCGGATGACATCGCCGCGGCCGAGGCCCGCGTTCGCGCCGCCGAGGCGGCCCTGCGCGCCGCCCAAATCACCGCCCCCTTCGACGGCACGGTGACCATCGCCGTCCCGCTGCCCGGCGACCTGGTCAGCCCCGGTTTGACGGCGTTCCGCATTGACGACCTCTCCCGCCTGCTGGTGGATGTGCAACTCTCCGAGGTGGATATCAATGCGGTCGAAGTCGGACAGCCCGTCACGGTGACGCTCGACGCCGCGCTGGGGCATGAATATCACGGTCAGGTCGTCCAGGTGGCGCGGGCGGGCACGGTGGCCGCCGGGACGGTCAACTTCGCCGTCACGGTCGAACTGACCGACCCCGACGCCCGCATCCGCCCCGGCATGACCGCCGCGGTCACTATCACCGTCCGGCAGTTGGAAAACGTCCTCCTGGTGCCGAACCGCGCCGTTCGCCTGGTCGAGGGACAGCGGGTGGTCTATGCGGTGCGTCCGACCGGAATCGAGCGGGTGGCCATCACCCTCGGTGCTTCTTCCGATTTGATGAGCGAGGTGGTCGCCGGCGATTTGCAGGCAGGCGATACCATCCTCCTGAATCCGCCCGCTGAGTTTAGCCAGAACGGTCCGCCTTTCATGCGCAGGTGAGTGGTATGGAAGATTATGTGATCGAGGCTGAAAACCTGACCAAAGTGTATCAGATGGGCAGCGTGCAGGTGAACGCCCTGGCCGGCGTCTCGTTCAAGATTCGACGCGGCGAGGTGGTAGCCATCATGGGACCTTCCGGCTCCGGCAAGTCCACGCTGATGAACATTCTTGGCTGCCTGGACCGGCCCACCTCGGGCACCTATATCCTGGACGGCGAGAACGTCGAGTCGCTCAATGATGACCAGCTGGCCGGAATCCGCAACCGCAAGGTCGGTTTCGTCTTCCAGTCGTTCAACCTGCTGGCGCGCACGACCGCTCTCGGCAACGTCGAACTGCCTCTCCGCTACGCCGGACGGCGCGAAGACCGCCGGGCGCGCGCTCTGCAGGCGCTCGAAGCCGTGGGGCTGGGAGACCGCATCCATCATCGGCCGACCGAACTCTCCGGCGGCCAGCAGCAGCGCGTGGCGATTGCCCGCGCCCTGGTCAACGACCCGGCTATCATCATGGCCGACGAACCGACCGGCAACCTGGACTCGAAGGTGGGGCAGGAGATCATTAATTTGCTCCTGACTCTCAACCGCGAGCGCGGCACGACCCTCATCATCGTCACGCACGATCCCAACGTCGGCAGCCAGGCCGAGCGCATCATCCGCCTGCGCGACGGCTTGCTGGTCAATGGCAATGGAGGAGGGGCGAAATGAATCTGACCCAATCCATCCTCGAGGCGCTCGAAAGCCTCAACGCCAACAAATTGCGCTCCGGGTTGACCATCCTGGGCATCGTCATCGGCGTCGGGGCGGTGATCGCCATGCTGGCGGTCGGGCGCGGAGCCGAGGCGACCATCACCGGCTCGATCAGCGGCATCGGCACCAACCTGTTGTTCGTCATCTCCGGCGGCAGCGAGGAGGTCCGCAACCCGCGGCCGCTGACCATGAGCGACGCCGCCGCCCTGGCCGATCCCTTCCTGGCCCCTTCGGTCGAGGCGGTCGCCCCGGCCATTCAGGGCGACGCTCTGGTCACTGCTGCTGGTAATCAAGTCCGCACCCAGGTGCTGGGGTCGACTCCCGCCTATCTGACGATGCGCAACTATACCCTGATCGAGGGCCGTTTCTTCACCGAGGAGGACCGCCTCGGCCGCGCCTCGGTGGCCCTCATCGGCCCGGACGTGGCCGACCGCCTCTTCGGTCACCGCGACGGCCTGATTGGCGAAACGATTCGCATCAACGGCCAGCCGTTCCGCATCATCGGCGTGCTGGACTCGAAAGGCGGCGGCATGATGGGCAGCGAGGACAACATCATCATCATGCCCATCGAAACCGCCCGGACGCGCGTCCTCAACCGCGGCAACCGCGAGACCGTCGGCCTGATTCTGGTGCAGGTAGTGGACGCCCAATCCATCCCTCAGGCCACCGAGGAGGTCGCCCAAATCCTGCGTCAGCGCCACAATACGCCCATCGGCGCAGATGACTTCACCATCTTCTCCCAGCAGGATTTCATCGACGTCGCCAAGACGGTGACCGGCGTCCTGACCATCTTCCTGGGCGGCATTGCCGGCATTTCGCTGCTGGTCGGCGGAATCGGCATCATGAACATCATGCTGGTCTCGGTCACCGAGCGGACGCGCGAAATCGGCCTGCGCAAGGCGCTGGGAGCGCGCAAGCGCGACATCCTGATTCAGTTCCTGACCGAGTCCTCGCTCCTGAGCCTGATCGGTGGGCTGATCGGCATCGGCCTGGGCTGGCTGATCGCCTTCATCGTCGGCCGCATCGCCGCCAGTTCGGGCACGCCCTTCGACCCGGTCATCGGCCTGGACGCGATTCTGCTGGCGACCCTCTTCTCGACCGCCATCGGCCTGTTCTTCGGCATCTATCCGGCCAGCCGGGCCGCCAACCTGGAACCGGTCGAGGCGTTGCGCTACGAGTAGGGCCAGATAGCATTCAGAATAATGTTCACCGCCAAGGCGCGCAAAGACGCCAGACGAAATAAGGCCGCCAGGGTCCGAATCTTGGCGCATGTAGAGTATTTCTCGGCGTTCTCCGTGTCTTGGCGGTGATTACGAACATCTTGCCATTACGGTCGTTGTTATAAGAGGGAAGCGGTTCTCCGCTCCCTTGATCTTTGGCACGCGAAAGAGGTGCTTTTCGTGCTATCCCGCCGAAGAGAGATTGAGATACAATTTATCGGACGCTATTTAGAATAACATTTACCGCCGAGGCGCCAGACGAAATTAAGGCCGCCAGGGTCCGAATCTTGGCGCATTTGAAATATTTCTCGGCGTTCTCCGCGTCTTTGCGGTTATTTTACGAACTCAAGTCTATTGCCCTGGCAGACCTTGCAGCATTCGAAGGAGAATCCATGGAGAAAAAACTTGCCCGCCTGAAAGAAATCCTGGCCGAAATTTCCGACATCGAAGGGGCAGCCTCTCTGCTCGGCTGGGACCAGCAGACCTACATGCCGCCCGGCGCGGCCGAACAGCGCGGCCAGCAGAGCGGCACGCTCGGCAAAATCGCTCATCAGATGGGCACTTCGCCCGAAATGGGCAAACTTCTGGAGGAACTCGGACCCTACGCCGAGAGCCTCGACCCTGATTCGGACGACGCCCGCCTCATTAAATTCGCCATCCGCGACTACGAGCGGGCGACCCGCGTCCCGGCCGAATTCATCGTCGAACGCAATCGGGTGCTCGCCCTGGCCAACCAGGCCTGGACCGAGGCGCGCCAGACCTCGAATTTCGAGCATTTCCGCCCGCACCTCGAAAAGATCATGGAATTGACCCGCCGCTACGTGGACTTCTTCCCGCCCGCCGATCATCCGTACGATGTTTTGTTGGACAACTTCGAGCCGGGCATGAAGACCGCCGAGGTCAAGGCCATCTTCGACGCCTTGCGCCCGCAGCAGGTCGAATTGATTCGCGCCATCTCCGAGCGGCCTCAGGTGGACGATTCGTTCCTGCATCAACCGTTTGACGAGAAAAAGCAGTGGGACTTCGGGGTGGAAGTCATCACCAGGTTCGGCTACGACTGGAACCGCGGCCGGCAGGACAAATCCGCCCACCCCTTCACCGGCGGCCCGGGTCTGTTCGACGTGCGCATCACCACCCGCGTCGACCCGAATTTCCTGAACACCATGCTCTTTGGCACCATGCACGAGTGCGGCCACGCCCTCTACGATCAGGGCGCCGATCCGGCCCTGGCCCGCACCAACCTGCTCGGCGGGGCCTCGCTGGCCGTTCACGAGTCGCAGAGCCGCATGTGGGAAAACCTGGTCGGCCGTTCCCTGCCGTTCTGGGAACACTTTTACCCGCGCCTGCAGGAGTACTTCCCGCAACTGCGTGAACTGCCTCTCCAGCGCTTTTACCAGGGCATCAACAAAGTCCAGCCCTCCTACATCCGCGTCGAAGCCGACGAGGCCACCTACAACCTGCACATCATGCTGCGGCTGGAAATCGAAATCGCCCTCATCGAAG
This sequence comes from Chloroflexota bacterium, assembly GCA_019873655.1. Taxonomy (GTDB): domain Bacteria; phylum Chloroflexota; class Anaerolineae; order Anaerolineales; family Villigracilaceae; genus JAFGSI01. Next base: position 2,511 of record JAIOAU010000029.1, on the reverse strand, counting down.
GCCGCCTGCCGGTGCGCGACCTGCCGGCGTACTGGAACGCCAAGATGCAAGAATATTTGGGCATCATGCCGCCCGACGACGCCCGCGGCGTCCTGCAAGACATTCACTGGTCGTGGGGGTTGTTCGGCTACTTCTCCACCTACGCCCTGGGCAACCTCATCTCGGTGCAACTGTGGGAAAAAATCAAGAGCGATATTCCCGACCTGGACGACCAGATTCGCGCCGGCAAGTTCGAAGCCTTGCTCGGCTGGCTGCGCGAAAACATTCACCGTCACGGCCGCAAGTTCATGCCGCAGGAACTGGTTCAGCGCGTGACCGGCTCGAAGATCGATCCCTCCCCCTACATGCGCTATCTGCGCCGCAAGTACAGCGAGATCTATGGACTGTAAGGCGAGGAGATTCGAGAGACAGAAATTCACAGTCCTTGTCCAAAACCAACCCGATGCCCCGCAAGCCGGGGCGTCTGGCTTATAATCACGGCCATGACCCGACGCGCTCTCCTTCTCGGATTTCTCTTTCTCCTCTTGACCGCTTGCAAGCCGGCCGCCGGCGAGCGACAGCCCAGCCCGACCCCCGGCCTGCCGGAGCCAACCCCTGACGTCTTCGCCCCCTCTCCGTCTCCGCTCCCGACCGAGACGGCTACCTGGACGCCCCCGCCCTTTTTCCCGCCGACGGCGACCGCCACGCCCCTGCCCACGCCTGCCCTCGCCGAGGCCGCGATTCAGATCAACATCCCCGGCCCGCTTTCGAAGGTCACCTCGCCCATTTACGTGCGCGGCTACGTCATTCCCGGTTACAACAACCGCGTGCGGGTCGAATTGTTCGGCGAGGACGGCCGTCTGCTGGCCCGCCAGGTGACGCCGGTGTACACCTCCTTCACCTGGGCCTATCTCTCCGTGGACCTGCGCTTCGAAATCGGCGCGGCGGGCGAATTGGGGCGGCTGAGCGTCTCGACCGAGGACCGCTTTGGCCGTCTGCAGGCGCTCCACTCGGTGCATCTGTTGCTGCTTTCGGAGGGAGAAGACCAGATCAACCCGCCTGAGCCGCCGCGCGAGCGCTGTCTGCTTTCCTGGCCGTTGCCGGGGGGGCAGGTGAGCGGCAGCATTTTGCTGGTCGAGGGATATTTCCGCCCCCTGAATCGCCAGCCGCTGGTGATCGAACTGGTCTCCGAATCGGGCAATGTAATCGCCACGCGTCTGGTCTCGGTCGAACCCGCGCCGGACGATTCGTATGTGCCGTTTGCTGTGGATGTCCCTTATCTGATCGAGGCCCCGATGTGGGCGCGGCTGGTCGTCCGCCAGTCGGACGACCGCATTCCAGGGACGATGTATCTTTATAGTCAAGAGATCGCCCTGTATCCTTGACTCTGCTTGGGCGCGGTGATACAATAGCGCCTCGCTGTAAACGGCGCGGGGTAGAGCAGTGGCAGCTCGTCAGGCTCATAACCTGGAGGTCGCTGGTTCGAGTCCAGCCCCCGCAACTTCCCGAATTTTTCCAATCCCCTGTCAGAAAACAGGGGCTTTTTGTTAAGCCGGATCGAAGCGGCGAATATTTGGAAAAGGTGGCTTAATAGAAGGGCGCGTCTGCCCAAAGTATTCTATAATTCAGGAGAATGAGAAGAGCGGATTCTTTTTTCAGCCGATGGCTGGAGAAACTGGCCTCGGGGCGTCAGCGAGATGACTTCTTGGAAAAAGTCATCCAGACCAGCCCGTCTGCGATTGCCGTCCTCGACCGGCGCGGACGGGTGGTGTACGCCAACGCCCAGGTGGAGCGCATTCTCGGTCTGAGCCGCGAGGAGATCATTCAGCGCGCTTTCGACGCGGCGGATTGGTCTGTCACCGACGAGGACGGGAATCCCATCCCGGAGGAAGAACGGTTGCTGGAGCGCGTCAAGGCCAGCGGGCAGGCGGTCTTCGATGTGGTGCGCGCCATTCGTCGGCCAGACGGGCGGCGGGTGCTGCTTTCCCTCAACGCTTCGCCTCTCTTCGACCAGCAGGGCGATTTCGACGGGATAGTGGTGTCCATCGAAGACATAACCGGCCGCCGCCAGGCGGAGGAAGAAGCGCGCCGCGCCCAGCAACACCTGCAGACGGTGATCGATTCCATCCCCTTTGGAGCGCACGAATACGAGTTGCAGCCCGACGGCCGCCTGGTTCTGGTGGGGGCGAATCGGTCGGCCGACCGCATTCTGGGGATTCAGCATGAGGCGCTGCTCGGGCGGACGATCGAGGAGGCCTTTCCGGCGATTGCCGGGACCTCGCTGGCCGATACCTACCGCGCCGTCGCCCGCGGCGGCGAACCGATCCACGAGACGCAAATCGAATATCAGGACGAGCGAGTGGCCGGGGTATTCGATATCTTCGCCGTCCAGACCGCCCCAAACCGAATGGCGGTGTTCTTCAGAAGATTTGTTGCGTAATTGTATAAAGTTGAATCGTTCTCCATGATGCGAGGAGATCGCCAAAGGTCACCAGGTGACTGCAAGCGCCAAGCGCCGTTGAATGCGCGGAT
>JAIOAU010000028.1 GCA_019873655.1 Chloroflexota bacterium | reverse complement strand
TGAGTATCTTCCAGATCGGCCTTCGCTTTATCCAAAGGAGGCTAACCAATGCCCTTCCTGTTCCTGTTCCGCTTTGTTCCTACCTATGACATCAAAGTGTCAGGTGGCTAGCAGATGGACACAGATTTTTTATCCGTGTTTATCCGAGTTCATCTGTGGCTCATTTTATCCCAAACGATAGGCTCTTTGCCACAATTCGCGATAGGCCGTCTCTTCCGCCTGCCAGCGGGCGTCGTCCCAGCCGAGTTCGGGCTGGACCACCTGACGGATGCGGTTCATCTGGTCGAGGCCGCCGTTGGGGAGCAGGAGACCCAGCCGGACGCGGCGCAGCAGGAGGTCTTCGAGATGGACGACCGCCTCGGCGCGCGCCGCCCAGCGCAGTTCGGCCCAGCGCGCCGCCGCGCCGGGGATGGGGTCGAGTTCCGCCCCGGCCGCGCCGAAGAAGCCCGCCGACTCGACCCCGTAGCGCGCCAGCAGGCGCAGGGAGTGGGCCGGCGGCAGACCAGCCTTACCAAGCAGCGCCTCGGCCTCCTCCGGCAGCGGGTCGAGCACCGGCGCGTCGGGGTCGAAGGGCAGGCGTCCGAGATGACGGCGCGCCGCCTTGAGCGCGTCGCGCGCCATGATGCGGAAGGTGGTCAACTTGCCGCCGCTGACGGTCAGCAGGCCGTTCTCCTCCCAGATGACATGCTCGCGCGACTCCTTCGAGGGATTGGCCTTGCCGGTGTCCACCACCGGGCGGATGCCCGCGAAGGTGGCAATCACGTCGGCAAAGGTCAGTTCGAGCGCCGGGAAGACATGGCGGATGCCCTCCATCAGGTACTCGGCCTCGGCGGCGCTGATGGCCGGGTCGGTCGGCAGGTCGCGGCCCTGGTCCACGTCGGTTGTGCCGTAGATGACCGCCCCTTCCCACGGCAGGACGAAGACCGGACGCCCGTCGCGCGGGTGCAGGAAGGTGACGGCGCGGGTCAGCGGGACGCGGCCGGCCGGGAAGACCAGGTGACTGCCGCGCAGGGGACGCAGGCGCGGTTTCTGCCCCACGTAGCCGCGCAATGCGTCGGCCCAGGCCCCGGCGGCGTTGACCACCACCCGGGCGCGGACCTCCGCCTGCCGGTCCACCTCGCCGCTCGTATCGCGGACGACTGCCCCGCAGACGCGGCCGTCCTTCGTCTTCAGGAGCGTCTCGACGCGGGCGTAGTTGAGCGCCAGTCCGCCCGCGGCGACCGATTCGCGTATCAGCCGCAGGACGAGGCGGGCGTCGTCGGTCTGGGCGTCGAAGAAGCGGAAGCCGCCGCGCACGCCCGGGGTGGTCAGCAGGGGACAGAGTTCGCGCATGTCCTCGGCGTCGTAGGAGCGGTGACTCCACTGTCCGGCCATCAGGTCATAGACCGCCAGCCCGGCGCCGAAGACCCAGCCGGGCATGTGGTCGCCCTCGAGGCAGGGGTAGAGGAAACCCAGGCGGCTGATGAGGCCGCGCCCCTGCCGGAGCAGGTACTCGCGCTCGCGCACCGATTCGAGCGTGACGCGCACCTGGGCGTTCTTCAGGTAGCGCATCCCGCCGTGGACGAGTTTGGAGGAGCGCGAGGAGGTCCCGGCGGCGAAGTCGTGCGCCTCCACCAGGGCGGCCTTCAACCCGGCGCGCACGCACTGGCGCAAAATCCCCGCGCCGGTCACGCCCCCGCCGATGACGAGGACGTCCCATTCTTGTTGCAATTCGTTCCAGGCGTCGTCACGCCAGCCTTGAGTCCAGTTCATACCATGCTCCTTGTTTTGCCGCGAATTTCACGAATTACACGAAAAATTCGATAAATTCGTGTCATTCGTGGCAACAAAAATCTTCGAGAAATTCGCGCCATTCGTGGCTAAACATCAAATAATTTGCCCGGATTCATCATCCTCTCCGGGTCGAAGACCCTGCACACGGCGCGGATGGCCTCCATGCCCAGCGGCCCCTTCTCGGCAGGCAGATAGGCGGCGTGGTCGGTGCCGATGCCGTGCTGATGGGTAATCGTCCCGCCGAAGCGCTGGATGGTCAGACTGGCGGCGTGTTTCATCGCCTGCCAGCGCGCCAGCAGTTCATCCGGGTCTTCCGTGCGGCGGAAGAGGAAGGTGGTGTAGATGCTGGCCGCGTCGCGGTAGATGTGCGAAAGGTGGGCAAAGGCCAGCACGCGCTCGTTGAAACTTTCCATTGCCGCCGTAATCGCCGCCGGGATGGCCTGCGAGGCCTCCCCCACCTGCGCCCAGGGGATGACCGTTTCGAGCGTGTCCACCGCCACGCCCGCCTCCCAGAGCGTGTTGCGCAGGTACGGGGCGAGGAAGCGCGACTTGCGCCAGGTGTGGCCGACCGGCGTCCCGACGAACAACCCGCCGAACCTGCGGCAAATCGCCGCCGCCTGCGCCCGCGTCCGCCGGACGTGCGCCGCCGAACCGGTCACGCCGAAGACCAGCAGCGAGCGTCCATCGCGGTAGCCGAGCAGACTCAACCCCTTGAGCGCCGCCGGAACCCACGACTTGCCCAACAGGATGAGCGTCGTCTCGGTCTCCTGCGGGTTCGACAGGCGCATCATCGAGACGGGGACGCGTTCCTGCGCCATCCGTCGCACCGCCTCGCGCCCCTGCTCCCAGGTGGGGAAGAAGACGCCGTAGAACTCCTCCGCTTCGGGCAGGCGGCTGACGCGCACCCGCGCCTGCGTGATGACGCCCAGCCGTCCCTCCGAGCCAAGCACCATCTCGCGCACCTCCGGCCCGGCGGCCGAGGCCGGGAAGGGCGGCAGGTCGAGCGCGCCGCGCGGCGTCTCCACGCGGCCGCCGAGGAAGAGTTGTTCGATGCGCCCGTAGTGGTAGGACTGCTGTCCCGAAGAACGCGCCGCAATCCAGCCGCCGAGGGTCGAATACTCGTGCGACTGCGGGAAATGTCCGAGCGTGTACCCGTGCTCGGCCAGCGCCGCCTCCAGCATCGGGCCGGTCACGCCGGCCTCGAAGACCGCTGTCTGGCCGACTCCGTCCAGTTCGAGCAGACGGGTCATCCGCTCCAGCGAAAGGGTCAGGGCCGGGGCCGGACCCGCGGGCGGGTTGATGTGGCCGACGACGCTCGTCCCGCCCCCGTAGGGGATGACGACCGCCCCGACCTGCCGCGCCCAGGTCAACAGGGCGCGCACGTCCGCTTCGCTCTGCGGGAAGGCGACCCCGTCGGGGAAGGCCGGGATGCGCCCGGAGCGCAGGGCGACCCAGTCGGGCAGAGACTGGCCGCGGGCGTGGGTCAGGCGCGCTTCGGGGGAGGCGTCCACCAGGGGATGAGCGGGCAGGCGCGAGGCCGGGACCGAGCGCAGAACGTCCTCGAAGGCCGCGTCCGGCCGGGGGGCGAGCGGGCCGAAGAGGGCGGTCAGGTATTCCCGCGCCGGGTCGGGCAGAGGGTAGTCGGTGTGAACGTTGCCCCATCCATTCCAGCGTTTCATAAGTCACTCCATCGGTGAGTATTCAACACAAAGGACACGAAGGATGCTCAAAGGAATCACAAAGGTTTTTTTGTTGTTTCGTGTCCTTCGTGTCTCCTTTGTGTCCTTCGTGTTATCTCATCGCAATTCTGCAAGTCAACACAAAGGATTCACAAAGGTTTTTTTGTTGTTTTGTGCCCTTCGTGTCTCCTTTGTGTCCTTTGTGTTTACCCGTGTGTTTACCCGCGCGATTTCTCCTGCCAGAGTGCCAGGCTCTCTTCCATCACGCGGCGGGTCAGGACTTCGGCGTCGAAGGCCGCGCCGGCGCGGGCGCAGGCCAGTAGGTCTTCGTAGAAGCGGCGGGAGTGGGCGCGGCATTCGGGATAGGCAAAGTAGCGCTCACCCATCCGCAGGGCCAGGTCGGTGAAGCCATTGAAGAGAAAGCGGAAGATGGGATTGGCGGCGCGGCGGGTGAGCAGGAGGTGCAGGTCCCAGTCGGCGCGGGCGAAGGCGGCCGGCTCGTCCGGCAGGGACGGGTATTCCTGCAGAGCGGCGGCCATCGCGGCGGCGTCCGCCTCCAGCGCCTGACGGGTGTAGGCCGGGGCAAGCAGGAGACGCACCTCGAGCAAATGGGCGACGAAATCGGGGCTTTCCCCCTGCGGGGCGCGTGCCAGCACCGCCAGGACGCCCAGCCCGCCCTCCTGCCGGTAGTCGCGGACGCGGGTCGGCTTGCCGTGCTGGATGTCGAGCCAGCCATCGCGCGCCAGGCGCTGAAGCGCCTCGCGCAGGGTCGGGCGGGTGACGCCAATCTGTTCGGCGAGTTCGCGCTCGCCGGGCAGGGTGCTGTTGGGAGGAAAGTAGCCGGAGAGAATGGCCTCCAGCAGGCGGCTTTCGGCCAGTTCGGCGGGTTTGGGGGCGGGCTGCCAATCCATGAAGGCTCCTAACTGGTAAGTGGTCTGACCTGTTTAAGTATAACGGATGGCATTCAAAAGAGAATAGTGACATTTGTAACTTTTTGACCTCCCTTTCTGCATCGCCCCCGACGCAGCGCACGCAAATTCAGGGATTGAACAAGTGCGACATCTGCTGTTACAATGACCAGCGGCGAATCCCGTGACCGACATCGCTTTCGCCCTCCTGCTTCGACTATTCGACCATTCGACTCCTCAACTATCCGACTCCCCATGCTCCACCCCGACCACCTCTTCGACCCCGACCCGACCCGCCGCGCCCTGGCGCGTCAACTCTACGAGAGCGTCAAAGACCTGCCCATCGTCTCCCCGCACGGCCACGTGGACGCGCGCCTCTTCGCCGACCCGGGCGCGACCTTCGGCAGCCCCGCCGACCTGTTCATCCTCCCCGACCACTACGTGACCCGCATGCTCTACTCGCAGGGCATTCCGCTCGAACACCTCGGCATTCCCCGCCAGGATGGCAAACCCGTCGAGACCGACCACCGCCGCATCTGGCGGCTCTTCTGCGCCAACTTCCACCTGTTTCGCGGGACGCCCTCCGGCCTCTGGCTGCGGCACGAATTGAGCGAGGTCTTCGGCATCGAGGAACCTCCCTCCGCCGCCAACGCCGACCGTCTCTACGACGCCCTCGCCGAAAAACTCGCCCGCCCCGAATTCTCCCCGCGCGCCCTCTTCGAGCGCTTCCGCATCGAAGTCCTGGCGACCACCGACGCCGCGACCGACGCCCTCGAACACCACCAGACCATCCGCGCCTCCGGCTGGCGCGGGCGGGTCATCCCTACCTTTCGCCCCGACGGCGTCGTCAACCTGGACGCGCCCGGCTGGAAAGAGAACATCGAGCGCCTGAGCGCCGTCAGCGGGGTGGATGTGGTGGACTACGCCTCCTTCGTCCGCGCCCTGGAGCAGCGGCGGGCGTTCTTCAAGTCGCTGGGCGCGGTCGCAACCGACCACGCCGCCCTGACGCCCGCCGCGGCCGAACTCTCGCCGCGGGAAGCGGACAACATCTTTTGGCGCGCCCTGCGCGGTCGGGCCGACGCCGCCGACGCCGCCCGTTTCACCGCCCACATGCTGATGGAGATGGCGCGCATGAGCCTCGAAGACGGCCTGGTCATGCAGTTGCACCCCGGCTCCTGGCGCAACCACAACCGCCCCCTCTTCGAACGCTTCGGCCCCGACCGCGGCGGCGACATCCCCCTCCAGACCGAATTCACCCGCAACCTGCTCCCGCTCCTGAACCAATACGGCAACGACCCGCGCCTGACCCTCATCGTCTTCACCCTGGACGAGAGCGCCTACAGCCGCGAACTGGCGCCGCTGGCCGGCCACTACCCGGCGCTCAAACTCGGCCCGCCCTGGTGGTTCCTCGACAGCCCCAACGGCATCCGCCGCTACTTCGACCTGGTGATGGAAACCGCCGGCCTGTACAACACCGCCGGCTTCAACGACGACACCCGCGCCTTCTGCTCCATCCCGGCGCGGCACGACCTCTGGCGGCGCGCCTCGGCCGATTGGGTCGCCGGTCTGGTCGCCCGCCATCTGGTGGACCTGGACGAAGCCCGCGCGATGACGGTCGAACTGGCCGTCGGCCTGGCGCGGCGGGCGTACAAACTGTAAGCAACGAGGCGCGCCCCCCGGCCTCGCCTGCGTGACCTGACCAAAAAAATTCGTCCCATTCGTGCAATTCGTGGCAAGAACATGCAAACTTTCTCTCTTCCTCCTTTCGACCTCACCGACCAGGTCGCCGTCGTCACCGGCGGGGCGGGCGTGCTGTGTTCCGCCCTCTGCCGCGCCCTGGCCGCCGCCGGGGCCAAAGTCGCCGCGCTCGACCTGAACGCCGGAGCCGCCCAGGCCCTGGCCGCCGAACTCGGCGACGGGGCGCTCGGCCTGGCCTGCGACGTCACCGACCGCCCCAGCCTGGAAGCCGCTGCCCAGGCCGTGTTGCAGGCCTTCGGCCGGGCCGACATCCTCGTCAACGGCGCCGGCGGCAACCACCCGCAGGCGACCACAGCGCCCGACCGTCCCTTCTTCGACCTGCCCGCCGAGGCCCTGCGCCGCGTCTTCGACCTGAACCTGACCGGCGCGATGCTGGCCTGTCAGGTCTTCGGCAAAATCATGGCGGAGCAAAAGCGCGGCGTCATCCTGAACATCGCCTCGATGAACGCCTTCCGCCCGCTGACGCGCATCCCGGCCTACTCGGCGGCCAAAGCGGCGGTGGTCAACTTCACCCAATGGCTGGCCGTCCACATGGCGCAGGAGTACAGCCCGGCCATCCGCGTCAACGCCCTCGCCCCGGGCTTCTTCCTGACCGAGCAGAACCGCTACCTGCTCGTGGACGCCGAAAGCGGCGGCCTGACCCGCCGCGGGGAGCAGATTCTCGCCCACACCCCGATGGGCCGCTTCGGCCTCCCCGAAGACCTGCTGGGCGCGGCCCTTTTTCTCGTCTCGCCCGCCGCGGCCTTCGTCACCGGCGTCGTCCTGCCGGTGGACGGCGGGTTTTCGGCCTTCAGCGGCGTGTAGGAGCCGGGCATGTCCCTCGTCCAGGCCGTCGCCCCGCCCGGCGCGCTCCTCGCCCCCGACGACATCCGTCAGACCCTCGCCCGCGCCCTGGAGGGCCACTTCTCGCGCCAGCGCCTGCTCGTCCTCATCCCCGACCACACCCGCACCCTGCCGCTGCCCTTCCTCTTCCGCCTGCTGGTCGAGATTTTGCATGATACGCGGGCGCTCGACTTCATGGTCGCCCTGGGCACGCACCCGCCGCTCTCCGAGCAGGCGCTGAACCGGCTGGTGGGAATTACGGCCCAGGAGCGCCGGACGACGTTCCGCCATGTCGGCCTGTTCAACCACGCCTGGGACGATCCCGCCGCCCTGGTCACGCTCGGCGTGATGGAAGCGGACGAAATCCGCCTCCTGGCCGGGGCGTCCTGGCATCCGACCCTGCCGGAGCGGGTGGAGATTCGCCTGAACCGCCTCGCCCTGGAACACGACCACATCCTCATCCTCGGGCCGACCTTCCCGCACGAAGTGGTCGGCTTTTCGGGCGGGGCCAAGTACCTCTTTCCCGGCATCTCCGGCCCGGAGATGATTCACGCCACCCACTGGCTGGGGGCGCTGGCGGGCGCGGCGCGCACGATTGGCGTCAAAGAGACCCCCGTGCGCGCCATGATTCACGCCGCCGCCGAACGCCTGCCCACCCCGGTCACCCTGATCGCCCTGACGGTCGAGGGCGAGGGCCTCTCCGGCCTCTTCATCGGCGACCACCGTCCGGCCTGGAGCGCCGCCGCCGACCTCTCGGCGCAGCGCCACATCCGCTGGCGCGAACGCCCGTACCAGCGCGTCCTCTCCTGCGCCCCGCCGATGTACGATGAACTCTGGACGGCGGCCAAGGCGATGTACAAGGTCGAACCGGCGGTGGCCGTCGGCGGGGAGGTCGTCCTCTACGCCCCGCACCTGTCCGAGGTCAGCCGCGTCCACGGCAGATACATCTATGAAATCGGGTACCATATCCTTGAATATTTTCTGGCCGATTGGGAGCGGTTCGAGCGCATCCCGCGCGGCGTGCTGGCGCACAGCACTCACCTGCGCGGCGCCGGGCGGATGGAAAACGGCGTCGAGAAGCCGAACGTGCGCCTGTTCCTGGCCAGCCGCATCCCGCCCGAGGACTGCGCCCGCCTCAACCTGGAGTACCTCGACCCGGCGTCCGTCAACCCGGCCGAGTGGCAGGGCAGCGAAGACGAGGGCGTCCTGTACGTCCCCAAGGCGGGCGAGATCCTCTACCGCGTCCGGTAAAACGCGCCATGTCCTTTGCCTCCGTCCTCCTCGCCCACCTCGCCCGCTACCCGGCCATGGAACTGGCCGACCTGTACAAACTCGTCCATCAGGCCGCCCTGGGGAGCGGACACGCCGTCGGCGACCCCGAGGCCGCCCGCGCCTGGCTGAGACGCGAACTGACCGCCCCGGGCGAGGGGCCGGACGAACCGCTCCTCGACCTCCTGTCGGAAGAGACCGGCATCCTGCGCGTCCACCTGCGCCCGTACCGGGCCGCCGGCGGCGATCCGGAGCGCCTGCTCCAGGCCTTCCTGCGCACCGCCAATGAATATTATGGCTACACGCAAACCATCGAGCGCTACTGGCAAATCGCCGTCGGCCTGGGACGCTTCCCGCCCGCCGAAATGGAAGCCTTCCTCGAAACGATGCGCGCCCGGGGCTACCCCGCCGTCCACCACTCGCCCGCCTACGAGCGCCTCTACCGCCCGGCCTACCGCGTCGTCTGGCGGGGCTTTTGGGATTGGGAACGTTTTACTGAAGCAGCGCCGTGACCGGCGCCAGCCTCCCGTCAGGGACGGCGCGCAAGCCAAAGTTCTGGCAAGCCCGGCAAGGAAATCCTGTATATAATTACTGCAAGGAGCGACCACGAGCCGAGAATTCAACGTCATCATCGAAAGAGACGCGGTGGCGCGGAACGTCTCGACCCCCAGTTGATCGGCATTCAGCGCGTCGCGGTGAACATCTAGCCATGTCCCTTTCTCGTATTTTTCTGCTCGTCTCTTCTGTTTTCTTCCTTGCTCTCGCCGCCTGCGTTCCCCAGACCGCGGACGTCGGCCCGCAGACCACCGTCCCACTGAACACTGAACACCGGCCGCTGAACACTGCCACTCCCACCGTCGCGCCGACCGCGACTCCCTTGCCACACCCCATTGCCTTCGACCCAGCCTTCACGAGCGGCCTCATCCGCTACGACCCCGAAAGCGGCCAATGGCTCGTCTCTGCTGTTCGGACCGTGGACGGTGGACGGGAGACGGTAGAACTCGCCCTGCTTCCTGATACCTTCTCTACGAATGACGACCTGCGCGTCCACAACCCCTTTGCCCCCTACACCGTCCGCGCCTTGGACCAAAACGGACAGGAACTCACCCTCCTCTGGAACCCCGACACCGCCGAATTCCGCGTCGTCCCCAATTTTCAAGAACTCTACACCGGCGTCAACACCGACAACCCCCAACTCAACGAAGAAGCCCTTGACAACCTCCCCACCCTCACCATCGAAGACGTCCAGTCCGGGGATGCCACCCGCTTTATCCTCTCCTACATCCTTGAGCGGATGGACAAAGGCGAAAGCCTTGCCGACATCCTCCATATGGACCCCGATGCTGTCCGGCAAAACTGGCAGAACCTCGGCGGAAACTCCCTGCTTTTTGAAATCCTTCCAGACGGCACAAGAATTGCCAGCCTCAAAGCCAAAGGCAATGACGGCGGAAACCAACAGCAGTTAGCCGGCCTGACCATGAGATATATGGATATTGGCGGCGAAATCATTTTGAACGGCCAAAGAGTTCCATTTATTGTTGTCGCTAACTTCGACCCTCAAAATCAAGAAAACCCTGACCCTGAAGATTTATCCAACCGGAAATTTTTCGTATGTATTGCTACAGTCGAAGGACAACCGCAAAGTTTCCAAGAACCTCTTTTTCCCAACACCGATTGGAGTTTGGCTTTTCGAAGAACCAATCCAATTTTCCCAAGCCTTGTCCTTTTCGCCACCAATCCTGACCTTGACCCCAATGACCCTCAAAATATTGTTATCCGGCCTCATCTTAACCCAGACGACCCAAACAGCCCAGCTGTTATCCTTCCCCGCAATTCCATTTACGCCCAGCTCTTGAGCATTCCAAGAAATAATGCGATGAACCTACCACTTTTTGCTTATCCTCTAGATCAAACTAGAACTATAAACTGGGGACCTAGCAATCCTATTGCCGAATGGGTGTTTGGTGAAGGAGAAACCCTCCCTCCCGAGCTCCAGCTGATAACTCCTGTTTCAATGGGAAATGAATGGCCAGCTAATCCATAAGATTTTTATTAGTCCTATTCCCTCCTAATTTTTCATTTTACATTGTCATTTTGAGATTTGCATTTTGAATTTTGCATTTTTTGTTATACTAAAGATTATGGGGAGAAAAGCGCTCATTATAACCTTTATAACCTTTATAACTTTTATCTCTCTTGCTTTTCCGAAACCCTCTTTCGCAGCCTGTTGCAATGGCTGTTCCTGCAATCCTTTGTCTGAATACGAATGCTGTAGTAAGGGCCTCTCTTATGAGTGCGACCCACTGACAAAAAAATGGTCCTCTCCTTATAAATGTTTATGCGGAGCCTGCGCTGATAGCCTCAGTTGTCTTGTGCCTTACTGCAAGCTGGACTGCCAATGTGGATGCTCTGAAAAAAAAACTGTTCTGGCGGAGTCTGCCAAGCCTGCCAACCAACACTCCCACTCCTTATCCTTGTGTTGCTAGTGGCGGGCTTTGCGTCAAAAACACAACTTGCAGTGAACTTGGCCTTTGCAACTCTTCTCAATACTGCGGTACAGGCTGGCAATGCTGTAAAGCCTGCCCCACCCCCACCCCCGCCCCAAGCCCAACATCTGTTGGCGGCGCCAGCCCGACCCAATTTCCAACCAAGCCCAGCGGCCCTTGCGGCGGGATTGCGCCAGCCTGTTCTGGCTCCTGTAATATCGGCTATTTTTGCGCCACGCCTTCGCCTGCTGGCCCTTGCACCTGCCTTTCTTCCAAGTGCCCCGGGTGCGGCAGTCAACCCACTCCAAACTGCCCTCTAACGCCAACCAACGGCCCCGGCTCCTACCCCATCTGCAACTACACCAACTGCTCATGGGGCTGCACCGGCGGAGACTGCTGCACTACTTGGAGCAACTGGTACTGCTTTCAGGACAACAACGGCGTCTGGTGGGAGCGAAGAGAATGCCAGACCCCCGCCTCCTGCACCGACACCCGGCTGTGGCGAAGAACCCGTTTCCTCGAAGGAAGCGGGTTCTTCGACGCCTGGAGCCAGTAGAAAATTTTCAGTGAACCGATTCAACTTTATTGCTGCAACGATCGTGTGAAAGGCAAAAGCATCGAATTTCACGAATGTCTCAAATCTTTTTCGTAAAATTCGCGCCATTCGATGCTCAAAAAATCAGCAACTTATTCGTATAATTCATGAAATTCGCGGCCTCATCCAAGGAGATTCGCATGGACCAATCTACCCTCGGCATCATCGGTCTGGGCGTCATGGGGCGCAGCCTGGCGCTGAACCTCGAACGTCACGGCTTCCGCGTCGCCGGCTACGACCTGGACCCGGAAAAAACGCGCCGTTTCGAGGCCGGGGCCGCCGGCAGGAACCTCGTCCCCTGCGCCAGCCTCGAAGCGTTCCTCGCGGCCCTGGAGCGGCCGCGCCGCATCCTGCTGATGGTCCCGGCCGGCGAGCCGGTCGACGCCGCGCTGGCCGCCCTGCGGCCGCATCTCGCCCCCGGCGACCTGCTCATGGACGGCGGCAACTCCTTCTTCCTCGACACCGAGCGCCGCGCCGCCGAACTCGAGGCCGCAGGCGTCCTCTACCTCGGCGTCGGCGTCAGCGGCGGGGAGCAGGGCGCGCTCCGCGGGCCAGCCCTCATGCCCGGCGGCCCGCCCGAAGCCTGGGAACTCGTCCGCCCGGTCTTCGAGGCCATTGCCGCCCGCGTCGGGGACGAGCCGTGCGTGGCCTACCTCGGGCCGCGCGGCGCCGGCCACTACGTCAAGATGGTGCACAACGGCATCGAATACGCCGACATGCAATTGATCGCCGAAGCCTACGACCTGCTCCACCGCGGCCTGGGGCTGAACAACGCCCAACTGCACGAAGTCTTCGCCGCCTGGAACCGCGGCGAACTCGAATCCTACCTGATGGAAATCACCGCCGCCATCTTCGCCAAAACCGACCCGGAGACCGGCGCGGCGGTGGTGGACCTGATTCTGGACGAGGCCGGGCAGAAAGGCACCGGCAAATGGGCCAGCCAGAACGCCCTCGACCTGGGCGCGCCCATCCCGACCCTCGCCGCCGCAGTCGAGAGCCGCCTCCTGTCGGCGCGGCGCGAGGAGCGCCTGGCCGTCTCGCAGGTCCTGACCGGCCCCGCCCCGCAGATGTCCGCCGACCCGCAGGAGGTCGCCGCAACCGTCGGCGACGCCCTCTACGCCGCCAAAGTCTGCGCCTACGCCCAGGGTTTCGCCCTGCTGCGCCAGGCCAGCCAGGAATACGATTACCGCCTGAATCTGAGCGACATCGCCCGCATCTGGCGCGGCGGCTGCATCCTGCGCGCCCACCTGCTGGAAGACGTCCGCCGCGCCTTCGACCGCGCCCCCGACCTGCCCAACCTGATGCTCGACCCCGGCTTCGCCGCGGCCCTGAACGAACGGCAGGCCGCGCTGCGGCGGGTGGTCGCGCTGACCGCCGCCAGCGGAATCCCCGCCCTGGCCTTCTCCTCGGCCCTGGGCTACTACGACGCCTATCGCAGCGCCCGTCTGCCCGCCAACCTGACCCAGGCGCAGCGCGACTATTTCGGCGCGCACACCTACCGCCGCGTCGACAAAGAGGGCGTTTTTCACACGGACTGGTGATCACTCGCCGCCATGCGCACGCGCTTCTTCCTCCTGATGGGTGTTTCCGGCTGCGGAAAAACGACCGTCGGCCAGCGGTTGGCCGAAACCCTGGGCTGGGATTTCTACGACGCCGACGCCTTTCACCCTCCGGCCAACATTGCCAAAATGGCGGCCGGAATCCCTCTAAACGACGAGGACCGCGCCCCCTGGCTGGCAGCCCTGCACGACTTGATTGTGGACTGCCTGAAAAACGGACGCCCAGGCGTCCTGGCCTGTTCGGCGCTGAAAGAGCGTTACCGCCGAACCCTGCTGGAAAACACGCAGCATGTGCAAATCGTCTATCTCAAAGGGGATTTCGAACTGATTCGGGCGCGCATGATGGCCCGTCCCGGCCACTACATGAAACCGGCCATGCTGCAAAGTCAATTCGACGCCCTGGAGGAGCCAACCGACGCCCTGACGGTGGACATTTCCAGGCCCGTTGACGAGATCGTGGACGCCATCCTGGCCCAGGCAGCCTAGCCTCGACTCTGTTCAAAAAGGACTACTTGCGGCGCAGCAAAGTATAAATCCCCAGCAAGGAAAAAGCGGCCAGAACGGCCAGCGCGCCATAGGCCGCGCTGCGATAGACCTCCAGGGGAGGCAGAACGGCCGGGTTGGTCGGAAGAGGGGTCGGCGTTGGAAAGGGCGAGGGAGTAAAGGTGGGAAAAGGGGTGGCCGTCGGTAGAATGAGAATCGGCGGGACGGGCGTCTCGGTCGGGGTAGGCGTGATCGTCGGGGTCGGCGTAGCCAGGGGAGTGTAGTTGCGCACCCGCAAACCGGAGACCACCGCGTCCAAAAAAGCGCCGTCGCTCAGAAAGACGCGCAGGCGCAGGTCGTAATCCCCGTCGGTGATGGCCGTCGTATCCCACACCGCCAGCGCGCCGTCGCGCACGGGCTGGTTCGAAGCGGCGATCAAGAACCAGGTCCCGGTAGGATCGCCGGAATAGGCAAAGGCCACCTCGAAAGAGAGGAAGTTCTCGACCTCGCTGCTGCCGATGACCGTGACCGCGCCCTGGACGACCTGTCCATCCTGAGGGGCGGTGATGACCGGCGTCGAGGTCTGCGCCCGCGCCAGGCTTCCAAAAGCGAACGAAGCCAGTAAAATGAGCGCGCCGATCCAGCGAAGAAAGCGTTTTCTCATAACGACCTGCGCCTTCGAGTTTAACACGGAGGCAGAGACGGGTCAACGCCCCCGACGCGCAATTTGACCTTTGCCTGAAAGGAAAGTGACCTTTGGCAGTTTCCTGTCTAGACGGAATTTGATAGAATTGCTCCAAATCTTGCCTCCCTCTTCGAAAAGGAATGGATTTGCATGAACGAAGAACTGTTCGAATCTGCCGAAGCCCTCACCTTCGATGATGTGCTGGTCGTGCCGGGCTACAGCGAGGTCCTGCCCGCCGAGACCGACGTCTCGGCCAGGTTGACGCCCGACATCCGCCTCAACATCCCGCTGGTCTCGGCCGCGATGGATACCGTCACCGAGGCGCGGCTGGCGATCGCCCTGGCCCGCGAGGGCGGGATTGGCGTCATCCACCGCAACCTGTCGCCCGAAGCCCAGGCCGCCGAGGTGGACAAAGTGAAGCGCGCCCAATCGGGGATGATTTCCGACCCCATCACCCTGCCGCCCACGGCCAGTTTGCAAGAAGCCGAAGATATCATGTCCACCTACAAAATCAGCGGCGTGCCCATCGTGGACGAAAACAACGCCCTGGTCGGCATCCTGACCAACCGCGACATCCGCTTTGTCGAGCCGAAAGATTATGTCCTGCCGGTCAGTCAATTCATGACGCCGCAGCCGCTGGTCACCGCGCCGGTGGGCATCTCGCGCGAAGACGCCAAAGCCTTGCTGCAAAAACACCGCATCGAGAAACTGCCGCTGGTGGACGAGAGCGGGCATCTGAAAGGGCTGCTGACGGTCAAAGACATCCTGAAAGAAATCGAATACCCCTCCGCGGCAGCCGACGAACGCGGCCGCCTGCTGGTCGGCGCGGCGGTCGGCGTCGGGAGCGATCTGGAGAATCGCGCCGGCCTGCTGGTGGATGCGGGCGTGGACGTAGTCGTCATCGACACGGCTCATGGCTACACGAAAAGCGTGTTGAACGCCATCCGGCGTCTGCACCAGTCCTTCCCCAAGTTGCCGGTCATCGCCGGGAACGTGGTCACCCCCGAGGGGACGCGGGCGCTGATCGAGGCCGGGGCCGCCGCCGTCAAGGTCGGGGTCGGCGCGGGGTCGATCTGCACCACGCGGGTCGTCGCCGGGGCCGGCATGCCGCAACTCTCGGCCATCTACTTCTGCGCCGCGGCCGCCCGCCCCTTCGGCATCCCCATCATCGCCGACGGCGGCATCAAATACAGCGGCGACATCGTCAAGGCCATCGTCGCCGGGGCGGATACGGTCATGCTGGGCAGTCTGCTGGCCGGCCTGGAAGAAGCGCCCGGCGAGGAGGTGCTCTACGAAGGGCGGCGCTTCAAGGAATACCGCGGCATGGGCAGCGTGGGCGCGATGCAAGGCTACGGCCGCGACCGCTACGGCAGCGGACAGGGGCGCAGCGGCAAACTCGTCCCCGAAGGCATCGAGGGCCGCGTCCCCTACAAGGGGCCGCTGCACGACTACGTTTATCAACTGGTGGGCGGCTTGCGCTCGGGAATGGGATACGCCGGGGCGCGCTGTCTCGACGATTTGCGCACCAAGGCGCGCCTGGTGCGCATCACCAACGCCGGCCTGATCGAAAGCCACCCGCACGATGTCATCATCACCAAAGAAGCGCCCAACTATCAATTGACCCAGGATTGAGCGGCAAAAGAATCCCAGCCGGAAAGTCATGCCGAGATGAAGAAGTTCCTGCGCTCCCTGGGCGCTCCGCCCGACCTGGAACAACTCGACCCCGGCCTCAAACGTTCGTGCCTGGGACGATTGGCCAGCAGCCTCACTTTTTTGTTCATCATCCTGGCCCTGGGCCTGTGGCTGACGTTTTTCGTCCTGTATCGCGACGCCCTGCAAAGCGGGACGCAAGAAAGCGTCCTCCTGGACAATGCGACCTGCATCCTCTTTTTCGGTGGGTTGACCCTGGCGGTCGTCATCGCCAGCCTGGGAGGCAACATGCTGCGCCGCGCCCTGTGGCGTCTCCTGTTGCGGCGAGGGACAAAGGCCAACTACCGTAAAGATAGCCATGATTAACTCGACCGCCAAGTGAAAAAACGGCGTCTCTTGGCGAATTTGGAATGCTTCTTGGCGTTCTTCGCGTCCTGGCGGTTATTACGAATGAGGTCCAATAGATCACGGAATCGGGCTTCTCGGCCTGCAACGCCCAGCCTTTTGATATAATTGTGGTAAACTCAGGCCAGTGCTTCCGGAGAGACAAGGATGAGCGCAAACCGCAGCGAACAAATGGTCAACCGCCTGCGTTCCATGCAGGCCTCCGCCCCTGACATCGAAGCCTCTGCCGTCGTTTCCGTGGATGGCTTAATCATGGCCTCGGCCTTGCCTGCCGATGTGGAAGAAGACCGCGTCTCGGCCATGTCTGCGGCCATGCTCAGCCTGGGCGAGCGCATCGCCTCCGAGTTGGGGCGCGGCGACCTCAGCCAGGTCTACATCAAAGGAGACAACGGTTTCATCGTCCTGACCTCGGTCGGAAGCGAAGCCGTGCTCACCGCCCTGGCCCGCCAGGAAGCCAAACTGGGACTGATTTTTCTCGAAATGCGTCGCGCCGCGGATGATCTCATCAAACTGGTCGGATGAACCGTCTCCAGCCAAACGTCCTGTCCCAAACACGCAACCCCTCGGGGAGGTCGCCGCAACACCGGCCCTCCCCGCTTCTTTTGTAGTTCGGCAACCAGCATTTGCATCCCGGGAGAGATGACCATGGTCACGAAATACCTATTCTTCACCGGCGGCGTCGTCAGTTCGGTCGGCAAAGGCGTGACCGCCGCGGCGGTCGGCCTGCTGCTCAAAGAGCGAGGGTTCAAGGTCGCCGTCCAAAAACTCGACCCTTACATTAACGTCGATCCGGGGACGATGAGTCCGTATCAACACGGCGAGGTCTTCGTCCTCGACGACGGCGCCGAAACGGACCTCGACCTGGGCCACTACGAACGCTTCATCGACGTGCGCCTCAACCGGGTCTGCAACGTGACGACCGGCCAGGTCTACGCAGAGGTGATCGCCAAAGAGCGCCGCGGCGACTACCTGGGCGGCACCATCCAGGTCATTCCCCACATCACCAACGAAATCAAGCACCGCATCGGGGCCGTTACCAAGACGACCGGCGCCGAAATCGTCCTGGTAGAAGTCGGCGGGACGGTGGGCGACATCGAGTCCCTGCCCTTCCTCGAGGCGCTGCGTCAGATGCGCTCCGAATTGGGGCGCGAGAACACCTTCGCCGTCCACGTCACCTGGCTGCCCTACATCGGCGCCACCGACGAACTGAAGACCAAGCCCACCCAGCACTCGGTGCGCGAACTGCGTTCGATCGGCATTTCGCCCGATATGATCGTCGCCCGCGCCGATTTCCCCATCGAGGACAGCCTGTGCGACAAGATCGCCCTGTTCTGCGACGTCGAGAAGCGGGCGGTCATCCCCATGATGACAACCCGCATCCTGTACGAGGTGCCTCTCCTGATCGAACAGGCGGGCGTGGCCGACTACATCCTGGAAAAACTCGGCCTGGAAGCCCGCCGCCAGCCGGACTGGTCAGCCTGGGAACGGCTGGTCGAGGAGGTCCGCCGTCCCAAGCCGCCGCTCAAGATTGCCCTGGTCGGCAAATACGTCGAACTGCACGACGCCTACATTTCCGTGCGCGAGGCCCTCAAGCACGCCGCCCTGGCCCAGGGCGTCGAACTGGAGATTCTGTGGGTCCATTCGGCGGATCTGGAAAAGGGCAAGGGCTGGGACGTGCTCGAAAGCGCGGCCGGCATCGTCGTCCCGGGCGGATTCGGCTCGCGCGGCACGGAGGGCAAAATCCAGGCGGCCAAATACGCCCGCGAACAGAAAATCCCCTACCTGGGTCTGTGCCTGGGTATGCAAGTCATGGTGATCGACTTCGCCCGTCACGTCCTGGGGCTGGAAAACGCCAATTCGTCCGAATTCGACCGCTCGACCCCCTACCCGGTCATCGACCTGATGCTCGAACAGCGCGCCATCACCGACATGGGCGGGACGATGCGCCTGGGACTCTATCCCTGCGTGCTCAAGCCGGGGACGAAAGCCGCCGAGGCCTACGGCGCGGAGCAGGTCGAGGAACGTCACCGTCACCGCTTCGAGTTGAACAACAACTTTCGCGCCGCCCTCGAAAAGGGCGGGATGGTCTTCTCCGGCCTCTCGCCCGACGGCATGCTGGTCGAAATCGCCGAGGTCAAAGACCATCCCTACATGGTCGGCAGTCAGTTCCACCCGGAGTTTCTCTCGCGCCCCATGCGGCCGCATCCGCTGTTCGTGGGGTTGATTCGGGCAGCGAAGGAGAGAGCGGCGCGATGATTGATGTGATGTGATGATGTGACAGTCACCTGGCAGGTGACTGTCACATCAATCACGCCTCCAGTGAGTTCAGGTATCTCTGCACATCCTCCGGCAGGTCGCGGGTCCGCAAGTAGTCCAGCACAAAGGTCCGATAGGCCGCGCCGTCTCCGAATTGCGCGCGCACGAACTCCCGGTCCACCAACCGGCCGTCGCGTTGACCAATCCACTCGAGGTAATTCGAATACGGCCAATCAGCAGGGTCGGTCGTCAGTCCATCTTTGACGGGGTTGGAATGAATGTAGCGGCACAGATGCAACAAATAAGCGGTTGTGTGAATGGCTTTGGACTGATAGCGATGCTCGAACAAAGTCCCACTCGACCCATAGCGCTTGTTATAGGCCTTGGTATAACTGTTGAAAACACGCTGCGGCAAAAGCCCGGCCGGGAAGTCGCCGTCCTGCCGGAGTAGGAGATGATAGTGAGTAGGCATGAGACAGTAAGCAATCACGCTGACCGACAATGCCCTGGCATACTCCCTCATGCGGCTCAAAACAAACAGGTAGTTCGCCGATTCCCGAAAAATGGCCGCCCGCCGCGCGCCCCGGTTGTAAATATGATAGTAACCTCCAGGATTCCAAACGAGAATATCTTGGCGGGCGCGGGGCATGGTTCAAACTCCAGGATGCCAGGATGCGGCGAGGAAATTATAGCACGCCTTGTGATGTGATGTGATGTGACAGTCACTTCCAAAGTGACTGTCACATCATTACGCAACTTTTCCGCCTTTCCCGCATCAAAATCAATGTAAGTTGACATATCCTATCCAAATTATTCATCTCATAAAACCCAAGGAGAATTGACATGAAACTCAACAAAAACATGGGCACGGCTGACCGGGTCATCCGCCTCGTCCTGGCGGCGCTCTTCCTGGTGCTGTACTTCGCGGGCATCGTCCAGGGTGTGCTGGGCATCATCCTGGTCATCCTGGCGGCGGTCTTCATCCTGACCAGCCTCGTCTCGTTCTGCCCGCTCTACACGCTCTTCAAAATCTCGACCCGCAAGGGATGATGTCGTGCGGCAGCGTCGCACGAAAACGAACGGCGCGTCCGGGCGGCGCGCCGTTTGTCTTTGCCAGATTTCGACAAATTGCGCCCCCACAGAACCGAGATTGCAGTATACTTGCGCCTCAGGAAACTCACGGACTCCGTCCGAATTTCAGAAAGGGAGAACTTGTATGGATACGACCATCGAACTCATCACCGGGCAGGAAATCCTCGACTCGCGCGGCAACCCGACCGTCGAGGTCGAAGTCATCCTGGCCGACGGCTCGTGGGGCCGCGCCGCCGTCCCCTCCGGGGCCTCCACCGGCATCCACGAGGCGCTCGAACTGCGCGACGGCGACAAGGCGCGCTACAACGGCAAGGGCGTGCTGAAAGCCGTGGCGGCGGTCAACGACGTTCTGGCCGAGGCGCTCTACGGCTGGGATGCCACCGATCAGAAAGCCATCGACCAGGAAATGATCGCCCTGGACGGCACGCCGAACAAATCCAAGTTCGGCGCCAACGCCATCCTGGGCGTTTCGCTGGCGGTGGCCAAGGCCGCGGCCAACTCGCTCGGCCTGCCGCTCTACCGCTACATCGGCGGCGTCTATGCCCATGTGCTGCCCGTCCCGCAGATGAACATCCTCAACGGCGGCGTCCACACCGGCTGGCAGTCCACCGACGCCCAGGAGTTCATGATCATGCCGCTCGGCGCGCCGTCCTTTTCCGAAGGCCTGCGCTGGAACGCCGAAATCTACCATGCCCTCAAGGCGGTCCTGAAGGCCAAGGGCTACGCCACCCTGGTCGGCGACGAGGGCGGCTACGCCCCGGCGCTCAAGGCCAATAAAGAGGCCGTCGAGGTCATCCTGGAGGCCATCGAAAAGGCCGGCTTCAAGGCCGGGCGCGGCGAGCAGATCGGCATCGCGCTCGATCCCGCCGCCTCCGAACTCTATGACGAGGAGACCAAAACCTACAACCTGCGTAAGGAAGGCAAGAAACTGACCGGCCCCGAGATGGTCGAATTCTGGGCCGACTGGGTGCGCCAGTACCCCATCGTCTCGCTCGAAGACGGCCTGGCGCAGGACGACTGGGACTCCTGGCAACTGCTGACCAAAAAATTGGGCGACCAGATTCAAATCGTCGGCGACGACATCTTCGTCACCAACCCGGAGCGCGTCCGGCGCGGCATCCGCGAGAAGACCGCCAACGCCCTGCTGGTCAAACTCAACCAGATCGGCACGCTGACCGAGACCATCGAGGCTGTGGAAATCTGCCACCGCGCCGGCTGGAAGGCGGTCACCTCGCACCGCTCCGGCGAGACCGAGGACACCACGATTGCTGACCTGGTGGTCGCCCTCAACATGGGGCAAATCAAGACCGGCGCGCCCGCCCGCTCGGACCGCGTTGCCAAGTACAATCAGTTGCTGCGCATCGAGGCCGAACTGGGCGACACCGCCAAATACGCCGGCTGGGAGGCGCTCAAGGGCTAAACGACTTTACCCGAATGGTGAAGAACCCGTTTCCTTGAAGGAAACGGGTTCTTATTGTTAAAATACTTGACAAAGTCAGAATTTATGTTATTATATTTGTAAGAAATACGCCGAAAATCCCCCCTATTAGGGCAAATGAACTTCCCTTCATGGTCCAATTATCCGCAAAATGTAAAAAGTGTTAACAAACACGCGGTATTGGATTTAATTCGCTTCACCCCGGGCGGCATTTCGAGAGTCGAAATCGCCCGCCGTCTCGGTCTGACACGCGCCGCTGTGACCGTCATCGTCAACGATTTATTGGACAGCGGCCTGATTCGAGAGGCCGAAAGCATCAACGCCCACAGCGGCCGTCCGCCGGTCGTGCTCGAAATCAACGCCAGCCGCGGCTACGTCGTCGGCGTTGACTTTGGCGCTACTCATTTGAGCGTCCTGGTGGCCGATTTGTCGGCCCGCATTCTGGAAGAAGTCGAGATTGCTCTGGACATTCAAAATGGCCCCAAGGTCTGCCTGGCCGAAGCCGACCGGCTGGTGCGCGAAACGCTCGCCAAGGCCGGACTGACCCTCCAGGATGTATTGGCAATCGGCGTCGGCGTCCCCGGCCCGATGGTCACCGAAATCGGCATGGTCATCTCGCCGCCCATCATGCCTGGCTGGGATCGCTACCCCATCCGCGACACGCTCGAAAAGATGTGGAATTGTCCGGTCTCGGTCAGCAACGACGCCGAACTGGGCGCTCTGGGCGAATGGGCGGCCGGAGCAGGGCGCGGCGAACGCAATCTGGCTTACATCAAGGTCGGCACCGGCATCGGCGCTGGCCTGTTGCTCGACGGCCAAATCTATCACGGTGTGACCGGTTCGGCCGGCGAAATCGGCCATCTGACCATTGACGAGAACGGTCCGCTGTGCACGTGCGGAAACCATGGCTGTCTGGAGGCCATCGCCGGCGGGCGAGCCATCGCCCTGCAGGCCCAGCAGGCCGTCCGCGAAGGCAAACGCACCGCCCTGGCTGCGATTCAGCCGGTCGAAAGCATCACCGCCCGCGAGGTGGCCGCCGCAGCCCGCCGCGGCGACCTGCTCGCCCAACAAATTCTGGCCCGCGCCGGCGCTCATATCGGCATCGCCATTGCCGGCCTGGTCAACTTGTTCAACCCCGGCATGGTCATCATCGGCGGCGGCGTAGCCCAGACCGGCGACATTCTGCTCGAACCCATGCGGCAGGCAGTCCAGCGGCGTAGTCTCCCCGCTGCGACCCGCGTGGTTCGCATCACGACCGCCATGCTCGGCCGGCGTTCGTCCAGCCTGGGGGCGGTCGTGCAAGCCCTGACCATTGCGCTCCATCAAAGCACAAAACGAAAGGAGGTGAGGCTCTCCCAGGCAACCCACCAGGAAGGCCTGGCCGCTACTTAAATTCTTCCCCAATCTTCCATCCCCGGCTTGTGACCCAAGCCACATCCTATTCACACCATTCTAAGGAGAAGGAAAGATGAAACGCAAGATTTTCGTCCTTGTCAGCATTCTGGTGGTCGCCACCATGCTGCTGACCGCCTGCGGTGGACGCAGCGCCGCCAACGTGAGCGGCACTGTCACCCTCTGGCACGCTTGGAAAGAGAACGAAATCGCTAGCCTCAACGATGTCATCGCCGCCTTCCAGGCCAAGTATCCGAACGTCCAGGTAGACGTCCTCTACGTCCCGTTCGATGACCTGCGCGGCAAGTTCGAGACCTCCGTCGCCACCGGCGAAGGCCCGACCGTCCTGATCGGCGCGGC
Source organism: Chloroflexota bacterium (assembly GCA_019873655.1). Lineage (GTDB taxonomy): Bacteria > Chloroflexota > Anaerolineae > Anaerolineales > Villigracilaceae > JAFGSI01. The sequence continues at coordinate 8,499 of JAIOAU010000028.1, read as the reverse complement.
CGACTGGGGTCCCGCCTTCTACGACGCCGCCCTGATCGCCGATATTTCCGAGGACATCGACCAGGACTTGCTGGATACGATCAACCCGGCCGCCCTCGGCGCAGTCCAGTACAAGGGCGCGCTGATCGGCCTGCCGCAGACCCTCAAGGGCGTGGTGATGTTCCGCAACCGCAGCATCGTCCCGAATCCAGCCGCCACCTTCGATGAACTGGTCGCCAACGCCCAGGCGGCTACCCGCGGCGATGTCTACGGCGCCTATCTGGAATACGGCTTCTTCTTCGCTGCCGGCCACCTCAATGGCGTCGGCGGCATGCTGATGACCCCCGAAGGCGACCCGGCCTTCCTCGAGAACGGCGGCGCCGAGTGGGTGGCCCTGATTCAGCGCTTCCCCGAAGCCGGCCCGGTCACCAACTACACGGATGACGACGTCAACCTGTTCAAGGCTGGACAGGTCGGCATCATCATCGACGGCACCTGGAACACGGCCGCCCTGGCTGAGGCGATCGGCCCCGACAACCTGGCCATCGACCCCTGGCCGGCTCCGCTCTCCGGCTACGTCCAGACCGAGAACATCTACCTGAGCGCCAACGCCACCGGCGCTGACCGCGAAGCCTCGCTGGCCTTCATCGAGTTCTTCCTCTCGCCCGAGGCCCAGGCGCTCCTGGCCGACCCGACCAAGGCCGCCCATATTCCCGCCATCTCCGGCGTTGAGATCTCCGACCGCCTGATGCAGGAGACCGTGGCTGCCTTCGCCGGCGGCGCGCCCTTCCCGGTCATCCCCGAAATGGGCGCTTACTGGGACCCGATGAACAACATGCTCAAACTGGTCATGGATGAAGGCGCCGATCCCGCGACCGCTCTCCAGGATGCATTCAACTCCGTGACCGCCAAAATCGCCGAAATTCGCGGCGGTCAGTAACCCTCTGTGTTAGAAAGCAGGTGGGAGTCTGTCTCCCACCTGCTTTTGCCATTATCCCGTTTTTGTTTTTCAGATACCCAACAGGAGGTGCATCCATGGCTGTCGCCCAGCCCCAAAAGGCATCCTTCGACCCAAACAGCAAGCGCCAGCAACTCCGCCAGACTCTCAAGAGGACCTGGCTGGCCTGGGCCTATATTGCCCCTGCCGGCCTGCTGATGGCGGTCATTTCGTTCTTCCCGCAGATTTTCCAGGTCTGGATGGCGTTTACCAACTTCCGCATCCAGAACCTGCGCTTCAATCTGCTGCGGCCCGAAACCTGGGAGCAATTTGCTCCCGACTTCGTCGGCCTGAGCAACTTCGTCAAGATCATCACCAGCGACCTGGCCATCGAAAACTACGACTTCGGCCGGCTGCTCCTCTTCAACGTCACCTGGACGTTCACCAACGTCATCCTGCACGTCGTCCTGGGCGTGTTGATTGCTCTGGCGCTGAACAGCAAGAACCTGATCGGGCGGCGCGTCTACCGCGCTCTCTTCATCCTGCCCTGGGCCATCCCCGGCTACATCAACGCCCTTACCTGGCGCAACATGTTCGACCAGAACTTCGGCGCGATCAACTTCCTCATCGGCCATATCAACAACTGGCTGGGCACGTCCTTCGACACCCGCATCCGCTGGCTGGAGGCCACCACCCCGCCCATCGGCGGCCTGCTCAGTTTCCTTCCGCTGGCCTTCTACGCCCTGCTGGTGACCAACGTCTGGCTGGGCTGGCCCTTCATGACCGTCGTCGCCACCGGCGCCCTGCAGGCCATCCCCGAAGAACTCTACGAAGCCGCCGGCATCGACGGGGCCAACGGCTGGCAGAAGTTCTGGAACGTGACCGTCCCGATGATTCGTCCGGCCATGGTCCCGGCCATCATGCTCGGCACCATCTGGACGTTCAACAACTTCAACGTCATCTACTTCATCAGCCGCGGCGGCCCCTTCGGGCGGACCGAAATCCTGGTCACCCAGGCCTTCAAACTTGTCTTCGAACAGCGCCTCTACGGCGTGGCCGCCGCTTTCAGCCTCATCGTCTTTGTCATCCTGCTCATCATCACCCTCATCAACAACCGGGTGACGCGCGCAACGGAGGCCTACAATGCTTAGCAAATTCCTTTCTCTCCTCGAGTTCTTCAGCAGCACCCCGGCCGGACAGGCCCGCCGCGCCGCCTTCGCCCACCGACTCCGCTTCGGCGTCTCCATGCTCGGACACAACTTCGTTGACTTCTTCCGCCCCACCGAACGCGGCGGCAAGGTGCGCAAGGCTTTCTTCCGTCAGTTGGGATTGCAGTTATTCCTGCTCACCATCACCCTCATCGTGCTCTTCCCTATCATGTGGATCTTCTCGATGGCCCTCGACCCGCGCAACATCGACAAGCCCCTCGACCTGACCCTCATCCCGCCGGGCGCTTCGCTGGCCGCCTTCCGCAAGGTGTTGATCGAACCCTTCCCGCTGCTCTGCTCGAACCCCAGCGACCTGAGCACCTGCATGACCTTCTCTCGCCTGCTGGCCAACAGCCTGATCGTCGCCCTCGGAACCAGCGTGTTTTCGGTCGTCCTGGGCGCTTCGGCCGCCTACGCCTTCTCGCGCTTCAACTTCATCGGACGCCAGGCCGGCATGATCGGCTTCATCGTCTTGCTGATGCTCCCCTCCACCGCCACCCTCGCCCCGCTCTATGTCTTGCTCAGCCAGATTCGCGTCGGCGGCGAAGCCCTGCGCCAAACCCTGCCGGGACTGATGATCGCCTACGCCTCCGGCACGCTGCCCTTCGCCATCTGGAACCTGAAAGGCTACTTCGACACCGTCCCCAAGGAACTCGAAGAGGCGGCCATCATCGACGGCGCCAGCGTCACCCAGACCTTCCTGCGCATCATCCTGCCGCTCTCCGTCCCCGCCCTGGCCGTGACCGTCCTCTTCTCCTTCATGTCCGGCTGGACCGAATTCGTCCTGGCCTGGACCTTCCTCGACAACCCCTCGCGCTTCACCCTGGCCATGGCGCTGCGCTCGATGCAAGGACAGTTCGCCACCCCCTGGTCCGAATTCTCGGCTATGTCCATCCTGATGAGCATTCCCATCATCCTGCTCTTCTTCGCCATGCAGCGCTACATCGTTTCCGGCCTGACGGTCGGCGGCGTGAAAGGTTAATCTCCCCTCGGGGCGGCCGACCAGCCGCCCCGAACTTTTTTAGCCCCTGCCATGAAAAAACACCTCCTCTTCCTGCTTGCCCTTTTGACCCTCCTGTCCGCCTGTCAGCCGCGCCCCGCCGAAAGCCAGCCTGCTCCCACCCCCCAGCCCTACACCACCCCCGACTGGTTCGACGGCCAACTCCTATACGAAATCTTCGTCCGCTCCTTCTACGACTCCGACGGCGACGGCGTCGGCGATCTGCGCGGCGTCGAGCAAAAACTCGACTACCTGCAATCCCTGCACGTGCGCGTCCTCTGGCTGATGCCCATCCATCCCTCCCCCTCCGAACACGGCTACGACGTGGCCGACTACTTCGCCGTCAACCCTGAGTACGGCACGCTCGAAGACCTGCAATCGCTGGTCGCCGCCGTCCACGCCCGCGGCATGTACATCCTGCTCGACTTCGTCCCCTCCCACCTCTCCAACCAGAACCCCATCTTCCAGGACGCCTACGCCAATCCCCAATCCCCATACAGCGACTGGTTCGTCTGGCGCAACGACGCCCACACCCTCTACGCCGGCTTCGCCGACAGCGAAGCCATGCCGCGCTTCAACCACTACAACCCCGAAGTGGTGGACTACCTCTCCCAGGCCGCCCTCTTCTGGCTCGACCTGGACGGCGACGGCGACTACACCGACGGCGTCGACGGCTTCCGCGTCGACAACGCCACCTTCCCGCCGGTCGAATTCCTCATGGCCCTGCGTCAGCGCATCAAAGCCGCCAATCCCAACGCCCTCCTGCTCGGCGAGACCTGGGTCAACAGCCCCAGCGACCTGGGCCGCTTCTTCACCGACCAGTTCGACGCCCTCTTCGACTTCCCGCTCTACCAAACCCTCACCGGCGGCCAGACCTCCAACGGCGACGGCGTCCTCAACGGCCGCGCCCGCCCCGTCCTCCTGACCATGCTCTTTGAGGAGGAAGCGCGCTTCCCCGCAGAGGCCATGGCCGTCCGCTTCCTCGCCAACCACGACACCAACCGCCTCTACACCAAGACGCGCGGCAACCTCGACCGCCTGCGCCTCGGCACCGACCTGCTGGCCTGCCTGCCCGGCCCGATCATGGTCTACTACGGCGAGGAAATCGGCATGCCCGGCCAGAAAGGCGGCCCGCCCTACTGGGACAACTACCGCCGCGAACCGATGGACTGGTACGCCCTCGAAGCCGGCCCCGGCCAGGCCACCTGGTTCATGCCCCCCGACCGCTGGAACCAACCCGCCGACGGCATCTCGGTCGAAGAGCAGGAAGCCGACCCCAACTCGCTCCTCAACCACTACCGCGCCGTCCTCGGCCTGCGCGCCGCCTCCCCCGCCCTGCTCTCCGGCGACTTTACCATCCTCCAACTGGACGCCCCGCCCGCTGCCTGGGGCTTCCTGCGCCAGCAGGGGAACGAACAGGTCATCTGCCTCTACAACTTCTCCGACCAGCCGCTCGAAGCGACCCTCCCCGCCTGGCCGCTCGCCGACGGCGCGCCCCTCGACCTGTTGACCGGCTCCGAGGTCCCGCCCGCCGCGGCTGGCGCGCCCTACACCATCGCTCTGCCGCCCACCTCCGCCGTCTGGCTGGTCTCACAACCCTAAAATGAGGTAAAATTCGTCCGTTCGCCCATTTCATCGTCCCAAGAGTCTGCATGACCACACCCTACTGGGTCCCGGACGCCATCTTCTACCAAATCTTTCCCGACCGCTTCGCCAACGGCGACCCGGATAACGACCCGCCCAACGTCGTGCCCTGGGGCTCGCCTCCCACCCTGCGCGGCTTCCAGGGCGGCGACCTGCGCGGCATCATCCAGCGCTTCGACTACCTGCTCGACCTGGGAGTCAACGCCCTCTACCTCAACCCTATTTTTGCCTCCCCCTCCACCCACCGCTACAACACCACCGACTACTACCAGATCGACCCCAAACTCGGCGACCTGGCCGACTTCCGCGCCTTGCTCGACCTGGCTCACCGCAACGGCATGCGCGTCATCCTGGACGGCGTCTTCAACCACTGCGGACGGGGCTTCTTCGCCTTCGCCGACGTGCTCGAGAACGAAGACGAGTCCCCCTACCGGGACTGGTTCCACATCAAGCAGTTCCCTCTCGACGCCTACACCCCCGGCGAAGCCCAGAACTACCTCGGCTGGTGGAATCACAAGAGCCTGCCCAAATTCAACACCGACAACCCGCGCGTCCGCCGCTACCTCCTGGACGTGGCCCGCTACTGGATCGAACAGGGCGCCGACGGCTGGCGGCTGGACGTCCCCAACGAAATCGACGACGACGACTTCTGGGCCGAATTCCGCCAGGTGGTCAAATCGGCCAACCGCGACGCCTACCTCCTGGGCGAAATCTGGACCATCGACCCGCGCTGGGCCAACGACAAGCACTTCGACGGCCTGATGAACTACCCCTTCCGCGACGCCCTCCTGCGTCTGCTCTACGCCGGCACCCTCGACATGCCCCACTTTATCGAGAAAATCGAAGGCTTGCTGACCGCCTATCCGCCCGAAAACGTCTATGCCATGTACGTCCCGCTCGGCTCGCACGACACCGAGCGCCTGATGACCAAATTGGAAGGCAGCACCGACAAGGTCAAACTGGCCTTCCTGCTCCAGATGGCCTACCCCGGCGCTCCTGCCATTTACTACGGCGACGAAATCGGCCTGTCCGGCGGCAAAGACCCCGACTGCCGGCGCGCCTTCCCCTGGGATCGCCGCGAATGGAATATCGAACTCCAGCACTGGGTGCGCACCCTCATCCGGTTGCGCAAACAATTCCCCGCCCTGCGGCGCGGCGAGTACAAACGCCTCTTTGCCGACCCCCACAACGGCCACTTCGCCTTCGCCCGCATCCTCGGCGAAGAAAAGGTCCTTATTGCCATCAACGCCTCCGGCAGTCCGCAGCAATTTCAAATCCCGTGCGCTCCGCTCGGCTGGCGCGAGGGGCAAACCGTCTGCAACCTGATCACCAACCAGAAATACACCGTCGAGGGCAAAAAATTCCACGTCAAACTGCCCGCCTGGAGCGGCCTATGGGCAGCCTGAAAGTGCGTCTTATCACCATCGTCTCTGTCAGCATGGCCGCGGCCATGCTGCTCATGATCTTCTATTGGATCGTCACCGCCAGCCTGGAAGACATCGAAACCATCTTCATCGCGCTCGGTCTCGTCTTGCTCCTGGGCGGGATCGTGCTGATCGCCCGCCGCGGCCGCCCCCGCCTGGCCGGCGGCCTGTTGACCGGACTGCTCTTCCTGATCATCCTGGCCGCCTCGGTCAGTTACGGCGTGGGGACGCCCTCCACGGCCGGTTTCCTGCTCCCCATCGTCCTGGCCGCGGCCGCCCTCGGACCCGCCGCCTGCTGGCTGACCACCGGCCTCTCCCTCGCCGCCATCTGGACCGCCGCCCTCGCCGCCGCCCAGGGCTGGTACGAACCCTGGATTTCCTTCCAGCCCTCCGATCTGACCTTCACCGCCCCCTTTTACAGCCTGCTTTTCGTATTGACGGCGATCATCCTGACGACCGCCCGACTTCAGGCAGAATAGCCTTCCCCGCTCTCACAACAAGCGCCCACGCATCTCGCACCGCCGCGGCCGTCCACCGTCTACCGTCCGCGGTCCGCGGTCTACGGTCCACCGTCCACCGTCCCAAAAACATGACATTTGTCACTTGTACTTCCACCCCATGTCTGTACAATAATCCTCAGTAATATCCGAAGACCATTCATCAGGGCGGAAAACGATGCGTCCTCGTCTCCAGCAGCGAACGCGTATCCCTGCTCAAGATTTTCTTCCCGCCGACTCCCCGCGCGCCGGGACGCTACCCGCCAACCCCCCGGCGTCCCCGCCGCCGCTGACCCTGCGCCCGCTCCCCGTCCCGGACGACTTCCTCCCCCAGCCGACGACCCGCGCCTTCGCCACCCCGCCCCCCGAACCGCCGTCCGCGGTCGGCAATCCGCCGTCTGCCATCGACGGTCCATCGTCCACCGTCGACGGTCCCCCGTCCGTCTGGTGGGGGCTGATCGGCGCGGTGACGGCCTACGTCCTCGAGCAGCAGCGTCGCCGCGAAGAAGAGGAAGCCCGACAAGCCGCCGCAGCAGCAGCCTTCAATGCCAACCAGCGCGCCATGGACGCAGCCGGGCTGAGCACCAAACATCACCTACCGGTCATCGAATACGACGGTCCGCCTCCCGCCGCGGACCCACCCGCCAAGCAGCCCGGCGTCTCCGGCGGGGCCAAACCCGTCCCGGCCCCATCGGCCAAGCCGCCCAGCGTCTCGGCCAAACCGGCCCCGGCCCCGGCCGCTCAGCAGCCCCGCGCGCAGGGCGGAGCCAAACCCGCCCCGGCCCCGTCCGCCAAGCAGCCCGGCGTCTCCGGCGGAGCCAAACCCGCCGCGACCCCACCCGCCAAGCAACCCGGCGTCTCCGGCGGGGCCAAACCTGCCGCGGCTTCATCCACCCAGCAGCCCGCGGCCCCGCCGCCCGGCCTCCCGCCTGATTACTACTGGGCCTGGCAGTACGGCGGTCCCGTCGCCCAGGCGTGGATCGAGGAAAAGCAAAGAGACGCCAGCGCTCAGGCGCAAGCCCAGCAGAGCGGGCAGAGCCTGTCCGTCCCGTCGCTCGGGGGATCGTCGATCCTACAGCCTGGGAACGGGGCGTCGCTGCCGGGCGCGATTCTCACTCTGCCAGACTGGCTGACCGACCCGTTGCAGATCCTCCTCCCCGGCCAGCCACCGACCGCGCTGCGGGCGGCTCCCGCCCCGGCGGGTCTGTGGACAAGTCGGCCATCCGGGTTGCTGGTACCGAACAGCAGCAATCTCGGCCTGGTCAGGACGGGCGGGGTGACAGTATTTTCAACGGACCATCCAAGTCAGCCTTATTACACCGCGAATCATTCTAACAATTTCCCGTCATTCACAACAGGATCAATTTGGCACAGTCCGATTTGTGACGAAGACATACTTTGCTACGATGGTCATAGAAGATATCAAGGGTTAATAACCCAAGCGTCTCATCCCATGTACGTCAACCGAAGCGCTCTCAGCGTCAATGGGGAAAGAGTATACAATCACTATATATTAATCTGGAACAATCGTCACCATTGGATATGGGATATCTTTGGGAAAGATGGTCAGCTTGATATTTGGGAATACAGTAGTGTCATTTGGGCGCGAGAATTATGGTCAATTGGTAGTGATCCGCAACACATTTCTAACGAATACCCATTGGCGGTCGAGGCCATTGTTCGAGTAGTGTAAACTATTTTCTGTAATTTCAACCAAAATGGTAGGTCAAGTGTTATCCTCGTGGTTAGCAGACCAAAAAGGAGAGACACCATGACCTACCGAGAGAATTTTACCCTACCTGCTGAACTT
>JAIOAU010000027.1 GCA_019873655.1 Chloroflexota bacterium | reverse complement strand
ATCCGCGCATTCAACGGCGCTTGGCGCTTGCAGTCACCTGGTGACCTTTGGCGATCTCCTCGCATCATGGAGAACGATTCAACTTTATACAATTACGCAACAAATCTTCTATGTTAGAACGCGGATGTTTTTTGTCCCAGGGAGTTTTTCGGCGCCGCAGGCCCCACGATTACAGACATTCGCCGAGATCGCACAGGTTGTTGAAGTTCGTATCCTGATAGCGGCGGCAACTGCCGGGATAGGAGCAATGGTTGCTGCACCGGACGATGCAGCCGGGGATGCTCTCGGTCGGCGCGGCGGCGGGGGTCGAGGTGGGCGGGAGGGTGCTGGTCGCCTCTGGCCAGACGGCAGTCGGAGCGGCGTCCGAATAGGTTGCCTGGGCAGCGTTCTTGTTCAGCGAGGCGTTTGGCCCTTGGGTCGGTGTGGGGGAGGGGGGAGTCCCGGTGGGCGAGACGGCCTGCGCCGCCCGGTTGTCGTTGACCGCCGAATAGGCGGCCAGCAGGGAAGCCGCGCCGACGATGCCAACCAGTTTCAAGAAATCTCTGCGGCTCATGCCGGCGGCGGCCGGGCTCGGTTTGAGAGGCGGACGGGAGGGCAGGAAAAGCGGCTGGCTCGCCGTTCGCAGAATCCAGCGCCAGTGCAGGACGATTTTGAGGACCAGGACGGCCAGGGTGGTCAAGGAAGCGGCGACATGGAATGCTTTCCAGTCCAGATAATTCGTCAGCGGAAGGTTCAGCCAGGTCGAGATGACCAGCCCGCTGACCAGAATGAGCAGGAAACCTGCCGTCAGGATGACGTCGAGCAGATAATAGACTCTCGCCTGGCCGCATGTCTTCCCGAAGAACCGGCAGGTGATGGCCTTGACCCAGTTCCAGTGCAGAATCAGGTGCCAGGCGATCAACGCCCCGCCGATGACGCCGATCCACTGGTGGAGCGGCAATCCTGTCAGGTCGAGGAAGAAGGAGACCAGGAATCCGATGAAAAGGAGAAAATCCAGGAGCCAGTTTCCTTTTTGCCGATTGGTGTTCATGACACAAATCATATTCGTCCACGGTAAACTGGCCGCGAAGAGTGGATAAAGTTTTTGTAAATTTTCCCCCGTCGTCAGGGTGGGAAAGAGCCTGCAAAAGATAACCGGCGGACGCTGCGCCGGCCCGCCGGTTGTCGGAGCGAACGAAATCTAGAATGCCCAGAGCATGGCCATGGCCGCGGCCACGGCGGTGATGACCAGCGAGATGACGAAGGTGACGCGCAGCACGCCGGCCTCCTCGCCGATGCGTCCGATGGCCGCCGCGGCGTTCTGCAACTTGGCCGGGGAGATGACCGAGGCCAGTCCGCCGCCGATGCCGCTGACCGCCGCGATGAGCAGTCCGACTGCGCCGATCTGTTCGGCAGTGGCAAGATGCAGATGAGTCAGCATGGCGATGGCCGAGGCCTCCGACCCGCTGACGAACCCGGCCAGCAGCCCCAGGTACGGCGCGGCCAGCGGGTAGAGTCTGCCGAAGGCCGCCGCCGAGGCGTTTGCCAGGACGACGATCATGTTGCGCGACGGGTCGGCCAGCGTCCAGTCCAGGCCCTTGCCGGAGTGGTTCATCAGGTAGGCGATGGCGAAGAAGACCGCCGAGGCCAGCATCGGGCGCGGGGCGCGCTGGAGCCATTTCTTGAGCGAGGCGCCGAGTTGCTGTCTGGTGGGCTTCAGGAAGGGCAGGGCCAGCAGGGTGCTGACCAGAATCCAGAAATAGGCTTGCCAGAAGAGTCGCACCTTCTCCGGCGCGCCGGGGATGATTTCGACCGGCATGGAGAGGGTCTTGAAGGTCAGGTCGTAGAAGGGCAGGGCGGGCAGGTTGACCAGCACGGCGAAGACGACCAGAATCAGCCAGGGGGAGAGGGCCGCCCCAAGCGGGAGACGCTGTTCGGCGCTCCGGTCTGCTTCGGTCAGGGCGGCGCGGTCGCGCAGCGGTTTTCGTGTAGCCACAAGGTAGAACAGCATGGTGAGAATCACGCCCAGGCCGGCGGCCACGCCCGTCAGCGGCACCAGGCCGACGGCGTTCATGCCAACGGCGACGAACCCGGCCGAGAGTCCCGAAAGGAGCGCCGGCAGCAGTCCCTTCCAGACCAGTTTCCAGCGTCCGACAATCCACAACATGCCGAGGGCGATGCAGGTGCTGATGACCGGCATGAAGCGGGCAAAGTAGCCGCCGACTTCGTTCACCGGCAGGCCGACCATGCCGGAGAAGACCACCACCGGCACGCCCAGCAAGGCGTAGGTGCACAGGGCGTCGTAGCCGATGGCGGGCAGGGCGATGGCGACGAAGGACGAGTAGCCGAGAGCCAGCATGATGGGCGGCAGGATGGAGACGGGCGTCGCGCCCAGCGCGGCCAGGAGCGTCCCGAAGCCGACGTTGACGATCATGATTTGCACCACCTGGTCGGCGGGCGAGATGGTCTTGATGAGGGCGACGACGCGCGCCAACGCGCCGGTCTCGGCCATGAGGAAGATTTGCAGGAGCGAGGCGGCGACCATCAGCGTGATGGGAAAGGAGGCCACCACGCCCGCCAGGCTGGCGGTCAGCGCCACGGCGGGCGGGGTCTGGAAGTAGAACACGGCGGCTAGGACGGCGACGCCCCAGCCGATGAGTCCGGCCAGGTCGGCGGCCATGCGCCGCCACAGGAGCAGGACAAGGACGACCAGGATGGGGAGCAAGGCGAGCAGGACGGCGAGAAAGGTCATGGTTCCTCCGCGGGGTGTTTCTCCAAGTGTACGCGCAATGCTGGCCGGTTACAAGGGAGGGCTTACGGACTTTCTGGCTGCATTTTTTCCTGACGGCGTTGTTTGCGCCGCGCCAGCAGACGGCGGATGCGGCCGTGCTTTTCGCGCGTCAGCGGATAGAACCAGGCCAGCGTCGCCGCGCCGAACAGGAGCAGCGCGCCGATGGGCGAAATCAGCAGACGAATGGCCAGCAGCGCCGAATCGGGCTGACGGAAGAGCGTCGCCCCTTCGGGCGGGGCCTGGTAACCGGCCCAGCCGAGGATTTGCAAAGCGCCGAAGATGGTCAACGCGCCGGTCAATTTGCGGACGAAGGCGCGCGCCCCGTAGTAGATTCCCTCCTGGCGGCGGCGGGTGCGCAGTTCGTCCCATTCGATGATGTCGGGGAAGATGGAATCGGGCAGGGTGTAGGCGGCCGAGATTCCCACGCCGGCCAGGACGGCCAGGACGAGGGCGGCCGTCATCTGCCCCGGGCCGACTCCGAAGAGCAGGAGTTGAGCGACGAGGAAGATGGTCATGCCCGAAAGGTAGGCCAGCGGTTTGCTCGAACGATGCGCCAGCCACAGCCAGAAAGGCAGGCTCAGGATGCAGGCCAGCATCAGCAGGCCGAAGAAGGCCGACTCGAGGGCCACCGGCAGGCCGAACAGATTGACCTTGGCCAGCAGGTCGCCGCGGGCGATCCAGTAGAGCAGGAAATAAGGCACCAACACCGCCACCATGTCCACGGCCGACCAGTTGAGCAGGTGAATGCCGACCGCGAAGCGGAAGGGGACGTTCTGCCAGGCGGTTTTCAGAGTCTGACGAATTGGCAGGGTTTCGTTCTGTTCGGGCGAGGCGGTCTCGCGCACCCGCCAGAAGATGAGCAGGAAGGAAACCGCCCCCAGCGAGCCGAAGAGGGCCGCCGTCAGCATGAAGCCTTGCTGCTGGCTGTGACCGGCGGCCAGCATGGCGTCCACGATGGCCGGGGCGGCGACGACGACGGTCAGCGAGGCGGTCAACTGGAAGAAGGTGCGGAAACCCGTCAGCGAGGTGCGGCTGTCGTAATCGGCGGCCAGTTCGGGGGTCAGGGAGAGAAAGGGAACGCTGACCAGGGTGGTGAGCGTATCGGCCAGCATGTAAGCGCAGGTGATGTAGATGGTCAGGGCAAGTTGACTCTCCCACGGCGGGGCCCACCACAGCAAGGTGAAGCCAAGCGCAAACGGAACGGCGAACCACAACAGGAACGGCCGCCGCCGTCCCCAGCGGGTGCGCACCCGGTCGCTGAGACGGCCGATCAGCGGGTCGTTGATGGCGTCCCAGATGATGCCGATCAGCGCCCCCAGGGAGGCCAGGCGCGGGTCCAGGCCGACCACATCGGTCATGTAGATGGCATAGAAGACCGAGCGCATCATCCCGCTGCTGGACAGGCCCCAGTCGCCGGAACCGTAGATGAGTTTGGTGAGGAAGGGGAGTCGGGTTTCCACGATTGCGCCGCGGGGAGAAGGGGCTACCCGCCGTTCTGTTTTTTCTCGCGTCGCCGCGCCAGCAGACGGCGGATGCGGCCATGTTTTTCGCGCGTCAGCGGGTAGAACCAGGCGATCGCGATGGCGCTCAAGAGCAGGGCCGCCCCGAAGGGGCCGATCAGGATGCGGATGGCGGTCAGCGTGGCGGGCGATTGGACGAAAAAGGTCGCTCCTTCGGGCGGCGACTGGTAGCCGACCCAGCCGAGCACCTGCAAGGCGATGAAGATCGCCAGCGCGCCGGTCAGTTTGCGGATGAAGTTCTTGACCCCGTAGTAGATGCCCTCCTGTCGGCGGCGGGTGCGCAGTTCATCCCACTCGATGACATCGGGGAAGATGGAGTCTGGCAGCACGTGCGCCGTGGCGACCGAGACGCCGGCGGCCACCGAGAGAATCAGGATGTAGGTCACCTGGCCCGGCTGGATGGTGAAGATGAGAATCTGCACCACAGCCCAGAAAGCCATCCCAATGATATAGGCGATGTTCTTGCTCAGTTTTTTCGCCAGCCAGACCCAGAAGGGCAGCACAACGACCGAAGTCACCAGCAGGAAGGCGAAGACGGTCGATTCGAGCGGCAGGCCGAGCGCCTTTTTGAGCAAATCCCCGCTGGCCACCCAATAGGCCACGAAAAAAGGCAGCACCAGGCCGATCAGGTCGAAGGTGATCCAGTTGAGCATGTACAAGGCGGTGGCGAAGCGGAAAGGGATGTTGCTCCACGCCGTGCGCAGGATGACGATGAAGGGAACATGCGCTTCTTTTTCCTCCTCGGCCGGGCGCGGCTGTTCGCGGACGACGAAGAAGATGAGCAGGAGCGGAATGACCGCCAGCCCGCCGAAAATGGCCGAAACGATGAAGTAGCCTTGCTGCTGCGTTCCCCCGCTGCTCAGGACGGCGTCCACGATGGCAGGCGCGGCCACCGCCGCCACCAGCGAGGCGACCAGGTTGAAGAACATACGATAGCCGGTCAGGGAAGTGCGTTCATCGTAATCGCGGCTGATGTCGGGGGTCAGGGCGTAGAGCGGCACACTGACTAGCGTCTGGAGCGTGTCGCTCAACATGTAGACCAGCATCACCGTGGCTGCCAGGGCCAACTGGTTTTCGAAGGGCGGCGCCCACCACAACATCACAAAGGCAGCCCCATACGGGATGGCAAACCACAGCAAGAACGGACGCCTCCGTCCCCAGCGGGTGCGCACCCGGTCGCTCAGCGTCCCCACCAGCGGATCGTTGAGGGCATCCCACACGATTCCCAGCAGGGCGGCGACGGAGGCCAGCCGGGCGTCCAGGCCGACGACGTCCGTCAGGAAGATGGCGTAGAACAGTTGTCGCAGCGTGCCGAAGGTGGCGATGCTCCAGTCCCCCGAACCGAAGATCATCTTGGTAAAGAACGGCAGGCCTTTCTCTTTGATGACAGCGGTTTCGTTCATTGGGCCTCTCCTCGAGTTGGAATGATTCGATTAATCATACCCCAAGAGGACGATTTCTCCTCGAAATTTAACGGCTTCTTAACGTATAATCGGCGGCGATGTCGGATTCTGGCAAATCTTCGCTGAGCGACAAACTCAGGGCGTTGGGCGTCAAAGTCGGCGCTGCGGACCTCCGGCCTGCGTCTCGGGCCCCGGCGGCGGGCGCCTCGATTCAGTCGGTCGTGGACGGGCGCGTCGTCCTCACCCCCCGCGGCGAGACCTTCGTCGCCGAGCGGACTTTCCCTTCCGATTACTGTCACGGCCAGATGCCGCTGACGTGCGCGGCCTCCCTGGATGGAATCGCCGCCTGGGCGCAGTCTCCTTTGCTGGCGGAGTTGCCGCTCGAGGCGTTCGTCTTTCTGGATGCCGAGACCTCCGGCCTGGCGGGCGGCACAGGGACGTACGCGTTCCTGGTCGGCGTGGGGCGCTTTTTGTCAACGGACTCTGAAACGGACACATGGAAGTCAACGGACGCTGAAGCGGACAAACGGACGGAAACGGATTTCGGACGGAAGTCAACGGACTCTCAAACGGACACACGGATGGGAACGGATTTTGGAACGGATAAACGGACGGAAACGGATTTTGGAACGGATAAACGGATGGTGTTTCGGGTGGAGCAGTACTTCATGCGCGATCCGTCGGAGGAGGCGGCGCTGTTGGAGGCGCTGGCGCAGGCCCTCGCTCCGGCCCGGGCGCTGGTGACCTTCAACGGCAAGGCCTTCGACGCTCCGCTGCTGGCCACCCGTTACCGCTTGCACAGTATCCCGGTCCCCTTCGAGGATTGTTTGCATCTCGACCTGCTTCCTCTGGCCCGCCGCTTATGGCGCGACCGCCTCCCGTCGCGGGCGCTCAAGTACCTCGAAGAGAATGTCCTGCTGGCGCCGCGCACGAGCGAAGAAGTGCCCGGCTATGAAATCCCCTATCTGTACTTCGATTACCTGCGCACCGGCGACGCTGCGCCGCTCAAAGGGGTTTTCTACCACAACGCCATGGACATCGTCGCCCTGGCCGCTCTGACCAGCCACGTGGCTGCCATTTTGTACAATCCCTTCGATGGGCGCGTCCGACATGGCCTGGACTTCATCGCCCTGGCCAAGTTGTTCGAGGAACTCGGAAAGTGGGACCTGGCGGCCCGTCTCTATGAGCGCGGCCTGGAGGTCGAGTTGCCGGAAACCGATTTCTGGGAGGCGGTGCGGCGGCTTTCGCGCCTGGAGCGCCGCCGCGGCGACCTGGAGGCGGCGGTTCGCCTGTGGGAGCAGGCTGCCGCCCAGGGCCACATCTATGCCTGCGTCGAACTGGCCAAACATTGCGAGCATCGTCTTCACGATCCGGCCGCCGCCCTAACCTGGACGCGCCGCGCCCTGGAGTATCTCGCCGCGGCGAGCCTGCCGTCCTACGCCGCCGATCACTGGGCGGCCGAACTCGAACATCGCCTGCGGCGCCTGGAGACGAAGGCCGGGAGGACAGCGTGAACCGGCCCGCGCAATCTTGGACTCGGACTCTCCCCCCATTCTAGCCGCCGGTTTTGTTATAATCAGGCCCGCGAAAGGAGATTCTCATGCCCCGCAAATATCATCGCTCCCGGCGCTCGAGTCGGCGAGGCCTGTCGAAAGATACGATGCGCTGGATCGTCATTCTCTTCCTCGTCGTCTCGGCGGCGGTTCTCTACCTGGTCAGCCGCGGCACGGCGTCCGGTTCGGCGTCTCTGCCAGCCGAGATCAGCGTCGAGGAAGCCTATCAGAAATATCAACAGGGGGTCTTCTTCCTGGATGTCCGCCGGGTCGACGAGTGGGAGACCTATCACATTCCGAACACCACTCTCATCCCGCTCGAAGAATTGCCTTCTCGCGTGAACGAATTGCCGCGCGACCGGGAGATCGTCGTCGTCTGCCGGACGGGCAACCGCAGCGCCCAGGCGCGCGACTATCTTCGCTCGGTCGGTTTCTCGACCGTGACCAGCATGGCTGGCGGGGTCGAACGCTGGAGCGCCTTGAACTATCCCATCGAGGGGACGCGGCCCTGAGCGGCCGTAGATCTTTCATCGAAACGAGAAAACTATGCCTGCAAAGAAAAGTCTTGCCAAGAGCCGCAAAAAAGGAAGAAAGGATGCCGAAGCAGTGCTGCCCATCTGGGCCTGGGTCGTGTTGGGCCTGGTCGCGATTGCAACCGGCTATTTGCTTTTCATTCGTTTCCGGCCTGTCGAGCAGCCGCCGCTGGTCAGACAGCCCCTGCCCGAAGAAGTCGAAGTGGATGTGGCTTACATCATGTACAACCACGACGCCATCTTCCTGGACGTGCGGCCGGAAGGCGCTTATCGGATGGGCGCCATTCCCAATTCGATCAACATTCCGCTCGACGAACTCCCGGATCGCCTGGATGAGGTCCCGACAGTGGGCGACATCGTCGTGGTGGACGAAACCGGCCTGGACGCTGCGCGCGGGCGCGACATCCTGATTGCGGCCGGATTTCAGCGTGTCACGGCCCTCAAGGGCGGGCTGGAAGTCTGGATTCTGGAGCGAGGCTATCCTTTCTACGGAGTCTTTCCGCGCTAGAGCGCGCCCAAATCTTTTGTACGAGCAACCTGTAGGACAACTCTTCGAGAGTTGTCCTACAACTCTTATTTTGAGCGCGCACGCGCTAGAGGGACTTGACGTGGTTCTTTTTTCTGTTATAATTGAAAAACAATTTCAATAAGGACGCTGAATGGCTGAAAATCTCTGGCTGACCCAACTGCGGGCGGATGGTTGCCGCCTCACCGCCGCCCGCCGCGCCGTGACCGAGGTGATGCAGTCCGCCGAGCGGGCGCTGACCCCGGTCGAGGTCTACGACGCCGCCCGCAAGCGCGACCCGCGCCTGGGGCTGGTGACGGTCTATCGCACACTGGAAAAACTCGAGGCGCTCGGTCTCATCCAGCGCGTCCACCATGAGCAGGGCTGTCAGGCTTTCCTGCGCGCCGGGGTGGGGCATCAGCACATCCTGCTCTGCGAACGCTGCGGACGGGCGGTGCACTTCGAGGGCGATGACCTCGAGGCGCTCTTCGAGCGCGTTGGCGAGCAGACCGGCTTCGAAATCAAGTCGCACTGGCTGCAACTCTACGGCCTGTGCCAGGATTGCAGGACAGGCTTTTAGCCTGTCAGGAGGTTCTTATGTGCATGTTTTGCGCCGCCATTCCCACCGCCGCCGCGGCCGGCGTTGCGCTGGATAGCAAACAGCGCAAGTCGCGGCAACAGAAAGGTCTGCCGCCGCAGCGCGTCCGTCCCTTTGCCGCGTTGACTGCGCTGGTTCTGCTCCTGCTGGCGGTTGGTTCGGCCATCTTCCACATCAAGTTTCCTCAACTGGGCTGAACTGTGTAGTAGGTCGGATTGTCCATCCGACCTACAAAAATGCTCGTTTTTATTGAAAAAGAATATCAATTTCATAAAGGAGAAACCCATGAAAACCAAACTGACTCTCCTCTCTGTGCTGGCCCTCATCAGCCTGATTCTTTCGGCCTGCGCGGGTGGCCAGCCCTCGGCGGACGGCAAACTCCAGGTCCTCGCCACGACCTCGATTGTCGCCGACGTCGTCCGCCAGGTGGGCGGCGACTACGTCCAGGTGACGCAACTCCTGCCCCTCGGTACGGACCCGCACACCTTCGAGCCGCGTCCGCAGGACGCCGCCGCCATCGCCGACGCGCAGATCGTTTTTGCCAACGGCGCGGGGCTGGAGGAGTTCCTCGAGCCGCTTCTGGAAAGCGCTGGCGCGACCGACAAACTGGTCGAGGTCTCGGAAGGCATCGAACTCCTGCCCTTCGAGGGCGAGGAACATCATCATGAGGGCGAAGGCGAAGAACATCATCACGAAGGCGGCGACCCGCACACCTGGATGGACCCGAACAACGTCCTCGTCTGGGTGGAGAACATCGCCGCCGCGCTCTCGGAGGCCGACCCGGCGCACGCCGACGCGTACCGGGCCAACGCTGAGGCCTACGCCGCCGAACTGCGCGCCCTCGACGAGTGGATTCGCCAGCAGGTTGCCCGGGTCCCGGCGGAGAACCGCTATCTGGTTTCTGACCATGCCGTCTTTGGCTATTTTGCCCATGAGTACGGCTTCACGCAGTTGGGGACGATTACCGGCTCGTTCAGCACCGGCGCGTCGCCCTCGGCCCAGGAACTGGCCGCCCTCGAAGACCAGATTCGCGCCTATGGAGTGAAGGCCGTCTTTGTCGGCGCGGATGTCAATCAAAATCTGGCCCGCCAGATCGCCCAGGATACCGGCGTGCAACTCGTCCCGCTCTACCACGGCTCGCTGACCAACGCCAGCGGCCCGGCCCCGACCTACCTGGAGTTTATGCGCTATAATGTCAGCGCCATCGTCGAAGCGCTCAAATAGACTATCCGCCTCTCGACTCCCGACACCCGACACCCGACTCCCGTCTCATGTCCCCTCACGTTTCTCACCTCCCCGACCAGCCCATCCTGAACCTCGCCGGCGTCTCCCTGCGCTATGACGGCCACACCGCGCTGGAGGACGTCACCTTTCACCTGCACGCCGGAGAACGGGTGGCGGTCGTCGGGCCGAACGGGGCGGGAAAAAGCACGCTGTTCAAGATTGTGGCCGGGGTGCTGCGCCCGACCGAGGGCGAGGTGACCGTCTACGGGTCCGGGCCGGGCGGACACGTCTGCATCGGCTACGTCCCCCAGCGCAGTCAGGTGGACTGGCGCTTCCCCGTCTCGGTGGCGGACGTGGTCATGATGGGGCGCATTGCCAAACTGGGGCTGTTCAACTGGCCGAAGAAACGCGACTGGGACCTGGTCCACGCCGCGCTGGAGACGGTGGGGATGGCCGGTCTGGCGAATCGTCAGATTAACGAACTCTCCGGCGGCCAGCAGCAGCGCATGTTCATCGCCCGCGCCCTGGCGCAGGAAGCCGAACTGATGCTGATGGACGAGCCGCTCACCGGTCTGGATACGCCCGCCCAGGAGAGTCTGCTGGCCCTGCTGGACGACCTTCAGCGGCGCGGCGTGACCCTGATGGTCGCCACCCACGACCTGGAGCAGGCGCGGCTTCACTTCGACCGCATCCTGCTCCTCAACCGGCGGCTGATTGCCTTCGGAGCGCCGGAGCAGGTCTTGCAGGCTGGCAACCTGACGCGCGCCTACGGCAGCCGGAAGATTTTGATGGATGAGTGTTGCCAGGGCGAGTAGATTTACGATTTTCGATTTTCGATTTACGATTTTCGATTTGCGATTTTGGATTTACGATTTTTGATTGAAGGAGGCAAGGTGGACGAGAAGACTTTCAAGATGCGGACAAAACAACTTGCCCTGGCGGTGATTCGGCTGACGGATGGAATGCCAAAGACGATGGCGGCAGATGTTTTGGGACGACAGGTGCTGCGTTCGTCCACTTCCATCGGCGCAAATTACCGGGCGGCCTGCCGCGCCAAATCCACTGCTGACATGATTAACAAACTGAAGATTGTCGAGGAAGAGAGCGACGAGACCATTTACTGGCTCGAACTCATTGAAGAAGCGAACATTCTTCCGAAAGGCAGTACGACTTCTCTGGTAAAAGAGGCCGGCGAAATTACTGCCATGACGGTCGCCTCCCTGAAAACCCTGCGCTCGAAACAAGCGAAGTAATCATCAAATCGCCAATCGTAAATCGTCAATCGTAAATCGTCAATTGTCAATCGTCAATCACCAATCGCCATGTCCTTCCTCCTCGAACCCCTCCAATACTCCTTCATGCTGCGCGGACTGGCTGCGGCGGTGCTGGCGGGCGTCATCTGCGCCGTAGTGGGGACGTATGTCGTCCTGCGCGGCATGGCCTTCTTCGGCGACGCCCTGGCGCACACCATCCTGCCCGGCGTCGCGGCGGGTTACCTGATCAGCGGCGGGGCGCGCGAGCCGCTCTTCTGGTGGGCGCTCGGCACCTCGGTGGCGGCCTCGCTCGGCATCGGCGCCATCAGCCGCCGCGGGCGCGTCAAGGAAGACACCGCCATCGGCATCGTCTTCGCCGGCATGTTTGCCCTGGGCATCGCCCTCATTTCCACCGTCCGCAGTTACGCCGTGGACTTGAGCCACTTCCTCTTCGGCGACGTGCTGGGCGTCAGTCTGCAAAGCCTGGCCTGGATGGCCGCCTTTGGGGCGGCGGTGATTCTGGTCGTCGCCCTCTTCTACAAGGAATTCCTCGCCGTTTCCTTCGACCCCGTCCTGGCGCAGACCCTGCGCCTGCCGGTGACGCTCTTCAACAACCTGATGCTGGTCCTGATTGCCGTGACGGTGGCGGTCGCCATGCAGACGGTTGGCGTGGCGCTGATGGTCGCCATGCTGGTCACCCCGGCGGCGACCGCTTCGCTCCTGACCCGCCGCCTGCTCCCGATGATGGCGCTGGCCGCGGCGCTGGCGGCGCTTTCCGGCGTCGTCGGGCTGTACGCGTCCTACTACCTGGGCATCGCTTCGGGCGCAGCGATTGTGCTGACGGCCACCCTGCTCTTCCTGCTGGCCTTTCTCTTTGCGCCGCGCGGCGGCCTGCTCTGGAAGCGTCCCCGCGCCTGACCCATGAAGCGATTTCTGCCTTTTGCCCTTTTGTTGATCTGGCTGACGGCCTGCGGCGCGCCTGCGCCCTCGCCGACGGCCACGGCCACCCTGCCGCCGCCGTTGCCGTCGTCCACTCCCACCGCCGCGGCGTCCTCCACGCCTGCAAACGACCCTTCGCCTACGCCTCCTGCGGACGCGCCAGCCATCCCCTTCTACCGCCTGGACGTGACCTTCGATTACGCCGCCCACTGGGTCGAGGTGAATGAATCCATCGCCTACTCCAACCGCGCCGGCGAGACGCTCCCCGTCCTTGTCCTGGCCGTCGAACCGAACCTGTGGCCGAACTGTTTTTCGCTGTACGCTTTGCTCGTGGATGGAAACCCGGCCGAGGTCCGCTTGAGCGGCCAGCGCATGGAAGTAATCCTGCCGCAGCCGCTTGCGCCGGGGGCCACGGTCAACCTGTCCCTGCAGTACACCCTGGCTCTGCCGCAGGCCGAGATGTTCATCGACCCGAACGATCAACGGCCGCGCATCTTCGGCTGGATGGCGCGCCAGACCAACCTGGTCAACTGGTATCCCTTTGTCGTCCCCTATCAACCCGGACAGGGCTGGATTTTGCACGAACCGTACGCCTACGGCGAGCACCTGGTCTATGACGCGGCCGACTACGAGGTGAGTCTGCGCTTCACCGGGTCGGCCGGGGCGGTGCCGGTCGCCGCCAGCGGGGCGGTCGTCGCCGAGGGCGAGGCGACCCTCTACCGGCTGGAGAAGGGCCGGGCCTTTGTCTTCTCTTTTAGTCCCCAGTATCAAGTCCTCAGCCAGCAGGTCGGCGACGTGACCGTTTACAGTTATTACTTTCCGCTCTACGAGGACCGCGGCGCGGCCGTGCTGCGCGAGACGGCCCGCGCCCTGGAACTGTATTCCCGCCTCTTCGGCCCCTATCCCCACGCCACCCTCACCGCCGTGGCCGCCGACTTCGCCGACGGCATGGAGTACTCCGCTCTCTATTTCCTCAGCCGCGATTTCTACCGCACCTACACCGGCACCCCGCAGGATTATCTGACCATCATCGCCGTCCACGAAACCGCCCATCAATGGTGGTTTGAACTGGTCGGCAACGATCAGGCCCTCGAACCCTGGCTGGACGAGGCGCTGTGCACCTACACCGAACACATCTTTTACGAAACCTACTATCCCGACCTGGTGGACTGGTGGTGGTACTTCCGCATCAACCTGTATTCCCCCTCCGGCTGGATCGATTCGCCCGTCAGCGCCACGGCCGGTTACGAACCCTATCGGCGCGCCATCTACCTCAACGGCGCCCGCTTTTTCGAGGAACTGCGCGGCCGCATCGGCGACGAGGCCTTTTTCGGCTTCCTGGCCGATTACGCCGCCCGCTTCCGTTACGGCCGGGCGACCACGCCCGAATTCTTTGCCCTCCTGCGCCAGCACACCGGCGTAGATTTTTCCGACATCCAGGCCCGCTATTTTCTGGTTTCTTACTGACGATGCCGCGCTCTCGATCCTTGGCCGCCCTTTTTTTGTTGACGACGGGACTGCTGGCTGGCTGCTTTCCCGCGGCCCCGTCCCCGTCCACCCAACCCCCTCCGACTCTCACCCCCCAGCCCTTCCCGTCCGTCACGCCGACCCCCTTCCTGCCCGCCGAGGAGACGGCGACTCTCAGCCCGACGCCTTCGCCGCTCCCAACCGCCACCCCGACGCCGCTTCCAACCCCCACCTTCACGCCGACCCTCGAACCGCCCTCGCCCGTCCCTGCGACCGCTGAACCTTTTCCCTCCACCCCCTCTGAACGGACGCAGTACACTCTCTACGCCAGCCTCGATTACGCCGGACACCGGCTGGGCGTCGGCGAGGTCATCCGCTACCGGAATCAGACCGGCGTCCCGCTCCAGTCTCTGGCGCTGGCAGTGGAGCCCAACCGCTGGCCGGGCGGATTCAGCCTGTACTTTCTGGCGGTCAACGACCAGCCAACCACCGACTTCAGCCTGGACGGCAACCGCCTCGAGGTCCGGCTGGCCGAACCCCTCGACCCGGGCGGCGCGGTCACGCTGGTCATCCAGTACATGTTGTCCCTGCCGCAGACGAGTTCGGCGCACATTTACGGCTATAACTACTTGCAGGCCAACCTGGTTGACTGGTATCCCTTCATTGTTCCCTATGATCCAGCCCAGGGCTGGCTGCTGCATCCGCCGGCGGGCGTCGGCGAGCATCTCGTCTATGACGCCGCCGATTTCGAGGTCACGCTCGAAGTTTCCGACCCGGCGCTGGTGATTGCGGCCAGCGCGCCCAGCGACCTGCCCGGCGGCTATCACTACCGCCTGGAGAACGCCCGCGCTTTCGTCTTTTCGGCCAGCCCGGCGTACCGCGTCTCTGTGACGACGGCCGGGCCGGTGACGATCGCCAGTTACTATTTCAGCGGCGAGGCGGCGGCCGGCGAGGCGATTCTGAGTCATGCCGCCCGCGCTGTGACGACCTACAGCGCCCGCTTTGGGCCTTATCCGCATGCCAGTTTGAGCCTCGTCGAGGCGCTTCATCCGGACGGCATGGAATACAGCGGCCTGGTGTTTCTCAACCGCGATTTTTATCGCCAGTATGACGGCAGCGTGGTGAATAACCTGGTCTCGATCGGCGTCCACGAGACGGCGCATCAGTGGTGGTACGAGAGGGTGGGCAACGACCAGGCCCTCGAACCCTGGCTGGACGAAGCCCTCGCCGTCTATGCCGAGGAAATTTACTACGAGGACAACTATCCCGGCTGGGTCAACGCCTGGTGGGCGTTCCGGGTGAACGCCTTCGACCCGCGCG
This sequence comes from Chloroflexota bacterium, assembly GCA_019873655.1. GTDB lineage: Bacteria > Chloroflexota > Anaerolineae > Anaerolineales > Villigracilaceae > JAFGSI01. Next base: position 20,515 of record JAIOAU010000027.1, on the reverse strand, counting down.
GCTGGGTGGACGCGGACATCTACACGGCGGGCAGTTTTCGGGCCTATACGGACGCGGTCTATTTGCGCGGGGCGCGCTTCTTGCAGGCCTTGCGTCAGCGCGTGGGCGATGAGGCCTTTTTCGCTTTTCTGCAGGATTACGCCGCTCAGATGTCGGGCCGGCGGGCGACCGCGGCGGATTTCTTCCGCATCCTGCGCCAGCACAGCAGCGCCGAGATTTCGGATTTGCTGAGCGCCTACTTTCGTTCGATCCGTTGAAACATATTCATCTGGGCGCATTTGTGGTTAAATAAGCCCATGATTGCAACCTTGCGCGGTGAAATCACCCAAATCGAAGACAACGCCATCATCGTCGAGACCGGCGGGGTTGGGCTGCGCGTCTTCGTCCCCGCCCGGGCGCGCGCCCGCATGCAAGTCGGCGAGGCGACCATGCTCTACACCCATCTGGTCGTGCGCGAGGATTCCTGGAGTTTGTATGGCTTCGAGACCCAGGCCGACCGCGACCTGTTCGTCCTCCTGCTCGGCGTGGACGGGGTCGGGCCGCGCACCGCCCTGGCGCTGCTCTCCGGCTCCTCGCTGGACGCCATCCAGCGCGCCGTCTTCGGCGAAGACCCGGATTTGATTGGGCGCGTCCCCGGCGTCGGCAAGAAGACCGCCCAGAAGATCGTCCTCTATCTCAAGGATCGTCTGCGTCCGGCCGATGCTTTGCAGGCTGTGGCGGCCATGTCCGACGCCGACAGCGAGGTGCTGGCCGCCCTGACGGCGCTCGGCTACTCGGTCGTCGAGGCGCAGACCGCCATCCAGGCCCTTCCCAAGGACGCCCCCCAGGACGTGGAAGAACGCCTGCGGCTGGCTCTGCAGCAATTCGGCGGGAAATAGTCGCCATGCCTCTCCCCGAGTTCCTGGCTTTGCCGCTCTTTCGACTGATCTATCCCAGAGTGCGCAGAGCGGAAGGCAGTCCGACATCGCCCATCCGCCGGCGGGTGATTTCCCTCGACCCGAAGATTTCCTACGAGTTCAACCGCCTGTTCAACACCTGGCTGCCCGTCCGCGCCGAACGGCCCATCGAATACGACCTGCCCTACCCCAAGATCGATTTCCTGAACTACTTGTGCGACTGGCGCGGGCTGGTCGTCCATGGCTCGAACCTGCCCGATTTGAAGACCCTCGAGCCGATTCGGTCCAGCCATGACGTCACCGAATTCGGCAACCGGCCCCAGATTTTCGCTTCCCCCGACGCCGTCTGGGCGCTGTGGTTCGCCATCCTGGACAGGGAAAAGTGCCGCCGCACCCGCAACGGCTGCGTGGCGATTGGCAGCGGCGCGCGCCGCGAAAAATACTATCACTTCGAATTGGAGAGCGCCCTCAAAGACCAGTTTCCTTTCACCGCCGGGACGCTCTACTTTGCCCGCGCCGAGGATATCCCCTCGCGGCATCGCATCCGGGCGCTCGCTTTCTTCGGCGGCGAATACGAAGAATGGGGCAGCGAGACCCCGGTCAAGCCGGTGGCGCAGATTCGCGTCGAGCCGGCCGACTTTCCCTACCTAGATCAGGTCCAGTATTGTCTCTGAACGGACAGAAGCCCCCGGTCGCCCCCCTCCCGCCCTCTTTGACTGACGACTGACGCCTGAACTCTGCACCCCGCACCCTGCACTCCGCACCCCGAATCCGCTCATGTCCCTCCTTTCCGTCCACGATCTCTCCAAATCCTTCGGCCCGGTCGATCTCTTCGCCGGCGTCTCGTTCAGCATTTCCAGGGGCGCCCGCCTGGCGCTGGTCGGTCCGAACGGGATTGGGAAGACCACCCTCTTGCGCATTCTGCTCGGCCTGGAAGACCCCTCCGGCGGGACGGTGACGCGGGCAAAGAACTTGCGCATCGGCTATCTGCCGCAGGAAGCCGGGTTCGAGATGGAAGGGACGGTTTGGGATTTCTGCCTGGCGCCCTTCGCCGGCCTGATTGCCCGTCAGGAAGAATTGCACCGTCTCGAAGCCGAAATGGCCGAGGCCGGGCGGGCGGAGGCCATCCTGGAACGATACGGCAAATTGCAGGAACAATTCGAGCGCCAGGGCGGCTACACCTACACGACGCGCATCCAACAGGTGCTGACCGGCCTGGGATTCGCGCCCGCCGACTTTCATCTGCCGCTCGAACATCTTTCCGGCGGTCAGCGGACGCGCGCCTATCTGGCCCATCTGCTGCTCTCCGACCCCGACCTGCTCCTGCTCGACGAGCCGACCAATCACCTTGATATCGCCGCCGTCGAATGGCTGGAGGGCTACCTTGCCCAGTGGCCGGGCGCGGCCCTGATCGTTTCCCACGACCGCTATTTCCTCGACGCCGTCTGCAACGGCCTGCTCGAAATGACTCCCGCCGGGCTGGAGTATTATCCCGGCAATTACACCGCCTACCTGCATGAGCGTCAGGCGCGCGCCGAGCGCCGCCAGGAAATCTTCGAAGCCGAAAAAGAAAAACTGCTCAAGGAAGTCGAGTACATCAAGAAGAACATCTCCGGCCAGAACGTCAGCCAGGCCAAGGGGCGGCTGCGGCGTCTGAGCCGCATCGTCCAGGCCATCGAGCAGATCGGTTTCGAGGCGGCGCTCAACCAGAAATGGGCCGAGACGGCCGACGAGGTCACGATTGCCGCCTCGCCTTTTGGAGTCGAGGAAGCCGAACGCCGCGTGCGCGCCCTCCGTTCTCCGGTCCGGACTCTGCCTCGGCTGCGCCTGAACCTGCGGACGGCCGGCCGCTCCGGCGAACTTGTTCTGCGGACCTCGAACCTGATCGTCGGTTACCCGGGCCGGGTCCTGTTCCGCGCCCCCGACATCGTTCTGCGGCGCGGCGAATGCGCGGCGCTCATCGGTCCCAATGGGGCGGGCAAGACCACCTTTCTGCGGACCATTCTGGGCGAAATCCCGCCGCTTTCAGGGGAGGTGACGCTGGGGGCGTCGCTGCATGTCGGCTATTTTGCCCAGGCGCACGAGGGGCTGAACCCGTCCAATACGCTGATGCAGGAGATCGAAACGCTCATGCCGCACTGGCTGCCAGGGCAGATTCGCGATTACCTGGGCAAGTTTCTCTTCTCCGGCGACGATGTCTACAAGACGGTCGCCATGATTTCGGGCGGCGAGCGCGGGCGGCTGGCGCTGGCAAAACTGGCGCTCCAGGACACGAACCTGCTTCTGCTCGACGAACCGACCAACCACCTCGACATCCCTTCTCAAGAGGTCTTACAGGCCGTCCTGGACGACTACGCCGGGACCATCCTGCTGGTCACCCACGACCGGTATCTCATCGACGCCCTGGCGACTCAGATCTGGGAAATCAACCCGGACGAGACCAGCCTGGATGTTTTCGAGGGGACGTACAGCCAGCGCAAGGAGGAGCGGGCGCGGCTGGCCGCCCTGCGCGCCGCCGAGACGGAGGCGGCCCGTCCCGCCGCCTCGCGCCGCCGCGAGGCCTCTGAGGCGGTCAAGGCCGAACGCCGTCGTCTGGCCCGTTTGCAGGAACTGGAAAACAAAATCGCCGCCCTGGAGGCCGAACTGGCGGCCCTGGGCGCGCGTCTCGAGAATCCCCCCGCCGACCCGGCGCGCGTCGCCCAACTGGGCCGCGACTACGCTCGCGTGCAGTATGAGATGGATGGATTGCTGAACGAATGGGAAGCGTTGCAGACGTAGGAATTGTTTTGGCCCAGGGTTTATAAGATTATGATAGAACCTCTTGATGGGATAGAGAAATGACAGACATATCACCGGAAGACTTTCTCGCTCTCCCCAGAGAAGAGATTCTGCAAATTCTGGCAAAATTTGGACGTCCGCAAGTGGGCGTTTTCGTGCCAGATGGAAGCCGCCGCCTGGTGTTGGCTTACACCGATTACGAACCAGGATCAGATGAATTTTATCGAGCCTCGGCGCAAATCCCCGCCGACTTTGTGTTGAAAAGCCTAAAAGTGTTCTTCGACTATGGCCTGCCTGTCTTACTCGTTCCCATTCTAGGGCGTTCGGTTTTGAAGCGAGGTCCCAAGTACCGCGCCATCACGCTCCTGGAAGGTTTGCGAATTTTATTTCACGCAGAAGAGACGCTTGAACTGTACCACGCATATCAGATGCGGGTTCGCGTGTACGGGGAACCTGACAGGCTTAAAGGCACAGAATGTGAAAGGGCGCTGGTCTGGATAGAAGAGACCTGTCGGCAAACATCTGTTTATTCACAGCACAAGCTCTTCTACGCCATTGGCGAATCGCCGCTGGTGGGAGAACAGGCCGCGCAATTTGCTGCTCAGTTTGCGATTCGTGAAGGACGCATCCCGACTACCCCCGAACTGATTTCTGCTTACTACGGGGAAGAATTGCCCCCCGCCGACTTTTTCATCATGACCAGCAAGATGAGCGGAATGGGCGCTCTGCCTAATTGGCTGGTCAATGGGGATACTGAAATTTATTTTTTGCCTACCCTCATGGGATTGACGGAAAGCAATTACCGCCTGATTTTGTACGACATGTTGTACAATAGAATTGGACTCCGAAGCGGCATCGAAGAATTCGATACCACGGCCAACACACGACAAAAACTACGAGAGGCGTATAAAAAGTCTATGGAAAAAGTGGTAGGGATAGGGTTTGAGGTTGGAAAAGTGTGGATGATAAAGGCCTGACAGAGATACAAACAACCTGAAGGTGTCATATGTCCGAAGAAAGAAAGATCACCTACATCACTCCTTTTGTATTGGATGATAATCCTGCGCTTTCTCTACCTAACGAGGAGACACAGATCGCAGAATTATCCTTCAACTTTAGAGAATATGCAATTACCCTAGCCAGATTAATTGCCTCAAAGAAGACCAAAACACCTATTACAATAGCAGTCAACGGAAAATGGGGATCCGGGAAAACCAGCCTGCTGAGAGCAACTATGCAAATGCTCATCAACAGTCAACAGGCCATTTCTGGCAAAAAGAAAGCGCCGCCAGTAGAATTCGCCAACCAAGGCGAAGATGTGACCGCAGAGTTTAGAACATGCAAGACGGTCTGGTTCAACGCATGGAAATATTCGAACGAAAATTCGCTACTTGTTGCGCTGATCCAGGCAATTCTTGCAACAATGTCTCAAGAAAACTTGAAGTCTAATATTTTGTCGAAGATATTAGACCCCACCAAACCACGTTATGACGTGTTGGCGACATTTGTCAACATGTTTAAACTGCGATTCGGCGATTTCCTTGAAGTAGGTCTGGATATTAACAAATTCCGAACTGAGACACCGTTGGGCGAAAATATAGCCTTTTTTGAGCATTTTAAGAGTGCTTTTGAGACGCTTATTGCAAGATGGGTTCATGGCGAATCGGACTTTGATCGAATCGAAGACGATAAAGCAGTTCTAGTTATTTTCATAGATGATTTAGACCGCTGTTTACCTGATAAAACAGTCCAGGTTTTAGAAGCCATAAAACTGTTTATGGATATTCCTGGTTGCGTTTTTGTGATTGGTGCAGACACCGATGTAATTCAGCAGTCTGTTCTGAAACATTATTCGGGGCTTCCCAACGCGGAGGAGAATGCGCGTGATTATTTGGACAAAATGATCCAAGAGAGTTTTTTCCTACCTCCCATAGAGAGAAACGATGTAAAAACTTTTATAAGTAGCAAGACAGACGCGCCATTAAAAGAATTGCTTGAGAAAATATGGCCAGTATTGTATGCTGCATCACATTCCAATCCGCGCAAATTGAAACTTCTCATCAACCAACTTAGTTTGCAATGGGCGGTCGTGTGCAATTTGCATGGCGGACAAATTACGCAAAGAGATTTCTTCCTGTGGCAGCTATTGATTACATCATCCCCTCCATCTTTTCGCAAGAAGGTTCGCACAATCCTGACCGAAACAGAATTATTGTACAGATTTATCAAGGACGCTGTTAGATGGGCTAGTGGAGACCAGGAGCATAATGCGACGTACTCGGAATATAAGTCAGACGATTACGAAGGCACTTTTGTCCAAGTTTTACGAACAATCGGAGAAGAGGGCGGTTTCAGTGAAAAATTTTCAAGTTCACAGCTCAATACGTTTATCTATTTGACGCCGAGATTGCTGTCCGATAAAGGCAAAGAAGGAGACGACAGAGGAGATGAAATTGGCCGCTCTTACCGCCCTCCTGAAATTCTCAAGATTGGAGAAATAGAATTTATACAAATTCCTGCTGGGGAATTCATTATGGGAACTCCTTCGGGGGCAGATTTTTGGGACAATCTCGAAATTCCCCAGCATTCAGAGAAGATACCCTATGACTACTGGATTTCACGTTACCCTGTCACCAGACAACTCTGGGCGTCTGTGTACAAAAGCACTACAAATCCAAACGAACATCCAATGACAGAAATTACTTGGGAAGAGGCAAAATCATTTTGCGAGATTTGGCAGAAGGAAATGATGGAGGCCAACATGTGGCCGCAGGACATGACGGACTGGCAAGCCCGGTTACCCACAGAAGAGGAGTGGGAAAAAGCCGCCCGAGGGGAATATGGGAATGTATGGCCATGGGGCAACACCTTCGACCCATCCAAATGCAACTCCAAGGAATCAAAACTTGGACAAACCACCCCGGTTGGCCAATATTCCCCTGTTGGAGATAGTCGTTATGGCGTTAGCGACATGGTGGGAAATGTTTGGGAATGGACTCTGTCCAGACCTCGATCTTATTCTGAGAAAATAAATCTGTCTAAAGAGATCCCAAATCTGTTATCATCAAACGAGACGTTTAGAATCAAGCGCGGAGGTTCATTCAAGTGCAGGCAGGATATAGCGCGAGCCGCTTACCGCATGTATCACCATTGCCAGATGAAAGCCGACGATTTGGGCTTTCGAATCGTTATATGGAAACCTCTTTTGTTATCTGATAACCTCGTTTAACCGCCTGGATAGGGCAAAGTGCGATCGAAGAGTATAGAGAAGAAAATCGAGCATTTGGAGGCTCTCATGACCCAATCTATCTATCCAGAAATTCGGTTTGTAGGCAGAGAAGATGAATTAAAGCGTTTTGAGCAAATTCTCGAGCAACATGCAAGGGAGAAATGGGCAATTTTATTACACGGGCCGGGCGGAATCGGCAAAACCCAACTTCTCAAGAAATTCTTGCAATTGGCCAGGGAAAAATACTCATCCAAAGAGGAAAGTCTTGTCTTCTCTGAAGACGACATCATTGACCTGTATTGGACCGAACATCGCCGCGAGGAATCTTTGCTCCGAAGCCTTGCCTATAGACTTGACCCCGAAGGCTTTCAGGAATTTTTTGCTGCATCAGAGGATTATGCCCACGATATCGTCTCAGACGAGGACACGGTGGGCTTGGAAAGATTGCGAGACGCTTTCTTAATGGGGTATTCTCGTCTAAAACCTGGCCAAATCATTTTGGCGTTTGACACAGCAGAGCGCCTCACCGAATCGGCGTTGCACTTTTTCCGCGGCTTGTTGCATGACATGCACAAAGGAAAACCGGGAACATTGGTGCTGTTGGCCGGCAGATCGGAGGCGCGGCAAAAGGTTGAAGAAGCCTTGGGCGACGCGTGTGAATCTTGGGAAATTGGATGCCTGGACAAGGATGACATTAAAGGCTATCTAGTAAAAGAAGGACTTCAAGGGCTGAAGGAAGAGGACCTCGCCGAAATTGCAGAATTAACCGGCGGGAAACCCATTCGGATAGCGCTAGTCATTGATTGGCTGAAAGAAGGCAACTCACTCCCAGAACTATTGGGCGATCTCAAAGATTCCAAGCATATTGATCGCAACCTCGTTCGACGCGTGGCTTCTGTGCAATATCCTCAAGACTGGTTAATTCTGTATATGGCGCTGTTCAGCCGGCGCTTCAATCAGGAATTCGCTTCCATCTTGTTGCCAGATGACCCTGAAAAACTCAAGGAATATTTGGAGGGGATGCGTCGTTTTTTCTTTGTGAAATATTCTCCACCCTCCCGCTCTCAGCCCCAAGGGAACTGGCAACTGCATGACGAAATGCGCGACCTCCTGAATATCCATATCTGGCCCGACGAAGACCCAACCGGCGAAATCCGACTCCAGGTTTGCAGAAAGGTCGTAGAAGGCTATTACCAGCCCCAAATCGAACAAGCCTCACCAGATTCCTTCATCCTTGCGGATTTAAAACAGGAGTGGCTTTATTACTTGTTGCAAATAGACTTTGAGAAGGCTTTTGAGAAATATGAAAGTTTGGCGGCCGAGGCTGAGAAAGGGCAGGAACGCACCGCATCCTATTTCGAAGCCTTGAATGCAGAACTCGAGCCTTATCAGTTCCGCATGAATGAGAGGCAACGCAGAAAATGGAAGGTCAATCAGGTCATTGCGGGTTCATTTTCAACAGAAAAAGCAGCGACTGAACGCGCCCTCCAAACAATGGACTCAGAGAATTGGCAAAATTGGGATGCGGTCAGTCAGGCAGAAATTCGCTACCGCTTGGCGCGTATTTACCAGCGTTCAGGGCAAATGGGCCGCTTGTTTGAAGTGTGCGCCTTTGAAGAAAACCAAAAGGGAGAATGGATTCATCGGTCCGAATCCGCTTTACGAAAGGAGTTGTCTCCCTCCGACCACCTTGCTATCTTGCTGGATTATGCACGTCTTCTGACCGTTGTTGGCCTGGCTTATCGAAGTCAAAATCATATGAATCATGCCATTGCATGTTTCAAAGAGGCTATTCGTATTTGCGAGACTGTGCGAGCAGAAGACTTTGAAATTCAAAAGGCAATCGCCCTAGCCGTTGCGAACGCGCAGAACAATCTCGGCTATGTGTATCAGCGCATGGGGCGGACAGACGAGGCGCTGGCAGAATGTCAGGCTGCGCTTGAGATCCGCGAACGTTTTGGCAATCCGGAACAACTCGGATACAGTTACAACGTCATTGGCACCATTCGGGTCGAACAACTCCGTCCTGAAGAAGCCGAAAGTTGTTTTCGAAAGGCCCGTAGTTATTTCGAAAAAGCCAACTTCGAGAGCGGAATCGGCTTGGTGTTGGTTGCCCACGGGCGGCTGCTGCGCCAATGGGGTCAATATCGTCAAATCCATGGCGAGCCAACGGAGAAGGCCAAAGAAAAGTACGAAGCCGCAAAGCCGATGTTGACCCAGGCGGTGGAAATTTTCCGCCGCCTAGGAGACCGCCCCAATTTGACAGAAGCGCTCAATGAAAAAGGCACTCTCCTGCGTCAAGTGCAACGCTGGGACGAAGCCGAGAGTTGTTACACAGAAAGCCTTAGGTTGGCCGTAGGCCTTTCGAACCAATACCGCCAGGCAGATAACGAGTGCGACCTAGGTATCCTTTATTTCCAAAAGTGGAAAGCAGATGGCCGGCCAGAAGATGCAGAGAAGGCATTGGAACATTCTGAACGCGCCGCCAAAATTGCCGATGAGGCGCAGACCTACTATATCAAGTCCAAGGCGCGTCAAACTTCGGCAAGCATTTACCTGGAGAAGGCCCGACAAGGATGGGCAGAAGGGTATAAATTCGCTTTCGAAGCGGCGGCAGACGCTGCAACCGGCATTTTGCGACTCAGCCCGAATCGTTTCGTTGAAAGTGCAGCCAAGCGAACGCTCGAATACGAGCGGGTTGTGCGTTGGTTACGAGAAGAGGTCATCATGCAATTGCCCGACCAGGGTTTGGTTGACGAACTTGTCAACCTCTTGACCGAGCGCTGGAAGAACGAAATTGTCGAGCCAGAAACCGGCAAAAAACTGGTCACCGAATTTCCGGGTTTCATTACTGCCATGCAGAGCGCCCGCCGGGATTATCAACTCCTGAAGAACCCGAAAACGGATGGAAAAGAATAACAAATTCCATACAAAAACGCGCGTGCGTTTGATCAACAGACCATCGGCCCAAGGGGTTGGCATCAATTCTTTTGATACACGCGGGCAAAGCAATTATGCCAGCGACTGTGACTGTGCTAGTGACTGCGACTGCGCCAGCGATTGCGCTTGCACGCCGGAGAGCAGCCCTGCAACTGGGGATATAAGACATCGGTTGTTCCAAAATCAGGAAACAGCACTGGCTGCTATTAAAGACGGATCGAGATATATAGCCTTGGACGCGCCTGCCGGCTATGGCAAGACCTTCCTGTTGTGCACAGAGGCCAAAGAGCGATTGGAACGCGCCGGATATCGTTGGGCCTATATTTGTTTAGAGAGCGCTTCTACTCCACAAACCCTCTGTGATCAAATCAGCCAAGCGTTGTTTGGCGCTTCTCAAACAAGCCAGGGGCCTAAGAACTTACTTGGCAGATTGGTTAATCTTGAAGAAAAATTCGTACTCGTGCTTGATTCCATTGAAAGTGACAGTCAAGGGAGGTTGATTGAATGGCTATATAACGAAATCGCCCTTCCATTGTATAAACGCCGTGCGAGGGACTATAAGGTCATCCTGGCTGGGCGTTATATTGAAAGAGAGGACAATCCGTATAATTGGGAGAATTGGCGTTCTGTCTTTCTCAAAAGGATATCTCTGAGTCCTCTTCAGCCCTCTCACGTGGGAAAGATACTTGAACATTGGCTAGGGAGAACAATCCAAAATTATCGGGCAGAGTTTCTGCGTGAACTTAGCGAAAATATTGCCTTGTTAAGCGGCGGTCACCCTGACACTATTGAAAAACTTATTAAACGATGGTCGAGTTTGGGAGACGAGTTTGATCCCACAAACCTTGCCGAACTCAGGGAGGTTTGGCAACAAAGTATCCAAACCGAAGTTCGGGAAATGCTGCAAGGAACGGCCATAGACGAACAAGAATTATTGCAGGCCATCAGTATTTTCCGACAAATCACAATCTGGTTGCTCGAACAGTTCTGCCAGAAGATAGATTTGAAGATAGACTACCTTAAAACTTGGGTCAGATTAATCCGCAGGAAAATTTTCGTTCATAGCGGTGTTTTCTGGAAAGATGGCATCGTTGTCCAGGTACTGGCGCGACAACTGGAAATCCTCGAAAACGACAGATATCGCCGGTTTCATGGAATTGCCTTAGAACTTTGGGAAGAGTATCTCCGCAAAATCCCCGAACCAGAATGGCAGGTCAATGCCCTTCGCAACATAATCTATCATGCCGTCAACAGCGACATGACAAGAGACCAAATTGCCCAGCGCATTGCCGCTGCTTTGCGCTCCATCCCCACGGCTTCTCCGGAAACATGGCTTGAACTCTACCGCAAGGCAGAATTCAAAGAAGAAGACTTGGAGGACGAACATCGCTGGTTCGAGTACCTCGAAATCCGCCACAAAGAGCGCCCCTCTGCGGATGAAATTGAGCAATTTCTCAAGTTGCAGGCCAAGGAAATGCCTGCTTCCCATGCCCTGACGATAGAATCCAAACTGCTCGACGCCCTGGCGCGGGCGCTCGACTTCCTGCGCCAAAACGCCGAAAACGTCCTGCGTGAGCGTTGGGAAAAGCGCAACCTTGGCAAAGCCAAGACCCCGCCGATTTTTGAGTACAGCAAAGAACCAAATGAGCAGGCCAGACTACAGGAAATCAAACAATCCCTGCAGCAAGACCTGTCTGCTATACCAGGCAGTATAAGACTGGATAACGGCGAGTCGGTAATGCTTGATGAGCAGTACCTGGAAGACTTGCAGACAACCATGCTCAATGCTCAAAAAAGTATAGGGCGGCTGACCAGTAAACTGGCGATGTTAGCTTCTCTTAAAGAGAAAGCGGAACTGGAACAAGAAATAGACGGGTACAAGAAAATTTATGATGATGCCGCCGCCGAACTGGCCGAGATTTACGTCCATCTCTACAGCCCCCAGTGACCCTGTTTTATCTGCGCGCGCCCTTCCTCTTTTCGCTGGAACTCACCCCGGCCTGCAATAACCGCTGCGAGGGGTGCGGGAACGTCTTTGCGCGCCAGCCCGCCGCCCTTTCACTTCAGGGCTGGCGGCAAATCCTGAAGATGATTCACCCCTATGCCCGCGCCCTCAAAATCACCGGCGGCGAGCCGACCCTGCACCCCCGGTTTTCCGACCTTCTGAGCGAGATTGACGCCCTAGACGTCCCCTTCACCCTGTTTACCAGTGCCCGCTGGAACAGGCCAGAACAACTCCTCGGCCTGCTCCGGCGGGCAAAGCATCTGGACGGCCTGCTCGTCTCCCTGCACGGGGCCGACGCCGCAGCGCACGAAGCCTTTGTGGGCGTGCCCGGCGCTTTCGAAGAGACCTGCGCCAACATCCGCCGCGCCGCAGAGACGGGGCTGCGTGTTCACATCAGCACCGTATTGAACGCTTTCAACCTGCATCAACTGGTCGAAGTGGTCGAACTGGCGCGTTCGCTTGGCGCCCGGCGGGTGGTTTTCAACCGCTTCCTCGGCGCCGCGGATTCGCCCTTTCAGCCTGTCTCTGCTGCCCTGCGCCAGGCCATGGTAGAGATCGAACGCTTGCGGCGGCAATACCCCGTTCACGCCGACGGACGGTTCAGCGTGCGTTACGGCAATTGCATTCCTCAATGTTTTGCCGAATCGGGCGCTTCTGGCTGTTGGGCAGGTGTATCTTATTGCACCATTGACCCTTGGGGCCGCCTGCGCCCCTGCAATCATTCCCCCACCATTGTGGGCAGTCTCTTCGAGCATTCGCTGCAAGAACTCTGGCAAAACGAGGCCATGCAGCGTTGGCGGCAGTTGACGCCCGCAGCCTGCCTGACCTGCGGCGCGTATGAGCGTTGCCACGGCGGTTGCCGGGCGCTGGAAGAACTCAACAAGACGGTGCAAGATCCCCTGATGAGCATGCCCTTGCCGCCCGATGGGGAAATGTACGAGGTAGAACTCTACCGCCTGGCCCGCCCGGCGCTGAACTGTGAGATCGTGCCCGCCGATCCCGGCTGGGCGCTCGTCAGAGGACTTTCGCTTTTGCCGGTCGCGGCAGAATCTTTGCCAGTATTACAATCTTTAGACGGCGCGCATACCTTGCAAGACCTGCAAGCCGCGCATGGGCAAGAAGCGCTCGATTTCGTAGGTGAACTGTTGCGCCGCGGCTACGCGCGGATTGATTAAGCATCCATATTGCGACGCTCGCGGACGAGCGAGCAGTGGCTGGCGGGGGTTCTGGCGCACAGTGCTACAAAGCCCTGCGCGGCCTGCATGTTGCGCCATTTCTGCTCCTTGCGCGTGCCGAGTTCCACTTCCACGTAAATTTTGCGTCCATCCTTCTCCACTAGCACATCGGGGAAGAAGACCGGGCTGTCCACCTGCGGCAGGATGAGCGTCTGCCGGCTGCGCAGACGGGCGCGATAGGCGAAGGTCAGCGCTGTGCCGGTGTGACGCGGCTGAGTGTCCGCCGAAGGATCAGGGAGCCGTTCCTGTTTGGGCAGGACAACCTATCGTTTTGCCGACAAAAACCTCATCGTTGTCGCTTGTACCGGATTCATCCTGGCCCACCGGAACGGCTTTACTCCTCTGCTGGAAGGGGATTGATTGTTGAATCAAAGAAGACTGGCGCTTACCAGTCTTCTTTCAGCGGCCCCGACGGGATTCGAACCCGCGATCTCGGCCTTGACAGGGCCGCATGTTAACCGCTACACCACGGGACCGTTAGCGGGCGCAAATATACCATACGGCGCGGCAAGCGTCAAGGCGCGCCGCTTCCGTAGAGGGCCGGGTCGGTCGGCGTCTGACCGGAGGGGTCGAAGACGTAGACCCAGTCGCCGACTTCGGCCCAGTTGTAGAGCCAGTGCGAATCGCCCAGCGACAGGTTGACGCAGCCGTGCGAGCGCGGGTAGCCGAAGAACGAGTGCCAGTACGCGCCGTGCAGGGCGCGTTTTTGGTCGAAATACATCGTCCAGGGCACGTCTTCGAGGTAGTAGTAGTCGGAGCGGTCGGCCTCGAAGGCGCCCTGCATGGTCTCTACCTCTTTCTTTTCATAGATTTGGAACGTCCCCGGTTGCGTCCAAAATGGCTCGATGCCGCTCGAAACCAGCGTGGCGAAGATCAATTCTCCGTTTTCGTAAACGCTCAGCGTTTGCTGGTAAAGGTCGATCGAAATCCAGCGATTGGCGTTCACGCCTGGCGGCGGCGTGACGTCCGGCGTGACGACGGCGACCAGCCGGTCTTCCAGCCATTCACCCGGGGCGATGCGCACCCAATCAACGCCGTCTGCCCGTTGGATATCGAACACCTGGACGATATTAAAGCGCGAGTAACTGGTTCCGGCGAGGGGGGCGTTGAAGCCGGGCGCGGCGCGGCTGACGGCTTCTTGCAGAACCCAGCCGAAGGCGTTGCGCGGCGTCGAACTGAAGAGGAGTCCCTGGAAGGGGTAAGGAAGTCCCACGCGCGAGCCGTCGCCGCGAATCCAGCCGCCGGCGCGGCGCAAGTAGTAGATGCCTCCCTCGGCTTCGGTGCGTTCGGTGTAGGAAACGTACAGGATGTCGCCGGGGCCGATATACAGTCCGGCGCTGCCGCCGTTGATGGCTGCCGGCAGGGAGGGGAAGACAGGCGTCCCCGTCTCTTCGACCCGGAAATACGAGTACGGTACGAGGCCGAGCGCGGCGTCGGGCGGGTAGGCTGGCAGGGGCAGAATCGGATAGGGGATGCCCTCCTCGGCGGCCTGTCGCAGAAACTGCGAAGGGCCGAGCGTCAGACAGTCCTCTGGGAGCATGAAATACAAATCGGGCGGACAGACGACCGCGCCGGCGTCGGTCTCCGGCAGACCTTGAGGAGCGGCGATTTGGGCGGGCGTCAAGGCGGCCAACAAGGCCAGGGCCACAGGGAAGAGCAGGCGAGTTTTCATGTGCAGGGGATTATAGCATGGCGGCTTACTATTTTGTAAAGCGGAGGGCGAAAAAGGCGCGCTAAGCAACTTGACACATTTTCCGCCCTGTGCTAAATTAGCAACAGTCATCATTATGTTTCATTGCAAAAGCCTTGTGTCAAGGAGGCAGGGTTGACCAAGAATCGCACTCAATTGATGGTGGATCGGCTTCGAGAAATGCAAGCCTCGTCGCCGGACATCGAGGCCTCGGCCATCGTCAGCGTGGATGGCCTGAGCATCGCCTCGGCTTTGCCTCAGGGGGTAGAGGAAGACCGCGTTTCGGCTATGTCGGCAGCCATGCTATCGCTGGGCGAACGCATTGCCACCGAACTTGGCCGCGGTACGCTCGAGCAGGTTTACATTAAAGGCGAGAAGGGCTATGTCGTCCTGATGTCGGTGGGCGAGGATGCCGTTCTCACGGCGCTGGCGCGTGAACAGGCCAAACTGGGCCTTATTCTCCTGGACATGCGCCGCGCTGCAGAAGACTTGACCAAACTCATCTAAGGCAGCACAGACATGGAGCCTATTCCGAAGAGCGGTTATTACTACGCCAATAAATTTGCCCTGATCACCCTCAAGGCCTATGAGGAAGTGATGGGGAAGAACGGCCTCAATGCCATTCTGAACCTGGCCGGGCTGAGCCATTTGATCGACAATTATCCTCCCGACAATCTGGAGCGCGAATTCGATTTCGCCGATTTCACGGCCATCCATGTGGCTCTGGAGGAAATGTACGGCCCGCGCGGCGGCCGCGGCCTGGCCCTGCGCGCCGGTCGAGCGACCTTCAACGACGCTCTGAAGAACTTCGGCGCCCTGGCCGGAGTGGGCGACCTGGCTTTCAAGGTGCTGCCCCTGGTGGCCAAATTGCGCATCGGTCTGCCGGCCAGTGCCAAGATTTTCTCGCAAGTCACCGACCAGTATTCCACGGTCGACGAAACCGAAAACGAGTTCATCTGGACCATTCATCGCTGTCCCATCTGCTGGGGCCGTAAGGGGCTGGACAAACCCGTCTGCTACATTTCGACGGGCTTGCTGCAAGCCATGTTGACCTGGGTCTCGGGCGGGCTGGAGTTCCGCGTCAATGAGTCGCGTTGCTGCGCGATGGGCGATACGGTCTGCGAGTTTGTGATCCAGAAAGAACCGTTGACCTGATTCCGAGAGGTGGGACATGGCCGAGGCCAAGCCGAAGCTCCTCATTGTCGAAGACGACCTCGATGTGGCCGATATGCTGAACGCCTATTTCCGCGTTCAGGGCTACGAGGTGTTTACCGTTAACTGGGGCGAAGACGGCGTGCGGGCCAGCCAGGCCTCGCGCCCGGATTTGATCATCCTCGACATCCGTCTGCCGGACATCGACGGATACGAGGTCGCCCGCCGCCTGCGTTCCGACCGCCGCACGGCCGACATTCCCATTATCTTCTTGACCGAAAAGCGTGAGCGGGCCGACCGTTTGCAGGGATTGGAACTCGGCGCCGATGACTACATCACCAAGCCTTTCGACGTCCAGGAACTGCGCCTGCGCGTGCGCAACGCCTTGCGGCGGGCCAGCCAGGATACACTGACCAACCCGGTCACCGGTTTGCCGGATGGCCGGCTGGTGGATGAACGGCTGCGCGAGTGCCTGAAGGGCGGCAACTGGGCCATGCTGCTCGTCTCGCTCGAAAATCTGGACGCTTTTCGCGAGTCGTACGGTTTTGTCGCCTCGGATGACGTCCTGCGGGCGGTCAGCCTGATGGTCCACAACGCCATGCGCGAGATCGGCACCTCCGGCGACTTTCTTGGTCATATCGGCCCGACCGATTTCGTCCTGATCACCAGTCCCGAGCGGGCAGCGACTCTTCAGGAGCGGGTGCGGTCGCGTCTGGAGCAATCTCTCGACTATTTCTATCCCATCAAAGACCGTGAGCAGCCGGTGCCGCGCAGTCAACGCCTGGCGATTCGCATTGGCGAGTTGCCGCGCGGCGCGTATGCGACCATCGAGGATCTGAAGATGGCCCTGCTGCGCACGCGTAAATAGGAGCACGGTTGCGAATTACCATCGTCATTCCGACGTATAACGAAGCGGAGAACCTGCCGAAGTTGGTCTCCGCTTTATTTATGCTGCCGCTGGATGTGAGCGTCATCGTGGTGGACGACGCCAGTCCGGACGGCACCGGCCGCCTCGCCGATGAACTGGCGGCGGCTCATCCGGGGCGGCTGGCCGTCCTGCACCGCGCCGGCAAACTGGGATTGCGTTCGGCTTATTTGGAGGGCTTCCGGCTGGCGCTGGAGAGCGGCGCCGAAGCCATCGCTCAGATGGACGCCGATTTTTCGCATGATCCCCAGGCGTTGATTGCGATGGCGGAGCGCCTGGCGACTTGCGACGTGGTGCTGGGGTCGCGCTATGTGCCGGGCGGCAGCGTGGACGTGCGCTGGTCTCCTTGGCGCAAGATGCTCTCGGCGTTTGGCAATTTCTACGCCCGCACCATTTTGGGGCTGCCGCTGCGCGATGTGACGACCGGCTTCCGGTTGTGGCGGCGCGAAACCTTGCTGGCCATGCCCCTCGAGCGCATTCGCGCCAGCGGCTATATTTTCCTGGTCGAGATGGCTTATCTGGCGCACTGCCTGGAGTTCCGACTGGGCGAAGTGCCGATCTATTTTGCCGAACGCCGGGCCGGGAAATCGAAGATGTCGCTGCGCATTCAGATCGAGGCCGCGCTGCGCGTCTGGCAGGTTTGGTGGGGCTATCGGGATTTGCGCCGGCTGGGCCGCGCCGGCAGGCGCGACGTCGCCTCACAGATGTTCGATTAGTTTTCCCCATTCGTCCAGACTGAGCGTTTCGGCCCGCCGCATTGGGTCGATGCCTGCGGCGGCGAGCAGACGTTCGGCGGCGGCGGGTTCGATGGCCAGGCCGCCGGCCAGGGCGTTGCGCAGGGTCTTGCGCTTCTGCGAGAAACCGGCTTTGATCAGGCGGAAGAAGGCTTCCATTTGGGGCGCGGGGAAGCGCGGCTGCGGGGCGACTTCGATGCGCACCACGGCCGAGTCGACCTTGGGCGGGGGGTAAAAGGCTTCGGCGGGGATGCGCGCCGCCAGGCGCGGCGCCCCATAGACCTGCACACTCAAGGCCAGCAGACTCAGCCGTCCGGGCCCGGCGCAGATGCGCTCGGCCACCTCGCGCTGGACGGTCAATACCAGCCGGCGGGGGCGCGGTTCGCTCTCCAGCAGGTGCCGCAGCAGGGCCGAGGTGATGTAGTAGGGGATGTTGGCGACCACCAGGTAGTCGGAGGCTTCGATCAGGTCGGCGGGCCGGAGGTCGAGAATGTCGCCCTGGACGAGACGGACGTTGGGGTAGGGGGCCAGGACGGCGCGCAGGGCCGGGAAGAGCGCCTCGTCCAGTTCGACGGCGGTGACGGCGCGGGCGGCGAGGGCCAGGTAACGGGTCAGGCTGCCGAGGCCGGGGCCGATTTCCAGGACGGAGTCGCCCGGTTCGAGGTCCGCGGCGGCGACGATTTTCTGCAGGGCGTGGTTGTCCTGCAGGAAATTCTGTCCCAGGCCCTTGCTGGGGCGCAGGCCGTACTGCCGCAGCAGGGCAGGGACGTCGAGGGGAGGCAGCCCGATGGCGGTCATGGCAGGATGTAGGGGATGTTTTCCGGCACGGGGGTCAGGAAGTAAATGGTGATCCAGCCGCTCCAGGGGACGTAGTTGTCGTCGGTGTAGCCCAGGTCGATCCAGTAGTGATTGCCGGGCGGCCAGCCGGCCCCGACGTCTTCGATGGTGGCGCGGCCGTAGCCGGGGACGTAGATGGGCCAGCCCTGCATGAGGTAGTACCAGGAGCGCACCACGCCGACCACGCCGATCTGGACAGGCTTGCGGCTGGAGGTGTAATAGTAGCAGGGATAGACGGTGTAACCGCCGCAGGGCGCATAGGAGGTGACGTACACCCGCAGCGAGCGCCAGTATTCGATGGTGACGCCGTCCACGACGGCGGTGCGGACGACGACCTGCGTGCCGTAACCGGTGATCTGGTCGCGGGGCGGGCGGACGACCGTCTCGGCCTCGGTGCGGCGCGCCGCCTCGACGCCGTCCTCGTAGCGGACGCGCGTCCGGCTGACGGCCAGCCCCGGTTCGCCGACCTGGATGATTTCCTGCTGGTCGAGTTCCAGTTGCGGGGTCAGTTCGGTGCGGGTTTCGTAGGGCAGGCTGGTCTGGGTCAGGATGACGTCCTCGCGGACGCGCACGATGCGGATGCGGCCGTCGGCGGGCAGGGGGGCGGTTTCGGGCGGGACGGCGTAGTCCAGGCCGAGGAGGGGGAGGCCGGCTTCGGCCAGCGCCTGCCCGACGGTGGCGGCGGTGGAGCGCGTCTGCACTTCGCGCCCGTCGACGGCGATGGTCAATGGGCGGGCGGGTTGATAGACGACGCTCAAGCCGTCGGTGAGCGGGGTTTCGGCGGGCGGGTCGAGGCGGTCGGCGGCGTAGAGTTCGATGCCGGCCTCGCGCAGGGCCTGACCGACGGTCTCGGCGGCGGTTTGCAGGATGCGGGTCTCATCGGGGGTGACCAGGGTCAGGCGGACGGCGCGGCGGACGGTCAGGTGGTAGGCGTTTGCTTCGGGCAGCGGCTGATCGAGGGGAATGGCCGCCCCGAGGTAGTACAGGCGGTCGGCCTCGCCGAGGGCAACGCCCGCCTCGGCCAACAGGGCGGAGGGGAGGCGTTCCGCAGTGGTCAGCGTGAGAATCCGCTCGCCGTCTATCAGCGTGACCTCTGCCGCAGCCGGCTGGCAGGCGGCGACCAGGAGCAGAATCAGCAGAAACCCCAGACTGCGTTTCATGCTGGAGATTGTATCACAAGGCCGGTGGGCTTTCTCAGGGGGTCATCAGCGGGAAATAGAACGGGATGTGCAGGACCAGGGCAGGCAGATTGAAACCGCCCGGCAGGTAACCGGCGACGGCGACGAGGAACAGCCCCAGGCCGTTGACCAGGAAGGCGGCGACGAATCCGCTCAGGGCGTACCATTTTTTGGCGGCAATCAGGGCAACGGCGATGATCATGTCCAGGCCGCCGGGGGCGAAGAGGCACAGAGCGCTGTTTTGCGCCAGGGCGGGCTGTCCGAGGGCCGCCGCGACGGTCCAGGCCAGGCTGAAGAGGGCGAACCAGCCGGCGAAGCCGGTGAGAAATTCGAGGATTCGGGCGCGGACGGGCTTGGGCAGGGCGCCGGCAGGGTGTCGGTCGAGGTAGGACATGTTTATCCAGAGAAGTCGAGCATCGAATTACACGAATGACGCGAGTTTTGGAGCATTTCGATTTCAATTGGCAAGCAGTTTTGCCTCCTGGGGCGATTATAGCCGTTTTAAACAGAATGGGCGCAGTTCCGCGCCCATGGTTTGTTTGGGGAGAATCTTAGAATTCGTCTTCTTCGTCTTCCCAAAGGTCCTCGTCTTCTTCTTCCAGGTCTTCTTCTTCCCATTCCTCTTCTTCGTCTTCCCAGTCCTCGTCGCTGGCGAGAGCCTCTTCGGTGGGGGAATAGGTGGCGCAACCGGTGTCGGGATCGATCTCGACTGCTGCAGCGCTGCAGTACCCTTCATCGAGGAAGACACAGTCTGAGTAGTGGCAGCGAATGCGGGGCATGCATTCCTCCTAGGATGAGAATTGTTGGCTCATCTGTAGAAAGAGTGAACAGCGACGAGAGCAGAAATGAATTCTGGCGAAATGCGCTTCAGGTTGACGCGAAACTCGTGGATAGCCACATAACCGCTCAAGAAATG
>JAIOAU010000026.1 GCA_019873655.1 Chloroflexota bacterium | reverse complement strand
TCAGGATGAAAGTGTTCCAAAATCCAGCGTTCACTTTCTTCTGCGCTCAGGAGGTCGGTGATCGGAAATTCCATGCCTATAGTGTACCATCACTCTTTCTCAAGATGAGCCAAACTGTTTTGGATCGTTGAGCCTCGGTGGACTTGCCTGTCAAGATAATTGGAGCATACATCATCGAATATTGGCCGCCGGGCAAAATACAGTTCTGATTCTTCCCGACCCTTCAGGTACACCAAGGCCGTTCCCCAATCTGCTGGCCATTACCAGGTCCGAATGCTTGATGACAGGGACAGAGTGCGAATACTGGTATCAGCGTCCGGTCCGGGTGGCAAGTGCTGTTTGGGATCGAGCGGGACGCTATTTGGTCTGGTTCGATTTTCTTGCCCTAGAAGGCCTTCCATATCCCACTTACACGACTGTAGGGATAATAGATAGCCAAAAGGGTGCGGAGAGAATCGTGACAGAATATGCTCCTATCGGCTCGGGGATAGTCGCTCTCTCACCCGATGGAGAATGGGCAATTTTTGAACGGGCTCAAGGGCCTCTCTCAGCAATCTCGCTCAAAACACAGGTCATCATTCCCTATCCATTTGTAGAATATAGTCCCTTCTATGGATGGTGGGTGGTCCCGTGACAGTTATTCTGAAACTTGGATTAGGAGGGGAAATCATGACCAAACCATACAAGAAATTCTGGCTGTTTGCTTGGCTGCTGACCCTGCTGCTCTTGGCTGCAACGACGGTCCTCTGGCCGCGGCAGGCAGGGTGGCTATCCCTGGGCGTGTTCTCGGCAGGAGTAGGGATGGCGCTGTTCTTCGCCCTCCGGCCAGCCTGGCGGGGTTACCGCGCAGGTCAGTTGGACCGGCGCGCTCTGGCGCGGGCGTTGTTGATTAACGCAACCGGCCTGTTGCTGACCCTGCTGATCGCGATCGCTGCTGGCGGCTGGGCGGGGCGGCTGGCGGGACAATCCGCCTGGGAGGCCGGCTGGCCGGTCTGGTCGGTGGTTGCCGTGAGCCTCTTGGCCGGCTTTGCGGCAGGGTGGACATCCGGCTGGCTGGCGCGCTCGGCCTGGACGTGGCTGCTTAACCGGTCGCGCCTCGACCCGGCTCGGACCTAGCCCCTACGTCTCCCTGCCGCTGACCCTGCGCCCGCTCCCCGTCCCGGACGACTTCCTCCCCCAGCCGACGACCCGCGCCTTCGCCACCCCGCCCCCCGAACCGCCGTCCGCGGTCAGCAATCCGCCGTCTGCTGTCGACGGTCCATCGTCCACCGTTGACGGTCCACCGTCCGTCTTATGGGGGCTGATCGGCGCGGTGATGGCCTACGCCCTCGAGCAGCAGCGCCGCCGCGAAGAAGAGGAAGCCCCCGCCGCTGCCTTCAACGCCAACCAGCGCGCCATGGACGCGGCCTACGACGCCCAGATCGCCGCAGCCGTGGCCGCCCAGCGCGCCGAACCCAATGCAACACCATAGGTCGGATTGGCAATCCGACCTACTCAATTGCTTCCTTCAACTTCCGCGCCAGGCGGCCAAAATGGGCGGTGTAGCGGACCTCGTCCGTGCGCGGACGGGGCAAATCCACCGCCAGGTCGAGTTTGATTCGCCCCGGGCGCTGACTGAGCACCAGCACCCGGTCGGCCAGGAAGAGCGCCTCGCCGATGGAATGCGTCACCATCAGCACCGTCTTGCGGCGCGCCTGCCAGATGCGCGAGAGTTCGCTCCACATCCGTTCGCGCGTCAGGGCGTCGAGCGAGCCGAAGGGTTCGTCGAGCAGCAGCAGGTCGGGGTCGTGGATGAGGGCGCGGGCAATCGCCACCCGCTGGGCCATCCCGCCCGAAAGGTCGCGCGGCCGGGCGTCCTCGAAGCCGGTCAGGCCGACCAGTTCGATTAGTTCCAGGGCGCGGGCGCGGCGCTCATCGGGCGGGACGTTTTCCAATTCCAGCGGCAAGGTGATATTCTCCAGCGCCGTCCGCCAGGGCATGAGATTGGCCTGCTGGAAGACCATGCCAATCTTCGGCTGGCCGCCGGCAAAGACGAAGTCGCCGCCGGTGGGGCGCAGCAGCCCGGCCAGGACGCGCAGCAGCGTGGACTTGCCGCTCCCCGACGGCCCCAGCAGGCAGACGAACTCCTGCGGGCAAATCTCGAAGGATGCCGAGCCGAGCGCCTCCAACCCGCCGTTGTTATCGGGAAAGGTCACGCTCAATTCGCGAACGGTGAGGATGGGTTCCATAACCTGCCTGTTTACCTGCTTACCTGTTTACCTGCCTACCTGCCTACCTGTTTACCTGCCTACCTGTTTCCCTGCTCTTCTACGGCACAAACTCATTCGTGAACGCCTGCGACAAATCCAGCGGCGCGGAGAGCAGGCCCATATCGAGCAGGGTGTCCTGCATGTTCTGCCAGGCTTGCGGGTCGGAGTAGCCGGGGCGCTCGGCGCGCCAGAGTTCGATGGAGGTCAGGAGAACCTGCATCTGAATGGGGTCGTCCTCGCCCAGGCCTTCGACGAAGTCGCGCGAGATGCGGTAGGCCGCCTTGGGGTCGGCGATGACATCCAGCAGGCCGTTGAGGAAGCCGTTGACCATCCGCCGCACCAGTTCGGGGTTCTCGCGGACGGTCTTCTCGCTGACCAGCAGGCCGTTGCCCGCCAGTTGGACGTAATCGGCGACGCGCAGTTCGGTGATGTCGTAGCCGCGGGCGCGCAGTTGCACCGGTTCGTTGGCCGTGTAGCCGCAGATGACCGGATTGCGCCCGGAAGCCAGCGCCTCGACCTGGGTATAGCCGATCGACTCGAGGGTCACGTCCGCCTCGGTCAGGCCGCCGGCGTGGAGCAGGGCGCGCAGGCCAATGTAATTGGCCCCGTAGAGGCCGGGCAGGCCGATGGTCTTGCCGCGCAGGTCGGCGGGAGAGTTGACGCCCTCGCCGGCCGCCGCCACCACCGAGACCGGGTAGCGCTGATACCAGGCCATCACATAGACGACCGGCAGTCCCTGGGCGCGCGCCAGCAGCACCTGCTCGCCGGAGACAACCGCAAAGTCCAGGTCGCCGGAGCCGACCAGCGCCGCGGCCTGATTCTCGTCCATGTGGGTGACTTCCACCTCCAGGCCTTCGGCGGCGAAGCGGCCATTCGCAATCGCCGCGTAGATGGGAGCAAACTGAATGTTGGGGATGTAGCCCAGCGACAGGCGCACATGCGTCAGCGGCTGGGAGGGCTTGCCTCCGCAGGCGGTGAGCGCCAGCAGCAAGACAAGCAGGGAAAGCGAAAAGAGTTTCTTCATTCGTGAGACTCCTGCCATGAAAGGAATTTTTTCTCCAGCCCGGCGACCAGTCCGTAGAGCGCCAGGGCCAGAGCGATGAGCGTAAAGACGGCCACGAAGACCAGGGCGGTGTCGTACAGGCCGCGGGCGGTGTTGATGAGGAAACCCAGCCCCCGGTCCGCGCCGACCAGTTCGCCGACCACCGCCCCGATGACCGAGAGGGTCGCCCCGATGCGCAGTCCGCCCAACAGCACCGGCAGCGCCGCCGGGACCTCGAGCAGGCGGATGATTTGCCCGCGCGTGGCGCGCAGCGAACGCATCAGGTCGTGGAGCGCCCGCGGCACGGCGCGCACCCCCACCACCGTGTTGACCAGCACCGGAAAGAAGACAATCAGGGCGCAGATGAGCACCTTCGAGAACATCCCCGGCCCGAACCAGATGACCAGCAGCGGCGCGATGGCGACCACCGGAATGGCCTGCGAGGCCACCAGGTAGGGCGCGGCCAGCCGCTCGAAGGTCCGCGATTTGGCGACCGCGTAGCCCAGGCCGACCGCCGCCAGCGTGCCGGTCAGCAGGCCGAGCAAAATCTCGCTCAAGGTGACGGCGGTGTGCAGGAGCAGGTTATCCTCGTTCAGCGCCCGCCAGAAGCGGACGGCCACCTGCTCCGGCGCGGGGAGGATGAAGGACGGCAGGCCGCTGAAACGGCTGACCAGTTCCCAGGTCAGGAGCGCGGCGGCCAGGGAGAGCAAAACCGCCCAGGGCCGCGAGCGGCGCAGGGTTTGGGGGGAGAGGCGAAAAGGGTTCAAGTTCATTCGTTCAATTCGTGCCATTCGATGCAAAAACAACAGCCCCGTCGCAGGGACGGGGCAGGGAGACGCAGGCGCGTTTCCATCGAACGAAACCCCGGAAAATGGATTTCCGGGGCAAATGGAAAGGCCGGCCCTTGCGGGCGCGTCTTCACCTTCTCTCATCCGGACTGTGACCGTCGGCCCCAGAGTTTCACCGGGTCATGCGCCTCGACACTGCTCGGCGCTCGCGGGCTGTACCGCCGGTCGGGGATTTCACCCTGCCCCGAAGGTGGATATTGGGTTGGTCGAGATTATAGCGAAAGGCCGCCGCGATGTCAAACTATGCTTTGACGATGGCCACGTCTGCGACCGGGCAGACGGCCTGGCACTGCGGGCTGTCGAAGTGGCCGACGCACTCGACGCAGGTGTTGGGATCGATCACATAGGGCGTCCCTTCGCTAATCGAGTTGGTCGGGCATTCGGGCAGGCAAGCGCCGCAAGCGATGCATTCATCTGTAATCTTGAGAGCCATAAGCCACTCCTTGGAGAGATTTCGGAAATAACCGTGTTTAAGTTACTTTATCGTCTGACGAGTGTCAAATGACAAAAGTCTTGAATTTGACCGCTTTTGTCATGATATTCTTTCCAGGCGCTGCACCTCCCGCCGCGCCAACCAGAGCGGCAGGATGCCGAAGACGCCGAAGGACATGTCGATCAGCCTCCACAACAGGGGGATGCCGCGCGCCTCGCCAAAGATCAACGCCCACGGGAGAACAAGGGCGCAGGCGATCATCCCATACTCGATCACCCAGCGGTTGCGGACAGGATCCTTGACCGCCCCGATGAAGGAGATGGCGATGACGATATGGCCGAACGCCAGCCAGTCGGTGCCATAGGCGAGGAACGGATAGGTCCCATACCCCTCCTGGACGCCAGCGTTCACGCGGCCGATCCATTCTCCCAACCACGGCAGCGCCGTCCCCAGCGCGGAGGCGGGGCCGGCCAGGCGGGTCAGCAGGCGCAGTTCCCAGCGCAAGGGGATGGCCGTCAGCCCGCTGACCGTCAGGGCAAAGATGAAGAAGATCAAGACGAAACGGATGAAACGCAACCGTTTGGCATGGCTCATACTGACCTCCTTGCCAGTAGAGTAACGAACCAGAGGTTGCATTTGCTATCAAAATCCTCTCAGCACTCTTTCGGCGACAATCCAGGCGAGGCGGCCGGGCAAGACTGCACGGCAGCGTCACTGAATCACGCCCAACTGACGACCCACTCTGGCAAAGATTTCCAACACGCGGTCGAGTTGTTCATCCGTGTGGGTCGCCATGTAACTGGTGCGCAGCAACTGCATCCCGTGCGGGACGGCGGGCGAAAGCACCGGGCTGACGAAGACGCCGTTCTCGAAGAGCGCCTTCCAGAAGAGCAGGACGGTCGTGTCGTCGCCGATGATGATGGGGATGATGGGCGTGGTGGAATTGCCGATGTTGAAGCCCAGTTCGCGGTACCCCTTGCGCATCTTTTCGGCGATTTGCGCCAGGCGCGCCACGCGCTCCGGTTCGTCGCGCATGATGTGCAGGGCCGCCAGCGCCGCGGCCGCATTGGCCGGGGAAATGCTGGCGCTGAAGATGAGCGCCCGGGCGTGATGCTTGATGTAGTGAATCACCGTCTCGTCGCCGGCGACGAAGCCGCCCAGCGAGGCAAAGGACTTGCTGAAGGTGGACATGATGATGTCCACGTCGTCGGTCATGCCGAAGTGGGCCGCCGTGCCGCGTCCGCCGCCCAGCACGCCGAGGGCGTGGGCGTCGTCCACCATCAGGCGCGCTCCGTACTTCTTGCAGACCGCGACCAGTTCCGGCAGGGGGACGATGTCGCCGCCCATGCTGTAGAGGCCGTCCACCACCACCAGCCGGCCGGCGTTGTCGGGCAGGGCGGCGAGGATGCGCTCCAGGTCGGCGAAATCGTTGTGGCGGAAGCGCTTGACCTCCCCCCAGCCCAGCCGCGCCCCGTCCACGATGCTGGCGTGGTCGTCCTTGTCGAGGATGACCACGTCCGAGCGGCTGATGAGGGCGCTGATGGCGCCCAGGTTGGCCTGCATGCCGGTCGAGAAGACCAGCGCCGCCGGTTTGCCGACGTACTCGGCCAGTTCGTGTTCCAACTGCTCGTGCAGTTCCAGCGTCCCGTTCAGGAAGCGCGACCCCGTGCAGGAAGTGCCAAAGCGTTTGATGGCGTCAATCGCCGCCTGGCGGACGCGCGGGTCGGTGGTCAGACCGAGATAGTTGTTCGAGCCGCACATAATCAGCCGGTGGCCGCGGAAGACCGCCTCCGTGCCTTCGCTTTCAGTCATCGGGATGAAATAGGGATAGAGGCCGGCGGCCATCGCCTCCTTCGCCGCAGTGAATTGGCCGCATTTCTCGAAAATATCCATGATTACCTCGAAAGTTTGGATTTTTTCCGCCGGGCGTCGGCGACCATCCAGTCCATCAGCGGATAGACCGCGTTGCCAAGCAGGTTGTTCAAGTGGTAAAAGAGCCAGATGTCGAAGCCGGGCAGGATGACGTAGCGGCCGCGCGCCACGCCCTTCAAAATCGCCGCCGCCACCGCCTCCGCCGATTGCACTTTGGCGTTGCCCGAAATGGCCTTCGTCTCCGGCGGCTTGAAGGGCGTCTCGTAGGCCAGTTGGGGCGTATCCGTATCCGGCGGGAAGACAATCGAAACGCGGATGCCGTGCGGTTTCATCTCCGCCCGCAGGACGTCCGAGAAGCCGCGCACGGCGTACTTCGAGGCCCCGTAGGCCGAGTAGCCGAAGACGCCCAAAAACCCCGCCCCGGACGAAATGTTGACGATATGCCCGCTGCGGCGCGCCAGCATCCCCGGCAGGACGGCCTTGACCACGTTGACCGTGCCGAAGTAGTTGATGTCCATCATCTGGCGGAAGATGTCGAGCGGGATGTCCTGCACGTAACCGGGATGGGTGACTCCGGCCGAGTTGATGACCAGGTCCGGGAGGCCGTCGCGGCGGGCGACCTCGGCGAGGAGCGCCTCCACCTGGGCGAAATCGCTCACGTCGGCGGGAAACAGGCCCGGGGTCCGCCCCGCCGCCCGCTCGACCTCGAGGCCGGCCGCCGTCAAAGCGTCCTTCCGCCGCCCCGTCAGCCAGACGCGCGCCCCCTGCGCGGCCAGTCCCTTCGCCAGCGCCAGGCCGATGCCGCTCGAACCGCCGGTAATCAGGACGAGTTTGTCTGCAAAGGGCGATGCCTTTCCCATACGCGTCTCACAACCGGTAAAGTTGACCGTACTTGGCCTTCAGGTAGGCAATGTAGGGTTCGATGGAGATGTCGCCGCCGGTGACGCGTTTCACCAGTTCGGGGGCGGTGAACTTGCGCCCGTGGCGGTAGATGTTTTCGATGAGCCAGCGGTGCAGGGTGTCGAACTTGCCCTGTTTCATCTCGTCGGGGATTTCCGGGTGCGCCTGGAGCGCCGCGGCGTAGAACTGCGCGCCGAGGACGTTGCCGAGGGTGTAGCCCTGGAACGCGCCGCCGATGACGCCGCCGAACCAGTGGACATCCTGCAAACAGCCGTCCCTGTCGTCGGGCGGGAGGATGCCGATGTCGGCCCGGAAGCGTTCGCGCCAGGCTTCGGGCAGGTCGCGGACGGCCAGCGTCCCTTCGAGCATGGCCAGTTCGAACTCGAAGCGCAGCATGACGTGCAGGTTATAGGTCACCTCGTCGGCATCGGTGCGGATGAGCGAGCGCTCGACCTTGTTGACGGCGCGGTAGAAGGTCTCCAGCGAGACGCCCTTGAGTTGCTCCGGGAAGGTCTGCTGGAGTTTGGGGAAGAAGTACTCCCAGAAGCCGAGACTGCGCCCGACGATGTTCTCCCACAGCCGCGACTGGCTCTCGTGGACGCCCGCCGAGGTCCCGCCGGCGAGCGGCGTGCCGTCGTACTTCATGTCCACGCCCTGCTCGTACATGGCGTGACCGGCCTCGTGGATGTTCGAGAAGAGGCATTCGCCGAGGTAATCCTCGCGCACGCGGGTGGTGATGCGCACGTCGCCGACCGAGAAGGAGGTGGTGAAGGGATGATGGGTCTTGTCAATGCGGCCGCGCTGGAAGTCGTAGCCAATCTGGCGGACGACCTCCTCGCAGAAGGCCATCTGCGCCGCTTCGGGGAAGTGTTTGCGCAGGCAGGAGTCATCCGCCGGTTCCTGGGCGGTGATGGCCTGGACGATGGGGACCTGGGCGGCGCGCAACTCGGCGAAGAGTTTGCGCACACTGGCGGCCTTCATGCCGTAGTCGGCGTAGTCAATCAGCGGGTCGGCGATGTGTTCGTAGCCGGGGAAGAAGTTCGCCAGTTCGCGGCTCAGGTCGAGGGTCTTTTCGAGATACGGCTGGACTTTCTTGAAATCGTTGGCCGGACGCGCCTCCGCCCAGGCCATGTAGGCCTCGGACATGTGGACGTTCAGGCGCGCCATGAACTCCGGCGGGACGCGCGTGGCGCGCTCGTAGTCGCGGCGGGCGACGCGGATGAGGCTGGCGTCGTCGTCCTCGTAGGGCAGACTTTCCTCGTAGGGGCGCAGGT
This sequence comes from Chloroflexota bacterium, assembly GCA_019873655.1. GTDB lineage: Bacteria > Chloroflexota > Anaerolineae > Anaerolineales > Villigracilaceae > JAFGSI01. The sequence goes on along the minus strand of JAIOAU010000026.1, from coordinate 27,825 downwards.
CATCGAGCAGTCTGCCGATGGCCGGGTCAATGAATTTCTCCTGCGCCAGTTTGGCGAGAGTCGCCATCTGACGGCCGCGCGCCGCCGCGCCGCCGGGGGGCATGTAGGTCAACTGGTCCCAGCCGAGGACGCTGGCCGCGCCGTTCAGGTCGGCGATTTCGAGCAGGCGGGACTTGAGTTCGGCGAGTTTCTTTTCTGCGCTCATGGTATTCTCCTTGGGAATCGAAGGTCGTGGCAGAGGCTGCCACGACCCATTTTACACTACTGAATGACCCTTCCCGGCCTCCTTCCAGAGAAGATTCAGCCCAACTGCGCCTTCAACTTCTCGGCCGTCTCGCGGTAGGCGGCCAGTTTCTCGCGCTCCTTCTGGACGACCGGCGGCGGCGCTTTCTGGGCGAAGTCGCTCGCCAGCAGTTTTTCCAGGCGGGCAATCTGGGCCTCGGTCTCGGCCAGTTCCTTCGAGAGGCGGGCGCGCTCGGCCTCCAGGTCGGTCATGCCCGCCAGCGGGACGTAAATCTCGACCGGGCCGACCACCAGGGCGACGGCCTCGTCCGGCTTCGAGTCAAGAGAGCGGTGAATGGTGAATTGGGCCGGGTCGAGGCCGGCAAGCGAGGCAATCACATCGGACTGTTCCTTGAGCAGTTCCGTCTTCGCGCCTCCGGCGGCAACCGCCGGGATGCGCTTTGCCGGAGCAACCTTCTTCTCGGCGCGCAGGTTGCGGATGGAACGGATGATTTCCTGCACCAGGGCGAAGTCGGCCACCTTGGCCTCCTCCCAGCCTTCCGGCTCGCGCGGCTGCGGCCAGGGGGCGATGATGAGCGCCTCGGGCCAGTCGGCGGCGAGATGCGCCAGGGGCGAGGCGAGGAGCGCGCGGCGCAAGTGACCCCACAGTTCCTCGGTCACGAAGGGCGTGAAGGGATGCAGCAGGCGCAGGCAAATGTCGAGAACGCGCGCCAGCGTCTCCACCGTGCGTTGTGCGACGTGCGGCGCGCCGCTGCTGATTTGCAATTTGGCGACCTCCACGTACCAGTCGGCGAACTCGCTCCAGAAGAACTCATAGATTTGCCGCCCGGCCTCGCCGAACTGATAGGCCTGGAAGAGACGTTCCACGTCGCGGACGAGTTGCTGCAGGCGCGCCCAAATCCAGGAATCAGCAAGGGACCAGGTAATCAGGGACTGGGAAATAACTTGATTACCTGATTCCTGGTTACCCGATACCTGATTACCTGATTCCTGAAGAGCAGAAAGAGCACTGATGACAAAGCGTCCCGCGTTCCAAATCTTGTTGGCAAAATTGCGGTTGGCCTCGATTTTCTTCAGGCTGATGTTCATGTCCTGCCCGGGCGTCGAGCCGACCAGCAGGGTGAAGCGCAGGGCGTCGGTGCCGTACTCGTCCATCACCACCAGCGGGTCAATGACGTTGCCGTAGGACTTGCTCATCTTGCGCCCGTGCTCGTCGCGGATGAGGCCGTGCAGATAGACGGTGTGGAACGGCGCTTCGCCGGTGAACTCCAGCCCCATCATAATCATGCGCGCCACCCAGAAGAACAGGATGTCGTAGCCGGTCTCCATGACGGAGGTCGGGTAGAAGTAGCGCAGGTCGGGAGTCTGGTCGGGCCAGCCGAGGGTCGAGAACGGCCACAAGCCGGAGGAGAACCAGGTATCCAGCACGTCCGGGTCCTGCTGGATGTTCTTCGAGCCGCAATGCGCGCAGGCGGACGGGTCCTCGCGGGCGACCGTCTGCTTGCCGCAGTCGGCGCAGTACCAGACCGGGATGCGGTGTCCCCACCAGAGTTGACGGCTGATGCACCAGTCCTTGATGTTCTCCAGCCAGTTGAAATAGACCTTCTCGAAGCGCTCCGGGATGATGCGGATGCGCCCGTCGCGGACGGCCTCCAGCGCGGCTTTGGCGAGCGGCTCGATTTTGACGAACCACTGCTCGGAAATCATCGGCTCGACGATTTCGCCGCCGCGCTGCGAACGCGGCACGTTGAGCGTGTACGGCTCCTCCTTGATGACCAGGCCGGCGGCGCGCATATCCTCCCACAGTTTTTCGCGGCAGACGAAACGGTCCAGACCTGCGTACGGCCCGCCGATTTCGGTCACTTTGGCCTCCCGGTCAAGCATTGAGAGGACGGGCAAGCCGTGGCGCTGGCCGATTTCGTAGTCGTTGGGGTCGTGGCCGGGGGTGATTTTGAGCGCGCCGGTGCCGAACTCGCGGTCCACGTAGGCGTCGGCGATGACCGGAATCTCGCGCCCCAGGATGGGGACGCGCACCTTGCGCCCGATGTACTTCTGGTAGCGCGGGTCCTCGGGGTGGACGGCGACGGCGGTATCGCCGAGAATCGTCTCCGGCCGGGTGGTGGCGACGGGGATGTATTCGCCGCTGTCATCGGCGAGCATGTACTTGAAGTAATAGAGTTTGCCCGGCTCCTCGGAGTATTCCACCTCGAGGTCCGAGACGGCGGTCTTCAGCCCCGGCGACCAGTTGACCAGGCGCAGGCCGCGGTAGATGAGTCCCTTCTCGTACAGGCGGACGAAGGCCTCGCGCACGGCGCGGCTCAGACCCTCGTCGAGGGTGAAGCGTTCGCGCGTCCAGTCGCAGGAGGCCCCCAGGCGGCGGATTTGGCGGGTGATGATGCCGCCGTACTTTTCTTTCCAGGCCCACATGCGCTGCAAAAAGGCCTCGCGGCCGAGTTGTTCGCGGCTCAGGCCTTCCTTCTCCAGCGCCCTTTCCACCTGAAGTTGCGTAGCGATGCCGGCGTGGTCGGTGCCGGGCACCCACAGGGCCGGTTCGCCCTTCATGCGGTGGTAGCGAATCATCAGGTCTTCGAGCGAGACGAACATCGGGTGGCCGAGATGCAGTTCGCCGGTCACGTTGGGCGGCGGGATGGAGATGACGAAGGGCTTCTTCGAGGGGTCGAAGTCCGGCTTGCGCGGGTCGTTGGACGGCTGGAAATAGCCGCCCTTCTCCCACATCTCGTAGATGCGCGGCTCGGTGGATTTGAAGTCGTAGGCTTTGGGGAGGTCGTAGTGGCTCATGAGGACTCCTTGAAAGTGAAAAAACGTCGAGTAGGCAGGGGAGAGGTAGCGGGTAAACAGGTAGCAGGTAAACAGGTAGGAGGTAAACAGGTAGCAAGTAAACAGGTAGGAGGGATGAAACAAAAACGCCTCGTCCTGTTGAGGACGAAGCGCACGCTCCGCGGTACCACCTCAATTCGCCCCAAAGGGGCGCTCTCTTGGCCGACGTGTTCATCGGCCTGCGCGCTAACGGGCGCACCCGTGACGGTCTACTTGCCTCCGGCTTTCTTCGTCAAATCATCCAGGCGACTTCGGCCCGGCGCTCCTGCGGAGACTTCCACCGTGCGTCTCCTTCTCTATCAGGCCGCTTCGAGCCTACTCCTCCCGGAGTTGACGGGATTATACGCGCAAGCGCGGCGAGAGTCAAGCCGATTTTTTGCGGAAAGAGCGGAGAATCAATCCGCGTCGTCCGAACTCACGTCCGTCCTTCAGAACTCTTATGTTCAGCCAAGAAATCACGCAAGCGCCTGGCGCAGAAAGGCCTGGACGTATTCGAACAATTCCGGCAGGCGTTCCCGCTCGCCCTGAGGCAGGAAAGGACGCAAATCCAGGATGAACTCTTTTTTGGGAAAAGATGCAACCCGCTCGAGAATCTCGGCCGGGGAAATATCGGCGCGCCGGTAATAGGCCAGTTTGGCTGCGACCAGATCGCTGCGAATCGGCGCGCCCTTCGAGAGCAGATACCACAGGTCGTAGAGGTCGCGTCCCTTCTGACGGGTCATCAGGGCGCGGATTTTCTCCGCCAGGAGTTCCTCGGCCGAAAGGTGATGGACAAACGAAGTGAAAATCACCGGATAAGGGGTTTGGAGGATGGAGCGTTGAGGGTCGTGGACCGGTTCGCGGAAGGAGAAATCGAGCGTGATGTAGGTGGAATGCGGCAGGACGCCCGCCGCCGCCGTCAGGAGAAACTGACGTCCCGCCAGGCTGTCCTTTTCCTTCCATGAGACGCCCTCCTCGGTTTCCATCCACTTCAAGACAAGGGCGATGTATTTGTCGAATGCCGCGTCGTCGAGCATGACGCTGAAATCCAAGTCCTCCGAAAAACGCGGCGCGCCCAAGAGGAGATGGATGGCCGTGCCGCCCTTGAAGTAGATTTGAGCAGCAGCCGTCCGCCGGTACAGTTTCTGCAGAAAGGCCACCTGGAGATATTCCCGGAACACCACCGTCTCGTGGATGCGGAAACGGGCGGCCAGGCTGCGGACTTGTTCGGGGGTCATCATAGGCGCGGCAGTCCTTTCAGGGCCGGAAATCGGCCGGCATAGGCCTCGAAGCGGGCGCGGTCGAGGCGCGAGAGTTCCATCTCGTCCAGGTGCGCCCGCGCCAATCCCTTCGATTGGAGATAGAGCAAATCGAGCAGGGCTTTTTCGGGATGGGCGACCAGGAAGCCGGGGGCGGCGTCGTAACCCCAGAACAGGGATTGCTTGAGATGAACGTAGCGGTAGGTCTTGCCATCGAGCGTCTTGACGACCGGCTTGCGCGGCGTCACGCTGGCAATCTCATAGGGAAACTGCGGAAGGATGCCGTGAAAATTGAGCGCCGTTTCCAGAGAGACATAGGACGGCTCGTACAAAAAGTTGGCAATCTGAAAATCGTGCGCCGCGCCGTCAGCGAGCATGTACTTGTCGCGCTCGAGGCGGCGCAGAACCCCGGCACGGCCGAGGCGGTCGAGCAGGGAAAAGAAGGAGGCCTCCGGCAGGGCCGGCCCCAGCAGGTCGCGCAGGGTTTTCGTGGTCAGGAGCGTCAGGCGCGCCTCGTAGAGGGATTTGGCAGCCGCAGCCAGGTTATACGTTCCCATATACTCTATATTTTATGGAGTATAAAGAAATGCGTCAAGAGGGAAAAACAAGCCGGGACTGTCGGCCGCCATTAAATCGACCTGCCGCGGGGATTCGTGATCCCAGGCGGCAGGTCTCTTCGATATTTGCCCGGCCTCGCTTCGCCCCTCTCCAAGAAGAGGGCCAAGGGAGGCGCGGCCAGGAGCAACGGTCGGCCATCTCTCTCATAGGGCCTCGTCTGCGTATCTAAGGCGCCAGGGCGTTCGACGCGCAGAATTTCCGGCAGGGGCAGCAGGACAAAATGGAAGTTTGTCCCACACTTTTCAGAGAGGCGTGAGCGACCACCAGGCGAAACCCCTGATTGTGGTTACGATTATCAGGGTTGTTCCTGTTCCGGTACGCACAGCGGGCGTTCCTATGATTGTTGAGGAACGAGCCGCCGCGGACCACGCGGTCGTTGTGACCGGCCCCTGTGACCTTGCGGCCACGCTTGCAGTTTACCACAATTTGCGCTGGGGGAGGCCCCAGACCCCCACCCTCCAGAGATCAGAGTCCAGAAATTCAGAGTCCAGAGTTAGAGAGAGATGGGAGCGACCACCAGGCGAAACCCCCGATTGAGGCTACGAGCAGCGTTGTCCCTGCCCCGGCACGCACAGCGGGCGTACCAATGAATGCCGAGGAACGAGCCGCCGCGGACCACGCGGGCGCCGCCGGCTTTCAAATCCTCGCGCCCGTCCCCGGCGTCGTAGGGGTAGCCCTTGTAAAGGCTCTGCGTCCACTCCCAGACGTTGCCAACCATGTCGGCGCAGCCGTAGGGCGAATCGCCGGCCGGCGAGTACATCCCGACCGGCGTGGTGTCCCCTTTGCCGCCTTCGGCCGAGTTGCATTTGTCCGGGTCGAACTCGTTGCCCCACGGCCACTCGAAGCCGAACTCGCCGCGGGCGGCCTTCTCCCACTCGGCTTCCGTCGGCAGGCGGAAGGCATAACCTTCTGGCAGTTCTGCGCCATGCGACCGGTTGAGCCAGTCGCAGAACGCCTGCGCTTCGCGCCAGTTAATCTGCACCACCGGATGATCGAGTTTCTTCTCGAAACTGTCCTCGGGACCGAGCGGGTGACGCCAGTCGTAGCCTTTTTTGTACTCCGACCCTGTCCAGCCGCCCTCTTTCTCGGCCAGCGTCACAATCCCCCTGGCTTCGACGAAGCGGGCGAACTGTTCGTTGGTGACCGGGAACCGCCCGATCCAGTACTGGTAGGGAATTTCGACCGTGTGCTGGGGTTTCTCGTCCTCAAAGGCGAGTGGGTTGTCGTCGCTCGAGCCCATCAGGAACTTGCCGGCCGGCACCGGCAGGAAGGCCAGGCCGCCGAAGAGGCGCGCTTCGGGGAGGGCGGCCTTTTCGGTTTCCTTTGCGCCGCGCCGCGCTTCCAGAACTTCCTGGCGCGGCTTTTCCTTCGCCTCGGCCGGGACCTTTTCCGCCTCGGCCGGGGAGGGCGGGGCGACGAAATAAATCAACGACTCGAGGCTCTCGGCGCTGAAGCGCGGCCCGAAATCCCCGATCTTCCTCAGCGTGCGCCGCAGGCGCAGGCTCTTGCTGAAGTCGAACTCCTCGATGACCTTGGCGGCGCTGGCGTCCCCGTTCGCCCAGCCGAGCAGGTTCTGCACGAATTTGAAGCGCAGGTCGCGGTCGTCGAAGACCTCATAGATCTGCTTCTTGAGCGAGGCGGGCGCGGCCCGCATCAGCACCTGCCAGCGGGTGAAATCGGCGCGGTCCACGCCCTGCGCCTGCCCCGAGTTGACCAGCAGCGCCCAGGCCAGGTTCAGGTCGTTGAGGAAGGTCTTGACCTTGCGCGGATTGCGCTCGGCCCCCTCGGCGATGGTCTTCCAGTGTTCGAAGGCCTCGGCGGGCAGGCGGCGCGCCTCCTTCTGCGCCTCGAAGAACTCGCCCATCTGCGGTTCGGGGATGGGCGGCAGTTCCAGGCGCAACTGGATGACCTTCTCGAGGTAGTCGGCGGCGGTTTCGGCGCTCATGCCGGCGTAGAAGCGGGTCACCGCCTCCTGCACCACCTGGGTGTGCGCCCCGATCAGGAAGATGCAGCCGGGCTTGTCGAGGAACAGTTTGACCGCCTCCAGCACCTGGACGGTCTTCTCCGGCAGGCAGCGGTCGAGGTCGTCAATGAAGACCACCAGCGCGCCCCGGGTCTCGTCGATCTTGCGGAAGTCGCCCCGGCCGTGCACCCACAGGGCCAGCAGGCGCTCGAAGGCCTCGTCGAAATAGTCGAAGAAGGCGGTATGCGAGACGAAGGGGGATTCCTTCTCGAACTTTTTCGGGTCGAATTTGACCTGCACCTCGGCCCCCAGCCCGCCGAATTTGAACTGGAAGGCGTTGAGGAACAGGTTCAGCAGGTCGTATTTCGGTTGCTGCGGATCTTCGGCGGCCGCCTTGAGTTTGTTGAACAGGCCGTCGCGCCTCATCGCCGCCAGGATGACGCGCACCAGCGCCACCAGCAGTTCATCCTCGTCGGTGTACTTCCAGGCGTCGAACCAGACCGTCTTGCAGGCGCGGAAATCGCTGGCTGTTTCCCCCTCGCTGGCGAAGAAGGGCCGTCCCTCCCGGTCGCGCGTCTCCAGCAGGGTCTTCACCCGCCGCAGGAGGGTGGTCTTGCCCGAGCCCCACGGCCCGCTGACGCCGATCGTCAGCGGCGTGCGCGTGTTCGGGTCGGCGATCAAGAGGGCCAGCGTCCCGGCGAAGTCGTCGAAGTGGAAATAGGCCTCGTCCGCCTCGCGCAGCGGCAGGTCCGAAAGAATCTGCGGTCGTTCCCAGCGTTTGCGTCTCTTTCCGGCCACTTTGCCCTCCAGAGGTGAATTTGCAAAATCATTATAGCAGACTTGCAGACTTCCGAAGTCTTCGAGACTTCGGAAGTCTGTGGTATCCTTAACTCATGTGTTGCCAGGAGTCCGAAGTCTCCGGACTTCGGCATTAACCGATTTCCGACAACTGGAGTTGTCGGACTCCAAAACACACTTACTTTGTGGTGAGGGATACCATGTACATTGCCATCGAAGGCGTCATCGGCGTCGGCAAGACCACCCTGGCGCGGCTCCTCCAGCCCCGCTTCGACGCGGAACTCCTGCTCGAAGTCTTTGAGGAAAACCCCTTCCTCTCCGACTTCTACAGCGACCGCGAACGCTACGCCTTTCAGACGCAAATCTTCTTCCTCCTGAGCCGCTACCATCAACAGCACCGCACCGTCCCGGCCATCCTGGCGCGCGGCCGTCCGCTCATCTCGGATTACACCTTCGCCAAAGACTCGCTCTTCGCCCGCATCAACCTGAAGAACGACGAACTGGCCGTCTACTGCCAGTTGCACGAGGCCCTGGCCGAAAAAATCACCCTGCCCGATCTGCTCGTTTACCTGCGCGCCAGCACCGACACCCTCATGCAGCGCATCGCCATGCGCGACCGCTCCTACGAGCGCAACATGGAACGCGCCTACATCGAGACCCTCAACCAGACCTACGAAGAGTTCTTCTCCAAGCCCTACGACAACACCCCCGTCCTGACCATCGACACCGACCCGCTCGACTTCGTCCGCTACCCCGAACACCTCGACCTGATCGAGGCGCGCATCCGCGCCGTGCTGGACCTGCCCCGCCCGGCCCAGGAGGAGCGACATGCGTCTCACGCCTGACTTTCTGCTGCGCGTCGCCCGCGAGACCGCCCAAAAGCGGGCGCTGGCCGAACCTGACCTGGCAGCCGTCTACCTGACCGGCTCGCTGCTGCGCCCCGACCCGCTGCTGGGCGGCGCCGGCGACATCGACCTGGTCGTCGTCCACGCCAAGGAACCCGCGGCGCGGCGCGAAATCGTCCCGCTGACCGCCGAGGTGCACATTGACATCCTCCACCGCAGCCGCGCCGACTACGCCCGGCCGCGTCAGTTGCGCGCCGACCCCTTCCTGGGGCCGGAGTTGTACGCCCCCGTCTGGCTCTACGAAAGCCAGCACTTCCTCGAATTCGTCCAGGCCGGCGTACGCGACAAGTTCGACGCCCCCGAGAACGTCCTGGCCCGCGCCCGTCTGCTGGCCGAGCGGGCGCGCCAGGCCTGGAACGGCCTGCAGACCAGCCAGGAGGAGACGCCCACCCGCATCCTCGCCTACCTCGAGGCAGTCGCCGACGCCGCCAACGCTGTCGCCGTGCTGAACGGGCCGCCGCTGGCCGAGCGCCGTCTGCTGCTCGAATTCCCGCTGCGGGCCGAGGCCGTCCGCGCGCCGGGCCTGGCGGGTGAGTTGTTCCGCCTGCTCGGCTCCGAGATGTCCACCGGCACCGTGCTGGAGGACCTGTTGCCCGAATGGGAGGCCGCCTTCCTGGACGCCGCCAGCCGGCCAAAGGTCGAGGCGCGCATCCACGCCGCCCGGCTGGGATACTACAAACTCTCCTTCGATGCCATCCTGGCCAGCGAAAGCCGGCGCGCCATCCTCTGGCCGCTGTTGCACACCTGGGCGCTGGCCGCCCTCGTCCTGCCGGCCCCCAAACAGGCCCGCTGGCTGGCCGTCTGCGAGTCGCTCGGACTGGCCGGGGTCGGCTTCTACGCCCGCCTGGAAAGCCTGGATGGCTTCCTCGACCTGGTCGAAGAAATCCTGGACGGACTGGCCAAAGAGCAGGGGCTGTAGCCTCGTCCATATTTGGGGGAAGCGCCTGGTCTGTTATTCGTTCCAGATGTGGATAACTGACCAAAATCTGTGGATAAACTGGGCGCGCTGTGGAAAAGGCGCGCAATTGTTCTACACAGATGCCCCCAGATATGGCCGCATATAGAGAAGAAGGCCAAAATATGGAAAGGGGCAGAATCGGCTTTTTGAAGCCGGAATTTTCATCCCAGCGTTATCCACAAGGCAAATCGGCGCCCGCCGCTTGCAGGCCGCAGATCTGGGGGGCAAGCCGCGTCCGTTCCCCAGCGCTGGGGGAGCAAGGAGGTTTTCCACATTTCCACGCTCCCTACTATGAATACTAATGGACTCTCTTAATTCACTCTTTGGGATTTACGCGACCTGTCAAAAGCGCCTTGAAAGTACAGCGTAAATACTGTACAATTTGTGATGAGAGCAAGTTGCCCCGTTCGAACAATCAACGTTCAAGAGGGAGAAATGCCATGGAGATGATTAAGGTGTCTGCTACCTCCCGTACCTCCGCTGTGGCTGGGGCAATCGCGGGTGTGATCCGCGAACATAAACATGCGGAAGTGCAAGCCATTGGGGCAGGGGCGGTCAATCAGGCAATCAAGGCGTTGGTGCTGGCCACCGGCTATCTGAAGAACGATGGCATCGACATCGTCTGCGTCCCTGAGTTCGTGGACGTGGAAATCGACGGCAAGGTGCGCACCGCCATCAAATTGATCATCGATCCCCGCTGATTGTTGGCTTTAAGAAAGGAGCCAGGCAAAGGCTGCTCCGCGAGGGCGCCTCGCGAAGCCGAATTCGGATTCTTGTTTGTCGAGGAAAAATATGTCCTCTCGACCCTCTCGCGCCGTTTCCGGCTGGATGCTTGTCCTGCTTTTGCTGGGGAGCAGTTTGCTGATGCTCTTCCAGGGGCCGGTCCGCGCCGCCCCGGCGCGCCAGGGGACGCCGGCAGATCACATCGTTATCAGTGAATTTCGGAGCAGAGGGCCGAATGGCGCTGCGGATGAAATCGTGGAATTATTCAATCCTACAACTAACGCGATAGATATTGGGGGATGGTTGATTCGTTCTGTAAGCAGTACAGGAAGCATGGCGACGCGAGCGACCATTCCAGCAGGAACGATCTTGCAGCCAGGTCAATATTATCTGATCGCCACAGATGGTTATAACGGCCCCGTTGCGCGGGATCTGGCGATGTCTTCCGGTTTTGCCGATGATGGTGGAGCGGCATTGTTCAAGGGAACAGAAATCGTTGACAAGGTGGGGATGAGCACGCTAGCCGCAGAAGGGACGCCTTTAGAGGAATTCAAGAATAATGTTGACCAGTCGTATGAACGAAAATGGGGAAGTTGTTTCGATACGAACGATAATGCTTTCGATTTCCAAAAAATCTCCCCCTCCCAGCCCCAGAACACGGCCGCTCCTCTGGCGCCCTGTTCCATGCAAGTGACGACCGAAAGCATCACTGCGACCGAGACGGCCACCTTCACCGAAACCTTTACCCCAACGTTTACTTCCACCTTCACCGAGACCTTGACTCCCACCCTCACCGACACCCTCACCCCCAGCCTGACCTTTACGGCCACGCCGGTTGCTCCCACTCACCTGGTCATCAGCGAATTGCGCTTCCGCGGGCCGCTCGGCGGCAACGACGAATTCATCGAACTCTACAACCCGACCGGCGCGGCGGTCAACATCGGCGGCTGGCAGGTGCGCCGGTCGAGCGGCTGCGGTGTCAACACCTATAGCGTGGCTACCATCCCTGCAGGCGTCATCCTCGATCCGGGCCAGCACTACCTCCTGGCCCACAACGCCTCCAGCATAGCCGGCATTGCCGACCAGACCTATTCGAGCGGCGTCGCCGACGACGGCGGCGCGGCCCTCGTCACCGCCGCTGGTGTGATGGTGGACCAGGTCGGGCTATGTGCCTCCACGGCCTACCGCGAGGGCCAGGCCCTGCCCGCCCTCACCCAGAACGCCGACCAGGGTTACGAACGCTTGCCGGGCGGGGCGACCAGTTGCTACGACACCGACGACAACACCGCCGATTTCCGCTTGATCTCCCCCTCCCAGCCCCAGAACCGCAGCGCTCCGGCGGTGCTGTGCGCCGGCGTCAGCCTCTACACTCCTACCAGCACGGCCACGCCCACCTTCACCCGCACGCCCACCCGCACCATTACCCCCGTCCCCGGCGTGTTGGTCATCAACGAGTTCCTGCCCCACGCCAGCACCGACTGGAACGCCGACGGCCGCGTAGACGTGGGCGACGAATACATCGAGATCATGAACGTCGGCATGCAGAGCGTCAACCTGCGCAACTGGAAACTCGACGACGACGTCGGCGGCTCCAGCCCCTTTTCGCTGCCCGATGTGACCATCCAGCCGCGTCAAATCATGCGCTTCTTCGGCTCCCAGACCGGCATCCTGCTCAACGACGGCGGCGACAGCGTCCGCCTGCTGCGGCCCGGCGGCCAGACGGCCGATATCTTCAACTATACGGTGGTGACCGTCTTCGACCGCGCCTGGTGTCGCCTGCCGGATGGCAACGGCCTGTGGACCTTTTCCTGCCGCCCCACCCCCGGCCGCCCCAACGTCCCCGCCGCCGACCTCGGGACGCCGTCCGCCTCGCCGGCGGTCCCTGCCTGCCCGCTTTCCGATTTGGCCCTGCCGCCGGCCATCCTGCTCGTCGAATGCAGCGGACCGGCCGTCTGGAATCCGGCCTTCCAGATGGAAGGCGGACTCTGGTTGCAGGGAGGGGATAAATGGGGGACGTTCCTGCATTGAGCGGAACCGTCTCAAAAGCAGGGGGGAATGCCGTTCCGCCGCTTGCGGTTTAAAACAAAGGCAGAGAGCGCCATATTTGGCGGTCTCTGCCTTTTTCTGTTATCTTTTGGACACGTCCCGTTCCAGATTGCGGACCGTTTTTTGGCCTCTTCCCTAGAACGGCCACAAGAGCGGCAGGAACAAAACCGAGACGATGGTCATCAGCAAAATCAACGGCAGGCCGATCTTGAGATAGTCGCTGAAGCGGTAACTGCCCGCCGCCATGACCAGCGTATTGACCGGCGAGGCGACCGGCGAGGCGAAGGCCATCGAAGCCCCCACGCCGACGGCCATCAAGAAGGCCTGCGGCTGAACGCCCAGGTTCTGGGCTGTCGCCAGCGCCAGCGGCGCCAGCAGGACGGCGGTCGCGGTGTTGGACAGGACCTGGGTGAACAGCGAGGTGAGCAGGAACAGCCCCGCCAGCATCCACAGCGGCCCCAGGGCGCCCAGGCTGCTGGTCAACTTTTCGGAAATCAGGCTGATCAGGCCGACCTGCTCCAGCGCCGTGCTCATCGGCAGCATTCCTGCCACCAGCACAATGCTCTTCCAATCGATGAAACCGTAGGCCTCGTCGATCTTGACGCAGCCGCTCAGAATCATCAGCAGCGCGCCGGCCATGCTGGCCGTGGCCAGCGGGACGAATTCTCCCACCATCGCGATCAGCATCCCTATCAGAATGAGGGCCGCCAGCGGCGCCTTCGAACGTTTGGCCTCGCTCAGCCTCCCCTCCGGCTCGCCCAGGACGACGAAATCGCGCATTTGTTTCTTCAGCGCCAGGATGTTCTCCCATGACCCCTGCACCAGTAAGGTATCGCCAAAGCGCAGCGGCGTGTCTTTCAGGGAGAGTTTTTGGGCGTGTCCCGGCCGCCGAATGTCCAGCACCGAGAGGCGATAGGCGCGGCCAAAATGCAGTTCGACCAGCGTCTTGCCGATCAGGCGCGAATCCTGGGGGATGATGACCTCCGCCAGCCCGACCTCTTGATTGATGAGCGCCTGCTCGTCCTCGGCCTGGGCCGGTTGCACGCCCAGGTCCCAGGAGGCCGCCAGATGGGCCACATTGGCCGGCTCCCCCTGCACGAGGATGACGTCCTCCGGCTGGAAGGCGGTTTCGATCGAGGGTTTCGTCCCCCTGACCTTGCTCGCTTTCCAGACCAGGAAGCCGTCTCCCAGCCGGATGAGCGGCCGCGCTTCGGGTTGGCGGCGCAATTCGATGATGTTGACATGGAAATCGCGGCCGAAAGCGGCCTCGGCGATGGTCTTGCCGACCAGCGGAGAAGCCGCCCGCACCCGCAGCCGGAACAAATTGTTGGGCAACTGGTAACGGTTGACCAGGTCGCTGACCGTTTCTACCCGCTGGACTTCCTGCACCGGCGTACGGTCGGGCAGCAGCCGCTTGCCGACCAGGAGCATGAAGAGAATGCCCGCGGCGATTAAGGCGATTCCCAGCGGTGTGTAGTCGAAGAAACGAAAGGGTTGGTATCCGTGTTGGCGCAGCAAATCGCTGACGACCAGATTCGGCGGCGTGCCGATCAGGGTGGCCACGCCGCCCAGCAGCGAGCCGAAAGAGAGCGGAATCAACAGCCGCGAGGGGCTGACGCGGGCGTTGGCCGCCAGCGCCATCACCGCCGGCAAGAGGACCGCCACCGTGCCGGTATCGCTCATGAAAGCCGAGAGCATCGCCACCGACACCATGATCATCACCATCAGGCGGGTCGGATGGGTGCCGGCGACCTTCAGGACGCGGTTGCCGATGGCCGCCGCCAGGCCGGTTTGCAAGATGCCGCCGCCGATGACGAAGAGCGAGGCAATCGTAATCACGACCGGATTCGAGAAGCCCGCAATGGCTTGCTGCGGCGTGAGCAGGCCGGTGATCATCAACGCCACCACGACGATGAGAGCAACGATGTCCACGCGCAGCCATTCGGTCACAAAGAACAGAATGGCAAAGGCGAGGATTCCCAGCGTCAACCACATGTCCAGAGTCATGAGACACCTTCTGTCAACGTTGCAGCCATGGCCGCATGGCGGCGGCGATATTTTCGGGGGTGTCTGCTCCCCAGGCGTTGCCGTTGATCCAATCGCCGGTGGGCTGGCCGGTTTCGTCCAGACGGTAGAAGAGGGGGATGCCCCCTTCTAGCGCGGGAAATCCCTGGTGATACCAGCCCCACTCGTCGACGTTGATGGCAATCACGTAGATGCCTGCAAAGGCTTCCAGCAGATCAGGGTGTTGCTCAGACAGACCGTCTGAGATCGCTGCGCAGGCCGGTCACCACGAGGCGGTGAAGTAGGCCACCGGCTCCTGGCCCTGGGCGACGGCCAGGCGGGCGTGTTCGGCCAGCAGGTCGTTGAGAGCGCCGTCGCGCCGGTGGATGTATACGAGCGTGTAGCCGTTTGTCCCCTGCTCCGGCTGGGGCGAGGGCGAAGAAGGCGACGTCGGCGAAGGAGGCGGCGTCGGCGAAGGGAGAGGGGTTTTGGTCGGGAGGGGCGGCGGCGAACTCGCCCGGCAGGCAAACAGCAGAGGCACGATCAGCAATAATGGGAGAATTTTTCTCGACATGGCGTCTCCGAAGGGAACTTGCGAAGGCGTTGCTAGGGGACGGCGACTGCCGCGGCTCCAGGAATGCGCACCGGGACCAGGCGATTCTCGACGGGCGGACGGCAGTTGTTGCCCTTGCAGACCATATAGGTCACCGAGACGTGCGTCTCCGTCCAGCCTCGGCCGGGCGGCAGGGCCACCGGCAGGCGCAGGGTGACCGGCCCGGGCGGGTAAGAGCGCAGTTCGGGGAAGGCAGGGTCTTCGGCGGCAGCCTCGGCCGAGGCGGTCAGCGGGCCGAGGGCCTGCAGCGGCGAATCGGACGGGAGTTCGAGCAGGGTCGGCCGCCCGACGCCGTTCACGCCGCGGCGCGGCAGGTCGAGGGCGTAGAGATGAGCGCCGTCCTCGAGCGGCGTAAAGACGGCGCTCAGCCAGACGCCGCCGGCGGCGTCCACCTGGAGGAAAATCTGCACCTCGACCTGATTCTGGCTGAAGGAGGCCAGGGTCAGGCGTTGACCCGCCTCCAGGCGGGCGGGGACTCCGCAAGCGGCCAGGCAGACGGTCAGGGCGAAGAGCAGCAGGCGAAGGCGGCGGGCAGGCATGGGTCAGGCGTCGAAATACAGGCTCATTTCGTAGGGATGCGGCCGGTTGCGGACGGCAAAGTATTCCTGATTGCGTTTGTAGTCGATCCACTGGCGGATCAGGTCTTCGTGGAAGACGCCGCCGGCGGTCAGGAAGTCGTGGTCGGCTTCGAGCGCCCGCAGGGCCTCGTTCAGCGAGGAGGGCAGGGATTTGATGCTGGCGCGCTGTTCCTCGCTCCAGGCGAAGATGTTCTGGTCGATCGGCCCGAAGCCGGCCTCGGTCGGATCGATCTGGTTGCGGATGCCGTCCAGGCCGGCCATCAGCATGGCGGCCAGCATGAGGTAGACGTTGCCGGTGGCGTCCGGCGGGCGGAATTCCAGGCGGGCGGTTTCGGGCTGGTTGGCGTATTTGGGGATGCGCACCGCCGCGCTGCGGTTGCCGAGCGAGAAGAAGGCGTTGACCGGCGCTTCGTAGCCCGGCACCAGGCGGCGGTAAGAGTTTGTGCTGGGGTTGGTGATCGCCAGCAGGGCCGGCCCGTGCTGGAGCAGGCCGCCGATGTAGTAGAGCGCCTGGCGCGAGAGACAGCCGTAGCCCTGGGGGTCGTAGAAGATGTTCTTGCCCTTCTTGAACAGGTGCTGGTGGAAGTGCATGCCCGAGCCGGCCTCGCCGTAGAGCGGCTTGGGCATGAAGGTGGCCGTCTGGCCGTGGGCGTGGGCGGTCATCTTGGTCACGTACTTGATGATCATGGTGGCGTCGCCCGCCTGCAGGAGGCCCATCATCGGCGTCTCGATTTCGGACTGGCCGGGGCCGCCGACCTCGTGGTGGTGGTATTTGACCGGCACGCCCATCTTTTCCAGGTGGCGGACCATCTCGGTGCGCAGGCGGTACAACTGGTCTTTGGGCGGGATGGCGTGGTAGCCGCCGTGCACGGGGATGTAGTGTCCGTGGCCGCCCTGGGCGCTGTTCCAATCGGCCTCGCTCGAGAAGATGGTGTAACTGGCGCGGTTGACGCCGTATTCGTAAGAAACGCTGTCGAAGATGTAGAACTCGAACTCCGGCCCCCAGCGGCTTTCGTCGGCGATGCCGGTGCTCTTGAGGTATTCCTCGGCCCGGATGGCGATGTTGCGCGGGTCGTTCTCGAAGATGGCGTGGGTGTCGGCTTCGAGGGTGGTGCAGATGAACGACAGGGTGGGCGTGTCCCAGAAGGGATCCATGAAAGCCGTGCCCAGGTCGGGGACGAGGACCATGTCGCCGGCTTTGACCGACTTGAGGCCGACCGCCGAGCCGTCGAAGCCGATGCCCTTTTCCATCAGTTCCGGCAGGAACTGGCTGCTGGGGATGGTGAGATGATGCCAGCGCCCCCACAGGTCGCAGAATTTCAGGTCGATCATCTCCACGTTGTAATCTTTGACGTAACGACTGGCTTGTGCAAATGTTTTGAACATAGCGCCTCCTCGCTCGCGCTCAATTTTACATGGTCAGGGCAAAGGTGTAAGTGTCTATCATCACTGGCTGTTCAGCCGGTCATCACCGGACGAGCAAAAACCGCGCCAGACGAGGGCGCGGTGGAAGGGGCGTGGATGGCAGAAATGAGTAATTTTTGTGGCGGCGCTCAAGGTCAATGATCCCCGAAGAACAATTCCCACCAGATTCGCCAGGGGGGTGGATTGGCGACGAGGGGCGCCGCGGTGGGGAGGGGGGTGGGGGTCGGCTCTCCGGCTGGGGCCAGCAGGATCAAGGTCTCGCCGGGGCGCACCCAGTGACTGTCTTCGTAGGCCCATTCTTCGACCGCCTCGGTCGAGGAGGCGTAGGCCACCTGGGTTAGCAACGCCGCTTGGGTCTGGATGACGGCGGTCGCTTCGGCGCGCACGGTCGCCAGTTGGTTGCTCATGCGGTGGTACTCGGCCATGCGCTGGTTGAAGTTCACCACCAGCAGGATGAGCAGGACGAGGCCGGCGATCACCAGAATCGAGCGCCAGGGGATGGAGAGACGCGGCATGGAAATATCTTACCCCGACTCGAAGGGATTGACAAGCGATTGGAAGTTCGTTCAGAAAAAATGCAGAAGCCGGTCGCCGTCTCCCCCGAACGCCCGGCTTCTGCAATTGCGCGACACCCCTAACGCCGCGCCCTGGATGTCATCTTATGACCTTATTCTATCATCAGGGCGCGGACAAAATGTGGACAAAATCGTTCACAGGAGGGTGTCCAGGACTTTTTGGCGGTATTCTTCCCAGATGTCCTGGAGGGGGGTGTCGCCGAGGCTGTCCTGCAAGGCGTCCAGGATGGCGAGGATGCGCGCGTCGGTCTCGGCGGTGGGCCGGCCCATCTTTTTGAGGACCGCGTGCAGGAGGGTGAGGCCGCGCAGTTCGGCGCGCCGGCAGCCGAGTTCGTTGCCGGCGGCGATCACCTCCTGGCACAAGGCTTCGGCCTCGGGCAGATTGTCCTCGGCGTGGGCCAGGGCGGCTTGCAGGTATTTTTCCATCACCAGGGAGAGATTCCAGCCGCGCCTGCTGGCTTCTTCGCGGTAGTTTTCCAGTTGGGTTTTCAGCAGGGCGTATTTTTGCTGTTTGGCCAGGATGAGCAGTTGACAGCCGCGGGCGTAGAAGGTGATCATGCCCAGCCGCATTTCGGACGCCCGCCGGACGGCCTGCTGGAAGTAGGTTTCGCCGATGGCGTCGCCTTTTTGGAGCAGGGCGAATCCCATGCGCAGGAGGTTTTCGAGGGCGGCGAAGTGCTGGCCGCCGGCTTCCAGGCCGCGTTTGTACATGCTGACGGCCTGGTTGAAAGCGCCCAGATGGCGGTAGATGTCGCCGCAGGCGCGGTAGGCGGCGGCGGTGATGTCGTGATGGCCGTGTTTGTTGCCCAGGGCGAGGGCTTTTTGGGCCGATTGCCAGGCGGCGCCGAGTTCGCCCAGATCGAGTTCGTTGAAGGCGCTGCACACGTGCAGGTCGCCCAGCATGCGCCAGCCGGCGAAACGTTCAGCCAGTTCGATGCCGGCCTGGGCGATGGTGCGCCCGATGGCGAAGTCGCCCAGGAAGTGATTGGCCATGCTCAAGACGACATGCGTCATGACTTGTCCATGCGCGCGGCTGGCGCGGCTGTAATCGCGCAGAGATTGTTCGGCGTAGCGCAGGGCTTCGCGCGGCCAGCCGGCGATGATATAGGTGAGGGCCATGCGGTAGTTGGCGTGGCCGCGGGCTTGCAGGAGCAGGGGGTCTTCGGTGTGGGGGGCGATCTCCAGGGCTTCGCGGAAGACTTCCTGGGCCTCCTCGATTTGGTTGAGCATGTAGAGGTACAGGCCGCGGTGGGTGAGGGCTTCCATCTGGCTGAAGAGATGGCCGCTTTTTTGCAGGTAGGGCAGCGCCTGGGCGTTGTATTGCAGGCCTTCCTCGAACTCGTTGACGGTGAAGCAGGCTTCCGAGAGGCCGTCGAGGGCTTTGCCGGTCAGCAGAGGGCTGGAACGATCGGCGGCGAGGCGCATGAGGGTCTGGTAGATGCGGCGCAGGGTGAGGGTGTCGTTGATTTCGCTGAGCATCGCGCCCCATTCCATGTACAGGTGGTAGATTTGTTCGTCGCTGAGGGCGGCGGTGCGCGGGATGAGGCGTTCGGCGCGCTGGAAGGCGGCGGAGGCGTCGGCGAAGGAGGAGAGGCGCTGGGCGTACTGGCCGGCCTGCACCCAGGCGTCGAAGGCTTCGGGGAAGGCGAGGGCTTCTTCGTAGTGAGAGGCCAGGACGGCGGCGAAGCGTCCCCGCTCGGCGCCGAAGTGGTCGGCGAGGGCGCGGGCGACGCGCAGGTGGAGGAGGCGTTTGCGGGCCGGGCTGAGTTCTTGCAGCAGGCTTTCACGAATTTTTTCGTGGCTGAAGGCGTAACTGAGCGTCTCTTCGCTGGTGGTGATGTGCAGCAGACGGGCGCTTTCCAGTTCTTCCAGCGCCTGGGCGATCTGCTCGGGCGAGTGACCGGCGACCTTTTCGAGCAGGGTCACCTGGAACTCGCTGCCCAGCACGGCGGCGGCCATCAGGAGTTCGCGCGTGGGGGCCGAGAGGCGCTGGAGGCGGGATTGAATCAGTTGATGCACGCTGCTGGCCAGGGGAAGGGCGTCCACGGCTTCGAGGTCGGTGTGTGAATCGAGCAACGCCTGGAGGGTTTCGAGCAGGAAGAAGGGGTTGCCGCCCGTGTCCTGGGCGAGGCGTTCGACCAGCCGCATGGGAGGTTGTTTGCCCAGGACGTGATAGGCCAGTTCGGCGATTTCCGGCGGTTCGAGGCGGGTGACTTCGAGCGACTCGAGGCGGAAGGCGGGCGAGGCGGAGAGCAGGAAGCGGTCGAGGAAGGGGTTGTTTTCCTCGGTGCGGGCGGTCATGACCAGCAGGCCGTTGCCGGCGCCGAAGACGCCGTGTTCGAGCAGGTAGGCCAGGACGTTGAGGCTGGCCTCGTCGCCCCAGTGGATGTTGTCGAAGAAGAGCAGCAGCGGCCACTGGCGCGCCTGTTCGGTGAGCAGGGCGCGGATGACCTCGAACAGCGCCGCCCGCATCTGGTCGGAACGGACGTCGGGGACGGCGGTCAGGTCGGGGCGCAGGCTGACCAGTTCGGGCAGGAGCAGGGAGAGGTGGCTGGCCCAGGTCACGGGCAGTTGCAGCCATTCCTTACGGCTGAGGCTGTGGCGCAGGAGTTCGATCCAGGGCTGGAAGGGCAGATTGGATTCGGTGGGACGGCAGGCGCCGATCAGCAGGCGCGGGGTGGAGGGCAAGCGTTGGTAGAATTCCTGCACCAGGCGGGTCTTGCCGGCGCCGGCCTCGCCGAAGATGAGCACGCCGCCGCCGCGGCGGTAGGCGTTTTGCAGGCGCTCCAGGTTCTGGCTTTGCCCCACAAAGGGCGCCTGGACGGTGGGGCGCAGCGGCCAGACGGCTTTGAGGGGGCCGGTGGCGGGCGCGGCGAGTTTGTTCAACCGTCTCTCCAGCCCCAGGATTTTTTCGGAGGGGGGCATGCCGAGTTCGCGGTCGAGCAGGTTTTTGAGGGCGGTGAGGTGCAGGAGGGCCTCGTTGCGCGCTCCGCTTTCGATGAGCAGGCTGATCAGTTGGTGGTGGAGGTCTTCGTTGTAAGGGTCGAGTTCGAGGGCGCGGCGCAGCCATTCGATGGCTTTCTCGTGGTTGCCGGCGGCGATTTCCTGTTCGGCCAGGCGCTCGAGGGCGCGCTGGTAGGTCAATTGCAGGGTGTGGTCGGTGCGCGAGAGCCATTCGTCGAAGGGCGGCGAGATGGACAAATCGGCGCCCGCCATGAAGTTGGGCGAGCGCCAAAGACGGACCGCTTCGGAAAGGGCGTAGTAGGCCGAGGCCGAGAGGCGCGCGCCGGCGGGCGGTTTGCGGGTCAGGGGGCCGGCCTGTTCGGTCAGACGGCGGAATTCGAGCACGTCCACCGTCAGGCGCGAAAAATCCAGGCCGACGGTCTCGGGCGAGGTCTGCACCAGGCTGGGGTCGGGCAGGGCGGCGCGCAGTTTCGCCAGGTTGTCGCGCAGGTGTTCGCGGGCTTTTTCTTCGTTTTCTTCGGGCCAGAACAGGAAGAGGAGTTCGCCGCGCCCCACCGGCCCGCCGACGGCGGCCAGGTAGAAGAGCAGGGCGCGTGGAATGCGCCGCTGGATGCGGAGCGGCTGGCCATCGTATTCGATCAGGGGGGGACCCAGCAGACGGATGGACAGCATCGCAGCGTTCCAGGAGGGTTATTTCTTGCCGGCTTTGAACGCCTGGGCAGATTGGAGGATGTCGTGGGCGGAACGGATGGTGCCCTCGGTGACCTCGCCGAGCATCTGGGCCAGTTCGAGGGTGCGCGGCTCGCCGTCCAGTTTTTCGACCCGCGTCAGGGTGCGGCCGGCCTGGACGATTTTCTGGACCTGGAAGTGGCTGTCGCCGTAGACGGCCAGTTGCGGCAGGTGGGTGATGACCAGCACCTGGTGGGCGCGGGCGAGGCTCCACAATTTTTCGCCGACGGTCGCGCCGACGCGCCCGCCGATGCCCTGGTCGATTTCGTCGAAGATGAGGGTCGGCACCTGGTCGGCGCGGGCCAGGACGTTCTTGAGGGCCAGCATCAGGCGCGAGGTCTCGCCGCCGGAGGCGATGCGGGCCAGGGGTTTGAGGCCCTCGCCCGGGTTGGGGGCGACCAGGAATTCGACCCGGTCGAGGCCGTTGGCGTCGAAGGCGACGCGCGTCCCGTCGGGCAGGGGGATGCCGTCGGGGTCGGGGCGGCGCTGGAAGTCGACGGCGAAGCGGGCGGAGGCCATGCGCAGGTCGTCGAGTTCGGCCTCGA
Source organism: Chloroflexota bacterium (assembly GCA_019873655.1). Classification (GTDB taxonomy): domain Bacteria; phylum Chloroflexota; class Anaerolineae; order Anaerolineales; family Villigracilaceae; genus JAFGSI01. The sequence goes on along the minus strand of JAIOAU010000026.1, from coordinate 6,062 downwards.
TGGCCTGGCTCATCTGGTCGGCGGCCTGGCGGCGTTTGTCCGAGAGGGCCAGGCCGCGTTCGGCCAGTTCGTTCAGGGCGGCGGATTCGGCGGCTTCGAGTTCGGCGATGCGCTCGGCGGCGCTGGAGATGGTCTCCAGTTGGCGGCGGGCCTGGGCGGCGAAGTCCAGGACGGCTTCGATGCTGCCGCCGTATTTGCGCGTCAGGCGGTGAATCAGGTCGAGGCGTTCTTCGGCCTCTTCGAGCCGCTTGGGGTTGTATTCGATGGTCTCCAGGTAGTCGCGCAGGCTGCGGGCCAGGTCGGCCAGGGTTTCCTCGAGGGCGGCGGCCTGCTCGGCCAGGGCGGCGCGGCCGGAATCGATGCCGGCCAGTTTGGCCAGCGCCTGGGAGGCCTCGCCGACCAGGTCGGTGGCGGCGGGCGAGTCGGGAGCGCCTTCGTCCAGGGCGGTGAGGGCCTGCTGGGCCAGGGCGGCCAGGGCCTCGGCGTTGGCCAGGCGGTCGCGTTCCTGGCGCAGGGTCTCGTCCTCGCCGGGGCGCAGACGGGCGGCCTCGATTTCCTCGGCCTGGTAGGTGAGCAGTTCGACGCGGCGGTCGGAATCGGCCTGGGCGGCGCGCAGTTCGTGCAGTTCGCGGCGGATGGCCAGCAGGTTCTGGTAGGATTTGCGGTAGTCGGCCAGGAGGGTTTCGACGCCGGCGTAACGGTCGAGCAGGCCGAGGTGGGCGCGGACGTCGAGCAGGGAGAGGTGTTCGGACTGGCCGTGGATGTCCACCAGCAGGCTGCCCAGTTCCTTGAGCAGGGCCAGGTTGACGGTCCGGCCGTTGACGCGTGCGCCGTGGCGGCCCTCGCGGCGGATTTCGCGGCTGAGGGTGAGGAAGCGCGGGTCATCGAGCAGGTCTTCGCGCCGGAGGATTTCGTGGACGGCGTCCGTCTCGGGGCCGGCGAGTTGGAAGGTCGCCTCGACCCGCGCCAGGTCGGCCTCGGCGCGGATGACGGCGGCGTCGGCGCGGCCGCCGAGGAGCATTTCGACGGCGTCCATGATGATGGATTTGCCCGCCCCGGTCTCGCCGGTGAAGACGAGCAGGCCGGGGCCGAATTCCAGTTCGAGGCTCTCGATGATGGCGAAGTTGTGGATGCGCAGTTCGGTCAGCATGTCAACTCAATCGAATGCCGGAGATGCGGTAGTAGACGACCGGGACGGCAATCACCAGATAGAGGACTTCCCAGAGGAGGATGAACCAACCGCCGGTGATCAGCATGAAGAGGCTGACCGGCAGCGCGCCCAGGACGACGCCGATGGCGACCAGGCGGTAGAGGGCGCGCGAGCGGCGCTTGCGCAGGGCGGCCTGGGTCAGGCGGGCGATGAGTTCGCCGGCCGAGGGGGCCAGGATTAGCACGATCAATCCCCAGACGAGGAAGGTGACGAAGACGACGCCGATGCTGACGGCCAGCGAGAGGAGGGCGGGGACCAGCAAGGCGATGAGGTAGTCGTACCAGCGGGCGGTGTTGAAGGCGGCGTCGAAGGATTGCTGATGCGCCCGCATGCATTCCTTGCAGCGGTAGCCGGTGGGGGTGCGCACGGCGCATTTGGCGCAGATGGGCTTTTCGCACTTGTTGCAGCGCAGGGAGGTGGCGACGCCCGGATGATTGGCGCAGGTCAGGGTCGGTGCATCGTTCATCGCGGCAGGCCTATGGTGGGGTTTTGGTTCATGTGGGCGGTCAGGTTGCGGTAGAAGTAGCCCGGGTCGCCGAAGCGGACGAAGGCGACGGTGTACTCGCCGGCGCGGACGTCCACCTCGTCGTTCTCGGCCAGGCCGATGGGGGTTTGCCCGTCCACGCACAGGACGGCGCTGCCCTCCTGGAGAGTGATTCGCACCGACGAACCTTCGGACAGGACGACGGCGCGGTCCACCGACAGGTGCGGGGCGATGGGGACGAGCAGGATGTTGCGCAGTTCCGGCGGCAGGATCGGCCCGCCGGCGGCCAGGGCGTAGGCGGTCGAGCCGGTGGGGGTGGCGGCGATCAGGCCGTCGGCGACGTAGGTGGTCAGCAGTTGTCCGTCCACGGTGGCGAGGACGCGCACCGGGCGGACGGAGGCGTCGCGCGCGACGACCGCCTCGTTGAGCGCCTGCCAGACGCCGAGCGACTCGCCGGAGCGCAGGTGTTCGACGCGCAGCATCATGCGTTGTTCGAGCCAGTGCTTGCCCTCCAGCAATTGATCCAGGTAGGCGGGCCACTCCTCGCGCCCGACCTGGATGAGGAAGCCCAGCCGCCCCAGGTTGACGCCCAGGATGGGGACGTTGACCGGCGCGCACAGGTGACCGGCGCGCAGCATCGTCCCGTCGCCGCCGACGGCGATCAGCAAGTCGAAGTTGCCGTCCCGGACGCGCTTGCGCAGGTCGGCGGAATCCAGCGTCCCGGCGGCGGCGTCCAGGCCGCGCTCCCGCAGGTAGGCGGCGATGCTTTCGGCCTCGGGCAAGGCCTCGGGCATCTTGGGGTGGCCGGCGACGATGACGCGGCGGGGAGGAGAGGAATGGGCAGGCACTCGATAATTATACCTTTGTCGCGGCGAGGCGGGTTTCCTGAGGGGAGAACACGCATTCAGGCCAGGCGTTCCTCGCAGACGTCGCGAAAGCCGCAGCCGCGGCAGCGGCGCTCGTCCTCGTGCGAGCGGTGGACCTGGCCGCGCAGTTCGTCGCGGCGCAGGTCGGCCAGCAGGTCGAGGAGGGCCGATTCGAGGGCGGGGGTGTAGTCCACGGCGAAATCGCGGCCGGGGTAGTGGATGATTCCGTAGGGCGGGCGTTTGCCGTAGGTCTTCTCGACCAGCAGGCAATAGGCCGCCAGTTGGAAGATGTGCGAATCGTAGGGCGCTTCGGGCGTCCGGCCGGTCTTGAGTTCGACCGGGATGAGGCGGCCGTCCTGTTCGATGAGATAGTCGGGTTTGCCGGTCAGGCCGAGGTCTTGATCGTAGAGCGGCTTTTCCAGCCGTCCCCAGGCGCGCGTGTCGGTGTAGATGATGCGTCCGCCGGGGAGTCGGGCGGCGCGCCGCTGACGGCCGGCGATCCAGGACAAGATCAGCGCCAGGAGGAAGAGGACGAGGGCGGCATAGAGGGAGGTCATCGGGTTCTCGCTCAGAGCAGGCGGGCGGTGCAGTAGGCGACGGCCAGGAGCAGGGCAGCGAGGAGAAAGATCAGCGCCAGGGTCTGCGTCAGGCCGGCGGCGATGACCGTCCGCCCGTGCTGGCGGTGCAGTTCGGTCCCGGCGTTCATCTCGGCCTGGTGGGAGGATTCCACGCCCTGTTTCTGATACCACCAGGCGCGGGCGCAGTAGAGGTAGGCGCCGATCTCGGAGGCGCGGATGGTTTTCATAGCACATTTATTCTAACCGATTTCGCGGCCTTCGATGGAGGCGTTTCTATGCCTTCGAGGCCTCTCGCTCCAAAGACATGACAATCGTCACTTGCCTCTTTCTGCTCTTTGTCTGTACAATGAATCTCAATCACACCTGACGATCATTTCTCAGGGAGGAAAGCGATGAGTCTTCGTCTCCGGCAGCGAATGCGTGTCCTGGCCGCGGTCTTGCTCCTGGGGTTGAGCCTGGCGGCCCCGGCGCGGGCTGATGCGCCCCCTCATACCGCCCTCGTCGGGCCGCCCGTGCGGCAAAGTCAAAGGTTGACCGACTTCTCCGGGGCCTATGCCGTTTCCATGGGCTTGAATGTGCTGTATAACGCCAACACCAGCGGTCAGGACGTGCTGGACGCGATTCGAGCGATTCCCTACCTGCGGCATTTGCGTTACGCCTTCCTTCCAAATGGAGGGGCGACGCTGCCGTTCCAACTGGTGAACATCGTCAACGACCTGGGGCCTGTCATCCTGGGCCGGGAAGAGGATCTGCCGCATGCAGAATTGCGGGAGATGAGTCCCGAAGACCTGGTCAGGAGCCTGTACGATCCCAACACGGTGGTGTTATTCTCGTACAATGTGGAGCGGGGCAATCCTTTCAGCCAGAATGTGCTGGTTCTGGTCGCCTATGATCCCGAGCGGGGATTCGGGTTCTTGAATTCGGGGGACGATGCGCCGGCCTCGCCAGGATTGACGTGGAAAACTCTCGACCAGATGGAAGGCTATTTGTCCGACCCGATGACCTGGCCGGTGGATTTTGTGGTCATCTCGAGGAGGTAAAACAAGTCGCCTATGAACCGACTGTCGAAAACCGCCTTTGTTTTGGTCTTCTTTGCCGTCCTGCTGACCGCCTGCAGACGCGAACCGGCCGTTCCGTTGCCAGACGGCCTCCCCGACGCCGAAATCGTGTTCATGCCCGAGGCCGGGTTAGTGTACAACGATGCCGATTCTGCCACCTTGGGCTTCATTAACGCTGATGGGAGCGGGCGCGAGGAGTACACTTTTTTAATACGGTCAGGCTCGTTTTCAATGTTCGGCTTGCCCCTTTATACTCAGCATGCCCTTTGGCCAAGATGGTCAAAAACGGGCAATACTGTCTTTTTTTTCAGTCGCCTCTACCGCTCCCAACCTGAGGGAGATCGACAGCGATGGCAGAATGTATGGAGCGCAATGTAGCGACTTTGAAGGAAACTTCCCCACAAACACAGATGAGCAAGGAAACATTCTGGGCCTTCTAAGTCTATGGTCGCAACAAAACGGTGAGAACTATATCAGAAACCCAAATGTGCAGGTGATTATACGCGTTGACCTGAGAGAATGCTCAATTGCAGGCGAAATATACTTGCCATCTTCCATAGACAGCCGAATCATAAGCTCTTTCGGAGAGAATCAAGATGGTGTATTTGTGACCAATTACTACGACTTTGAAACGAACCAGGACATGATCCTGCTTTTCGATCAAAGGACTAGCGAGACAACCTCATTTGCTGGCATCTACCCATCCTTCTCGGACGATGGGCGCTGGCTGGCCTATTACACCGCCGACGGGAATCTGATCGTCCGCGACTTGGCGACGGACGAAGAACGGGTTCTGGTCAGGGGTGTGTTTTCCTATGCCCGCACCGTCTCGATGCCCGGCTGGTCGCCCGATAGCCGTTGGCTGGTGTACAACACTCAAGAGGGAATGATCTTCAAGGTGAACCGGGAGACAGGGGAACGGGTCTATCTGACCGACGGCTGGGCGCCGGATTGGCGGTAGGGATGGAGGACGGAAGATAGACCAAGATCGAACCCGCGGCCGTCCATCGTCCGCGGTCGACGGTCCCCCGTCCGTCTTATGGGGGCTGATCGGCGCGGTGACGGCCTACGTCCTCGAGCAGCAGCGCCGCCGCGAAGAAGACGAAGCCCCCGCCGCTGCCTTCAACGCCAACCAGCGCGCCATGGACGCGGCCTACGACGCCCAGATCGCCGCGGCCGTGGCGGCAAGACAAATACAATCATCCTGGAACTTGCCACTCGCCCCATCGATATCGGGAAAGCGAGCTCCCGTGATGGACGATTATGAGTTTCTAAAAGATATGCCCGGCGCAAATGTAATAACGCGATCGATGATTGAGAGCGCTTTGAGGTTCTATTACGATGTCTATTTGTTTGGGGATTTTGAAGATGTCGGCAAACTTGAAGCAATTTACTCAGCCGTGGAGGACGTTGCTACAGCCCTTATGAGAGGACATGGTAATTCGAAAGATCGTCACCAGGCGTTTAGAGACGCTTTTCATACAGACGAGGCGCCAATCGCATTCCAAGATGCGACCCAAAATACTGGCGCGTTTTTCCCATCCATCTGTCCGGATGGCGGCAGCGATGATTCAGGAGGTTGTCATGTTGGTCGGCAGACCCTGGATGGCCAGTGCTATCGCGTTATATTTGTTTACAGTATGTACGATGACGCTTCTTACTACAGTGATCGGTCTCTGCGGAGAAGAAACAATATCGTTCACGAGCTGGGGCACGCCTTTGATGACGCCAATGATGAGATGCCATCTAACACACTAGAGCGTGTTATGAACTTGGGTAAGGTGGTAGACTCTGGTCATGACCAGAAAAGCCTACCCGAGTGATGTAAGTGACGAAGAATGGGCATTTGTAGCTCCATATCTGACA
>JAIOAU010000025.1 GCA_019873655.1 Chloroflexota bacterium | reverse complement strand
TCAGGATGAAAGTGTTCCAAAATCCAGCGTTCACTTTCTTCTGCGCTCAGGAGGTCGGTGATCGGAAATTCCATGCCTATAGTGTACCATCACTCTTTCTCAAGATGAGCCTTATGTTTCATAACAAGAGCTCTTCCCATTCTGTCGATGGTCCGATGTAGTTGGCGTCGGCGCCATGGAAAAGTAAGGCGCGGATACCGGTTGTCGCCATCTTTATTGCCGCGGATGCTTATGGAGGGCAGTTGTGTTCTTGCATATGAGGCGGGGCTGCACTCCAGGCAAGGATTTCGCCATCCAGATTAAAGGCAATGGAATATTGTTGTGTTGAAAGGTCCAACAGGTAAAAGTTGTTGGACGAGAAGAAGCCTATGGTTTCTGCATCAATAGGTCCAGGTAGCCATATGTTTCTTTGTGGGAGTAAGGCTGCCATCAATATTTCATGAATGCGCCCTGTTAGTGTGTCGATCCTTACAATTGCCACATCGGCAGAATGTTGGATTGGGACACCTTGCGGGATCACTTGAGCAATTATGGTTGTCTCTGAATGCCACCAAAAACGCCCTATTGCTGTAAACCCATAAAATGTGATCTCTTGATTTTCAAGGTTGATGATCCCCAGATAACTTGAGTTCGAAGAACTTTGTACAAAAGTGATTGCTTGTCCGTTTGGGGACCACTGATAAGAAATAATGCTAAGGTTGCTATCAGTAAAAGCAGACAATTGTCTTTTGTTGCTGCCGTCTGCGTGTGAAATGAATAGTTGCTGTACAGCGTCCATGTCATAATCGCTGTACGCTATCCATTGGCTATCAGGAGACCAGGCGGCCTGTCGCGCGCCGCCATTTTGGGTAAGCGTATAAGGCCCAGACAACCCGTCTACTGAGATGACATTTACATTCTGAATCTCGTAATGATCGTAGTCCTGATATCCGCCAACAGATAAATACGCAATCCAGTTGAGATCGGGGGATATGGTTTCGCCATATTGTCTCGGTAAACTCGAGACCTCTCTAAGGACATTCCCTCGCGTGTCTATTTCTTCTAGGTTGCCCGAATCCGCTCTTCTAATCAGAATTCCACAACCATCTGCCGTCCATGTCAAATAATGCGCATCTCGAATCAACTCCTCAGATAGACCCGTATCAACGTCCACCATGTTTAATGCCAGAGTCTCCTCCTCCAAAACCAAAGAAACAGCGACGATCCTATGCTCTTCGTCCTCCATCAAGTTAAGGGTGGGCGCAGGACTTTCCGTCGGCAAGGGAAGTGGCGAGACTTCAGATGAATGGTCGCCGCGCGGCGGAATCGAAGCAGGGATCGGCTTGTTGCCTGTTATACATCCCGCAACTAATATAACCAGCAATGCGATAAAGCAGAGTTGTGGTTTGGGCATAAGAATTGTCTACCTGCTGTTGGTTGGAGGAATCGAATAAAAAACGGAAGATATCTCCCAAAAATTAGGGCATGAGGTCGGCGGCTGGCCGGGGAGGTGCGTCACCCCGGTCCCGGGTTGGAGGATTACAAGCCGCGGAAAAATTGGACGCACGAACCATCCCCGGATTGGGGGCAAAGCCACAAGATCTCTAGATAGGCGCATTGATGATTTTAATCCGATCCAGCCGTGATCGGTTCAACACATATTGTTACAGATCCATCTGGTTCAGGTTTGCCACTGGGTAATCGAATGCTCAGAACTGTAAATCGATAACCATGGAAATTCATATGGCGACCTATCCCCACTCTCTCACAAGAGAATGAACTTTCCTGGTTATCTTCCAACCATGCACACAATGCAACCGAATCCCCATTCTGTGGATTTCTATCATGATCAAAATATGAGCCTTTCTGGAAAGTTGCAGCCACAATAACTATCGTATCAGTTGCCCATGCCGGAGCATTTTGATTCAGACCAATATAGTCTCCTGTACACATATATTCTGCCTCTCTCTGTTCTTCTGTGACCAAAACATTTCCTGTACATCCTGCTATAGTTCCGAGGAGTATCATCCATACCCATAGTCCTATCCCCAAAGACAAGCGCCGAAGTGGATTCTTATCCATTCTTATCAATCTCCCTCGTGGTATATCTTCCCGCCTATGGTTCAGTCTGAACGATATCGAAACAAGCGGAACGATTAGCAAGTATCTGCTGATAGAAAGTCTGTTCGTCTATTCCCAACACTTCTTCAATCGTCTGCCAATATTCAGTGGCCGTATAAGGAATCCAATCGGGGGGTTGGATCGTCAAATTACTGTTTGGATTAGTGACGGATAATCTTAAGTAAACCACACTGCCGCTGTCCGAAAGCTGAGGACAAACAACATCGCGGTTTTCGTTATTTGCAGATATGTCCAGAGCAAGTTTTTCTTCTTCATAAAAAACCAATAGGTCGTACGTAGAATACGTATGGTCAGTGGGTGTAACGTTTAGAAAGACTTGATTGGGGGCGCCAAGAGTTCGAAAAACTCCTTGCAGTGAATATTTGAAGAAGTATTCTTCTAGAACATCAGCCTCTTCATAGACGACGAACTGTACCCTTTGAACCAGGTCATTACCGACCGTGACATGTAAGGAAAAAGCGGCCTTTCGACTCCCGTCGGATGAGACAACAGACATCTGAAAGGGAATAGAGTATGCAGGGTAGTCGCCGTCCTGATAAAAAATCGGATCGTAATATATAGTGCCGATCTCATTCATCCAGGTTTCAACTTCGCTCCAAGGAGTGGCCCCTACCACAATTCCCCAAAAGCAAGGTAAGTCGCATTCGCCATTGGTACTCAATAACCAGAGTACTTCTCCAGCCGTTTCAGGTGAAGCACCTACATCGGTTGGTGACGGAATAGAAAATCCAAGCGACTGAGTCGTTGTGCTTGCATCTGAAGGCATATTGGTACACCCCATATTTTCCCACAGGAGAAAACAAAGGAATAAACGTAATAGCATGTGGCTGGCGAGGTCTTGTAATCCATGTCTCATTTCGATCACCAATAGTTGCTGTCAGGTCAACGATGATTACAATGGTTCCAATGAGGGTGTTTCAGCGGGCGGATTTTCCCCTGATTCTTCTCTATTCTACTCCTCGTTCTCACTTTCTTCTGCTTTCAGCCGATCCCAATTCTCAAAAATCCACCATCTTGCATCTCTTCTTATATCAGGCCCAGTAGCAGTCGAGCGGGAGGCCGGGCGGCGGGGGCACAGGCTGCTGGGCGGATGGGCCGCGGCGGGAGGCGGACCGTCGTATTCGATGACCGGTAGGTGATGTTTGGTGCTCAGCCCGGCCGCGTCCATGGCGCGTTGACTGGCGTTGAAAGCGGCGGCGGGGGCTTCCTCTTCTTCGCGGCGGCGCTGCTGCTCGAGGGCGTAGGCCGTCGCCGCGCCGATCGGCCCCCGCCAGGCGCGCGGGGAGTCGGCGGGAAGACAATCTTGAGCAGGGATACGCATTCGCTGCCGGAGACGAGGACGCATCGTTTTCCGCCCTGATGAGTGGTCGTCGGATGTTATTGAACGTTATTGTACAGACATGGGGAGGGAGAAGCAAGTGATGAATGTCATATTTTTTGGGACGGCAGACGCTTCTGCTAGCGTCCAACGCAAAAAGGGTGCAAAAGCACCCTTTTTGAAACCGTCATTTTGTTCAAAGAGCCCAGGTCGAGAGCGTCTGTTGAACAGATAGAGATCAGGGGGCCATGCCCGAGAGGGCTTTTTGCAGTTCCGTATCCAGGTCGGGGTCCGGGGGAATCAGCGCCCACAGTTCGCGTGAGTTGGCGGCGACATCGATGTAGTAGTAAATGTTGGCCTGTTCTTTTTGCTCTTTCAGCCAGTTTTCGAAGTGCCTGTCGCGCGCCTGGCGGTATTCGTCCTCGGTGAGGGGACGCACCTGGCGGGCAAGGACCTGGATGATATGGTAGCCAAATCGGGTTTGCACCGGCTGGCTGATTTCGCCCGGCTGGAGGGCAAAGGCGGCCTCTTCGAATGCGGCCTCCATCTTGCCGGGGCCGAACCAGCCCAGGTCGCCGCTGGAGGTGGCGTTGCTGGTGTCGAGCGAGTATTGAGCGGCCACCTCGGCGAAGTCGGCGCCTTGCAGAAGCATGTTGCGCACCGTCAGAGCGGTGGTTTCGTCCATGACCAGGATGTGCCGCGCCCAGACCTGTTCCTGTTCGCGGGGGACGTCGGCGGTGATGATGTCATAGACCCGCTGCCGGTAGAGAGCGTCCTCGTGGAAGATGCGGCGGAAATCGGCTTCCGAAAGGCCGATGGTCGAGCGGTAGTATTCCACCGCTTGCTGGTAATTGCTCTGATACCCTTCGAAGGTATATTCGGTCGGGGTGGGGGTGGCGGTGGCAGTGGCGCTCAAGGTGGCGGTCGCGGTCGGGGCGGGGGTGGGAGAGGCGGCCGGATCGGGGGTGGCGGTCGGGACGCGGGTGGGGGTGAAGGTCGGCGTCACGAAGGCCAGGTCGGTGGCCGAGAGGGTCGGATAGACGACCGGAGTGGCCGTCGGCGAGGGAGTCGGCGTCCCTTGCGGGTAGTAGTTGAAGGATTCCTGGATGCGTCTTTCGATATCCTCCTCGGTGACCTGGATGCCGTGAGCCGCAGCGTATTGGCGGATGAGGACGGCGTTGATGCACTCGTCCAGCGTTTCCGGGCCAAGGTTGACGGCCGTCATCCGCGAGCGCAGTTCGAGGAAGGTTTCGCTCAGCGTTGGGTCGGTGGCCGGGTCGGTGATGCCGAACATCAGGGCGAACTGGTAGTACTGGATGTAGTAGTTGATCAGTTCGAGTTTGCGGATGCGGGCGCGCGTCTGGAACTCGCCGACCAGGATTTTCTCGCCGTTGACGCGGGCAATCGGCCGCCGAACCTGGAAATAGGCCTTGTCCAGCACGGCGTAAACAACCATGCCGATCACAGCGACCAGGACGACGATCGCGCCGATGACAATCGCCCTGGCCTGACGGCGTTCGCGTTCCAGGCGTGCCAGGTGTTTCTTCGAGATGACTCGAGCGGGTCTGTTCTTTGCCATACGACCTCACGAACGTGCGCCTGCCGCGAGGCGCGGCGGCGCGGAATGGGGGCGCGGACGCCCCGGTAACGATAGGCAGCGATTAGCGATCTTGATCCCAGTCTTTGCCGGTGAAAGGCAGCAGGCCGATGTGACGGGCGCGCTTGACGGCGTTGGCCAATTGGCGTTGATGCTTGGCGCAGGTGCCGGTCTGGCGGCGCGGGCGGATTTTGCCCTCTTCGGTGATGAAGCGCTGCAGAACATCAATTTGCTTGTAGTCAATCGCCAGATGCTTATCGGCGCAGAACTGACAAATTTTGGGGCGGGCAAAATAACGACGTTCCTGCCCGACTTCCATTTCGGTTTCGATTCGATCCATAGGTGCAACTCCATTCCAGGCTTAGAAAGGAAATTCGTCTTCGCTTTCGGCCTGGCTTTCGATTTCTTCTTCGGCGCTGACGACCTCGCCCGCCTGGCCATGATTGGCCTCGCGGCGGTCGCCGAGCATCATCATTTCGGTGGCCACCACTTCGACGGTCGAGTGTTTGACGCCTTCTTTATCTTCCCAGCGGCGGGTTTGAAGACGGCCTTCGATGTACACTTGCTGGCCCTTGGTCAGGTATTGTTTGCAAATCTCGGCCAGGTTGCCCCAGGTGACGATGTTGAACCACTCGGTTTCGGTGTGCCGCTCGCCGTCGGCGGTGTTCCAGGAGCGGCTGGTGGCAACCGTGAAGGTGGTCACGGGGCGGCCGGAGGGAGTGTAGCGCATTTCCGGGTCGCGCCCCAGGTGGCCGATGATCATGACCTTGTTCAATCCACGACTCATGTCTTTCTCCTTACATTCTCAATAAACGAAGAATCGGCGCCTGGCGGCTCAGTCAACGACGGTGAGCATGTGCCGGATGACGGCTTCCAGGAAGCGCAGATTCTGGTCCAGCGCGGCCGCGGCCGTTGGAGGGAGCGTGATGTTGAACAAGACGTACTGGCCTTCTTGCTGCTTGCGGATGGCGTATGCCAGCCGCTTGCGGCCCCACAGGTCCACCTTGTCCACGCTGCCGCCGGCCTCGCTGATCCATCCCTTGATTTTTTCGATGATGCCGTTCAGGGCGGCCTCATCCTGATCGGGATGGACAACGCAAACCAACTCGTACTTGCGCATGTGGGAAAACCTCCTTTCCTCGGGTATGCTCCCGGTCAGCCGCCGTAGGCGCAGCCGGGGGCGGAAAGCCGCCGCGCGCAGGGGCGCGGCAGAGACGGGCGCTATTGTACGCTAAAAGCCCGGTTTTGGGGAGGGCTGTTGCAAGAGCGTTTTGCCTCTACCGGACGTAGATCGGGTTGCTGTAAATCCAGCCGCGCAGCCGCCCCAGGAAGCGGCGATAGACTTCCACCCGATAGACGCCCGGCTCGGCGGCCACGTGCGTCAGGGCTTCGGCGTAGGCCTGTTTGATGACCCGTCCATTTTGCAGCAGACGCAGGTGGGCGCGGCCGGGGGTTTTGATCTGCAGGGTGAGGCTCTTTTCGAGTGGAATTTCGTCGCCCATGACGGCCGTCTGTTCCAGGCCATGGGCCGAGAAGCGGAAGCCGCGCGTTGGGGCGGGTAGGTCGTATCCGATGAAGCAGTGGCCCTCGGCCAGCGCCCGATAGACCATTTGGCGGTCGGCCTCCAGGTCGCCGCTCAACGGGCCGGGGGTCAACAGATGCGTGTTGACCGCCGAAAAGTGATATTCGTAGGGGAAGATCACGCGGCGCAGCGGCCCCATGGACATCGGCCGGGCGTGGGCGTCCGAGCCGCCGACGGCCACGACGCGTTGCCCGGTGGATAACAGGTCATCCCAGATTTTCAATACCCCCGGCAAGGGGCCGCGGGCGATGAATTCGGGAAAGTAGGCGTAGAAAAGGCCGTGCAATTTGCTCTTGACCACGACCTTGAGTTCGCTGAAGCCGTTCCACAGTTCGAGGCCGGTGTAGCCGCGCACGCTCCAATCTTCCCAGGAGATGTCGGTCTCGCCGAAGGCCGGCAGGGCCGGGTCGATCGGGTGGGCGAGGAACGACAGGCCGCCGGCCCGCGCCGCGGCGTCGATGACCCGCTGCGGATCGTCGGCCAGGGTCGCCAGTTCCCGTTCGGCGCCGAAGACCAGCAGATGATTCTTCTGCGGGTCGCGGGCCTGGTCGTGAATCTCCTCGCCGACCAGCAGGAGGACGCGGCGGCCGTCGGCCTCGTGGTATCCTTCCACTCCCTGGACCCAGACGTTGTGGTCGGTGACCAGCAGCACGTCCACGCCGCTCTTCAGGGCCGCGCCGGCCAGGTCGGCGTGCGTCCCGCTGCCGTCTGAGTAGCGGGTGTGCATGTGCAGGTTGACAGTCAGTTCGTCCATCTTCGTTGACGGTTTTCCCTCTTCACAGGTATAATTTGGCGGCTAAATTCTTTGGAGGCAAAATGGAACGCATTCTGGATATTGCGCTGATTGTAACATCAATCGCTCTGGTCGCCAGCATCCTGCTGCAGAGCAAAGGGGCCGGCCTGGGCGGTTTGTCTGGGACGGATATGGGCGGCGTGTTCACCGCCCGGCGGGGGATCGAGAAGGTGCTGTTCTGGGTGACGGTTATCTTTAGCGTCGTGTTCTTTACGCTGGCGATTATCACGGTGGTGGTCAAGGGTTGACGCCCGGTCCGAAACGGTGACTGCTGTGGCGAGGTTCCCTGCACAGAGTCGCGACCGGGCGCGAAAAGCCTTCTTCCATGAGCAAGGCCCGGCACGGGCCTTTTCTTTTTGGTCATGAAAAAACTGCGCTGGCAAATCCTGATCGTCTTCTTGACCCTCGTCCTGGTGGCTGTCCTCTTGTTGACCCAAAAACAAGCGGAGGTCACGCTGACGGTTCCCCAGCCGGTCAGCGGCGGCGTCTATACCGAGGCGTTGATCGGCTCGTTCGGCCGCCTGAATCCGATGCTCGACCTGTACAATCCGGCCGATCGGGACGTGGATCGCCTGATTTTCAGCGGCCTGCTGCGCTTCGATTCCACCGGCACGCCCGTGCCTGATTTGGCCGATTCGTGGGGCGTCTCGCTCGACGGGACGGTTTACAACGTGTCCATCCGCCCGAATGCCGTCTGGCACGACGGCCAGCCGGTCACCAGCGACGACGTGATCTTCACCATCGGTCTGTTGCAGAGCGAGTTCTCGGCCTTTCCGGCGGATGTGCGCGCCCTGTGGTCGCAGGTGGAAGTCGTCCGCCTGAGCGACAAGGCGCTTCAATTCCGTCTGCCGGAGCCGTTCGCGCCTTTCCTCGACTATCTGACCTTTGGCGTCTTGCCCGTGCATCTCTGGCAGGCCGTTTCCCCGGATCAGTTGGCCAACGCCCCCTTGAATCTGGCGCCGGTCGGCAGCGGGCCGTTTCGCTTCGAGCAGTTGGTCGTCGAGGACGGCCAGGTGACCGGGGTCGTGCTGACGGTCAACCCGCAGTATTACGGCCAGGTTCCCTACATCGAGCAAATGGTCTTCCGTTACTATCCCGACGCGGCCTCGGCGATGCGGGCCTATCAGGAGGGGGAGGTATTGGGAATCAGCCGAATCACTCCCGATATTCTGCCCACGGCCCTGACAGACCCCAACCTGGCGCTCTATTCCAGCCGTATGCCGCGCCTGACCCTGGTGTTGTTGAATCTGAACAACACGGATGTCCCCTTCTTCCAAGACAAGGACATCCGCCGCGCCTTGATGATGGGCCTGAACCGTCAGTGGATGGTGAACACCTATCTGAGCGGTCAGGCCATCCTGAGCGACAGCCCGCTTCTGCCGGGCACCTGGGCCTACTATGACGGCCTCGACCCCATCCCCTTCGATCGCCGCGCCGCCATCAACCTCTTGCAGGACGAAGGTTACTTCCTGCCCCCCGACGGCTTTGCCCGCGTCCGCGAGGGCGTGGCGCTGCGTTTCACCTTGCTGTACCCCGATGACGGCCTGCACGCTTTGCTGGCCCAGGCCATTCAGCAGGATTGGGCGGCCCTCGGCGTCGAAGTGAACCTGGAAGCCGTGCCTTACCGGCAACTGATCGACAACCGCCTGGCTGCCCGCAATTACCAGGCCGCCCTGGTAGACCTGGATATGAGCCGGGCCTACGACCCCGACCCCTATCCGTTCTGGCACCAGGCCGAAATCACCGGCGGACAGAACTATTCGCAGTGGGACAACCGCACGGCGAGCGAGTATCTCGAGCAGGCCCGCGTCATCGCCGACCGCGAGGCCCGCGCCCGGCTGTATCGCAACTTCCAGGTCATCTTTGCCCGCGAATTGCCCGCTTTGCCGCTGTTTTTCGAAGTCTATAACTACGGCGTGGACGGACAGGTGCGCGGCGTCCAAGTGGCCCCGCTCTTCGAACCGGCCGACCGCTTCAACAGCATCTGGAACTGGTACCTGGTCACCGGCCGCGGGGAACAGCCTGCCGGCGAACCCTAGAGGACTTCGAACATGCCTTCCCGCGAGCAAGACCGGGCGTTTTTCGAGGCTGGCGTTCAGGAACTTCCCGCGTATTTGCTCGCCGACGAACTCTTCTGGCCGCTGCCCGGACCCGTCAGCCTGCCGCGCCTGACCCTCGGCGGCTTGCTGCTGGCCCGGGCGCGTTTGCTCGGCTGGGCGGCCGGCGAGGACGACCCCTCCTTCCGGCGCGCCGACGCCGAACTGGAGGCGACGCGTCTGCGCTGGCGGGCGGCCTGGGAGCGCAAAGCCGCCCGCGAGGTCGGCGCCCGCTTCGATTTGTGGCGCAATTATCTGCAAGATTACCGCGCCGCCCCCGCCGAACACGCCGACGCCTACCCGCGTCAGGCGCGCTGGCGGGTGATGCTGCAACTCCTGTTGGCCGAACTGTCCGAGACGCCCCCGCAGGCGCAGGCGCTGGGCGACCTCGACCGTCTGCTGCGGCGTCATTTCCTCCCCGGCGCTTTCGTCTGGGAGAAGGAACTGGCTCAGGCGTTTCCCGCCGACCGCTATTGGTATCTTTACGGAAGTTTGAAAACGTGAAAGGATTTTTCTATGAATAATCAGCGAGAACAGGCTCTGGCGTACCTCCGCGCCCACCGCGACGCCTTCCGCCGCGCCTTGGGCGAGATTTTGAGCATCCCCTCCGTCTCGACCGACCCGGCCCACGCCGAGGACATCCGCCGCGCCGCGGCCTGGGTGGCCGACAACCTGCGCGCCCTGGGGATGCAGCGGGTCGATGTCTTTCCCACCGAGCGCCATCCGGTGGTGTACGCCGAGTGGCTGGGCGCGCCCGGCGCGCCGACCGTCCTCATTTACGGCCACTACGACGTCCAGCCGGCCGAGCCGCTCGAATTGTGGGAGAGCGACCCCTTCCAGCCCGCCGAGCGCGGCGAAAATCTCTACGCCCGCGGCGCCTCGGACATGAAGGGGCAGGTCGTGGCGGCGCTCAAGGCGGTCGAGGCCCTGATGCAGACCGGCGGCCTGCCGGTCAACGTCAAGTGGCTGATCGAGGGCGAGGAGGAGATCGGCTCGCCCAGCCTCGGCAAATTCATGACCGAACACGCCGACCTGCTGGCCTGCGATTTTGCCCTCAACCCCGACTCGGGCCTGCTCGGCAAGGACTGGCCGACCATCACCTACGGCCTGCGCGGCCTGGCCTATTTCGAACTGCGCGTTCACGGCCCGGCCCACGACCTGCACTCCGGCCTGTACGGCGGCGTCGTTCACAACCCGGCGATTGCCCTGGCCGAACTGATCGCCGGCATGCACGATGACCAGGGGCGCGTCGCCCTGCCGGGCTTCTACGACCGCGTCCGGCCGCTCAGCGACGAGGAACGCGCCGAGATGGCGCGCCTGCCGGTTGCCGACCAGCACTACCTGGAGCAGACCGGCGCCCCGGCCCTCTACGGCGAGGCCGGGTACACGGCCAACGAGCGCGTCGGCGCCCGCCCGACCCTGGACGTGAACGGCCTGCTGTCCGGCTTCACCGGCCCGGGGTCCAAGACGGTCATCCCGGCCTGGGCGATGGCCAAGATCTCCTGCCGCCTGGTCCCCGACCAGAGGCCGGAGGAAGTTCACCAGCAATTGCTGCGCTACCTGGAAGAAAACGCCCCGGCCGACATCCGCTGGGAGGTGACCTCCATGCACGGGGCGGCGGCCTCCATCTCGGACCGCCACAGCCCGGCCATCCGGGCGATGGAACGGGCGCTGGAGACCGTCTGGGGGACGCGGCCGTTCTTCCGCCGCGAGGGCGGCTCGATCCCGGTCGTCGGCCAGATGCAGACCATCCTGGGGGTCGAGTCGGTCATCTGCGGCTTCGGCCTGCCGGACGACAACGTCCACGCCCCGAACGAAAAACAGCACCTGCCCACCTGGTATCGGGGCATCGAAGCGTTGACGCATTTTCTGTTGAATTTGAAATCCTGAACAAGGTTTGTCGCGAGCGTTTACCGGTATGGAAGAGAAACTCATCAACTACGGCGGTCAGGCGGTCATCGAGGGCGTGATGATGCGCGGCCGCCGCGTCTGCGCGGTGGCGATGCGCGCCCCCGACGGCGCGATCGTCACCCGCACCGAACCGCTGGGGAAAATCTACCGCAGCCGCCTGGCGCGCCTGCCTTTTCTGCGCGGCCTGGTCTTGCTGTGGGACGCCCTGGGCCTGGGCCTGCGCGCCCTGACCCTCTCGGCCAATCTGCAGGCCGGCGAGGACGAGAAAATCGAAGGCCCGACCCTCTATCTCACCCTCGGCCTGACCTTTCTGCTGGCCATCGGCGTCTTTTTCCTGGCCCCGGCCGGGGTGGGCTGGCTGAGCGAGCATTTCCTGCGCTGGAACGCCTGGTGGAGCAATCTGCTCGAGGGACTCATCCGCCTGCTGTTTTTGATTGCCTACATCTGGGGAATCGGATTCATGCCGGACGTCCGGCGCGTCTTTGCCTATCACGGCGCGGAGCACAAAACCATCAACGCCTACGAAGCCGGCGCAGACCTGACGCCTGCTTCGGTGGCGCGCTTCCCGCTGGCCCACACCCGCTGCGGGACGGCCTTCCTGTTGACGCTGGTGGTGCTTTCCCTGCTGGTGTTCACCCTGCTGGGGCCGCTCCCGCTCGGCTGGCGGCTGGTCAGCCGCGTGCTGATGATTCCCGTCCTGGCGGGGCTGGCCTACGAGTACATCCGCTGGACGGCCAACCACATCGGCCATCCGCTGGTGCGGGCGATGGTCGCGCCCAGCCTGGCCCTGCAATCGCTGACGACGCGCCCGCCCGACGAGGGCATGCTGGAGGTGGCCATCCGCGCCTTCGAGGAGATGCGCCGGGCAGAGGCGGCGGAAGGAGAAGCGGACGGCTGAACGAAGAACCCGTTTCCTTGAAGGAAACGGGTTCTTCGTTACTTCGGGAGGGCGACATGCACCAGCGCGCCCTCGTCGTTCTCCTCGGCGCGGCGAATCTCGCCGCCCTGCAATTCCACGAATTTGCGGTTGACATAGCCGAGCAATTGCAGGTCGAGTTCGGGGACGTGGGCGGCTTTTCGGCCACGGCTGGCGAAGCCCAAGACGAAGTCGTCGGCCTCTTCGCGCAGGGTGAAGGTCAGTTTCCCGCCGGGTTCGATGAACAATGCCACGTAGGATAGAAAGCCGAAGATCACCTGAGGCAGGATTTGTTCGTCGGCGCGCAGACTTGCCGAGGCGCTCTCGAAGCGCGCTTCGACTTCTGTCCCGCTGGTGGGATAGAATTTCTTCCATTGCGTCAGGGCCGTCTCGAAGGCGCGCTGCGCGTCCGTCTCTGCGGGCGAGAGAATCTTTTCGCTGCGCTGCAGGCGGGCGGCGTCGATCAAACCGTTGATCAACAGATAGGCGCGCAGGCCGCTGCGGTACACCGTTCCCAGGTCTTCTTTCTGGAAATCGGTCAGCGGTTCGTCGCCGATGGTGTTGAGCAGCATCTTGCCGAAGCCGATGATGTGGTTGAACGGCGAGCGCAAATCGTGGGCGTGGACGGAGAGGAACTCCGCCATGTCGATGTCGGTGGGGAGGGTCAATTTTGTCGAGGGCATGGTTGCTTCGATTAGATTCTACCCCAGGATTCGGCGGACGTGTCTATCCAGTTTGCCGGGCGGTTTTCTGCGCGGCCTCGATCAGGTCGCGGCGGATTTTGCGATACAGGACGATGGGATTGTCGCCCTGGATGAGAATCTCGCCGATGCCCAGGTCGGGGCGCGGCGGGCGCTGGGTGACGACGACCCGCCGGTCCTGGCGCTCGATGACCCGATTGGCCAGCGTTCCCATCCAGCCGAAGAGTTGCCGCAGGACGGGGAGGCGCACGGTGTGATAATAGCGGATGTACATCAGGGTGTTCTCGTCGTCGATCGGGGCGAAGGCGATGACGATGCGGATGCCGTCGGCGATCCAGTTCTGCCACAGGTTGCCGAAGCGGAATTGCAGGAACGGGCGGCGGGTCGGTTCGGGCAGTTCGGAGGGCTTCTTCGGCTTCTGGCCGCGGTCCACCTCGTTGTAGACCCACAGGTTGATCAGGTTGTCGTCCTCCCAATGGCTTTCGCGGCGGGCGATCGGCCCGTTGACCAGTGTGCGGTTGCCGCGCCCGATGGTGTTGTGATGGATGAAGGGCAGATGCACCACGTCCAGTTGATTCTCGATGGCGCGGGCGTAGTGATTGGCCCAGTGATCGCGCAGGGTGGCGTACACCATCTCGTCGGGGATCGATTCGAACCAGGGAACGGGCGGGTAACTCTCCTGCGGTTCGCCCCACCAGATGTAAATGAAATCGTGTTCCTCGCGCGTCGGATAGGTCTTGACGTGCAGGGCCTTGGGCGGCTCGGCGGCGCGTCCGTTGGCGGGGACCAGGGCGCAGGCCCCGGAGGGGTCGTACTCGAAGCCGTGGAAGGGGCATTGGATGCAGTCGCCGGTCACCTTGCCCACGCTGAGCGCCGCGCCGCGGTGCGGACACCGGTCGGCCATGACGGTGACCCGTCCGGCAGAGTCGCGCCAGGCGACCAGTTTCTCGCCCATGCGGGTCACGCCGACCGGCCGGTTCTTTTTCACCTCGTTCGATTCCAGGATGGCGTACCACTGATTGGGAATCATCATCTTCTCCTTAATTTTATGAGGTACAATCAGCCCCTATGCGCAGAAAACTCTTTCCCTGGCTGATAATCCTCCTCGGCTTGTTGTGCTGTCTCGGCCTGCCGGCTTTGTACTATGCCGGGCGGCCTTTGCCGACCGCCGTCCGCCGCGAGTTGGCGCCGGGGGTGGTCTATTACCGCCGCTTCCACGCGACGCCGCACCTGATGATGGCGCACATCGTCTCGGTGGACCTCAACAACCCGGACGTGCGCGTCCTGGTCACGCCCGGCGACCCGGGGGCGGAGTACCCCATGGCCGCCTCCACCACCTCTCAGTTTGCCCGCGACTACGGCGCGCTGGTGGCCATCAACGGCGACGGGTTCACGCCCTGGTATTTCAACAGCCTGCTGGACTACTATCCGCACCCGGGCGACCCGGTGCGGCCGAACGGGCTGGCCGCCTCGGAGGGGGTGGTCTATTCGCCGCCCAATGGCGGGCCGGTCCTGTACATTTCTCAGACCAACCGCGCCTCCTTCAACCAGACGGAGGATCCCATCTACAACGCCATCGCCGGCGACCGGATGCTCATCGTGGACGGGGCTGCCGTGGCGGACCTGGACGACGGCCGGCTCGCGCCTCGGACGGCGGTCGGCATCGACGGCTACAGCAACCGCCTGATTTTGATCGTCATCGACGGCCGCCAGCCGCTCTACAGCGAGGGGGCGACCCTGGCCGAACTGGCCGACCTGCTCCTCTATTACGGGGCGACGGAGGCCATGAGCCTGGACGGCGGCGGGTCGTCCACGATGGTCGTGCGCGGCGCGCTGGGGGTCGAGGTGATGAATTCGCCGATCGACGGCTATGTGCCGGGACGTGAGCGGCCGGTGGCCAATCATCTGGGTATTCTGGTTCCCTGAGGGCTAGAGCGGCGCGAACTTGGCCGTGAAGTGGCGCAGCAACTCCGGCGCGTAGGTGAATTTGTAGCCGCGCAGTTCCTCGCGGCGGGCGGCGATCTGGCCGACGATTTCGGCGATGTAGTCGAAATGACTGCGGGTATAGACCCGGCGCGGGATGGCCAGACGGACCAGTTCGAGGCGCGGGTAGATCATCTCGCCCGTTTCGGGGTCGGGATGGGCGAACATGACCGAGCCGATCTCGCAGCCGCGAATGCCGCCTTCCAGATACAGAGCATTGGTCAGGGAAATGCCGGGGAACTCGGCGTGGGGGATGTGAGGCAGCAGGCTGCCGGCGTCGATGTAAATGGCGTGTCCGCCGGGCGGCTCGATGATGGCGACTCCTTGCTCGCGCAGACAGGCGCCCAGGTAGGCGGTCTGGTTCAGGCGGTAGGCCAGGTAATCTTCGTCCAGGCCTTCGTAGAGGCCGACGGCCATGGCGTCCAGGTCGCGGCCGGCCAGGCCGCCGTAGGTGGGGAAGCCTTCCCGCAGGATGAGTTCGTTGCAGACGCGCTGGTAGAGGGCTTCGTCGTTCATGCACAACAGGCCGCCGATGTTGACGATGGCGTCCTTCTTGGCCGACATGGTCATTCCATCGGCGAGGGCGAACATTTCGCGGGCGATTTCGAGGGTGGATTTATGCGCATAGCCAGGTTCGCGCAACTTGATAAAATAGGCGTTTTCGGCGTAGCGGGCGGCGTCGATGAAAAAGGGCAGATTGTAGGAATGATAGACTTCGGAAACCTGGCGCAGGTTTTCCATCGAAATGGGCTGGCCGCCCCCGGCGTTGTTGGTAATCGTCATCATCCCGAAGGGGATGTTCTCCGGCCCGGTTTTCTCGATGAAAGCCTTGAGTTTGGCGATGTCCATGTTCCCCTTGAAGGGATGGGGGTTGGCCGGGTCGAAGGCCTCGTCAATGACCAGGTTGGTCGGCCGGCCGCCGCGGGCGCGGATGTTGGCGTCGGTGGTGTCGAAGTGCATGTTGGAGGGCACGAATTGCCCGGGTTTGACAGTCACCGCGCTGAGGATGTTTTCGGCGGCGCGTCCCTGATGGGTGGGGACGAAAAAGCGGAAGCCGAAGATGTTGCGGACGGCTTCCGCCAGACGGTAGTAGGAGCGCGCTCCGGCGTAGGATTCGTCGCCCCTCATGAGCGCGCCCCATTGGTCATGGCTCATCGCCCCGGTGCCCGAGTCGGTCAGCAGGTCGATGAAAATTTCTTCGGCGCGCAGGCTGAAGATGTTGTATCCGGCTCGTTGCAGGGCGGCCCGCCGCTCGTTGAGGGGCAGCAAACGGATGGGTTCGACCATCTTGATGCGGAAGGGTTCGGGCGGATACGTCGGCATGAAACCTCCTCTACGACAAATGGATTTCCCTCTGGTTGTGGACAGAGGGGATTATTCCGAGTTTAGCACGATTCCGGGATGGGGATATAATTAAAGCATGTCAAAAAAGAGATTGCGGGTTTGGATAGGATTGTCCATTTTGGCCGTTTCCTGCGTCTTGCTGCTTTGGGGCTTGTGGCCCTTCCTGCCCGAAGTGCGCGTGTTGTTGTTTTCGCCCGAAAACATGCGTTTGCCGACTCCTTGAACGTTCTACCCCCGCTAGGCGCTGCCCGCGGGGGTAGAGTTTGGCAAGGGATGTTTTACAGGTGGATGGTGAAGACCACCAAGTCGTCGCCGGGGGCGTAGAAGTCCCGGATGCGGGCTTCCAGTTCGCAGCCGGCGCGGAGATAGAATTGCCGCGTCGGTTCGTACTCGGGGCGGCCGCAGGTCTCGATAATCAAGAGTTTGCCGCCCAGGTTGCGCACCTCGTTTACGACCCGCTGCAGCAGTTTCTTGCCGATTCCCCGACCCTGAAACTGTTGGCCGGTTCCGATCCAATAGAGATCGAAGGTCGCTTCGGTCAACGGACGGCGGCCGTAGGCGGCGAAGCCGAGGATGTCCTCGCCCTGGCGCGCTGCCAGGAAATGGTACCAACTCTTTTCCCCCTTGGCGGCGAATTCGGTCCACAACTCTTCGATGGTCGCGACATCGTCTTCATCGAAAAGGGCAATGCCGCGCGCTAATCGGAGGATGCGGTCGCCATCTGCGGCTGTGGGGACAGAGATTTCGATGTCTTGGGTTGCCATTGCCAGCCTTCTCTTTGCAGGGCAAGTTTGAGAATTTGTTCGACCATGTCGGTGTAGGAATAGCCTGCCACACGGGCCGCATTCGGGAAGCCCGCGTCGGGCGACAGGTCGGGGATTTCATTGATGTCAATGACGTAGGGGATTCCGTTGTGATAGCGGATGTCCACCCGGCCGTAGTCGCGCAGTCCCACCGCCCGATAGGTCTGAATGGCTGTCTCGCTGATGCGCTTTCGTTCTTCTGGGGTCAGGCGGGCGGGGCAGCGGGTGGGGGTGTGCTGATAGTCGGAGGAGGCCGGGTCCCACTTCGAATCGTAGGTCAGAATACGCCGCAATGGATCGAGAGCGGCCGAGTAATTGATCTCGGTAATCGGCAGGGCGCAAACCGTGTCGTTGCCCCACACGGCGACCGAAAATTCCCGGCCGGGGATGTACTCTTCGACCAGGGCGGCCTGGCGGTGGCAGCGCAGGATGTACTCGACGCGCCGCAGCAGGTCCTCGTGGGTGGTGACCACCGACTCGGCGTCGATGCCGATGCTGGCGTCGTCGGCGACGGGCTTGACGATGGCCGGGAAGCGATACCGGTAGAATCCGGCCGCCTGGGTGAAAATTTGGTACCGCGGCGTGGGAATGCCGTGGGTCATCAGGCGGCGCTTGGCCCGGCTTTTGTCGATGCACAGGGCGATCGTCTCGGCGGTCGAGCCGGTATGTTTGTATCCCAGATGGTCCAGCAGGCGGGCGATCTTGGTGGCTGCCATATTGTTGCCCGCAAAACCATCGCAGTAATTAAACACAAAAGCCGTTTGGGGAGAAAACGGCCTGAGCATGTTTCGCAACTCTTCGAGAGAGTCTCTTACCGCGATGGGGAGAACAGCGTATCCCCGCGACCTCAAAGCCTTGATGAGCCGCATCGCCACTTGGGCGGTCTCCTGCAGAGCAATTAACACTTTTGCTTCATCGCTCGAGGTGCAGGTTTCGACGTTATAGAGAAAAAGTATTAGCGGGTCTTCGTCGTTCACTCCACAGGGCCTCAGAAGAGAGTAAGCAGGAATGCCTGCAATTCGAAATCATCTTACTATTTTTCGGCGTGAGTGTGAAGATTTTTAAGGATGGTTTTCTCGCAAAAGTGGGTATCATAGAGATTGCAGCATTCTTTCAGGAGATTTCCATGATGATTTCCCGCCGCCGCCTGGCGTTGACCTCGTGCCTGTTGCTGATCTTGACCGGTTGCGCGGGCGGCGCGCTGAACGTCGAACCTGCTTCTACCCAGCCGCCGCCTGCCTCGGCCCCGACGCCGACGCCGCTCCCCGCGGCCGAACCCGCCATCCTGGAAACGCGCCGGCTGACGGTCGAGTGGCCGCCGCTGGTCCGCGTCGGCGACGCCGATGTCATCCGCCTGACGCTCGAGGTGGATGAGGGCGGCCAGGTCACGCCGACGGCCGAGTACGCCGGTCATCAGGTCGGCGGAGAAACGGTGGTCATTCCGGATGTGTTCGACACCCACACGGTGTTGGCCGAGGCGCGTCTGGATATGGCCGGCGTGCAGATTTCGCCGGCGGGCGTGACCACCGAGGCGCTTTTGCCGGGGCGGTCGGTCACCTTTTATTGGAGCGTCCGTCCGACCGAAACGGGGCGTTATCGCGGCACGGTCTGGTTCTTTCTGCGTTTCATTCCGCTGGCTGGAGGTCCAGAAAGCCGCTCGGCCCTGGCGGCCATGCCGATCGAGATCGAGGCGATTTCCCTCCTAGGTCTGCGGGCAAGGACGGCGCGCTGGCTGGGGGCGGTGGGGACGTTTGTCGGCGGGGCCTTGGGCTTTCCGTTCTTCGAGGACATCGTCCGCCTGCTGTTCAAACGCCGGGGCCGGAGACGGGTCAAGAAGGAAAAATGACAAAAATAATGCAAAACAGGGGAAGGTTGCACGGTGCTGTTCCACGCTTCATTATGGTAAAATTCGCCCGTTCTAGGTAATTGTAAGACAATTTGTCATTATTTCTTGGGAGCGCGTCTTATGCAGCATGAGTGGCTTTACATTGGTCTGTTCTTGGTGGTGGGGATCATCATCCCGATTGCGCCGCTCATCATTGCCCGCCTGGTCGCGCCGCGCAAACCCAATCCAATCAAACAGAGCACCTATGAATGCGGTCTGGAAACGGTGGGAGAGAGCCGGGTGCAGTTCAAGGCGCAGTATTACATTTTTGCCCTGGTTTTCCTGGTCTTCGATGTCGAGACCGTCTTTCTTTTTCCGTGGGCGCTGGCGCTCAAGCAGATGCCGCTTTTTGTGGCGCTGGAAGGCATCCTGTTTATCACCATTCTAGTGGTTGGCCTGGTGTATGCCTGGCGGAAAGGAATGCTGGAGTGGGCGTAGGTTTGCAAGAAAAAGTGTATAAAGGCTGACGAGAGATGTTCTCTCAGCCTTTTCGCTGTTTTAAAGCAAGGAGCATCGCATGACTTTTTGGAACGATCCAATTCGCTTTGCGGCCGACTGGCTCAGGGATTTGTTGACCGGCTGGGGTCTGGCGGCGCAGATGACTGATATCTTGCTTGCGCTTTTGGGGGCGTTGTTGCTCATTACCTTTTCGCTGGTGCTCGCCATTTTTCTGGTCTGGGTGGAACGGAAAGTGGTGGCGCGCTTCCAGGACCGCCTGGGGCCGAATCGGTTGGGTCCTTTCGGCCTGGTGCAGCCCTTTGCGGACATCATCAAACTGATCATCAAGGAAGATATTACCCCGGCCGGAGCGGACAAGTTCCTGTACAACCTGGCGCCGGTGCTGGCCCTGGCCTCTGTGCTTCTGCTCTGGGCGATTCTGCCGCTGGCCTCGGTCATCTACGGCGTGGATTTGAACGTCGCTTTGCTTTACTTGGTGGCGGCCGGCGCGCTGGGGACGCTGGCGATCATCATGGGCGGCTGGGCGTCGAACAACAAATACGCCCTCCTGGGCGCCTTCCGCATGGTGGCGACGATGATCTCGTACGAGATCCCGATGGTCGTTTCGCTGCTGATTCCTGCCATCCTGGCGGGGACGATGAGCGTGCGCGGCATCACCGAGGCGCAGGGGAATGTCTGGTTCTTCTTCCTGTCGCCGCTGGCGGCGGTCATCTTTTTGATCAGCGCGGTCGCCGAACTCGGGCGCGCGCCCTTCGACCTCAACGAGGCCGAGTCGGAGATCATCGCCGGTTTCCACATCGAGTATTCGGGCATGAAGTTCGGCTTGTTCTACGCCGGCGAATTGCTCCACGCCTTCACCTTCGGCGGTTTCGCGGCTCTCCTTTTCTTTGGCGGTTACGGCGGCTTCTTTGGCCTGCAGAACCTGCCTGCCTTTGCCTGGCTGAACAATCCTTTCGTGCAAGCGCCGGTGTTCATGCTCAAGGCGCTGATCGGCTACTGGGTCATCATGTGGATCAAGTACACTATGCCGCGCGTGCGCATCGACCATATGCTGGCCTTCAACTGGAAATTCCTGACCCCTCTGGCGCTGATCCTGCTGATGACGACCGCGGTTCTCGACCGCGTCCTGGACGGCTCGAATTGGTACGTTCCGGGCCTGTTCCTCAGTAACCTTTTGATTGCCTGGGCGACGGTCGAAATCCTGCGCGCCCACGGACGCCGACAGCGCAAAGCGGAGGCTGCCCGCGTCGGGACGGGGTGCGCCCAGGCTGGCGCGCCAACCGCGCAGCAATAGGAGCGGATTCTCATGACGGGTGCACAAATCCTATTCCTCGTTTGCGCCGGGCTGATTCTCGGCTCGGCGGTCATGGTGGTGACGGCGCGCAATCTGATGCACGCCGCCTTCTGGCTGATTGCCGCCTTGTTCGGCGTGGCCGTCGTGTATGCGATTTTGCAGGCCGGATTCATGGCCATGATACAGGTCGTGATTTACATCGGCGCGATTGCCATTATGTTCATCTTCGCCGATATGTTGACGCGCCGGGATGTGCGCGAATCTCGCGCTCAAATTGGCCGGAACTGGCCGGTTGCGGTCCTCCTCGGTCTGCTCATCCTGGCCGGCCTGACTGCTCTGATTCTGGCTCAGCCCGGCGTCGGCCGCGTTGCGCCGGCTCTCCCGTCCGGCCTCGATCCCGTCGCGGCGCTGGGCAAGGCTCTGGTCTCGCCCGACGCGTATGTCCTGCCCTTCGAAGTCGCCTCGGTGCTTCTGTTGTCGGCGCTGGTGGGGGCGGTGTACCTGGCATTCCTCAAGAAACAGTAGGAGCGTTATGAGCATTCCGCTTTCCTGGTATCTTCTCCTTTCGGTTGCTTTGTTCTGCGTGGGATTGTTTGGCGTCCTGTCGCGCCGCAACGCCATTGCCATCCTGCTCAGCGTGGAACTGATGCTCAACGCCGTCAACATTAACCTGGTGGCCTTCTGGCGCTATCTCGACCCGGCGCGGATGGCCGGACAGGCGTTTGCCGTCATCGTCTTTGCCGTCGCCGCCGCGGAAGTGGCCGTCGGCCTGGCGCTGATTATCGCGGTTTACCGCCGCCGCAAGACGGTGGTGGCCGATGAGATTGATTTGATGAAGTGGTGATATGGAAACGTTCAAACGTTTGAACGTTTTGGAGGCTTCATGGCAACTGAGACGATCATCTGGTTCCTTCCTCTCCCGCCCCTGCTGGCGTTCTTCCTGATTGTGCTGTTTACCAATAAGAACAAGGCGCTCAGCCACGGCATCGCGGTCGGCGCGGCGGGGCTTTCCTGGCTGGGGAGCATGCTTGTTTTCGTCCGCGCCCTCGGCGTGGAAGAGTTCGGCAAACATGCCTTCGAGTCGGTCATCAACTGGCTGCCGACCGGCGAGACCTGGTTCCAAATCGGCGTGCGCATCGACCCGCTCGGCGCGGCCGTGCTGTTCTTCGTCGCCTGGACGATTTTCATGATTTTCATTTACAGCATCGGCTACCATAACTTCGGCCAGCCGGAAGGCGACCACGACCGCAAGGGCCTGCCGCCGCACGGCGCGACGGTGACCGACGCGCACGGGCATAAGCACACCGTCCCCTCGGTCGAGCCGATGTACAGCCGCTTTTTTGCCTTCCTGGGGCTGTTTGCCTTCGGCATGTACACGCTGGTCGTCTCGAACAACCTGCTGACGCTCTTCGTCGGCTGGGAAATCATGGGACTTTGCTCTTATCTGTTGATTGGTTTCTGGTACGGCAAACCTTCCGCCCGCAACGCGGCCATCAAAGCCTTCATGACCACCCGCATCGGCGATGTGTTCATGCTGCTCGGCATCGCCTTTCTCTACTCGGCGACCGGCACGCTGACCTTCTCCGAAATCTTTACCGAGGAAATGCTCCATCACCTGGCGAGCATCTCGACCCCCATCCTGGGGCTTTCGGGCGCGGGCTTGATTGGCCTCCTGCTCTTCATCGGCACGGTCGGCAAGTCGGCGCAGTGGCCGCTCCACGTCTGGCTGCCGGACGCGATGGAAGGCCCGACCCCCGTCAGCGCGATGATTCATGCCGCCACGATGGTCTCGGCGGGCGTGTACGCCGTCATCCGCATGTTCCCGCTCATCAGCCTCGACCCGGCGACGATGTCCATCGTGGCCTTCATCGGCGCGTTCACGGCGCTCTTCGCCGCCACGATTGCCGTCGCCCAGAACGACATCAAGCGCGTCCTGGCCTACTCGACCATCTCGCAACTCGGCTACATGATTGCCGCCCTCGGCATCGGCGCGTATGTGGCCGCCGCGTTCCACCTGATTACCCACGCCTTCTTCAAGGCGCTCCTCTTCCTCGGCTCCGGCTCGGTCATTCACGGCATGGAGCATGGCGTCCTGCACACGGGCAACCACCACGTGGACCCGCAGGACATGTTCAACATGGGCGGCCTGCGCAAGAAGATGCCCATCACCTTCTGGACCTTCCTCATCGGCGGCTTTGCCCTTTCCGGTTTCCCGGTTATCACCGCCGGCTTCTGGTCGAAGGATGAAATCCTGGCCGACGCCTTCGCTCACGGTCACTGGGCGGTCTTCATCACCCTCGCGGTGGCCGCCTTCCTGACCGCCTTCTACACCATGCGCCAGATTACGCTGACCTTCCTCGGCGAGCCGCGCACGGAGGAAGCCAGACACGCCCAGGAGACGCCCTGGACGATGACTTTGCCCCTCGTGGTGCTGGCCTTCTTCGCCGTGACCTACGGCTGGGTTGGCATCCCGGAACATTTCCCGCTCCTCGGCGGACTGGTCCCCAACTGGTTCCATGAATTCGTCGGTTCGACGCTGGCCGAGCATCCCGAAGCCGCGCCCTTCAGCATCTGGCCGCTCCTGACCTCTCTGGCGGTTGCCCTCGGCGGTCTGTTCTTCGGCTGGCTGGTCTATCGCAACGTCAAGTCGCCCGCCGAAGACAAATTGCAAATCCCGGTGCTGAAGAACAAGTGGTACTTCGACGAAGCCTACGATTTCCTGTTCGTCAAACCGGCTTACTGGATTGCCGAGAAGTTCACGTACCTGTTCATGGACCGCGCCGTGATTGACGGCATCCTGCACGTCGTGGCGCGCTTCTCGCTCTTCCTCGGCCACGCCTTCCGCAACTACTTCGACAAGCCGGTGGTCAACGAACTCATCGGCGACGGGACCGGCAACCTGGTCAAGGCCTCCGGCAGGGGACTGCGCTTCATCCAGACCGGACGCGTGCAGTATTACATGGTAGTTTCGATGGTCTTGCTGGTTATTTTTGCTGTGCTGTATTACTTCCTGATTGTGTAGCCGGACTCCGAAATCTCCAGATTTCGGACAAGCCTCTGGAGACTCCCGCCCGACGTCAGGAGACGTCGGACTCCTATGGAGTAAACGATGGAATTTATTCACGCTCACATCCTGACCCTCATCCTGTTCTTCCCCGTCCTGGCGGCGGTGATTGTGCTGTTCCTGCCGAAGGACAAGCCCCAGGTCACGCGCTGGACGGCGTTCGCCCTCAGCCTGATTCCGCTGGCGTTGAGCATCTATCTCTGGGTGCAGTTCGAACCCGGCAAGCCCGGTTTTCAATTCGAAGAGAAATACGTCTGGTACGCGGCGCTCAACTCCAGCCTGCACCTCGGCGTGGACGGCATTTCGCTGACGATGGTCCTGCTGACCACGCTCCTGACGCCCGTCGCCCTGCTGGCCTCCTTCAGCGTCAGCGACCGGGTCAAGGCCTACATGTTCCTCTTCCTCCTGCTGGAGACGGGCATGCTGGGCGTCTTCCTGGCGCTCGACCTGCTCATCTTCTTCGTCTTCTGGGAAGTCGGCCTCGTCCCGATGTACTTCCTCATCAACCAGTGGGGGAGCGAGAAGGGCGAGCGCGAACTGTGGAAGGGCGTCAAAGTCCAGGCGCGCAACTACGCCTCGCTCAAGTTCATGATTTACACCATGGCCGGTTCGCTCGGCCTCCTGCTGGCGATTCAGCTCCTGGGCGTCCTCTTCCAGACCTATGACCTGCCTGTCCTGACCGAAAAATGGACCGCCCTCGAGGGGACTCTGCTCGGCCTGCCCGTCGCGACCGTCAAGACGGTGGCCTTTTGGGCCTTCGTGGTGGCGTTTGCCATCAAGGTCCCGGTCTGGCCGTTCCATACCTGGCTGCCCGACGCCCACACCGAAGCCCCGACCGCCGGTTCGATGATTCTGGCTGGCGTCCTGTTGAAACTGGGCGCGTACGGCTTCCTGCGCCTCGTCCTGCCGCTCTATCCGGCGGAATCGGCGCGCTACGCCGGGGCGCTGGCCTTCCTGGCGGTGATGGCGATTGTCTTCGGCGCGTTTGCCTCCTACGGGCAGAAAGATTTCAAGCGCCTGGTGGCCTATTCCTCGGTCAACCACATGGGCTTCGTCCTGCTCGGCATTGCCGCGGCCGCCAAAGCGTCCGGCACGCTCGATGCGACGATTGCCATGAACGGCGCGGTCTTGCAGATGTTCAACCACGGCCTCTCGGCGGCGGGCATGTTCTTCCTGGTCGGCGTCATCTATGAACGGACACACACCCGCAACCTGGACGATTTCGGCGGCCTCTTCCCGCTCGTGCCGGTCTATGGCGGCATTCTCATCTTCACCAGCATGGCCTCGCTCGGCCTGCCGGGACTGAACGGCTTCGTCTCCGAGTTCCTGGTGGTGCGGGGTTCCTGGCCGATTTTGACCGTTTACACGGCGATTGCCATGATCGGCCTGCTCTTCACCGGCGCGTACATCCTGAAGGGAATCAAGCAGGTGCTGCACGGCCCGCTGAACGAACACTGGGCGCATGGCGAACACAAACTGACCGAAATCAACACGCGTGAAATCGTGGTCATGGCCCCGCTGATGGCGCTCATCCTCGTCATCGGCCTGTACCCGGCCTGGATTTTGGACGTGATCAACAAAGCCGTGATGATGCTGTTCTAAACGAGGTTGTCATGCAATTTCCGTTCCTGAGCGTTATCGTCTTCATTCCGCTGGCCGCCGGTCTCATCATTTTGACCTACAAGCCGGAGTGGAAAAAAGCCGTCCGCTGGACCGCGCTGGCTGCCGGTCTGATTGCGCTGGCGCTTTCCTTCTGGGTGTACTTTGCGTATGACAAGGCGGTTGGCGGCTACCAGTTCATCGAGAAATATGACTGGCTTCCCGCTCTGGGCATCAGCCTGCACTTTGGCGTGGACGGCATGTCCGTACCGCTGGTCCTCTTGACCGGCGTGGTCATGGCGACCGGCGTGATGATTTCCTGGGGCATCGAAGACCGGCCGCGCGAATTCTTTGCCTTCCTGTTCATCCTGGCTTCGGGCGTTTTCGGCGTCTTTGCCTCGCTCGACCTGTTCATGCTGTTCTTCTTCTACGAAATCGCCGTCTTCCCGATGTACCTGCTCATCGCCATCTGGGGCTGGGTGAAGACCCGCGAGTACGCGGCGATGAAACTGACCCTCTACCTGTTCGTCGGTTCGGTCATTGCCCTGGTCGGCGCGCTGGTCATGTACTTCACCAGCGGCGCGCGTACCTTCGATTTGCTGGTGCTGGAGACGGTCAAATTCACGCCCGAATTCCAGAAGACCTGGTTCCTGCCGGTTTTCCTCGGCTTTGCGGTGCTGGGCGGCATCTTCCCCTTCCACAACTGGTCGCCGGACGGCCACGTCGCCGCCCCGACCGCCGTCTCGATGTTCCATGCGGGCGTGCTGATGAAACTGGGCGCCTTCGCCGCCCTGCGCGTCGGCATCATGCTCCTGCCGGAGGGGGCCAAATTCTGGGCTCCGCTCATCATGTCGCTGGCGCTGGTCAACATCGTCTACGGCGCGTTCATCGCCAGCGTGCAGACCGACTTCAAATACGTCATCGGCTTCTCCTCCGTCTCGCACATGGGGCTGGTGATGATGGGCTTTGCCACCCTCAACCAGGACGGCCTGCTCGGCGCCGGCCTGCAAATGTTCTCCCACGGCGTGATGACGGCCCTCTTCTTTGCCGTTGTCGGCATGGTCTATGACCGCGCCCACACCCGCGACATCCCCAAACTGGGCGGGATGATCAAGCCCCTGCCGCTGGCGGGCATCGGCCTCATCGTCGGCAGCCTGGTCTCGATGGGCATGCCGGGTTTCTCCGGCTTCGTGGCCGAATTCCCCATCTTCCGCGGCATCTGGCATACGGACCTGTGGTGGATGGCGCTCATCGCCGCCATCTCGATTGTGGTGACCGCCTCCTACGTCCTGCTGGTCGTCCGCCGGGTCTTCTTCGGCAAAATGCCCGAGGAATTCGAGGGCCACATCCCGCCGATTAACGTCTTCGACAAAACCGCTCTCGTGCTGCTGATGGCCTTCATGATCGGCATCGGCCTGATCCCGGCCCTGATGGAACCCTGGGTCCTTTCGGGCGTCCGACACATCCTTGCCCTGCTGGGAGGTGTTTGATGAACTTCGTCCTGCCCATCTTCCCTGAGATCCTGCTCCTGGCGCTGGGCGTCCTGATTCTGATTCTCGATCCGTTCGTGAAACGCGACGAGGCGCGCCGCCCGTTCCTGGGCTGGTTCACCGCGGCCGGTCTGCTCGTCGCGCTGACCCTGAGCCTGCTCCTCGCCCGACCGGCCGAGCCTGCCCTGGTGTACGGCGGCATGATTCGCTTCGACGGGCTGGGCTTCCTCTTCAAGATGTTCTTCCTCTTTGCCGCGGCCGTCACAGCCCTCTTCTTCATGGACGAGGAAAAACTCGCCCGCCGCGCCGAGGCCTACCTCCTGCTGGTCGCCGCCACCCTGGGCATGTCGCTCATGGCCTCCGCCGCCGACCTGGTGATGCTCTACCTCTCCATCGAGACGGCCTCCATCCCGCTCTACGTCCTGGCCGGTTTCATGAAAGAGGACGACAAGTCCATCGAGGCGGGCTTCAAGTACATGCTCTTCGGGGCGATGGCCTCTGCCGTGCTTCTGTACGGCTTCAGCCTGGCCTACGGTTTTACCGGCGAGACCGGTCTGTATGCGCTGGCGCTCCATTTCGGCGACTTCAATCTGCTGGCTGCGGGCGTCACCTTCCTCGTCCTGGCCGGGCTGGCGTTCAAGGTCTCGGCCTTCCCGTTCCATTTCTGGGCGCCGGATGTCTATCAGGGCGCGCCGACCCCGGTGGCCGGCTTCCTCTCCACCGCCTCGAAGGCGGCCGGTTTTGCCGTCCTGATGCGTCTCTTCACGGCGGTCTTCCCGGCCGTGAACGCCGACTGGAGCCTCATCCTCGCCATCCTGGCGACCCTGACCATGACGGTCGGCAACCTGATCGCCCTGGCGCAGAAGAACGTCAAGCGCCTGCTGGCCTATTCCTCGATTTCCCATGCCGGTTATGCCCTGATTGGCGTGGTCGCCTTCTCGCAACTGGGCATGACCAGCGTGGCCTTTTATCTCATCGCCTATGTCCTGACCAACCTGCTGGCCTTCGGCGTGGTGGCCATCGTCGGTCGAGTGACCGGCTCGGATGAATTTTCCGCCTATAACGGCCTCAGCCGCCGCAATGCGCCGCTGGCGCTGGCGATGCTGGTCGCCTTCCTCTCGCTGGCCGGCATGCCGCCCTTCGTCGGCTTCATTGCCAAGTTCTACGTTTTCCTGGCCGCGGTGAACTCGAACTGGGTCTGGCTGGCCTTTGTCGGCGTGCTGAACTCCATCGTCGGCCTGTACTACTACCTGAACGTCTTGAAGTACGTTTACCTCTTCCGCATGGAAGGGGAGGACGAGGAGAAACATCCCGTCCCGGTCTCGCGGCCGGTGGCGGCGGCGGTCGTCGTCCTGGCGGTGGGCATTCTGCTGCTCGGCACGTTGTTCGGACCCTGGTTCGGTTTTGCCGAACAGGCCGCCGCGACGCTGTTCTAGACGCCGCTTGCCGCCTCTGATATAATTTCGCCGCTATGACCGAACCCGAAAAACGCTCGAACTACTCCCTCCCGGCTCTCCTCAACCGGATGGGGAGTCTGGCCGCGCAGATCGCCGGCCTGAGCCTGATCCTGATTCTGGGCGCGGTCTTTGGCGGTCAGTGGCTGGACAAACTGCTCGGCACCGGCCACGCCATTCTGATTGCGCTGGTGGTCGCGGTCGGGCCGCTTTCTTTATTCCTGACCTTCCGGCTGGCGATGCGGGCCGTGCAGACTCTGCCGCCTCCGCCGATTGCCTCCAGCAAAACCCAATCTGACGAAAAGGAGGATTGACGGGTGAGCAGCGAAGCAAAACCCAAGAAGCGTTTCCATATCAAGACGACGATCATCCTCGGGCTGTTTGCCCTGGGGATTTACGCCGCGTTTATTGGACCCTCGATTTTGAAACCCATCAGTCCGGTGGTCGTCTTGCCGCCTGAAGAAACCGGACTGGAAGTCTTTGGTTTCCCCATCACCAACACCATCGCCGCCACTCTGCTGACCGATATCCTGCTCATTATCTTAGCGATCTTTGCTTACCGTCACTATCGCAGAAGCGAGGAAGCGCCGAAAGGCCTCCTGAACGCTTTCGAGGCCATTGTGGAGTTCCTCTGGAACACGGTGCAGGGATCGGCGGGCAAGTGGGCCAAGCGCATCTTCCCCATCGTCGCGACCATCTTCTTGCTCATCTTCACGGCCAACATGGTCAAATTGGTGCCGGGTTTCGAGAGCATCGGCCGCATCAAGCAGGTCCACGAGGGGACGGGTTACGCGCCGGTGGCGCTCCTGCACATCGGCGATTTCACCCTCTGGACGATTGACAAGGGCCATCCGGTCGAGGCCGAGGCGCACGGGGAGGAACACGCGACCGCGACCGAGGAACACGCCGCCGAGGGCGCGCCCTGCACGGCCTGCGAGGTCGTCCCCTTCCTGCGTGGCACGGCGACGGACATCAACTTCCCCTTCGCGCTGGCCGTCACCACCGTCCTGTTGACGCAGGTCTTCGGGGTCTGGGCGCAGGGGCCGAAGTATTTCGAGAAGTTCTTCCAGTTCAAGCAACTCGTCAACGGCGGCATTTTTGGCATGATCAACTTCGGCGTTGGCTTGCTCGAAGTTGTTCTGGAGTTTGCCAAAATCCTCTCGTTTGGCTTCCGTCTATTTGGCAACATTTTCGCCGGCGCGCTGCTGCTGTCCATCGTCGGCGCGTTGACGGCGGTCGCCGTCCCGGCCGGGTTGTATCTGTTCGAGGTCTTCTTTGGCGTCATCCAGGCCTACGTCTTCTTCCTGCTGGCGACCATCTTCCTCAGCGGGGCGACTGTGGCCCACGGCCATGAAGAACATCACTAGAAAATAACATCCTACCTCAAGGAGAGAACCATGGAATTCAATCAATTCTTCGTTGACGGTTTGAAACTTCTGGGCGCGGGCATCGCCATGCTGGGCGCCATCGGCGCCGGCGCGGGCGTGGGCATCGCCGCTTCGGGCGGCGTGCAGGCCATGGGCCGCAACCCCGACGCCGCGCCCATCATCCAGACCAACATGATTCTGGGCATGGCCTTTGCCGAAGCGGTCGCCATTTACGCCCTGGCGGTGGCCCTGATCATCATCTTCGTCGGCTAATACCCGGAAGGAGTTCCGATGGAAAAACTCGGTATCAATCTGGGGTTCTTCATCTTCCAGGTGTTGAACTTCACCGTCATGGTGATTTTGCTCTACGCCTGGGCCTACAAGCCGATTGTCCGCAGCCTCGAAAAGCGCCGCGAGAAGATTGCCCAGGGCATGGAAGACGCCCGCGTGGCAGCCGAGGCGCGTGAAAACGCCGAGAAGGAAGCGGCCAAAATCCTTGCCGAGGCCCAGGGCAAAGCCGCGCAACTCATCCGCGAGGCGACCGAACGCGCTGAGGCGGCGGCTAAGGACGTCCGCGCTGCGGCCGAGGCCGAGATCGCCAAAGCCCGCGAAAACGCCCTGGCCGAGGCCGAGGGCGAGCGCAACCGTCTGCTGAGCGACCTGCGCGGCCAGGTGGCGGCGCTGGCCATCGCCGCGGCGCAGAAACTGGTCGGCGAGGCGCTGGACGAGAAGCGCCAGCACGCCCTCATCAACGAGTTCTTCTCCGGCGTCAAGGCCGGCAAGGTGGTCGTGTTGGAGGGCGCGGAGGTGAGCGGCGCGGCCGCCGAAGTCATCTCCGCCCTGCCGTTGACGAAGGACGAGCAGGAGGCCGTCAAGAAGGACGTCCTGGCGAAGATGGGCAAGCAGGCGACGGTCAGTTTCCGCGTCGACCCGTCCATCCTGGGCGGGCTGGTCATCAAGGTCGGCGACAAGGTGCTGGACGGCTCGGTCGCTGCCCAACTCGAAGGCCTGCGCCAGTCGCTGAAGTAGACTGAACCGCTTTTCCACAGACCTGACCGGTACGCCGCCTGTCAGGTCTTTTTTGTGGTAAAACTTGCCCCATGAAAACTCTCCCCGCCCTCTTCAACGGCTTTCCCTTCCCGTACTCGCCCTCTGACCTGCCCGACCTGCCCATCACCGGCATCGCCATCGACAGCCGCCGGGTCCAGCCGGGGAACCTCTTTATCGCCCGGCGCGGCGGCTCGGTGGACGGACACCGCTTCATCCCGGACGCCCTCGCCCGCGGCGCGGCGGCGGTGGTGGGGGACGAAGCCTTGGAGTGGCCGGCTGAAGGCCGGCCCTACGTGCGCGTCCCGAACTCGGTCGAGGCCGTGACCTGGCTGGCGGCCGCCTTCTACGACTGGCCGGGCCGCCGTCTGACCGTCATCGGCGTCACCGGCACCGACGGCAAGACCACCACCTCCAACCTGCTCTACCAGATTCTGCTGGCGGCCGGCCTGCGGGCGGGCCTCATCTCCACCGTCAACGCCGTCATCGGCGACGAGGTGCTGGATACCGGCTTCCACGTCACCACGCCCGACGCGCCTGAAGTGCAGTTTTACCTGTCGAAGATGGTCGCCGCCGGACTGACGCATGTCATCCTCGAAACCACCTCGCACGGCCTGGCCCAGCACCGCGTCGACGCCTCGCAGTACGACATCGCCGTGGTCACCAACATCACCCACGAGCACCTCGACCAGCACGGCTCCTACGAAAACTACCGCGCCGCCAAAGCGCGCCTGTTCCAGTTGCTGGAAAAGACCGACCCCAAGCCGCAGGGCAACCCGCGCCTGGCCGTCCTGAACCGGGATGACGCCTCCTTCGAGTTTCTATCGTCCATGGTCCGTGGTCTGCGGTCGGTAAACGCCGTCAGTTACGGCCTCGGACCCTCGGCCGACATCCGCGCCGAAGCCATCGTCTATTCGCCGGGCGGAATCCGCTTCGAGGCGGTCGGCGCGGACTTCCGCGTCCCGGTGATCAGCCCCCTCGTGGGCGCGTACAACATCTCGAACTGTCTGGCCGCGCTGACGGCTGCCGTCCGCGGCCTGGGCGTTGACCCGGAGACGGCCGCCCGCGGCATCGCCGCGCTGACGGGCGTCCCGGGGCGGATGGAGCGCATCGACCTGGGCCAGCCCTTCACCGCCATCGTGGACTTTGCCCACACCCCCAATGCTCTGCGCGTAGCCATCGAAACCGCCAGGAAGATGACCGAAGGCCGCGTGATTGCCATCTTTGGCTCGGCGGGGCTGCGCGACCGGGAGAAGCGCCGCTTGATGGCCGAGGTCTCGGCGGAACTGGCCGACATTTCCATCCTGACCGCCGAGGACCCGCGCACCGAGTCGCTGGAGGCCAT
Source organism: Chloroflexota bacterium (assembly GCA_019873655.1). Classification (GTDB taxonomy): domain Bacteria; phylum Chloroflexota; class Anaerolineae; order Anaerolineales; family Villigracilaceae; genus JAFGSI01. The sequence continues at coordinate 5,936 of JAIOAU010000025.1, read as the reverse complement.
CCTCGAGGAAATGGCCGCCGGCGCGAGGGCGCGCGGCGGGCGGGAGGGGGAGACCTTCTTCCGCGTCCCCGACCGGGGCGAGGCCATCCGGCTGGGGGTCCGGCTGGCGCGGCCGGGCGACCTGGTCATGGCCTGCGGCAAGGGACACGAGCAGTCCATGTGCTTCGGCGAGACCGAGTATCTCTGGGACGACCGCACGGCGATGCGCGCCGCCCTGGCCGAATTGCTGGGCGTGGACGGCCCGTCCATGCCTTACCTGCCGACGCAGGAGTCCAAATGAATGAACCGTGGGTCCGGCCGGTCACGCTGACGGGGAAGTATGTGCGCCTGGAGCCGCTCAGCGAGGCGCACGTCCCCGCCCTGGCGCAAATCGGCTGCGACGACCGCATCTGGGCCTTGATGCTCTACGGCTGGATTCGCAGCGAGGCCGATATGCGCCGCTGGGTGCGCGATTTGCTGGAACGTCAGGCGCAGGGGACGGATGTGCCATTTGCGGTCGTCCATCTGGCGTCGGGGCGCGTGGCGGGGGCGACGCGCTACATGGAAATCCGTCCGCCGCACCGCGGCCTGGAGATTGGGGGCACCTGGTATGGGCTGGAGTTCCAGCGCACGGTTGTCAACACGGAGGCCAAGTATTTGCTGTTGAAGCACGCTTTCGAGGAATTGGGAGCGATTCGCGTCCAGTTCAAGGCGGATGTGCGCAACGAACGTTCCTGGCGCGCCATCGAGCGGTTGGGGGCCAAGCGCGAGGGCGTCTTGCGCAATCATTACATCCTGCCCGATGGGACGATTCGCGATTCGGTCTATTACAGCATTCTCGACCGGGAATGGCCGGAGGTCAAGGCCAACCTGGAGGCAAAACTGAGCAGGGGAGCGGAGTCAGGCGGAGGCGGCGCCCCGGCCTTCTGACGCCGGCGGCCGGTCCTCGCGCGCCGCCAGGGCGAACAGCACCAGCGCGCTGACCAGCCCGATCGCCAGGCCGCCGTACCAGATGGCGACCGGGGCGATCTGATCGTGCAGGAAGCCGCCGATCATCGGGGCGGCGGCGCGCGCCAGGCCCCACGTCAGCCAGTAGATGGACATGTAGCGGCCGCGCATCGCTTCGGGGGCGCGGTTGGCGGCGTAGGTGGTGCCGGTCGGCATCAGAATCAGTTCGCCGAGGGTGATGATCACCATGCTGAGCCAGAAACCCCAAAAGTTGCTCATCAGGCCGACGCTGCCGACGCCGACGGCATAGACCAGCATCCCGGCGGCGATCATCAGAATCGGGCGGAAGCGGCGCGTGACCAGGGTGACGAAATACTGGACGAAGACGCACATCAGGGCGTTGGTGACCGGCAGCCAGGCGTACAGGTTTTCGGGCAGGCCGAAGTAGGTGTTGGTGTACACCGCCAGCAGGGTCCACATCATCAGGGGGGCGATCAGGCCGAAGGCGGCAGCGGCGACGAAGACGATGAAGGCCCGGTCGCGGAAGACTTGCCCGAAACCGAGCAGGTTGCGGGCCAGAGACTCGGCTTTCTGCCCGTCGGCGGCCTTTCCCAGCGTCTCGCGGGCGAAGATGAGCAGGAGAGCAGCATAGATCAGCATGCCGGCCGCGGCGGCGTAGAAGGCCAGGGCGTAGGAGCGGGTCACCAGGAGGCCGCCGATGGAGGGTCCGATGGCGATGCCGGCGTTGTTCATCATGCGCAGGATGGAGTAGCCGCCGGGGCGTTGGGCCGGCGTCAGGAGGTCGGCCATCATGGCGTCGGAGCCGACGGCGTAGAAGGGCATGGCCGCGCCCATGATGCTCATCGGCAGGAGGAAGGCCAGATAGGAGTCGGCCCGGCTCATTAGCAGGTAGGCGAGGCCGTGGGCGGCGAGGGCCAGCGTCATGATGGGTTTGCGCCCGAAGCGGTCGGCCAGACTGCCGCCCAGGAAGGAGACCAGCATGCCGATCGTCGCGCTGATGGTGATGAGGGTGGCGGTGGCAGCCAGCGGCTGGTCGAGTTTGTGGCTGATATAGATTAACTGGAATGGCCAGATGATGCTCGAACCGATGGAACTGAACATCACCCCGAAGACGATCAGCCAGAATTGGGAGGGATAGGCGGCGAAGGTATGGCGCAGGCGTGGAATCATACAAATATAGTGAGAGGGGCGACCGGCCGGTCGCCCCTTTAGGGAAGATTATCGTCGGCGGCTGCCGCCGCGTGAGTCGTCTCTGCGGCCGCCGCGCCGGTCGCCCGACCGGCCGCCGCCGGGGCGTCCGCCCCCGCGACTGCCGCCGGGTTTGTCGTGTTCCTGGGCCTCCTCCAGCGACCAGCCTTCGAGGACGGCCTGGCGCGAGAGGCGCACTTTGCCCATCGGGTCGATGCCAGTGACCATGACGGTCAGTTCATCGCCGGGGCGGCAGACATCTTCGACTTTCTGGACGCGTTCGCTGTCCAGTTGCGAGATGTGCACCATCCCGTCCACGCCGGGGATGATCTCGACGAAAGCGCCGAAGTCGGTGACGCGCACGACCTTGCCGGTGTAGATGCGGCCCAGTTCGGGCGATTCGGCCAGGGACTCGATGCGCTCGCGGGCCAGTTCGGCGCCGATGCCGTCGGTGGCGGCGATGTAAACCGTGCCGTCCTCTTCGACGTCGATCTTGGTGTTGGTCTCCTCCTGCAGGGCGCGGATGTTCTTGCCGCCCGGGCCGATGAGGGCGCCGATCTTGTCCACCGGAATCTTGATGGTGGTGATGCGCGGGGCGAACGGTTTCAGGTCTGGGCGCGGGGCGGGCAGGACGGCCAGCATGGCGTCCAGAATCGCCAGGCGCGCCTGGCGGGCCTGTTCGAGGGCCTCGGCCATGATTTCTTTGCTCAGGCCGGAGATTTTGATGTCCATTTGCAGGGCGGTGATGCCGGCGCGCGTCCCGGCGACTTTGAAGTCCATGTCGCCCAGGTGGTCTTCGGCGCCCTGGATGTCGGTCAGGATGACGTACCGATCGCCTTCTTTGATGAGTCCCATGGCGACGCCTGCAACCGGGGCCTTGATCGGCACGCCGGCGTCCATCAGCGAGAGAGTCGAACCGCAGACCGAAGCCATCGAGGTCGAGCCGTTGGAGGACAGGACCTCGGAGACCAGACGCAGGGCGTAGGGGAATTCGGATTCGGGCGGGATGACCGGCTCGAGGGCGCGCTCGGCCAGCGCCCCGTGCCCGACCTCGCGCCGGCTCTGGCCGCGCAGGGGTTTGACCTCGCCAGTCGAGAAGGGCGGGAAGTTGTAGTGATGCATGTAGCGTTTGGTGTCGATCGGCGTCAGGGTGTCCAGTTCCTGGGCCTCGGAGAGTGTGCCGAGGGTGGTCAGGGTGAGCACCTGGGTTTCGCCGCGGGTGAAGAGGCCGGAGCCGTGGGCGCGCGGCGAGACGTCCACCTCGCACCAGATGGGGCGGATGTCCTTGGGGCCGCGGCCGTCGGGGCGTTTGCCCTCGTTGAGGATGCGTTCGCGGACGACGCGCCGCTCGGCTTCGCTGAAGGCTTCGTCGAGCAGGATGGGATCGGGCCGCTCGAAGTCTTCGGGCGGCGGTTCGGCGAGGGTTTCGTCGGCCGGGAGGAATTCGGCGCGCACCTGATCGCGCAGGGCGCCCATGCCGGTGTTGAATTCGTCTTTGGAGAGCGGCTGAGCGAGCAGGTCTTGCATGGCCTGTTCGACGCGGGCGTAGACTTTTTGCCGGATGGTCTCGTCGGGCTGCACGATGACGACCTCGCGCTTGGGCTTGCCGATCTCTGCGCCCATGCGTTCTTGCAGGTCGATCAGAGGCTGGAGGGCCTGGTGGCCAACCTCGAGAGCGGCGACCATGACGTCTTCGGGGACTTCCTTAGCGCCGCATTCGACCATCAGGATGGCGTCGCGCGAACCGGCCAGGCGCAGGTCGAGGTCCGACTTTTCCAGTTCGGCGAAGGTGGGGTTGATGACGAACTGGCCGTCGACGCGGCCGACGCGCACGGCGGCGACCGGGCCGTTCCAGGGGATGTCCGAGATGATCAGGGCGGCGGAGGCGGCGGTGATTCCGAGGACGTCGATCGGGTTTTCGGCGTCGGCCGAGAGCGAGTACATGATGACCTGGACCTCGTTGCGCATGCCCTTGGGGAAGAGCGGGCGGATCGGGCGGTCGGTCAGGCGGGCGGTCAGGATGGCTTCGGCGCCGGGGCGGCCTTCGCGGCGGAAGAAGGAGCCGGGGATTTTGCCGCTGGCGTACATGCGCTCTTCGTATTCGACGCTCAGGGGGAAGAAGTCGATGCCTTCGCGCACTTCGCCCATCGTGGCGGCGGCAAAGATCATCGTGTCGCCGAGGCGCACGGTGACAGCGCCTCCCGCCTGGGCAGCCAGTTTGCCGGTCTCGATGGTGATTTCCCGGCCGCCCACGGTGGTGGTGTAGCGTTTACTTTCGGGTTTCATGATATTCTCCTGTACAAGCGGGCGCGAGTCCCGCTCTGAACTTCCCGCCTGGTGTCAGGGACTGAAAGATGCTTGCAACGGACTCTGTCACGGATGAGCGTTGCCCGCATGTTTCAATTCCTGACCGGCGGGTGGATCGATTGACATGATGTAGGGGCGCAAGACGCTGCGCCCCTACGGGGTGACTTGCTGTTTATTTGCGGCGCAGTTTTAACTGCTCCGTCAGGGCCAGGTAGCGCTGGTAGTTCGTCCTGCGCAGGTAGGCCAGCAGCCGACGGCGTTGTCCGACCAGTTTGAGCAGCCCCCGCCGACAGGATTCGTCGTGCTTGTGAGCGCGCAGGTGTTCTGTCAGTTGGAGGATGCGGTTGGTCATGATGGCGATCTGGACTTCGGGGGAGCCAGTATCGGCCTCGTGGCGATGATAGTCGGCGATGATTTTGGATTTGGTTTCTTTTGCAAGCGGCATGACGTGTGCTATCCTTTCGAAGAGATTTTGAGCAGGTCTCCGCACCGGCAGGGTGAGCCGCGGGTGGGACCAGTCCATGCGGGCATGGATTATACCAGAAAATGGAGAGAAAAACGCGCTTCAGGCGGCGGGCATTTGTCGCAGCAGGTCGCGCAGTTTGGATTGCAACTCTGCGGGCAAGCCGGGCAGGATGCGCCGCAGGGTGCGCACCGTCATCGGCGGCGCGTTGGCGAGGATTTCTTTGAGGAAGTAGGTCGTTTCGATCGGCGAGAGACGCGCCAGGGCGCTCAGACATTCCTGGAGTTCGATTTGAGTCGCCGGCCCCGCCGATTCGAGCGCCGGACGCAGGATGCGAAAGATGGCTGGCAAGTTCTCGAAATTTTCGGCGAGGAGAGGGAGCAGGGCTTGCAGTCCCCACACCTGGATGCCGGAAAGCGGAGAGCGCAGCCAGTCTTCGAGCAGGGTCAGGAAGACATCCGGGTTCTCGGTCCGCACCCGGCGCAGGCTGTCGGTCAGCAGGGCGTGGCGTATTTCCCGGTCGGCGCTGAGACGCAGCCAGTCGGGCAGACGGGCAAAGGCGGGCATGGCGGAGGCGGGCGGAATCGAGCCGAGGAGATGGGCGGCCAGCAGACGAGATTCAAGGGAGCCGGCGTCCCATAGCGCGTAGGTCAGGGCGAGGGCGTCGGCAGGGCGCGCTTCGGCGAGGGGGGCGATTTCCGCCTGGATTTGGCGCAGAACAGGGCGCGGCGTTCGGTAAGCGGGCAACGAGAGGCGTTGGGCGGCCTGTTTGGGGTGCAGGGTGCGGTTGGTGTAAAAGTCCAGAATCTCTTCCAGGGCGCGCAAAAAGGCCGGCGGGTCGCTGAAATGGTCAGCCAGCCGGGCGGCCTGGAGTTTGAGACGGGCGAGGTCAATGGCGGGCATGTTCCAGTGTTCAGTGTGTAGTGTCTCGTTAATTCGTACCTTTACAATCTCATAAAATCGTACCTCCAAACCTTTGGTTTTGGAGGAGAAATGTCAACGCATCGGCGACCATTGACGGTAGCAGAGC
>JAIOAU010000024.1 GCA_019873655.1 Chloroflexota bacterium | reverse complement strand
TCAGGATGAAAGTGTTCCAAAATCCAGCGTTCACTTTCTTCTGCGCTCAGGAGGTCGGTGATCGGAAATTCCATGCCTATAGTGTACCATCACTCTTTCTCAAGATGAGCCGAATTGTTTGGCGAGCCGGATGATGGCAATGACAAAATTGATGGTGATGAAAATGGCGGAGGCGACGCAGAAGGGGCAAAAAGAGCCGATGATGGCAAATTCGACCCAGGTCAGGTAGGCCGAGAAAATGACGCCGGTCAGGGCCATGCCGAAGATCAGCAGCGGGCCGTTTTCGCTGAAGAAGAGCGTGCGCCGTTCGAGAAAGTGGACGCCGAGAATGGCGAGATACCCCAGCAAGCCGATCAGCGAGACCGGCACAGCGCCGATGCGCGAATAGGGGCTGGCGTTGACCGTCGCGCAGCCGCCGCTGCCCAGGCACATGCTGGCCGCCCCGCTCAATTTCAAAATCAGCAGATAGAGCGAATCGGCCGCGCCAAGCAAGGCGACGGCGACAGAAGCCCAGTAGAGAGGCTGGCGGTTGGCGCGAGGGGTAGGGGAGCGTTTGGCGCGAGGCGTCATGGTTGGGTCTCCGCGTGGCAGGCCGCGATTTTACCCTAGAGCAGGCAATCCGTAAAGCGTGGTCCGAAAGCCGGGAAAGTCAGCCTGCCGCCAGGAAAAGCGGCGACATTATACCACACGAATTAACCGGCTTTGACGCGCACGGCCTCGAGTACATTGGGCAAATTTTCGAGCCGGGTCAGGATGCGGCTCAGTTGGGCGATGTCCTTGACTTCGATGACCAGCCGCAATTCGGCCAGATGTTTGCTGGTGCGGGCGCTGGCGTCTCGGATGTAGATGTTTTCGCTGTTGAGCAGGTTGGTGACATCGCTCATCAAGCCTTGCCGATCGTAGGCCGAGATGCGAATGGGGACGGGGTAGGTGCGGACTTTTTCGCCCCAACTTACCTTGACCAGCCGTTCGCGGTCGCGGATGCGCAGGATGTTGGGGCAATCCTGGCGGTGGATGGTCGCGCCGCGCCCGCGCGTGATGTAGCCGATGATTTCATCGCCGGGGGTGGGGTTGCAGCAACGCGCCATGGTGCTGAGGGCGTCCTTGATGCCCAGGACGGTGACCGCGTCGGAGGGGGAGGGTTCGCTGGTCGCCGGGACGACAACCAGGATGTCGTCGGCCTGTTTGGATTCGAGCAGGTGATTGACCACCCGCCCGATGGAGATGTCGCCGCAGCCCAGGGCAACGTAGAATTCGTCCACGCTGCGATCGTAGCGGCGGGCCAGGTCTTCCAGGGTTTTCTGATCCAGTTCGGGCAGGCCGAGGCGGACGATTTCGCGCTCGAGCAGATTCTTTCCCTGAATCAGGTTTTGTTCGCGGTCCTGGCGTTTGAACCAGGCGCGGATTTTGGCGCGGGCGCGCTGGGTGCGGACCAGGCCGAGGCTGGGGTTGAGCCAGTCGCGGCTGGGTCCGCCTTTGTTGGCGGTCAGGATTTCGACCTGTTCGCCGGTCTTGAGTTCGTAATCGAGCGGGACGAGTTTGCCGTTGACTTTGGCGCCGCGGCAGCGGTCGCCGATGGATGTGTGGACGTGGTAGGCGAAGTCGATCGGGGTCGAGCCGGCGGGCAGGTCGATGATGTCGCCGCGCGGGGTGAAGACATAGACGCGGTCCTTGAAGACGTCGGTCTTGAGGCTGTCCACGAATTCCTGGGCGTCTTCGACGTCCTGACGCCATTCCATCATTTTGCGCAGATAGTTGATGCGCTCGTCGTACTTGTCGCGCTGGCCGCCTTCTTTGTAACGCCAATGAGCGGCGATGCCGTACTCGGCGTTGGCGTCCATTTCGGGAGTGCGGATTTGGACTTCTACCGGCTTGCCGTCATCGTAGATGACGGCGGTGTGCAGGGACTGGTAGAAGTTATCTTTGGGGGCGGCGATGTAGTCGTCGAATTCGTTGGGGATCGGCCGCCAGTGGGTGTGAATCACGCCCAGGGCGGCGTAGCAGGCCGGGATGTCGGGGACGATCAGCCGGACGGCGCGGATGTCGCGCACCAGTTCGAAGGGTTTGCCCTTCTCGGTCATCTTGCGATAGATGGAGTAGATGTGCTTGGGGCGGCCGGTAATTTCGGCCTGGATGCCGGCTTCTTTGAGCAGGCGGCCGAACCGTTCGATGATGGCGGCGATCTGTTGCTCGCGCGCCTCGCGGCGTTCGTTGAGTTGTTCGGCGATTTCCTTGTACTTTTCAGGGTTGGTGTAGCGGAAGGCCAGGTCTTCCAGTTCCCATTTGATCTGCCACATGCCCAGCCGGTTGGCGAGAGGGGCGAAAATATCCAGCGTCTCCTGGGCGATGCGGCGGCGTTTGGCCTCCGGGAAGAAACTCAGGGTGCGCATGTTGTGCAGCCGGTCGGCCAGTTTGATCAAGACGACGCGCACGTCGTCGTCCATGGCCAGGAAGGTCTTGCGCAGGGTTTCGTTGGCCAGTTCTTTGCGGCGCTCGCGGGCAGGAATCTCCTGGGATTCGGCCGCTTCGCCGGAAGCGTTGCGCAGCGCCTCCTCGTGATGTTCGCCCCGCGAGACGCGCGGCAGTTGGGTCAGTTTGGTGACCCCCTGGACCAGACGAGCGACCTCCTCGCCGAATTCGCGTCGCAGGTCTTCGACGGTGACGGGCGTATCCTCGACGGTATCGTGCAGCAAACCGGCGGCGATCGCCTCGCCCGGCAGATGCAATTCGGCCAGCATGGCGGCGACCGCCAGACAGTGGTTGATGTAGGGGTCGCCCGAGGCGCGTTTCTGACCCTCGTGGGCCTCCTCGGCCAGGCGGTGGGCGCGCACGATCAGGTCCCGGTCGGCGGGGGTGTAGATGTCGGGGAGTTGCTCCAGAAGTTCCTGAATGCTGCGGGGCGAAGAGGTTTTCATAGCCTTTCGATTCTATTCCGGACGGCCAAATTGTCAAATCGGGCCGAGGAGTCCTTCTTACGGATAAAAAGCGGGTAAAATTTCGAGAGGCGGCTTTGTCGGTTCGATTTCAGTATAGCACACCTGAAAGGTCGAAAAGATAAGAGATGAGTCCTGTCAACAATGTCACCCGTCTTCTGGATGCCCGTAAAGTGCCTTACCAGGCCTTCGAATTGCCGGCCGAGAAACTCAGCGCTCGCCGAACGGCGGAATTGCTCGGCGTGGACCCTTTTCTGGTCTACAAGACGATCGTCGTCTTGCGGCCCAGGCCCGGCAAGCCGGTGCTGGCGGTCATTCCTGGCCCGCACCGCGTCGACTTGAAACTGCTGGCGGCCGCCCTCGGCGAGAAGAAGATGAGTCTACCCACCGAACGGGAGGCCGAACAGTTGACCGGCTTACAAGCGGGGGGAATTTCGCCGCTGGCGTTGATGCAGCGCGGCTTCCAGGTGGTCATCGACTCGCTGGCGCAGACCCTGTCCGAGATTCACGTCAGCGGCGGCGAGCGCGGCCTGAACATCCGCCTGCCGGTGCGCGCCCTGGCCGAGTTGACCCGCGCCCGTTTCGCGGCCATCAGTGTCCTCGAAGAAGGCGAAAATCTCGATTGATTGAGTTGCCCGTCTCGAACATTTTCGCCTATAATTAGACAAATCTACCGACTCTCGGGCCAGGAGATTGCGATGAGCACAGAGAACCGAACCAGCGAACCAATTATCATTTGCCGTGGCGTAGAAAAATGGTACGGCGACTTTCACGCCCTGAAAGGCATCGACATGGAAGTGCACAAGGGGGAGGTGATTGTCATTTTCGGGCCGTCCGGCTCGGGCAAGTCCACCTTCATTCGCTGTTTGAATCGTCTGGAAGACCATCAGAAAGGGCAGATCATCATTGACGGCATCGAGTTGAACAACAACATGCGCAACGTCGAGGCCATTCGCATGGAAACCGGTATGGTCTTTCAGCAGTTCAATCTTTTCCCGCACCTGACCGTGATGCAGAACATCACCCTGGCCCCCATCCAGGTGCGCAAGTGGCCGCGCGAAAAGGCCGAAGAGGTGGCCAAACAGTTGCTGGCGCGGGTGGGCATCCCCGAACAGGCCAACAAGTATCCCGGTCAACTTTCCGGCGGCCAGCAGCAGCGCGTCGCCATCGCCCGCGCCCTGGCCATGCAGCCCAAAATCATGCTCTTCGACGAGCCGACCTCGGCCCTCGATCCCGAAATGATCAAGGAAGTGCTGGACGTGATGATCGAACTGGCCAAGAGCGGCATGACCATGCTGGTGGTCACCCACGAGATGGGCTTCGCCAAGGCGGTCGCCGATCGCATGTATTTCTTCGATCAGGGCGTGATTGTCGAGACGGGCACGCCGCAGGAAATTTTCTCCAATCCGCGCGAAGCGCGCACGAAGTTGTTCCTCTCGCAAATCCTCGAAAAGTGAGAGCGGGCCGTCTTTTCGGAAACATCCCCGACGCCAAGCCGGGGATGTTTCATGAAACGCTTCGAGGCTGTGAATTCTATCCTTTGATGACCGCCAGCGGACGCAGGCGCGCCACCTTGCGGGCGATTCCCGCCGCGCAGACGGTCTCCACGACCGCGTCCACGTCCTTGTAGGCCTGGGGCGCTTCCTCCGCCAGGCCCGACATGCTGCCGGCGCGGACGCGGATGCCGCGGCCTTCCAGTTCGCGGCGCAGGTCTTCGCCGCGCACCTCGTGCTTGGCTTTGGCGCGGCTCATCGTCCGCCCCGCCCCGTGACAGGACGAGCCGAACGAGCGCGCCATGGACGCCTCCGTCCCGGCCAGCACCCAGGAGGCGGTGCCCATCGAACCGGGGACGAGCACGGGTTGGCCGGTCTGCTGGTATTCGGGCGGCAGGGCCGGATGACCGGGGCCGAAGGCGCGCGTCGCCCCCTTGCGGTGAACGCAAACCTTGACCCGTTTGCCGTCCACTTCGTGCGTTTCGATCTTGCCGATGTTGTGACAGATGTCGTATACCTGCGTCAGTTGCCAGCCCTTTTCCTTGCCGGCGAACGTTTCCTCGAAGGCGCGGCGGATGGAATGCGCCAGAATCTGCCGGTTGGCAAAGGCGAAGTTGGCGGCGGCGCGCATCGCGCCCAGATAGGCCTGTCCCTCCGGGCTGTCCATCGGCGCGCAGACCAGTTCCCGGTCGGGCAGTTCGATGCCATAGCGCCGCACCGCGCCCTGGAATTCCTGCACGTAGTCGGTGCAGACCTGGTGGCCGAGGCCGCGCGAGCCGCAGTGAATCTGCACGGCCAGGCAGCCCTCTTGCAGGCCGAAGACCGCCGCCGTTTCGGCGTCGAAGACCTCCTCGACCACATCCACCTCGACGAAGTGATTGCCCGCGCCCACCGAGCCAATCTGCTCGCGGCCGCGTTGCTTGGCGCGCGGACTGACCTTGTCGGGGTTAGCGCCCTCGATACAGCCGCCTTCCTCGGTGCGCGCCAGGTCTTGTTCGCTGGCGAATCCGTTCTTGAGCGCCCAGCGCGCCCCTTCGCGCATCACCCGCTCCAGTTCGGGCATATTGACGCGCACGACTCCTTCCCGCCCCACGCCCGATGGACAATATTGATTGATGAGCGTCGCCAGGGTGTTCATGTGAGGCGCGGCCGCCTCCGCCTCCATGGACGAGGCCAGCAGACGCACGCCGCAGTTGGAAACGACAAAACCATTGGCGATGAAGTTATGATCGGGGTGATCGACCGTAAAGTCATAGACCGTCTCGTTTTGCTCCAAACGTTCGATGGATGCGATTCGGTCCCAGACGAAACCGCTTTCTCCGATGAGCAAATTCCGGGCGAATTCCTCGAACGTGGGAAACTGCTGGTCTATTCTCGGCGGCGTGCGGCGGCCTTCGTAGAGGGAGCGCTCGATGAATCGCGGGTTCGCTTCTGCGCCTGCCAACTGCTCGTAAATTTGGCCTCGCTTCACGCCGACGGCCGCCAGGCTCAGCGCCTGCTCCGCGATAGATTGACGCGCCTGGATGCGCCGCTGTTTGCTGTGCAGGTACTGTATGGCTGCTGCGGCTCTTGCCCGGCGCGAGCGGTTGTATTCGAAACCGATTGTGCTCCAGAGTCTGAGCAGGTTGTCGGTATCGGCTTCTACGCTCAAGCGCAAGCGGATGGAGCGGTTGCCATCCTGGTTGAGTTGTTCGGGGCGCTCAGCAATGGGGCGGGCGGCGATTCCGAATTCTTCCAGCCACTTTGCAATGTGTTCCAAGAATCGTTTTCCACTTTCGACATAATCCTGACGCTTGTTGACGCTGACCGTCGGCGCTCCGAAATTGCTTCCGTGTCCGGTCACGGTCTTGGGCGCGGTCATTTCGGCCCCGAAGAATGCTGCCAGGAAGAGACGTTTTTGCCATAACGGCGCCCGATCCAGCCAGGACGGGATGTCGAAGTTCTGCTTTGCCTTGTTGCCCAGCGGAACGCCCAGGAAACCGAGCAGGGCGGCAAAGGCCGTGCTGTTTACGTTAAACCAATGCTCGGTATGCTCGAATTCATATTCGTTGTACGTTGTTTGGATTTTATGTTTCCTGGGCCGCGTCCAGATACGGCTTGGTTTGATTCCCAGCGCGGCCAGATCGCGGCAAATGTCCTTCAGGTTGTCGGCCGTCCCAAAAAACGAGACGACGCCCTTGCCGGTTTTTCGGTCGAAGCGAACTGTGCCATCTCCAAAAAGGAAGCCGATGATTTTGGACAAGTAAGGAACGGCGGGAGAGTTATAGCGCAGCGGAAGGAGGTTGCGAGCCCTCAAGAAGGTTATGACTTGGCCGCTGGCGCCACCGTTCGAGTCTTTTCCCAGCGTTTTTAGATACTTTGCGAAGGCCTCTACGGACGCAATCTCCTCATCGGTTGGCTCTTCATAGGGGACGCCCTTGAAAGGCGAAATTGCAATTTCATCATTTTCTTGTAACCGTCCCAGGGCGACCATGCCGTCTGGCGTCCAAAATGGATGGTCGGCGGTGGCTGTGAGGGTATGCCCTGCGGCGGTCGAAACGCGCAGCAGGGCGGCGCGCGGCGTCTGACTGATCCAGCAGACGGGCCGGGTTTCATCTTGCAGTTCTGCGCTTACGTTGAGACAACTCAGCGGGGCGTTCGACTTTTCTCGCACCAAATCGTCTATGCGGCGAGTGTAGCCGTGCGCATGCAAAATTAGGGCGTCTCCTGTCAGGCAGTTAATGTCATACCCGATCCCGCCCGGCGAGACCACCCCTTGCGGAAACAGGCTGGCCGCCACCCCGCCGATGGGGAAGCCGTAGCCCTGATGCATGTCGGGCATGACGACGACATGCCCCACCAGCCCCGGCAATGTGGCCGTGTTGACTGCCTGCTCCAGCGACTTATCGTCCACGATCTGTTCGAGCAGTTCGCGGGTTGCAAACAGCCGCACCGGCACGCGCATATCCGGGCGAAAACTCTGCGGGATTTCCCATTCATAATCAGAAATCTTGACCAGGTTGTGGATACCAATCATCTTTGCCTCCTTGAGCGGAACCATCGGCCCGGCGGAAGGGGGTCAAACGTCGAAGACAATCTCGACTTCGTAGCCGCGCTCTGTGCGGCGGATGTGCAGGTTATGATATGTGACCGCCTTGATGATTTTGTTGACCGCCTCGAGTGGAGCGCCGTCCATCTCGACTCTCAGGGCGCTGTCTTCGATTTCGACGCGGAAATTCTCGAAGATCGTCCCCTCTTGCTCAAGCGCGTAGACCAATTCGGACAGGAAGGCGACCAGGAGCGCTTCCGGGTCGGGGGCGCTCGTCTCGAAGACGCGTCGGCGGCGCGGACCCTCGGCCGGGCGCGCCCCGGCCAGGGCGTACATGCCGCGTCCGGCCTCGGCGAACAGGCCCTCGAGGTCCGCGGCCCAGACGCGCAACGACCAATCGGCGGTGTGAGCGATTTCTTCGAACGGCATAACTTTATTGTACCCGCTTTCTTTCCCCCTGCAATCCTTGCCGGAACGCTGCTCAACCCAGGAGCGATTCGGCGGGCGCCCGGCGGAAGTAGTCCCGATAGGCGCTCGTCTCGGCCAAGAGGGATTGGATTTCGACCCACAGTTGGGCCGCTCCCGCCGGATCGTTGACTTCGCCGCCCGCTGCCAGAGTCAGCGACTTGCCGCTTTCGCTGAGGACTCGAATTTTGCCCCGCTCGACCATCCAGGTCAGGCCCTTGCGCACGACCACCTCGCGCTGGGCGGTGGCGGCGGCTAGGGCGGCGTAGTTGACCCGTCCGTTGCGCTGGTTGAGAGCAAATTTGACCAGCCCGGCCAGGCGCGCCATGAAGGCCTCCGTCGCCTCCTGGCTGTCCGGAGGGGCAAAGAGGTAAACCGTTTGCGGCGCGACTTTTTCGAGGACGGCTGCCAGCACATCCGGCCCGGGCGGCGGCGTCCAGATGGCCAGACCGGGAGCGGCGGCCAGTTCGTAGCGGTCCAGACCCTGAACCTGTTCGCGGTCCGCGCCCTCGGCCCAGACGAGCGTCCCCGGGGGGAGTTCGGCAAGGCGGCGAAGCGGCTCGGGGTCGGCGCGGTAATCCACGATTTGGATGGGGGGGCGACGAATCTCGGGCGGAGTCTCGGCCGTCTGGCGGAAGGCGATCAGGGTCAATTGCACGCCGATTTCCCCTTGCCATTGAGCGGCGCGGACGGTGTAGGCCAGGTCGAACACGCCCTGCGGCAAGTCCAGGTCGGCCGAATCCCACCACAGGACGGTTTGCGTGTTTCCGGCTTCGTCCTCCACCACCAGCCGGCGGTGTTCCTGGTTGCGGCCAATCGAGGCGGCGCTGCGCAATTTCACGTTGCGGCTGGCCAGGATCGGCTTGGCATTGCCGGGGCCGAAGGGAGCGAGCGCTTCCAGAGCCTGGGCCAACTCGAGGGTGATCGCCGAAAGGTCGAGCCAGGCGTCGATTTGAATCGAAGGTTCGATGTCTATGTCTTTCATCATCTGAGCGACCGTCTGGTTCAGGCGCTTGCGGAATTCCGGCAATTTCTCCTGTTCGAGGGCCAGGCCGGCGGCCATGGGGTGGCCGCCGAATTTGAGCAGCAAGTCCTGGTGTTCGGCGATGGCGGCGGTGATGTTGATTCCCTCGATGGAACGCGCCGAGCCGCGCGCCGGCTCCCCTGGCGGCGTAAAGAAGATGATGGTCGGTTTGTGGTAGCGTTCTGCCAGCCGGCTGGCGACAATACCTACCACGCCGCCCGGCCAGGAAGGATGGTCGAGGATGATCACCGGTTCGGTCAGCAGGGAGGGATCGGCGCGCAGTTTGGCTTCGGCGGCCTGGGTGACCTGGCTGCTCAATAGTTGGCGCTGAGCGTTGTAGTTTTCCATTTGGGCGGCTAGCACCCGCGCTCGGACGGGGTCGCGGGTGGTGAACAATTCGACGACGGGGTTGGCGTCGCCCAGCCGGCCGAGGGCGTTCAGGCGCGGTCCCAGCACAAAGCCAATGTGCTCCTCGTTCAGGCTGGCAGGGACGATTTCGGCCAATTCGTACATTTTTTGCAGGCCGAGCCGCGGCGTTGTGCGCAGAGCGGCCAATCCACGCTGGACGAGGTTGCGGGCTTCGTCGCGCAGGATGGCCAGGTCGGCGACCAAACCAAGGGCGGTCAGGTCGAGCAAGGCGTCGGATTCGGCCGGATTTTGAGCCAACAGCGCCTCGGCCAGTTTGTAGGCCACACCGGCCCCCGAAAGCGTTCCGAGAGGGTGATCGGCCGGCAGCATTTTGGGATTGATGACGGCGCAGGCGTGCGGGAGGCGCGGGGGGAGGTCGTGATGGTCGCTGATGACCATGTCCACGCCGCGGGCGCGGGCGAAATCGGCGGCGTCGTGGGCGCTGATGCCGGTGTCGCAGGTGACGATCAGCCGGACGCCCTGGTCTATCATCTGCGCCAGCCGCGGCAGATGGATGCCGTGGCTTTCGATGGAGCGGATGGGGATGTAATGGATGACGTCTGCGCCGAGGCGGCGCAGGGCCTCGACCAGGATGGTGGTGGCCGTCTGGCCGTCCACGTCGAAGTCGCCCCAGACGCCGATGGATTCTTTCCGCCGGACAGCGTCGGTGATTCGTTCGACTGCCATGGGCAGGCCCGGCAGCGCCTCGGGCGGGGCGGGCCGGTAGCGGCGAGGGTCGAGGAAGGCGTGGACGGCGTCGGGCGTGGTCAGCCCCCGCTGCGCCAGCAGGTGGACGACCAGGGGGTGCAAGTCTGGCAGGGGGGAGAGATTGGGGGGCGGGGGCGCTTCGATCCAGCGCATATCAGAAAGCAATCTCCTGGATTTGCTCCAGGTTGAGTTCCGGCTCGGAGAGTTCGCTTTCGACCTCGTCGCTTTCGCCGGCGCGGTCGCCCCGCTCGCAATAGGAGCGGTAGGCGCAGAAAGCGCAGCGTTTTTCATCGTCTGTGGGGGGGAAGTCTACCGACGATGCAATTTCTGCGGCCAGTTTTTCCAGTCCAGCCCAATCGCGCTCATACTGGGCGGCCGTGTAGGCAAAGCGCGCCGGTTCGGCGGGGTAATCGGCGTACCAGTAGATCATCTCGACCTGCTGCGGCAGGATGGGCGCGCCGCCGTTCAGGCGCGTCCCGGCGCGGACGAGCAGGGCGCGGTAGACGCGCGTTTGCAGGCGGGCGGCCATCCACTCGTTGCGCGGCCGCCTGGCGTAGGTTTTCCAGTCGTAGATGAGGGCCTGGTCGCCGGGCCGAATGGCGATCAGGTCGTATTTGGCGAGCAGACGGAAGTCTGCTAGGGGCGCGGAAAGCGTCAGTTCCGTATATTTCGCGTAGCCATCAAGGGAGAGCGGGTGGGCGCGATAATTCTCCCACCAGCGGCGCAGATCGGGGGTTGAAGCCAGGCGCGTCAAATGTTCTTCGGGGATTCCGATGAGGTGCTGTTGGATGAGGCGGTGAAAGAGTTGCCCTTCCTGTTGGCGGCGTTCGTTTTCCAGCGCCGGTTCGCTTTCGACGGCCGGCCATTGCAATTGACGGAGATAGCGCAATTCGAAGCGGCGCGGGCAGTCGGCGTAATCCTGCAGAGAGGACTGAGAGAAGGTAAAACCGGCAGGCAGGCGGACCATATCTTTATTTTACACGCGATTGGGGTTGGATAACTGATGCAGAAAAGCGCCGGTTCTCAGCATTGTCTGCTAGTTGACTGCATCGAATTGCACGAATTACGAAAAGGTTTGCGTCGTTTGCGAAATTCGATGCTTCAACTTCAGTTTTTCTTTTCGAACCAGAACCAGGCGCTGGGGCGCTCCTTGCGATCGATCCCATCCTGACGGCGGACGAGGCTGAGGTGGAGGGCGGCAATTTCCAGGTCGGCAGGATGGATGCCGGGCTGACGGCGGTCGTCGGTCTGGAGGAAGGCGTACAGCAGCCAGGTCCCGCCGGGCGCGAGCAGGCGGTCGAGGTTGTGCAGGTAGTGGACCCGTTCTCCCGTGCTGAGGGAGTGGAAACAGCCAATATCCAGAATCAGATCATGCGGGAGGGCGAACAGGGCTGGGGGCAGATGGACCACATTTCCCACCCGGAAGTCTACCGCCAGGTTTTCTCTTGCGGCTCTTTGCCTGGCGATGGCGATGGCGCGCGGGACGAAGTCGATCCCCGTCACCTGCCAGCCGGCCTTGGCCAGCGCCAGGCTGGAGGCGCCGGTGCCGCAGCCCAGGTCGAGGGCGCGGCCGGGCGGGCGCTCGGCGATGAACGCCTCTACTTCGGGCGGCGCGATGCCGGTGTCCCAGGGCGGGCGGCGGTAATAGGCCAGGGCAAACGAAAGGCGTTTCAGCAGGCTCATGGCGAGAGCGATTGTTCCAGGCGCTCGAGAGTCAACCCGCCGACTTCGCGCCAGACCTCGCGGCCGGCGGCGTCGAAGAAGATGAACGTGGGCGTGTATTGAAAGCCGTACACGGCGGCCAGTTCGCGTCCGGCCGGGGATTGGACGTCCACCCGCAGCACGATCAGCCGGCCGGCGTATTGCGCTTCGACGTTGTCCACCAGCGGCTTGATGGCGGTGCAGCCCAGGCAGTAGGGGGACTGGAATTCGAGCAGGACGGGCGTCCCCTGGCCGATGCGGGCCTGGACCTCGGCCGCCTCGCCGCTCAACAGGGTCTGGCGCGGGCGCAACAGCAGCCAGGCGGTCAAGAGCGCCAGCAGGATGACGCCGACGGCGATGAAATCGGGCAGGCGGGGTTTCTTGCGCAGGAAGATCAGCGCGGCGATGATGGTCACTGCGAAAGCAAGCCACAGGAAAGAATATTGATTGAGAATGCTCATGGGTGTTTACGGTTTTTGGCAATAGGCAGTATAATCAGGCGGCTGGAATCATCCCAAATATATCTTACACGAGGTTTTCCATGAAAGAGTATACCACTGACTTTATCCGGAATGTCGCCCTGGTTTCACATGGCTCGGGCGGGAAGACAATGCTGGGGGAGGCGTTCCTGCATGTGACGGGCGCCACCACCCGCCTGGGCCGAATCGAAGACGGGACGACGGTTTCGGACTATGACGAGGAAGAGATTCGCCGCAAGTTGTCGCTTTCGACCAGCGTGCTGCCGGTCGAGTACAAGGATCACAAGATCAACGTGTTCGACACGCCCGGCTACACCGATTTCATCGGCGAGGTGATCTCGGCGCTGCGCGTCTCGGACGGGGCGATTGTGCTGGTCGATTCGGTTGCCGGGGTGGAGGTCGGCACCGAGATCGCCTGGGGGTACTGCGATACGTTCCACCTGCCGCGCTTCGTGGTCATCAACAAGATGGACCGCGAGAACGCCGATTACCGCAAGGCGCTGGCCTCGGTGCAGGAATTCTCCTCGACGCGCCTGATTCCGGTCCAGTTGCCGTGGGGCGAGAAGGCCGACTTCAAAGGCGTGATCGACCTGATTACGATGAAAGCCTATCCGAAAGAGGGGCGCACGGCGGAGGAGATTCCGGCGGACCTCAAGCCGGCCGCCGAGGAGGCCCGCGTCGCTTTGATCGAGGCGGCCGCCGAGGGTGAGGACGCCCTGCTGGAGAAATACCTGGAAAGCGGCTCTCTTTCGTCGGAGGAGTTGCTGCGCGGGCTGAAAGCGGTCGTCCGCGCCGGCTCGTTCATCCCGGTCTTTGTCGCCGCTGGGGCGCACGAAATCGGGATCATCCCTCTGCTGGACGCGATCTTGGCCCTCTTCCCCTCGCCGGCCGAGGTGGGGGATGCGGTCGCGCAGGGCGCGAACGGCGAGGAAAAGTTGCCGCCCTCCGACTCCGGCCCGCTGGCTGTCTATGTCTGGAAGACGACTGCCGATCCGTTCGTCGGCAAATTGACCTACTTCCGGGTCTATTCGGGGATCTTGCAGGCCGATGCGCGCATTTGGAACAACGTCAAAGGGGCCGAGGAACGCATGGCTTCGCTGGCCTGCCCGCGCGGCAAAGAGTCCATTCCTCAGAAGGTGTTGCACACCGGCGACATTGGCACGGTGGCGAAACTCTCGGTCACCGCGACCGGCGACACGCTGTGCGACAAGGCTCATCCGCTGACTCTACCGGTGCCGACCTACCCCTCGCCGCTCTACCGCGTGGCGATTTCTCCCAAGACCCAGGCCGACGCCGCCAAGATCAGTTCCTCGCTGACCCGTCTGTGCGAAGAGGACATGACCCTCAAGTGGTATCAGGAACCCGCCACCAAGCAGACGGTCTTGGAAGGCATGGGCGATCAGCACATTGACGTCGCCATTCGCCGGGCGCAGACCAAGTTGCAGGTCGGCTTGAACATTTCCGAGCCAAAGGTCCCTTACCGGGAGGGCATCACCAAGAAGGGCGACGCCATGTACCGGCACAAGAAACAGACCGGCGGCGCCGGGCAGTTTGGCGAGGTCTGGCTGCGCATCGAGCCGTACATGGAGGGCGAGTTCGATTTCACCGACGAACTGGTCGGCATGAACCTGTCGCGCTCCTATCTGCCGGCGATTCAGAAGGGCATCCAGGCCACCATGGCGCAGGGCGTCATTGCCGGTTATCCGATGAGCAACGTGCGCGTGATTGTGTACGATGGCAAGGAACACCCGGTCGATTCGAAGCCGGTCGCTTTCGAGATTGCCGGACGCGAGGCCTTCAAACTGGCGGTTCAGCAGGCCGGGCCGGTGTTGTTCGAGCCGATCATGAACGTGCGCGTCACCGTGCCGGACGCCAACATGGGCGATGTGATGAGCGACCTGAACACCCGCCGCGGACGCGTGATGGGCACCGAGTCCGAGCGCGGCCGGACGGTCGTCTTGGCGCAGGTGCCGCTGGCCGAGATGCTGCGCTATACGACCACCTTGCGCTCAATTACGGCCGGGCGCGGCGTCTTCAGCATGGAGTTCGATCATTACGACATCGTCCCGGCGCATTTGGCGCAGGAGATCATCGCGGCCCACCAGAAGGAACTGGAAGGCAAGAAGGAAGAGTGAGCAACGTCATCGGGCGGTCGAGAGACCGCCCGATCGATTTAAAATTCCAACGTTGTTCCTATTGTGGATTTTTTGGGTTTGCTCTATACTGATGTCAATAACGTTTGCCAATTTACAACTTCTATAAGGAGAGTGAAATATGCAAAAGAAGAGAATCGTCTGGATCACTGTGTTGGTCGTCTTCGCCTTGCTGCTGGCCTGTCAATGTCAGGTGCCGGTGGAGGTCGTTCCCCCGGCTCAGCCGACATCTCCCCCTCAGCCGACAGTCTTCGTTGGCGGAGACTGCAATCCCAACACGACGCCGCTGCCGATGAACAGCAGCCTGACCGGTTACATTGCCGGCGGCGATGAGTTTCTCGAGACCATCGCCATGTACTGCCTGTGGGTGCCAGAGGGAGGCTCGCAATTGGTCATTGGCATCCGGGACTTCAATATTGATTTCGATATCTATGTGTCCTCTTCCTATGAGGAACTGATGTCGCCGACCGGTATGGGCCAGTACTATGACCGCGATGGCGGGCCCGGCGAACCGGAGCAGGTCACCATCCCCAACCCTGGCGGGCGCTATTACATTCAGATAGTAGCCTATGAATTCAATACGTCAGGCAGCTTCACCATCTGGAATCAGTTCACGCCGTAACGCTTTGCGTCACAGTTGCTAGAGGCGATAAAGGAGTCCGGAGATGGAAAGCACGAAACGGTCTGGTCGATGGCCCTGGATCATTTTGGCCGTCGCCGCCGCCGCTTGTTGCTGTTGCGTCGTCGTTGCTGCTGGCGGCCTCTTGCTGCGCGACCGGGTGCCTGCGATTGGGAATCTGTTCTATACCGCCACTCCCACGGCAACCCCGACTCCCACCAATACACCGACTCCTACTCGTACCCCCACCCCCACGGCTACGCTGACGCCTACGCGTACGCCCACGCCGACCATCACTCCCACCTTCGCGGCGGGCGATTGTCATTCGGGCACGCAGCGGCTGGGGATGAATCAGAGCCTGTCTGGACGCGTCAATGCGGGCAGCAGTTTCTATGACGTGATTGTCATGTACTGCCTGTGGGTGCCGCCGAGCGGATCGCGCCTGGAAATCAACCTGACGAATTTCACCGCCGACCTGGACATCTACGTTTCCCGCTCCTATGACGAGTTAATGTCGCCCAGCGGCTTCGGCGAGTGGTACTCGCGCGCCGGCGGCACAACGCCCGAACGCGTGGTCATCTATAATCCGAGTGGACGGTATTACATTCAGGTGGTGTCCTATACCGGCGCAGCAAGCAGTTTTACCATCTCCAACACCTACATACCTTAAGCGCAAGCGCGCGCACGTGAATCTTGTTGCAGGAGCGACTTGTAGGACAACTCTTCAAGGGTTGTCCTACAAGTTTTGTGTACGGGCTGTTGTCCGAACTCATGTCTGTACCTCAGACCTGCTCTTGACAAGATGGCGCAATTCGGATAATATCTATCAAGAATTTGAACAATATTCGAGGGCATCGGTTATGTACGCATGCATGTGTCTGAGGCGGGGCTCGTAGCCGCCGCCTCTCTGTAGAGTCAGGCCAGCAGTCCGAGAGACGGCCGCGAGTCCCCGCGAGCAGCAATCCGTTCGCAGGCGCAGCGCGCCGTCTTTTCGTTTGTCTGCTGGCCGTTTATTTTTAGGCCAAAGGTGATGACATGAAGATTGCTTTGAATGTAACCGAACTGATCGGCAACACGCCGCTCGTCCGCCTGAACCGGATTGCAGCGGATGTGCAGGCGGAAGTGGTCGCCAAACTGGAATTCTACAATCCCGCCCACAGCGTCAAGGACCGCATCGGCGCGGCGATGATCGAGGCCGCCGAGCGGGCCGGTCTCCTGACGCCGGAGAAGGTCATCGTCGAACCGACCAGCGGCAACACCGGCATCGCCCTGGCGATGGTCGCGGCGGCCAAAGGGTATCGCTGCGTCCTGACCATGCCCGAGACGATGAGCCGCGAACGGCGCATGCTGCTGCGCGCCTACGGGGCGGAACTCGTCCTGACGCCGGGCGCGGAGGGCATGGCGGGGGCGATTCGCAAGGCGGAGGAACTGGTCGCCTCGGATCCGGCCCGCTACTTTATGCCCCAGCAATTCCAGAACCCCGCCAACCCCGAAATCCACCGCCGGACGACCGCCGAGGAGATCTGGCGCGACACCGACGGCCGCGTTGACATGCTCGTCGCCGGCGTCGGCACCGGCGGGACGATCACCGGCGTGGGCGAGGTCATCAAAGCGCGCAAACCCTCCTTCCGCGTCGTGGCCGTCGAACCAGACGCCTCCCCCGTCCTTTCCGGCGGGCAGAAGGGCGCGCATAAGATTCAGGGGATTGGCGCCGGCTTCGTCCCCCAAGTCTTGAACACCGGCATCTACGATGAAATCATCCGGGTGACGGACGAAGACGCCATGCAGACCGCCCGCCGCATGGCCCGGGAGGAAGGCTTGCTGGTGGGCATCTCCGCCGGAGCGGCGACCTGGGCCGCCCTGCAGGCGGCGCGCCGCCCCGAGAATGCCGGCAAACTGATCGTCGTGATTATCCCCTCCTTCGGCGAACGGTATTTGAGCACTGCTCTGTTCGCCGATCTGGCAGATTAGCGGAGGCCTCTTATGGACATTGATTTGATCGCTTCCTCTCTGACCGAGCAGCGGCGACGCCGCCCCGGTCTGTTCTCTGCGCTTCGGCGCGACCTCGATTCTGTCCTCGAACGCGATCCGGCGGCCCGTTCGCGGCTGGAGGTGTTCCTGGTGTACTCTGGCCTGCACGCCGTCTGGATGCACCGGATTGCCCATTGGCTGTGGAGGCGCGGCTTCAAACTCCTGGCCCGTTGGCTCTCGCAGGTGACGCGCGGCCTGACCGGCATCGAAATTCACCCCGGCGCGCAAATCGGCCCCGGCTTTTTCATCGACCACGGCATGGGCGTGGTCATCGGCGAGACGGCCGAGATCGGCGCCGATGTGACGATGTACCACGGCGTCACGCTCGGCGGCACCAGCCTCGAGAAGGGCAAACGTCATCCGACCATCGGCGACCGGGTGGTGATCGGCGCGGGGGCCAAGGTGCTGGGCGCCATCACCATCGGCAATGACAGCCGCATCGGGGCCAACGCCGTCGTCGTCAAGTCGGTGCCGCCCAACTCGGTCGTCGTCGGCGTGCCGGGACAAATCGTCCGACGCGCCCAGCCGCACCGTCCGAGCGACGCCCCGGACCTGAATCATACGTCCCTGCCCGATGTGGTCGGCGTCACGCTCAGGCAGTTGCTTTCGCGCGTCGAGGCGCTCGAGTCCCGCCTGGACGGACACGCCGCCGGGCAGGCGCACATCCACCCGCCGCGGGCGGATATCTGGGATGGGCAGGATTTTTCGATTTAGCCCGGCCGAGGCAAAGGGCGATACAATATAGGCATGTCTGCCAGCCTTTCTTCGGAAGAGTTGGAGCGTTATGCTCGTCATCTGGTCATCCCTGAGATCGGCGTCGAAGGGCAGCGGCGGCTCAAGGAGTCGGCCGTTCTGATCGTGGGGGCGGGCGGGCTGGGATCGGCGGCGGCGCTGTACCTGGCGGCGGCCGGCGTCGGGAGGCTCGGTCTGGTGGACGGCGACGTGGTCACGCTCTCCAACCTTCAGCGTCAGATACTTTACGGCGGCGGAGCGCTGGGCCAGCCCAAGGTGGAGGCGGCCCGCCGGCGTCTGCTCGACCTCAACCCTGGCGTCCGCGTGGATGTCTATGAAGAACGGCTGACGGCCGCCAACGCCGCCGCCCTCGTCGCCCCTTACCAGGTCATCGTGGACGGGAGCGACAATCTCCCGACCCGCAGCCTGGTCAACGCGGCGTGTGTGCGCGCCGGCAAACCGTTCGTTTACGGGGCGGTCATCCGCTTCGAAGGGCGGGTGAGCGTTTTCGATGCCCGCCGCGGGCCGTGCTACCAGTGTGTGCATCCCGCTCCGCCTCCGCCGAGGGCTGTGCTCGATCCGGCGGAGGCGGGGGTGGCAAGCGCGCTGCCCGGCACGATTGGGACGATTCAGGCCAGCGAGACTCTCAAATTGCTGCTGGGAATTGGCTCGCCGCTGACGGGGCGGCTGCTGGTTTATGACGCCTTGAACGCTTCTTTTGAGTATGTGACGCTGCGGAAGAACCCCCGCTGCGAAGTCTGTGGGCCGGCGGCGGAAGACTGAACGGATAGTTTGGGCGGCGGTTTTGGGGGAGTCGTGTTTTCGAAAAGGCTTTTGGGATAGACTTTTTGGGGAATGATGGCTTCCTTCTCCTGTCGCTTCTTTGGGGCGCTGCTGTTCGGGGGGGATTGGTCATAGAATGATGGATGATTGTATAATTCCCGAGGAGGGTTTGTGCAAGTATTTCTCGACGGCTGGGTCATGCTGGGAAGATATGCTGACGCTCTCTTCCTTTTGGCGGTGAGCAGTCTGGGGATGGGCGTTTGGGCGGCGCGCTGGATGGGCGGCGCGGTGGATCGGCGTTTGGGGTTGTTCCTGGCGCTCAGCCTGTGTGTTGGAACAGTCCCTTTGGCCTCGCTGGCTATGGCCGCGGTGATCGTTGGGCGTCTCCTGCCCGGGACGTTGTCCGCCGGCATGACCGTCGTGACCCTGCTGGGGGCAGGCGGGTTTCTTCTCTGGCTGGGGGTGGACCGGCCGTGGCCGAAGACACGTTCGGAGTGGCTGCCGCTTGTCGGAGGAGGCGCGTTCTTTCTTCTCTTGTTGATCGTCCGGTTGGCGTTTTTGCGGGGGCTCCTCCTGCCTCCCTACAGCGACGGAGCGGCGCACTACCTGGTGGTCCGGGATCTATTGCAGGCCGGCAGCGCGCCGGCGTTGACGCATTCTCTGGGCAACATCCTCCGACAGTATTATCACTTTGGTTTTCACAGCCTGACGGCCTGGCTGGTCTGGCCGACCGGTCATTCTCCCGAGGAACTGCTGCCCCTGTTGGGGCAGTGGTTCGTTTGTTTGCCGATGCTGGCGGTTTTGTGCTTCTTGACTCGCGCCAGCGAAGACTGGCCGGCCAGTCTGTTTGCCGCCTTGTGGGCGGCGCTGGCCTGGAAAATGCCGGCTTTTGCCGCCAATTGGGCCAAATACCCGGCCCTGAGCGGCTTGGCTGTCTTCCCGGCCGTCCTGGCCTTGCTTGGTTCGCCGATTCCTGTCCAAAGGAGGCGGTGGTCTTTGCTGGGGGCGGTTCTTTTGATCGGCGGGACGCTGCTCTTGCACGCCCGGCTCGCCGTCCTGCTGGGGCTGGCAGGATTGGGCCTGCTCATCGTCTGCGGTTTGGACCGCTGGCCTGGCGCGGGGGCGCGTCCGTGGTTGGCGGGCGTTTTCGTGGCGGGCGCGGTGCTCCTGTTTGTTTTCCAGACCAACCTGCTCTGGGTGTATGGGGGCGGCGTCTTCTTCCCGCTGGCGCTGACCGCGCTTCTGCTGCCCTTTGCTGTGTTGCGTTTCCCGCGCCTGACGACAGGCGTGGCCCTGTTTGCGATTGGCCTCATCCTGGCTCTGCGGCTGCCGGTCCCAGAACGTCTGCAGTTCTATGGCGCTGCCACCTGGCTCGACGAACCTTTCTTGAACTTGTGTTTTTATCTGCCGCTCTCCGCCTTGGCAGGGTTGGGGGCGGCCGGTTTGTGGCGTATTCTGGCGCGCCGGAAGTTCTTGCAGGCGATGCTGGCTTTATTGATGATTGCGATGGCTGTAGGCAGTCTTTGGAGAGGGGGAACGCTTTCTCCAAATGCATGTTGCAATTACGTTCAGGAAAGCGACTTGCGGGCGGTTGAGTGGATCGACCAGAATCTGCCGGAAGGAGCGAACCTGATCGCGGCCGGTTTGCCCATCCCAAAATCCATCATGGCGACCGACGCCGGCGTCTGGGGCGGGGCGCTGACCGGCCGCCCGGTGGTTCTTTTGCCATACTACTATGCCTGGGATGAGGCGGATGCCCACGCCGAGATCTGCACTTTGGGCGCGGGATACATTTATTTGGACAATCAGCCCTATAGTTTTTTGCGGGAACGTCTGGCGAGGGGGGACTGGTATCAGCCCGTCTATGCGCGGGGGGATGAGGTCATCTATCGCGTTCGCGATTGTCGGTAGCCGCCGACCGTTCTATAATTACCCCCATGAGCCGAAAACCTGTCCTTTTGGCCGTTCTGGCCCATCCCGACGACGAATCCTTTGGCATGGGAGGCACGTTGGCGCTCTACGCCAGCCGCGGGGCAGACGTTTATTTGGTCTGCGCGACGCGCGGCGAGGCAGGCGAAGCCGACGCGGAACACCTGAGGGGCTTTGCTTCGGCGGGCGAGATGCGCGAAGCCGAGTTGCGCTGCGCGGCTGGGATTCTTGGCTTGAAGGGCGTTTTCTTTCTGGGCTATCGGGATTCGGGCATGCCGGGATCGGAGGCGAACCGGCACCCGCAGGCGCAGATCAATCATCCGGTCGAGGAAGTGGCCGGGCGGGTGGTGAAGTACATCCGCGAGTTGAAGCCGGATGTTGTCCTGACCTTCGACCCGATCGGCGGCTATCGTCACCCGGATCATATCCACATTCATCGGGCCACGGTGTTGGCCTTCGAGAAGGCCGATGACCCGAATTTCTATCCGGAGGCCGGAGCGCCGTTCCGGCCGGGGGCGCTCTATTTTCACATCATGCCGCGCGGGTTCATCCGGTTTGCCATCTGGGGATCGCGTTTGCTGGGCAGAGATCCGCGCCGCTGGGGCAAGAACGGCGATATCGATCTGGTTGCAATTGCCGAGGTGGATTTCCCGGTTCATGCCCGCATCGACGTCCGCTCGGCGCTGGACAAGAAGGACCGCGCCAGCGCTTGCCACAGTTCCCAGGGCGGAGGGAGATTGCGCCGCGGCCCGCTCCGGGTCCTCGCCCGCCTCTTGGGAGAGTATGAGGCGTTTATGCGGGCTTTTCCGCCGGTAGAAGGGAAGGAAAAGGCGCGGCGGGATCTTCTCCTGGATTGATTTGTCCCGTTATTGGCATCGAATGACAAAAGAGGCTTCTGGTCTTGGCCAGAAGCCTCTTGTCGTGGAAAGGGGCTTTCTATGGGTTGATGGTCAGCGTGAAATTGCTATTCAAATTGATGGCCTCAACGATGGCGATATTTTGGCCGTTTGCATCCACCGCCCGGAAATCATAGTAGCCAGGGGGAATATCGGTGATGCGGAACTCACTGCCGTTGGGGATGGTTTGGCCGCCCAGTTGGTCTGGGCCCCAGTTGGCGCTGTTCTGGCGGACAAGATAGAGTTGGACGATCTCGCGCCCGGAGTTATTGACGATGGTGAGGGTGACAGTGCCCGGTTGACCGCCGCCCGACGCTCCGCCGCCCTGGCCGGTGACGGTCCATTCTATGTTGCCGCTGATGTTGACGCCCATGGCCGTTTCGATGACGTTATGGTTGCTGTCCTCGACTTTCAGGTCATAGGTGCCAGGAACAATGCCGCTGATGACATAGTTGCCGCCGTCGGCAATTGTGTATGCGCCCAGGACGTCATCTCCCCAGTCGGGGCTGTCCGAAGGAGAAATGTAGGCGTAGAAGATGGTGACGCCCGAATTGTTGATGATGGTCAGGGTGGCATCGCCGCCTCCAATCGCGCCGCCCCCGCCGCTCTGGGCCGTTACGGTCCAGGTGTACTGCCCGGTGAGGGAAACGCCCATTTGGTTGGCGATCGGATTCTGGTTCGAGTCGGCAGCCAGCAGATCATACATGCCGGGCTGAATGTTCGAGAAGGTGTAGGTGCCGCCGGCGGGGATGATGTCGTTCCCTAGCCAGTTGCTGCCCCAGGTGGATTCGGTGCTTGGCGAGATAAAGACATACCAGAGATCCACTCCCGAGTTGTTGACGAGGATGAGCGTGGCAGTCGAGGGGGTGGGGGTGGGGGGAACGGGGGTGGGCGTCGGCGTTGGGGTGGGGGCCCCGCATGCTAGGGTGGCTCCGATAATGGCAGCCAAAGCAAGAACAAGCCAGAATTTACGTTTCATTTCTTCTCTTCCTTTCAATTGGATTTTGGACAACATTACTCTTGATTATAAAGACAATTGCCATTCTAGGCAATTGGTATATTTTTACCAAAATTCCATGGAAAGTTGGTTTGTGCAAATTCGCCGGGCCCAGCCCGGCTCCGAGCGACGGCGGGAAGGCAAGAGAGATGGAAGAGAAACGTTTTTTACTTTCCAGCGGGAGGGGACGGTTTGTCGTTTAAGCGCACGAGACTGGGACCGCTTTTGCCGAGTCTCAACTCGCTCAGCGAGGCAGGATCTATCTGGAGGCGCTGGAAGGCGTCGAGCGGCATGCCGAGGAAGTAGGCAACCGCCAGCCGGATGGGATCGGCGTGGAAGACGACGGCGACGATCTCCTCCGGCCGGTGGGCGGCGGCGATTTGTTCCAGGGCGGCGACGACGCGTTGCTGGCATTCGAGGAAACTTTCGCCGCCCGGGAAGCGGAATTGGGACGGCGACTCTTGAATCGTTTTCCAGGCGCGCGTGCGGCGCAACATTTTCCAGGAACGGCCCTGCCATTCCCCCACATCGGTATCCGCCAGGGCGGGAACGGTTTGGATTTCCAGGCCCTTGGCGCGCGCCAGCGGTTCGGCGGTCTCGACGGCGCGCTCGAGGGGGCTGGCGTAGACGGCGGCTAAAGGGACGTCCTTCAGAAAATCGGCCAGGGCGGCGGCCTGCTGGCGGCCGCGTTCGTTCAGGTGGATGCCGGGCAGATGACCAGGCAGGCGGTTTTTGCTCAGGAAGTCGTTCTCTCCGTGGCGGATGAGCAGGAGGGTGGTCATTTCATTTTCCGTTTGATCTGGTCGATCTTTTCCTGGGTCAGGTCGGGGACGTCCTCGCGGCGTTCGATGCCGAGGGCGGCGCGTTGAGCGGCGCGCCATTTTTCCAGGCGGGCTTTGGCCTGTGCCTCGTAGCCCTGGTCGGATGGGGTGTAGAAATAGGTGCCGAGCAGGTGGGCGGGGAGGTATTGTTGGGGCGTGAAGTGACCTTCGGCCATATGCGGATAGACATAACCCTTCCCATGCCCGAGGGCGGCCGCATCGCGGCTGGAGTCTTTGAGGTGGTCTGGCACCTCGCCGACGCCCTCCTGCTCGATGCGCTCGAAGGCTTTGAAGTAAGCGACGGCGCTGTTCGATTTGGGGGCGGTGGCCAGGTAGAGAGTCGCCTCGACGATGGGGTAGATGCCCTCCGGCAGGCCGATGTATTCGAAGGCCTGGGCGGCGGCGTTGGCGACCACCAGCCCCATCGGGTCGGCCAGGCCGATGTCTTCGCCAGCCAGGATGATGAGACGACGCAGGATGAAGCGCGGATGCTCGCCGGCATAGAGCATCTTGGCCAGCCAGTAGAGAGCGGCGTCGGGGTCCGAGCCGCGCACCGACTTGATGAAGGCCGAGATGGTGTCGTAGTGGGCGTCGCCATCCTTGTCGTACAGGACGGCCCGGCGCTGGATCGACTCCTGGGCCACCTCGAGCGTGATGTGAATCGCGCCGTCCGCGGCGGGAGGGGTCGACTCGACGGCCAGTTCGAGGGCGTTGAGGGCGTTGCGGGCGTCGCCGCCGGCGACGTCGATGAGGTGGGCGCGCGCCTCGGGGTCGAGAATCACGCGGCGGGTCCCGTAGCCGCGCTCGGCGTCGGCGAGGGCGGAGTCCAGGATTCGTCCGATTTCTTCTTCGCTCAGGGGGCGCAATTGGAAGATGCGGCTGCGGGAAACGAGCGCTCCGATGACTTCGAAGTAGGGGTTTTCGGTCGTCGCCCCAATCAAGACGACCGTGCCGTTCTCGACGTGGGGCAGGAGGGCGTCCTGCTGGGCTTTGTTCCAGCGGTGGACTTCGTCTACGAAGAGGATGGTGCGTCGGCGGTAGAGGCGGCTGCGTTCTTGCGCTTCGTGGATGACCTGGCGCAATTCGGGGATGCCGGCCAGGACGGCCGAGATGGTCTCGAAGTGACTCTGGGTGCGGTTGGCGATGATCTGGGCCAGGGTGGTCTTGCCAGTGCCAGGCGGCCCCCACAGGATGATGGAGGAGAAGAGTTTGTCGGTTTCGATGGCCCGGCGCAGCAGACGGCCCGGCCCGATGATGTGTTCCTGGCCGACGAATTCTTCCAGGGTGCGCGGCCGCATGCGGGCCGCCAGCGGGGCTTCGTTCTTCATGCGTTCTTGGAGAGCGTGATCGAAGAGGTCGCTCATGCCTTGATTATAGCCCAGAGTTTGTGAGAAACTGGTTTTTACGCATCGAATGACTCGAATTACGCTAAGAAGGCTGAATCGGGGTCTTGGTGGTCGCTCGCCCGCTTGTTTGTTAGATGGGGTGCGAGGAAGAAAAGAAGATAAAATTGGTCGAAAAAGTTAATCTATTTCTTATGTTGGCTGTTTATAGTTGTATAAATTCAGGCGTTCATATAAGGAGAAAATATGTCCAAGCATTTTTACGGGTGGTTCGTTTTGGGTCTGGCGGTTCTGATTCTGGCGGCCTGCAGCGGTCCTGCCGCGGGCGGCGCGCCGACCGAGGAACGGACTGAAACCGCCGCTGCGCAAACCGCCGCCGCGGAGGCCGCGACCGAAACGGAGACTCAGGCTGCAACGGAGGCGACCGAGACCGAAGAAACGGAGACCGAGGAAGCGGAAACCGAAGAAGCGGAAACCGAAGAGGCGACCGAAACAGCAGAAGGGGCTGCTTCCCGCCCGGTCAGTTTTGCCAGCGATGTCTTGCCGATCTTTCAGGCCAATTGCAGCGGTTGTCACGGCAATTCGGGCGGTTTGAACCTTGCGTCCTATGAGACTCTGATGGCCGGCGGCCGGCGCGGGGCGGCGATTGTTCCGGGCGACGCCGAATCCAGCCGCCTGGTGCAATACGTCCGGTCGGGGCGCATGCCCCCTGGCGGCCGTCTCCCGGATGCAGAGATTCAGTTGATTGTGGATTGGGTCAACGCGGGCGCGCCGAACAATTGACCGCCTGTTGGATGAATAAAGAAGCCGGGGCTGCCGCAACGCAGCCCCGGTGGTTTTGTTCGACTTCTTGGACGTTCTCACTCCTTTTTGGTCACCACTTCGCGCGCCTGAACCATTTTGCGCAGGATGTCGAACCAGAAGGGCGCGCCCTGGGCGGCGGCCGCGCCGCTGATCAGGATGCCCAGGATTTTGCTCGCCCAACCCGGCAGGTCGATGGGGAAGTTGCTGACCCGCTTGCAGATGGGCGCGCCGCGGGCATCCTGGCTGGGAAAGCCGAAGACCTGGTTTTCGTTGAGCGGCAGGAGGGTGCATTGCCGCCCGCCCGTGTCGAAGGCATCGGTCCGCCAGCCGAAGGGGAAGGACAGGACGGAGAGCTGTTCTTGCAACTCGGCGATCGTTTCGCGCGGGGTGGGCGCGCCGTCTTCATTGACGGCGGGGGTCATCGAAGCGCCGTATGCTTCGGCCTGGGCGACGATGGCGTGGCGCAGGGTGGGTTCGCGCCACAGGCTGCTGGCCATGTAAATTGAGTCGACGTTGAAGATGGCGGCCAGAATGACGCCGATGATGAAGGCGATCAGCTGGGCGCGGCGTTTGTAGGCGGCCGAAAGGCGCTCCATGGCGTTGTTGAACCAGGTCTCGACGTTGGCGCGCGCCGCGGCGACAGCCTGTTCGCCTCTTTCGACGGCCGCCTCGGCGTTCTGGAGGAGGGTGGTCAGGGTGGTCTTGAGTTCGGGGGAGGCGTCTTGGATGGCGAGAACGCCCAGACGGATGAGGCGCAGGGTTTGATCGGTTTGTCCGGCTGCCTCGGCGGCGCGCTGATCGGCGATCAGGGTCTGGAAGTAGGAGTCCAGCTGGGGAAGGGCCAGGTCGATGGCCTCCTGGAGTTCGGGGTATTTTTCGGCGTAAATCTGGATTTGCAGTTTGAGGCTGTCGATGGCGGGCTGGGTGATTTGGGATGAGGCAATCTGCCGGGCCGCGCCGAGAATGGCGACCCAGTCTTCCTGCGCCATCTTGAATTTTTCGGGATCGCTTTGCAATTGGTCAAGTTGGGCGTGGACGTCTTTGAAGATTCTCCTCAGGGGCGAGGCCTCGGTGCCGGCAGTCATGGCCAGGTCGAAGAGCGCCATGACGAACTTGTCGGGGGGCAGGTAGGAGGGCAGACGGATTCTGCGCCCTTTTTGCTGGCCGCGATACAAACTGGCAATCAGAGGATGATTGTAGATTTGAGCGGCAAGGGTTTGGCTGCCGCCGAGCATTTCGCGGATGGTGCGTTCGAGGGCTTTGGCGCGCCAGTTGAAGATGGTAGCCAGCCAGTCTTGCAGTTGCATGTCGGCGATGCTCATCACCAGCCACATGAAGACCAGGCCGATGGCGACTTCCAGAATTTCTTGCAGGTACATGCTTTCCTCCTTTGGATTTCGGCGGCGACAGTATCAGTATATAGAAAAAAGCGCCGGACGGCAAGGGATCTGCCCGTTTCTTTTAGGCCGCGCGTTGAGAGGATGCCTTTTGGCGGTTGTGGGCTTGATGGATCAAATAGACGCCTGCCAGGACGAGCACCCCGCCCGCCGCCTGCCAGAGGGTGGGGATTTCGGCCAGCAAGGGGATGGCCAGGATGGTGGTCAGCACCGGCTGGCCGATCATTGTCGGGGCGACGACCGAGGCGGGCAGGTGACCGAGGGCGTAGGACATGGAGAGGTATCCCAAGATCTGCGAGAACACCGCCGAGGCGAGAAAGATGAGCCAGACGCGGAGCGGGTAGCCGGTCAGGGGGTTGTTCAGCGCCAAGTTGACGAGAAGCAGGCCGAGGGTAGTGGTGCAGACGGCGATCCAGGTGTAGGTGAGCGGGTCGAGGGTCTCGCGGCCGCGCTGCATTGCCAGGAAGACGCCGGCGTAGAACAGGCTCGAAATCAGGGCGAACGAGTCGCCGGTCCCGAAGGCGGGATGGAGCAGAAAATCGCTGCCCACCACCAGAACCGCTCCGCTCAGAGTCAATCCCAGGCCGAACCAGAACATGCGCCCGAGTTTTTCCCGGAAGACGAGCAGGGCAAAGAGGGCGACCCATAAGGGGGAGGCGTTGCCCAACAAGGTGGCGTTGGCGGCGGTGGTGAGCGTCACGGCGATGGACCAGAAGGTGAAATCCAGAGCCGAGAAAAGTCCGCCCACGATGGGGAAAAGCGCCCATCTGCGCCCCAGGCTGGCCGATTGGGCGGACAGGCGGGGCAGGACGATGGGGGTCAGCAGCAGGCTGGCGAAGAGCATGCGATAGAAGGCGGCGACCGGGCCGGCGGCCTGCGACCAGCGCACGAAGAAAGCCGAAAAACTCAGGCAGATGATGCCTGAGCCGAGAGCGAGATAGGGCAGGGCGGCGATGCGAGGGCGAGGTTGGGACATGGACGGGAATTATCCGCCGAGGTAGATTCCGGAGGGGTCGAGTTCTTCGCGCAGGATGCGCAATTCGGTTTCGGTGACCGGCTCGGTGACGCGCAAGGCGGGGGCGACTTTCAAATCCCAGCCGGTGTTTTGGCGCGCCATTTCGACCGTTTTCCCAGGATGCAGGGCCGTCAGGACGAGTTCGCCCGTTTCGTCGGGTTCGAGGTAACCGATGTCGGTGACGACGCCTACCGGTCCCTGGCCGGGCAGGCCGAGGCTTTGGCGCTCGCCCCGTCCGCCGAGGAATCCTGCCGAGGTCAGGAAGTCCACTCTTTCGGGGAAGCGGCGTTTCTGGTGAGGGGTCATGATGTAGCAGCGGCGCGCCCAAGCGGCGATTTCCTGTGCGCCGCCGGAGCCGGGCAGGCGCACCTTGGGATGCGCATAGTCATCGCCAATCATGGTGGCGTTGATGTTGCCGTAACGGTCGATCTGCGCCCCGCCCAGGAAGCCGACGTCCACGTTGCCGCGTTGCAGGTAGAGGGCGAAGATGTCGTACATGCTGACCACCGAAAGCGCCCCGCTGACCAGGGTGGGGTCGCCGATCGAGAGAGGCAGGCGGTTGGGCTGCGCGCCGATGACGCCGGCCTCGTAAATCATGACCAAGTGAGGGGCGTGAGTGCGCTTGGCGAGGTTGCAGGCCAGGTTGGGCTGTCCCACGCCGACGAAGACGATGTCTCCGTCGCGCAGCAGACGGGCGGCGTTGATGATCATGAGTTCGCTGGAGGAGCAAGCAGGCGGTTCGGTCATGGCGCGTTTAAACTCTCTGTTTTAAGGGGCAGTTTGTAAACCAAGTAGTTGGACAGGAAGGCGAGGGCTGCCAGGAAGTAGCCTCCCAGGTAAACGGTGTCGCCGAACAGGTAGATCAGGTTTTTGGTCAGGGCAGGGAGATCGGCTCCGCCGCCGATCCAGAACCAGGTCGCGATGCCGTCGGCGACGGCGAAACAGATCAACGCCCACCAGGGACGGCCCCAGCGCCCGCCTCGGAAGAGCAGCGAGAGCCATAGCGCGGCGATTCCCTGAATCAGATCGCAGACCGGATAGAAAACAGCCAGATAGACTCCCAGCCAGGACCATGGTTCGCCCAGCCCTTGCCAAATGGCAAGTTGGGTCAATCCAGCCGTGATGAGCAGGATAGCCGCGACGACCAAAAAGTTGAAGAGGGGGCTGGATTTCTTGCCGCGTCTGTAGATTAAGCGGAATTGGTAGTAGAGCGACAGGCCAAAGAAAAGGTATCCCAGCACCCAGAAGGCGTCGATGAGGGTGAATTCTGGATACCCTTGCGGATAGAAGAATTCATAGACGATGTCGGTCAGTTCGCCCAGCGCCCAGGCCCACCAGCCCAGGGTAAACATCAACCAGACGCGGCGCGGCGGTTCTCCCTTCTCGAACTGGAGGGTGAGCAGCGTTCCGCTGACGGCGGCCGTCACAGCGCCCAGGAGGAAGAAGAGATAGGTGACCTGATCATTCCAGCCGGGGTCGGGGAACGGATCGAAGTGGTAAATCCAGACAAAGGCCGCCAGCATCAACAGGACGAATCCGCTGGATAGCCACAAAATGATTTTGCGGGTTGCGGGACGGAGAGAGGGAGATGGGTTCATGATTGACTCTCCAAGGCGGGCGCGCCGTGTCGTTGCATGACGAACAGCGAAAGGCTGGCCAGACCGACGATGAGATAGCCGCCGATGTAGAACGTGTCGGTGACGAGGCTCAGCCAGGCGTCGGCGGCGGGGGTGAGGATTTGGTAGCCTCCCAGGCCGTACCAGGAGTAAATGCCATCGGCAAAGAAGAAGGCGATCAGCCCCCACCAGGGGCGCGACCAGCGTCCGCGGGCAAAGAGCAGCGACAGCCAGACGGCCGCCGCGCCGATGACCAGGTCACATGTGGGGTAAAGCACGATCAGATACAGGTTTAGCCAGATTTTGTCTTTGCCGAAGCCGCCCAGCCGGGCCAGGAAGGCGATGACCGCCGCCAAGGCAAGGATGCCCGCGAAGATGGCCGCGAAATGGTAGCGCCCGATTCTGCGACCGCGGCCGTAGATCAGCCGGAATTGCAGAAAGAACGCCACGGCGAAGAAGGTGTAACCGGTCACCCAACATAAGTCCATGAAAGTAAGTTGCGGTTTTTGTTCGAAGACGGCGCGATAAACGAAACCGCCGATTTCTCCGAGAACCCAGCAGCACCATCCCAGCGAAAAGAACAGCCAGACGCGGCGCGGCGGCTCTTGCGGCTCGAACTGTCGGGTCAGCAGGAGGCTCGCGCCGGCGGCAAAGAGCGAGGCGATCAGAATCATCGTATAGATGACCGGATTCGTCCACGGCTGGGAAAGGGGCAGAAGCGCTTCGATGTACTCATAAGAGGCCATGTCGAGCACAATGTAGACGGCAAGCCAGAGGGCCGTCAGCGTCCATGCCGTTGTCATGAGGCGGGCCGAGGATGGCTTGTTCTTTACGGATTGGTTATTCGTGGATGGCAACATGTCCCCCTCCTCTCATGGGTTCAAAGCCGCCGGCGTCAGCGATTGCTCTGTGAGGAGTTGTCGCTGCGCCGGGGTCAGAGTCTCGAAAGTCTCGGTCAGGAGGCGCTGGGCGAGCAGGCCGCCGATGACCACGCTGATTTGTTGCCGCATGCTTTGCAAGATGGCCCGGTAGGCCATCTGACAGGTTTCGGCTTTCGAGAAAATATGTCGGTCCACCAGGCCGGCGCTGTCGAGGCCGATGTGCCATTGCTGGGACTGGCTGGATTGGTTGATGTTATGAATCAGGCCCGCCAGCAGCCGCATCCCTACCAGGTCCTGATACTGTCGGAAAGTCTCACGCACCCAGGCGCTGACGTCGGCCCGTAGCCGCAGGCGGGAGTGAACCGGCAACTGGGGCGGAATCTCGTAGCGTTGAACGCCCCACGGGGCGGTGGAATTCTCGTCGCGCAGGCGGCGGAAAGGCAGGCTGTTGACGAAACCGTTGGCGGTCGAGAAGACGACGTCGGTGTGCACCGGCTCCCCCTCCCACAACAGCACGAAGCCGTCGCTTTCTTCCGCCATCAAATGCACCAGGACGTTCTGTTTCTCGGCCTGCCGGGCGGCAAAATAGTCGCTCAAGAGCCGTCCCTCTTTGGCCTCCTGGGCGGAGGGCGGGTAACATTCCAGGGCCAGCCAGACGACCCACACCGCCGCATCGGGCAGGATGACGGTTCGGATGGGGACTTCGTGGGCGCTCCAGCCGGCGCTGATTTCCTCGGCGCTCAGCGGACGACAAGTCTGCGCCCCGACGCGATAGGCGCGGACGCGCGTCCCGCGGTCGAAGAGCAGGATGATCTCCTGGTCGGCCGCCGCGCTGACCTGGATGATGCCGGAGAGCCGGTCTTTCTGGTAGGTCTGCACAACGGACTGGAGATACGCAGGAGAGCCAACGAGTTGGCTTTCTTCTGCCTGGCGAAAAAATGTGGGCATAGGCACCTTCCTTCTGCCCAAAGCAGAGGCGGCGTCAGTACTGTCCGTAGTTCACGGGCGCGCTGGGGCGAGGAGTCACCTGCAGGCGGGCGTGAACTTGCGGCCCGAGACGAGCCCAATATTCTTGACGGTCTTCGACGCCGTACACCCATTCCTCGAGCCAGGCCTGCACCGCTTGTTCGGATTGGCTGATGCGTTCCCATTCGAGATAGAATTCGTTGTCGCGGTCGTAATAGCCTTGCGCGTAGGAAGGATGGGCGGCGTAGGGGACGTGACAAACCGCGTCCACCCGCAGCCCCGGAATCAGGGTCCGGTTGGGGTCGGAGCGGATGACGGCTTCGTCCACTATTTCCTCGGCGGTCAGGATGACGCGGCGGGCGGCGAAAGCGGCCTCTTTTTGTTCGCCGATGATGCCCCACAGATGGGCGTTGCCCTGGGCGTCGGCGCGCTGGACGTGGACGATGGCGACGTCGGGTTGGAGGGCCGGGACGACGATCACTTCGCGGCCCGAATAGGGGTCGGCGACGCGCCGGATGAGCGGGTTGGCGCGCTCCAGGTCGGCCGCGCCGGTGGGGTTCATGGGCATGAAGGGCAACCCGGCCGCGCCAGCCTGCAGGCGCGAGATCATGCCGAAGTGCGAGTATTCTTCCCATTCCAGACGCCCCGCTTCGATGGCGGCGCGCAGGATGCGCAGCGAGCCGACGCCGGGGTTGCCCATGTAGGAGAAAATCACTTTGCGGGCGCAGCCAGCCGCGACCATCTGGTCGTAGATCAGGTCGGGGGTGGCGCGCGCCAGGACGAGGTCGCGTTTGCGCTGGCGGATGATCTCGTGCCCGGCGGCAAAGGGAATCAGGTGCGTGAATCCGGCGGCGTAGACCAGGT
Source organism: Chloroflexota bacterium (assembly GCA_019873655.1). Classification (GTDB taxonomy): domain Bacteria; phylum Chloroflexota; class Anaerolineae; order Anaerolineales; family Villigracilaceae; genus JAFGSI01. The sequence goes on along the minus strand of JAIOAU010000024.1, from coordinate 8,015 downwards.
CGCCGTCGTGGACGTATTTGGCAATCGCTTCGGCAAGGGAGAGCAGTTTGGACATGCCTATTTCTTCTTTTGTTGCTGCTTTTTCCGCTTTTCTTCCAATCGCTGTTTGCGGCGTTCGCGCATCTTCCGCAGGCCGCTGAAGCGTTGGCTGGGAGGCGGTTTGGGGGAGCGCCGGTAGAAGAAGACGCTGAGAAAACCGGAAATCAGGCTAAGGAGGAAATAGACGCACTGGGCCTGATCGGCCATCACCGAGCCGATGAACAGCACCATCAGGCCGATGGCGAGGAGCAGAAAGAAAGCGGCGACGCGCGGGGTCAGCGACGAGTTGTCTTCCATAGAAATCGAAAGGGGAGGATGGTTCGCATCCTCCCCATCCGGGAGTAATTTTAACCGGAATTAGCGAATCAGTGTGCGGATTTGCTCGTGCATGTAGAGTTGCAGGTAGTAGTAGCCGCCGGCGTTCTTGCCGCTCGAGCCGGAGCCTTTCCAGCCGCCGAAGGGCTGGAAGCCGGGCCAGGCGCCGGTGGTGGCGCCCTGCGGGCGGTTGGCGTAGGTGACGCCCGCCTCGATGTTGTCGAAGAACCACTGGGCCTCCTCCTCGGTGCCGTAGAAGCCAGCCGTCAGGCCGTAGTTGACGTCGTTGGCCTCGCGCATGGCCTCGTCCAGGTTCTTGACCTTGGCGATGGTGGTGATGGGCAGGAACATTTCGTACTTCCACAGGCGGTGGTTGAGCGGAAGGTCCACGATGAAGGTCGGCTGGCAGAAGTAGCCCTTGGCCAGAGCGCCCTCGGTCAGGACTTTGCCGCCGGTCAGCAGTTTGCCGCCGCCCTCCAGCGCCTCCTTGACGAAGGCCTGGAAGTCTTGATAGGCGTTCTTGTTGATGACCGGGCCCATCCAGTTGGCGCGTTCGGTCGGGTCGCCGATGGTCAGTTTTTCGGCCATGTCCTTCAGCCGGGCGACCAGTTCGTCATAGACCGGCTCCTCGATGTAAACGCGCGAGGAGGCCGAGCATTTCTGTCCCTGCAGGCCGAAGGAAGAGCGGATGATGCCGACCGCGGCGCGCTCCAGGTCGGCGTGACGCGAGACGATGCACGGGTTCTTGCCGCCCAGTTCGAGGATGATCGGGCGGACGTATTTGCCGTTGGCGAAGTCGCGGAACATCTTCATGCCGACGTCGTAGGAGCCGGTGAAGGTCACGCCGTCCACCTCGGGGCTTTCGACCAGCGCCTGGCCGAGGGTGCGGCCCGGGCCGGTGACGAAGTTGCAGACGCCCTCCGGCAGGCCGGCGTCGCGGAAGCATTCGGCCAGCAGGCGCACGATCCAGGGCGTGTCGGTGGCGGGCTTGATGACGACCGTGTTGCCGGCCACCAGCGCCGCGCCGGCCGGGCCGCCGGTCAGGGCGAAGGGGAAGTTGAAGGGGCTGACCACCAGCCAGACGCCGTAGGGGCGCAGGACGGAAATGTTGGTGGCGTCGTAGCCGACCAGCGGGTCCTTGCCCATCGGCTTGATGAAGCCGTCGTTGGCTTCCATCTGACTGCAGGCGTAGTAGATCAGGTCGGCGGTCTCCTGCACGTCGCCGAGCGACTCCATGCGGTTCTTGCCGACCTCCAGCGCCATGCTGGCGCCGATTTCGAACAGCCGCTCCTCGATCAGGGAAGCCGCCTTGCGCAGCAATTCGACGCGCTTCTGCCAGGGCGTGCGGCTCCAGGCCGGGAAGGCCTTGCGGGCCGCCGCCAGCGCCTCGGCGGCGTGTTTTTCGTTGCCCTTTTGCATGACCGCCAGCACCCAGTCGGTGTTGATGGGCGAGCGGTCCTCGAACTTCTCATCCGCATACACGTCTTTGTTGGCGATGATCATGGCGTGTTCTTTGCCGAGATTCGCCTTGACTTTGGCCAGCGCCGCGTCGAACTGGGTATGCAGTTCCTCGGGCGGGTTGAACATGGTCGCGTACGTTAACTTGAAGCCTGCCATTGGGTAACCTCCTGAGAAATGTGGGGATGCTGTTAGTATAGCAAATGGCAGGGCCGGCGTCAAAGACCAAGCGTCTCTTTTTGAGCGTGACAAGTCTCATGTTCTCGCGAGGAAGAAAACGCCCGTCCGCGCGTATAATGGGGTCATGAAACCCCTCCCGCTGATCACCTTGACCACCGATTTCGGCCTGCAGGACGGCTTCGTCGGCGCGATGAAGGGCGTCATCCTGGAAATCTGCCCCGCCGCCCAACTCGTGGACATCACCCACCAGGTCCCGCCGCAGGACATCCGGGCCGGCGCGCTGACCCTGGCAGGCGTCTTTCGCTTCTTCCCGGCCGGGACGATTCATCTAGCCATCGTCGATCCCGGCGTCGGGACGGCGCGCCGTCCGCTGGCGGCGCGGCTCGGCGATTATTTCTTCGTCGGGCCCGACAACGGCCTCTTCACGCCCATCTACGAAGAGGCCGAGAAGAACGGCTGGCCGATGGAATTCGTCCATTTGACGAACGAACGCTACTTTTTGCCGAAGGTCAGCCGCACCTTCCACGGACGCGACCTCTTCGCCCCCGTCGCCGCCCACCTCGCCGCCGGCGTCCCACTCGCGGACCTCGGGCCTGCTCTCCGCGACCCGGCGCGGATTTGCCTCCCCAGGCCGGAGCGCGTCCCCGACGGCTGGCGCGCCCACATCATTGCGATCGACCACTTCGGCAACCTGACCACCGATCTGACAGCCGAGTTGCTGGCCGATGCCCGAAACGTGCTCATTCGTCTGGGCGATTTCGAGATCGCCGGAATCCAGGCCGCCTACGGCGAACAGCCTCCCGGCAGCCTGATCGCGCTGTTCGACAGCCAGGGACGGCTGGAGATCGCCGTGGTCGAGGGTTCGGCGGCCGCCCGGACGGGGGCGCGTCTGGGGGACGCGGCGGCGGTGATACAATTAAGCAGTTCGCCCTCGGAAAGTGTTTTCTCGAACGAGAAGAGTCCAACGACCGAAACCAGTAAGGAGGATGAACCATGAGCAAGGAAAGCATGCTGCGTGATGACCTGCTCGAGATCGTCAAGCAAATTGCCCGTCTGCAAAGCAACCCGCGCACCTGGCTCTCTTGGGTGGTCTATTTCCTGGCCCGTCTCGAGGAACAGGCCACCTTGGGCAGCCCGGCCAACCGCGAGTCCTATCTGGAAATGCTCTCTGCCTTGCAGGAGGAGATTCGGAACCGCATGCAGACCGGCGGCTGGCATTGAAACGCGGCGACCAGGACGGCGCGAGCATGACCTGGAAATTGATTTCGTGGAACGTCAACGGCATCCGCGCGGCGGAGAAAAAAGGCTTCCTCGATTGGCTGGCCAACTGCGGCGCGGACGTGGTCGCCGTCCAGGAGACGAAGGCGCACCCGGAGCAACTCTCGGCGGCGCTGCGCAATCCGCCCGGTTACCAGGCGGCCTGGAGCGCGGCCGAGCGCAAGGGCTACAGCGGCGTGGCGACCTTTTCGCGCCGCGCTCCGCAGCGGGTGATCGAAGGGCTGGGCGAAGCGCGCTTCGATGTCGAGGGCCGCACGCTCATCCATGAGTTCGAGCCCTTCGTCTTTTTCAACATCTACTTCCCCAACGGCGGGCGCGGCCCGGAATGGGTGGCGCACAAACTGGCTTTCTACAAGCGCTTCCTGGAAGTGGCGCAGGGGTATATCGAGGCCGGGCGGCTGCTTGTCGTGGCGGGCGATTTCAACACGGCGTACGCCGAGATCGATCTCGCCCGCCCGAAGGAAAACGCCAAGACCAGCGGTTTTCTGCCCGAGGAGCGCGCCGGCCTGGGCGAATTCTTCGCGGCCGGGCTGGTGGATACCTTCCGCTATCTGCATCCCGATACGGTCAAGTACACCTGGTGGGACATGGTCACGCGCGCCCGCGAGCGCAACGTCGGCTGGCGGATAGATTATTTCATGGTCTCGCCCGATTTACGGGAACGTATCCTCGCCGCCGAAATCCATGACGAGGTGATGGGCTCCGACCATTGTCCGATCAGCCTGACGCTCGATGTGTGAGCAGATGGAGACGAACTTTCCTCCCGAACTCATCAGCCTGCTGCGCGCCTGTCGGCGCGCCGCGGCCTTGACCGGGGCGGGCGTCTCGCAGGAGTCGGGGGTGCCGACCTTCCGCGACGCCCAGAGCGGCCTGTGGGCGCAGTATCGCCCCGAAGACCTGGCGACGCCCGAAGCCTTCCGGCGCAACCCCAAACTGGTCTGGGATTGGTACGCCATGCGCCGCGCCCGGGCGGACTCGGTCGCGCCGAACCCCGGTCACTACGCCCTGGTCGAGATGGCCCGCTGCATCGAAGATTTCACGCTCATCACGCAGAACGTGGACGGCCTGCACGCCAGGGCCGGCAGCCCAAAGGTCATCGAACTGCACGGCAACATCCGGCGGGTCAAGTGTTTCGAATGCGGACAACCCGCCGCGACCTGGCGCGAGGACGGGGAGACCGTCCCCCGGTGCGCGGCCTGCGGCGGGCTGCTGCGCCCGGACGTGGTCTGGTTCGGGGAGATGCTGCCGTCCGAGGCGCTGGATGCGGCCTGGGCGGCGGCGCGCGCCTGTCAGGTCTTCTTTTCGATCGGGACCTCGGGCCTGGTCCAGCCGGCGGCCTCGCTGGCGTATGCGGCCAGGGGCGGCGGGGCGGCGGTGGTGGAAATCAACCTGGAGCCGACGCCGCTGACGGCCCAGGCCGATTTCTTTCTACGAGGCAAATCCGGCGAGATTTTGCCGGCGCTGGTCGCGGCGGTGTGGGGGCAGACTCAATAACGCACACACAAATTCTGGGTGCGCCTTACGTTGATGCTGGGCGGGGCAGCCTCGCACCGGGCCACATCGTTTTCCGAATGCAATATGACCTGGACATTGCCCGTGTTGCCGCTGAGGTAACCGTCCAGGCCGACAATCAGTCCGCCGTATACTCCCTCCGGCATTTCATATCCGGCGCTGTTGAAAAATCCATCTTGATCCAGAGCAAACCAAACGCCCTCCTCGGTCGTGAAATCCACCCAGTAACTGTAGTTTTCGCCGGTCTGCTTGTCCTGGCAGAAGATCTCCGTGGCAATATGGACCAGATCCACCTGGTTCTGGTAGACGCAGAAGGAGATGAGCAAATCGTCGATGCGGTCGCTGCTTCCCACCCACAGGTAGTCGCCTGGCACCTCGCCCGGCTCTGGCAGGACGGTGATTTCGGGGATGGTTGCGTCGGGGGTGCTCTCCGAGGTGGGCGCGGGCGGCGTTGAGGTCCCGCAGGCCAGCATCACGATGAGCAGGACAGCCAATATCGGCAAAAATACCAACGGACGACTTCGTTTACAGGAAAACATGTGATGCTCCTTTCAAGAAAACGGGGGAAAGTTGCGCCGACTTGGAACTGCCCATTCTCTGCGGAAGGCGCAATGGCGATGAGTGGCCGCGATGGCTGAGGAAAGACATCTCATTATCGCGCCAACTCAGGCCGATTGCAAAAGTCAATTGCGGGTTCGGACCGGGAACGGATCGGTTTTCGAGGGCGGGAGGGGGTTGATTTTGAACTCTTTTTCTGTCGTTCCTCGCCCCACGCCTGCGCGCCAGGTCCAGTAATCATCAGGCGGGAGGCCGGGCGGCGGGGCGGCGAAGGCAGGGTTGACAGATCAGGGAAACAGAACTGTCTCAGCATAACAATCTATGCCTTCGTTGTCTATTGATTCAAGTGTTCCGGTGTCACGATTTACCGTCCATGCAAATTGAATATGGCTTTCGTCTATATATCTCGAATTAGCGTTTTCGGGCTCTAACGTTGCCAGAACTACAAGATCATAATCAAACTCGCCCCAAATTCTACACTGAAAAGGGATTATCACTTGAAATTCTGCCAAGGGAGGGAGTATGAGCCCATTGGTAACCATCCAAAACGGATTGCCTTCGTTGTCCCGATGATCTAACTTGATCAACCACAGCATGAAAGTTTCGTTGTTTTTCACTACAAACAAGGCCCATTGACCAGAAGAGTCCGGCAAGACCATTCCGGCGACCGCGTGCAAGTTGTCTGGGTAAGGAGGAACGATCAACCCGACATAATCCTGGATCTCTCTAGAGAAAGTAGGCGCCGAGAAATGTTGTTCATGGGTCGATCTTTCTTCGATAGAGACAAAATCCACGGCGTTTATTCTGGTACAGGCCGACAGAAGAAAACACAAAAGTATAAGAGAGAAGAACTTGTTAATCATGCTGAACTCCTTTTATAGGCTCCCATCCTAATGGTGAGTAAAGTAAGGATCGGTGGTATAGCGGTTTATGCTATTGGGCATCAAGTAATCAGGCGGTGGGAAAGTGTATACAATGCCATCATCATAATAAACAGCCATAGCCGGTTCAACGGTCTGACTATGAGTTATTTTGATCAAAGTAGTCACATCTTCATCGCTCATATAAAGAATGGGATTTAGACTATTTCCTCCCCAGCCGCCCGGACCTCTGATCTCAAAGTGAAGGTGGTTAAAAGCGCCATCTGGAACAAGGGGCCTGCTATTGTTTCCAACCACACCAATTACAGTGTTCGGATGTACATATTCCCCAGCGCGAACAGCCGGTTCGCCTCCCAAATGTCCATACGTGATCACATATACACCCGTATTAGTTTCCACCTCCACTTGGACTTTGCAAGGCCCTTCGTAATTGTTAGGGGAACAACCTGAGTATATGACAATTCCTGAAGTGCCTGCAATTACAGGAGTTCCCCAAGGGGCCAGTAAATCCAAGCCGCAATGAAAATAATGACAGTATTGATAAACATCACTACCCTGGTTCCATAATAGCCACGCGTTATAAGTGCCTCCAAACCATTGCACTCCCTGAAGATAGTCTGATGCGACGGGCAAGGCTGTAATTCTTGGATGGTCGGGAAGTGTTGTTAACCTTTCATTATCTGCGCTGTCAATATTTTCTCCAAGAGTCACCTCTATCGTATTGTGTGGATCATTATCACAGTACATTCCATCTGGTCCGCATCTCCAACCAGATGCGGTCGAGTTACTGGGAAAAGTCCCGAAACTTACTCCTTGCCCCGGCATCGTGACCGCTGGCACTGTGACCCCACCCGTCCTGACCAGGCCGAGACTGCTGCTGTTTGGTACCATCAACCCGGATGGCTGACTCGTCCACAGACCCGCCGGGGCGGGATCTGCCCGCAGCACGGTCGGCGGCTGGCCGGGGAGGAGGATCTGCAGCGGGTTAGTCAGCCAGTCTGGCGGTGTGAGAATCGCGCCCGGCGGCGACGCCCCGTTCCCAGGCTGTAGGATCGACGATCCTCCGAGCGACGGGACGGATTACTTACGAGAGTAAATTTTGATTTTGTATAGAATACGTGCCACAATGTAAATGAGCAGCGTTATAAAAAGCGAATGCCCAACACCAAATAAAACAAGATGCCAATCTAGCAATAGAGTATGCTGTGCTATCGCAAGCGGCACAAAAAAAGCAACCGCCCAGGTAAGCCCTAATCCAATTGTCAAAGTTAGAGCAAGACGATGATGAGAAACGAATTTGTCTTTCTTTAAGGAATGAAGCGCTAAACCGGTTGCAGATATTCCAATAATTGTGACCAACACAAAAGCAATGATTGGCATCGAAGATTCTCCTTCTGTTTCAAAAAGTTTTAATCATCCAATCCCCAAGGCGGTAGTAGATCGAGGCGCTGTTCCACGAAAGGATTGTTACTCACATTATAAACGTAAGCCCAATATGCAATCTCAAAGTCAATCAAGAATACGCTTGCACTTATTAGCACAATCTCTAGCGGAATACCGACCACAGGAGCAACTGCGGCAGCGGCAGCCATGTTAACTTCGGCCCAAATAAGAAGTATTTCTGTGACAACAATTGCTAATGTGATCAAAATCCCGATGGCAACCAATGTACCTACAGAAGGTTGTCCCTGCGGTTCGGGCTGAGCGGCCTCGGCCCGGCGGTGGGCGTCGCGGACGCGTTGGATGTCCTCCTCCAGCATGGCCTGCCGCCGCGCTGCCCAGCGTTCCTGCTCG
>JAIOAU010000023.1 GCA_019873655.1 Chloroflexota bacterium | reverse complement strand
TGCTTTGGCTGAATTGCCTGCTCCAGAGCCTTTTCAATTGCCGCTCCCTATCCCTTTGTCAGGGGTATGATTTTATGAGACTGTAAAGGTACGAATTTATGAGACTTTACATAGTTATCAGTGATTAGTCTTATGACTGACACCCACTCACTGATTACTATTTACTAATGACTAATGACTGCATTAATGGGCGCGCTCTGCGCAATACTTTTCGTAGGCCGCGGCGTCCATCAGGCCGGAGGGGTCGCCGCCTTCGATTTGGACCAGCCAGCCCGCGCCGTAGGGGTCGCTGTTGAGGGTTTCGGGAGCGTTGGCCAGGCCTTCGTTGACGGCAACGATCTTGCCGCTCACCGGGGCGTAGGATTCCGCTGCAGCCTTGACCGATTCCACCGAGGCAATCGCCTTGCCAAACTCGACCGTATCGCCCGCGCCGACGGTGATCTCGACAAAGACGATGTCCGAGAGTTGCGACTGGGCATAGTCGGTCAGCCCGGCCTTGCCGGTGGCGGGGTCGAACCATTCATCGGTTTTGGTGTATTTGAGATGGGAAGGAATGTTCATTTTGGGTCTCCTCGAAAGAGATAAATTTTTGGCGAAACGAAAAAGGCGCACGATTCACCATCATGCGCCTCTGTAAAAGACCTGAGAGATTCATCTAGTCTTATAGTCGTTAGTCTCACAGTCGTCAGTCTCACAGACTATGAGACTCGCGACTATCAGACTATTTGACTCGTTGACTAAACTTGCCCCGTCGGTGTTCCCGTGTGGGGAACTTTCCAGAGGAAGGCGGCGCAGGGTCCTTTTGCCTGAGAGTTTCGCCCGCTCTCGCCAGTCTGCGGGCTTGCCCCTTCGGCGCTCCTCGCCTGGCTCGGAGTCTCTTCCCTGCGGCCGTTGGGTTGTAGAGCGTATTCATTGTAAAAGGAAGAGGAACGAGAGTCAAGTTAAAAATTTGGCATAAAAGAAAACCGGCGCGTCGCCGCGCCAGTCTGTCTGGGACAAGACGAGGTCAAGCGCCCGTCAGCGTGCCGCGCACCCAGTCGCCGACCAGCCAATACTTGAAGTCCTGGCCCTGATTGGTCTGCAATGCTCCGATCACGCCGTAGACGATAGATCCCAGCGGCAGCAGGCCGAATACGAAGGTGAGCAGGATGGCAAAGGGAATCAGCACAATGCCGATCAGAATGGCAGAGAGAATGCCCACGACCGTCCACATCAGGCCGATGAGCACCCCGCCGCCGAACCAGCAAATGGCCTGCAAGATGGTGGATTGCAAGGCGTGATAGGCCACCACCCGCGAGCGATCTTTATAGACCAGGTAAATGACGAAGGCCGCAATTACGCCGGCAAAGCCGGTCACCAGGTTGAGCAACACGCTCAGATGAGCCAGCATGCTCCAGGTGCGTTCCTCGCCCGCCCCAAGTTGCTGGGAGGGCGGCAAAGAGCCAGCGGACGCGGCTTCGACGGTTTCAGAGGAGGAATCGACTTTTTCTGCAGCAGACATGAGCGTCTCCTTGAGAACGAAGGATGCGGCTGGTCGAGGGGCGCAAAAACGCCGCCAAGCAGCCGGGGGAAGGACTTATCCCTGTCCGTTGATGCGCTGGAAGTAGGCTTTCACCTGCGGGTCCGAGTAGAACACGAGCGCCAGGATGCCGACCACCAGCGAGACGAGATTCCCAAGCAGGATGCAGCAAATCTCCAGGATGGCAATCGTCTGCGAAGGCTGGACCGGTTGAGGCGGGGTCGAGAGCAATTTGGCGGCGTAGAGAATCTCGAAAATGCCCAGAACGAGCGGCAGAATCGTGACCGGTGAACAGAGCAGACCAAAGCCCCAGGTGCTCACGACGACGCTTCCGGTGATTCCCAACCCCCACAGGATGTTCAAGATTCCGTTGATGAGGGTCATGACGGCAATCGCCTGCACCATCCCCGGTTTGTCGGGGACAGGAGATACAGAACTTGGTGCGAACGCAGGAGGAGGTGGTTCGACGGGCTGAGGTTCAACCGGCGCGGGAGGCGCAATTGCTTCTTCTTTTTCAGGCTGGACGGATTTTCTCGCGGGCATTTTTTCTCCTTAGCAGGCGGAATCAAGGACAATGAATAAGTCTATCACAATCTACGTCTGACGCCGCAAAAAGTTGGAGAATAAAAAAGAGTCTGCTTGGCAGACTCTTTCAAGAACAAACCGCAGAAGACGTTTACACCCAGCCCTGTTTCTTGATGAAATCGGTGACCACCGGGACGGTGGTGTACTCGCCTTGATAAGCCTTGATTCCGACGTAGATCATGTAGGCAAAGACCAGCAGACCCAGGCAAAAACCAATGATGAGCCAACCGAGCACGATGTAAAGAATGACCTGAATGACGCCCAATACCAGCGCCTGGACCGCATGGAACTTGATGAAAGGACGTTTCTTCTTTTCCTCCATCAGGAGCATGATGAGCGGAATCAGAGGCGAGAAGATGTAGCCCAGAAGCGACCATAACTTATCGTCGCTGGTGATCTCCACACTGACAGGTTGTTCAGCCATTTTTTCCTCCTCGAAGCGAATGGATAGATTTCTTTCGATGTGGCAATTGTACAACGAAACTGGACAAAAAGCAACCGATTTGTAAGCACACTATAGTACTATGTGCTAGAATCGCTCCCGTGGAAGAGAACGTCCGCATCGTCTTCATGGGGTCGCCGGACTTCGCCGTCCCGACGCTGGAGGCGCTGGCCTTGGGCAGGGTTGAACCCCGCCCCTACACAGTCGTCGGCGTCGTCACCCAGCCCGACCGTCCGGCCGGGCGCGGCGGGACCCTCAAGCCGCCCGCCGTCAAGGAGGCGGCTCTGCGCCTCGGATTGCCCGTCATCCAGCCGGAGAAACTGCGCCAGCCCGAGGCGATGGAGCAACTGCGCGCCTGGGCCCCCGACCTGATCGTGGTGGCCGCCTTCGGGCAGATTCTGCGCCCGGACGTGCTCGACCTGCCGCGCTTCGGGTGCGTCAACGTCCACGCCTCGCTCCTGCCGCGCTGGCGCGGCGCGGCCCCCATCCAGGCCGCCATCCTGGCCGGGGACAAGGAAACCGGCGTCACCATCATGAAGATGGACGCCGGGGTGGACACCGGCCCGATTCTCGCCCAGCGCGCCCTGCCGATTGCGCCCGATGAAACCGGCGGCTCGCTCTTCGAGAAACTCGCCCGCCTGGGCGCGGACCTGCTGCTCGAAACCCTGCCGCGCTACCTGAGCGGCGAAATCGTCCCCCGGCCCCAGCCCGAGGAGGGCGTCACCTACGCCCCGATGCTGAAGAAAGAAGACGGCCTGCTGGATTTCAGTCAACCGGCCGCGGCGCTGGAACGGCGCGTGCGGGCGATGAACCCCTGGCCGGGCGCGTACTTCGAGTGGCGCGGCGCGCCGCTCAAGGTCCTGCGCGCCCGCGTCGGCGAAGAAAAAAGTCCGGGCGCGGGTCGCAGGCTGACGGTCGAGGGACGCCCCGCCCTCGGCTGCGGGGAGGGGATTCTCCTCCTCGAGGAAGTCCAGCCGGCGGGCAAAAAGCCCATGCCCGGCAAAGCCTTCCTGGCCGGAGCGAGAGACTGGGTTTAAACACAACGGACACAAAGGATACACAAAGACACTTTGTGTCCATCTTTGAGACCTTTGTGTTGAAAAGGAGACCCTATGCCAGAGTATATCGCCGCCATTGACCAGGGCACCACCAGCACCCGTTGCATCCTCTTCGACCACGGCGGGAACGTGGTTGCCCTTGCTCAAAAGGAACACCGCCAAATCTACCCCCGCCCCGGCTGGGTGGAGCACGACCCGCTCGAAATCTGGCGCAACACCCAGGAGGTGGTCAACGCTGCGGTTGCGAAAATCGCCAATCGCCAATCGTCAATCGTCAATGCGATTGGCATCACCAACCAGCGCGAGACGACCGTCGTCTGGGAGCGGGCGACCGGCCAGCCCATCTACAACGCCATCGTCTGGCAGGACACGCGCACGGACGGTATTTGCAATGAGTTGGCGAAGGAGGGCGGACAGGACAGGTTCCGGGCAAAGACTGGCCTGCCGCTGGCGACCTACTTCTCCGGCCCGAAAATCAAGTGGATTCTCGACAACGTCCCCGGGGCGCGGGCAAAGGCCGAGGCGGGCGAACTCCTCTTCGGCAACATGGATACCTGGCTCATCTGGAACCTGACCGGCGCGCACGTCACCGACGTCACCAACGCCAGCCGCACCCTGCTGATGAACCTGCACACCCTCGACTGGGACACGGACATCCTCGCCCTGCTCGGCATCCCGCGCGCCATGCTGCCAGAGATTCGCTCTTCCTCGGAAATCTACGGGCATGTGGGGACGACTGATGAGTCGCCCCTGCGCGGCGTCCCCGTCTGCGGCGACCTGGGCGACCAGCAGGCGGCGCTCTTCGGCCAGACCTGCTTCTCGCCCGGCGAGGCCAAGAACACCTACGGCACGGGCTGTTTCATGCTCCTCAACACCGGCGTGACGCCCGTCCCATCGACCTCGGGCCTCTTGACCACGCTCGGCTACAAAATCGGCAGCCAGCCCGCCGTCTACGCGCTGGAAGGCTCGATTGCCATCACCGGCGCGCTCGTCCAGTGGCTGCGCGACAACCTCGGCCTCATCTCGAAATCTGCCGAGGTGGAAGACCTGGCGCGCACGGTGGAAGACAACGGCGGCATCTACTTCGTCCCGGCTTTCAGCGGCCTCTTCGCCCCCTACTGGCGCTCGGACGCCCGCGGCGTCATCGTCGGGCTGACGCGCTACGTCAACAAAGGTCACATCGCCCGCGCCGCGCTGGAGGCCACCGCCTACCAGACCCGCGAAGTGCTGGACGCGATGGAAAAGGACTCCGGCGTCCAATTGACCGCCCTCAAGGTGGACGGCGGGATGGTCTTCAACGAACTGCTGATGCAATTCCAGGCCGATATTCTCGGCGTGCCGGTCATCCGCCCGAAGGTGGCCGAGACGACCGCCCTCGGCGCGGCCTACGCGGCCGGGCTGGCGGTCGGCTTCTGGAAGGACTACGACGAACTGCGCGCCAACTGGGGCAAAGACAAAGAATGGCGCCCCCAGATGGACTCCGCCAAACGCGAAGCCCTCTACGCCGGCTGGAAGAAAGCCGTGACGCGCACGTTCGGCTGGGTGGAGTAGTGTGTCACGTTTTCCGGTGTCATGTTTTCCAGTGCCACGTTTTCCGGTGTCATGTGTCGAGGTCATCCTGCTTAAATAATGATATCCGGGACATGACACTTGACACAGGAACACTTGACACGGGAACACTTGACACAGGAACACTCAACACAGGAGCACTAAACTTATGACTTCCAGACAAAACATTTTCACCCACCTCCAGAAGCATCCTGACATCTCCGTCCTCATCGTCGGGGCGGGCATCAACGGCATCGGCGTGTTCCGCGACCTGGCGCTCAACGGCGTGGACGCGCTGCTCATCGACCGCGGCGACTTCTGCGCTGGCGCTTCCGCCGCCTCCTCGCGCATGGCGCACGGCGGCATCCGCTACCTGGAGAACGGCGAGTTCCGCCTCGTCCGCGAGGCCGTCCAGGAGCGCAACCGCCTCATCCAGAACGCCCCGACCCTGGTCAAGCCGCTGCCGACCACCATCCCCATCTTCAAGATTTTCTCCGGCCTGCTCAACGCCCCGCTCAAATTCCTCGGCCTGCTGGAAAAACCCGCCGAGCGCGGCGCGCTGGTCATCAAACTCGGCCTGATGCTCTACGATGCCTACACCGGCAAGAACCGCGTCGTGCCGCGCCACGTCTTCGAGTCGCGCCAGAAGGCGTTGCAGCGCTTCCCCCGCCTGAACCCGCGCATCCGCTACGCCGCCACCTACTACGACGGCCTGCTGCTCTCGCCGGAGCGCCTCGCCCTCGAACTCGTCCTGGACGCCGAGGCCGAAGGGCCGCACGCCCGCGCTCTCAACTATGTTTCGCTCCTCGGTGTTGAGGGGGAGACGATTACCCTGCAAGATGAACTGACCGGCTCGACTTTCAACCTTCGACCCAAAATCGTCATCAACGCCGCCGGCCCCTGGATTGACCGCGTCAACCGCGCCCTTGGCCTGCCGACGCGCTACCTCGGCCCGACCAAAGGCTCGCACCTCGTCCTCGACAACCCCGAACTCCGCGCCGCCATCGGCGACCACGAGTTCTTCTTCGAGAACAAGGACGGCCGCATCGTGCTCATCTTCCCGCTCTTCGACAAGGTCATGATCGGCACCTCCGACCTGCCCATCGAAGACCCCGATTCGGCGCGCTGCACCCCAGAAGAGGAGGAATACTTCCTGGAGATGGTCGGGCGCGTCTTCCCCGACATCCCCGTCCGCCGCGAGCAGATCGTCTTCCGCTTCTCCGGCGTCCGTCCGCTGGCCTACACCGGCTCGGCCAAGACGACCGGCCAGATCACCCGCGATCATCACATCCGCGAAGACACCCTGAATGGGATTCCCGTCCTTTCGCTGGTGGGCGGCAAATGGACCTCGTTCCGCGCCTTCTCCGAGCAGGCGACCGACCGCGTCCTGGCGCTCCTGGGGCGGACGCGCCGCGCCGACACCAGGTCCCTGCCCATCGGGGCCGGCGCCAACGCCGCGGCGCTCAAGACCACGCCCGATTACACCCGCGAGGAAATCCATGCGATGGCGCAGCGCGAGAAAATCGTCCACCTGGACGACCTCCTCCTGCGCCGCACCCTGCTGGCCTATCTGGGACAACTGACCCGAGAGCGGGTGGAGCAATTCGCCGCCTGGCTGGGCGAGGCCCTCGGCTGGGACGCGGCGCGCAGAGAGGCCGAAGTGACGCGCCTCGCCCAAATCCTGGCGGACAGCCACGGGGTCCGCTTGTGAGCGCCGCTCTGGAGTAAAATTGCGCCGATGAACTGTTCGGTGGTCATTCCCGTCTATCGCGGTCAGGAAACCTTGCCGCTTCTGGTGGAACGGCTGGCGAAGGTATTGCCGACCTTAGCCGAGAAGTACGAGGTCATCCTGGTCAACGACGACAGCCCGGATGACAGTTGGGCCGTCATCTGCGGGCTGGCCGAAAGGTACCCGTGGGTGCGCGGCATCCGTCTGATGCGCAATTACGGCCAGCACAACGCCACCCTGTGCGGCGTGCGCGCCGCCCGCTACGAGATCTGCGTCACCATGGACGACGACCTCCAGCACCCGCCGGAGGCGCTGCCGACTCTGCTGGCCGAACTGGAGCGCGGCTTCGACGTGGTCTACGGCGCGCCGAAGAAACTGCCGCAGGCCTGGTGGCGCAACTGGATGACGCGCGCCATCAAGATCATCCTGGCGTGGGTGATGGGCGTGCCCTCGGTGCGCAACATCTCCGCCTTTCGCGCCTTCCGCACCTCGTTGCGCGAGGCCTTTGTCAACTTCCGCAGCCCTTCGCTGACCCTGGACGTGCTCCTCTCCTGGGGCACCAGCCGCTTCACCTCGGTGCAGGTGGATATCGAAGCCGCCGAACGGCCCTCGAACTACCGCTTCGGCGCGCTGGTCAAGGCCGCGATTCTGATTCTGACCGGCTTCAGCACCGCCCCGCTGCGCTTTGCCTCCTGGCTGGGGTTTTTCATGACCCTCTTCGGCCTGGCCGTGCTGATGTATGTGATGGCGATTTACTTCACCGCCGGCAGCCTGCCCGGGTTCCCCTTCCTGGCCTCGATCATCTCCATCTTCGGCGGGACGCAATTGTTCGCCCTCGGCATCTTCGGCGAGTACCTGGCGCGCATGTTCGACCGCATCATGGACCGGCCGCCGTATGTCATCGCCGCTCAGGTGGGGACGGAACGGTGAACGTCGTCATCCTCCAGCCCTCCTACATTCCCTGGCGCGGCGTCTTCGACCAGATTTATCGGGCAGACCTGTTCATCTTCTACGATGACGTCCAGTACGACAAGCACGGCTGGCGCAACCGCAATCAAATCAAGACCGCCCAGGGCAAGCAGTGGCTGACCATCCCGGTCCACAGCGCCGGGGTGACGCAGGGCCGCCCGATTCGCGAGATCGAAATCGACTGGTCGAAGCCCTGGGCGAAGAGTCACTGGAAGGCGCTGACCTACGCCTACAGCCGCGCCCCCTACTTCCGCCGCTACGCCGAGTTCCTCGAACCCTTCTACCAGCGCCGCGACCGCTTCCTGGCCGACTTCACCATCGACCTGACCATCGCCCTGGCGCGCCAACTGGGCATCACCCACACCCGCTTCCTGCGCTCCAGCGAACTGGACGGCATCACCGGCGAGAAGACCGACCGGCTGATTCAAATCCTCCAGCGCGTCGGCGCGACCCACTACCTGAGCGGCCCCTCGGCCAGGGAATACATCGAGCCGGAGAAATTCGCCGCTGCCGGCATCCCCTTCGATTACATCGAGTACGATTACCCCGAATACCCTCAGTTGTACCCGCCTTACGATCCGCACGTCAGCATCCTGGATTTGCTGTTCATGACCGGGCCGCAGGCGCTGGACTATATCATCCGAAAAGAGAAACCATCATGAGCCTCGAAGAAACACTGCGTAAACTGAACGATTACTTCGCCGGTAAACTGGAGCAATTCGGCGCGACGCCCAAAGGCGTGGACTACAACGGCCCCGAAGCACAGGCGATTCGCTTCGAGCAACTGGTCAAGGTCATCGACCCGTCCCGGCCGTTCACCGTCCTCGATTACGGCTGCGGCTACGGGGCGATGTTCGACTTCCTGCACGCCAAGGGCTGGCAGTTCGAATACTGGGGCGTGGACATCATCGAAAAAATGGTCATCGCCGGGCGCGAAACCCACCGCGAGTTCCCCAACGCCCACTTCACCACCGACGAGAACGAGGTCCCGCCCGCCGACTATCTCCTGGCCGGGGCCATCTTCAACATCAAGATGGACGCCTCCTACGAGGACTGGCGCGACTTCACCCTCCGCACCCTCGACAACATGAACCGCCTCTGCTCGCGGGGCTTTTCCTTCAACATGTTGACCAAGTACTCCGACCCCGAGCGCATGGCCCAGCGCCCCGACCTGTATTACGGCGACCCGCTCTTCTACTTCGACTACTGCAAGCGCAACTTCGCCCGCAACGTGGCGCTCCTGCACGATTACGGCCTGTACGATTTCACCATCCTCGTCCGCAAGGACGTCTGATTCGCGGCCATGAAACTCGTCCTCGACCGGCGCGCCTCGGCCATCCTCTACCACCTGCTGACCTCCCGCCCCGACCGCCGCCCCTTCCTCCTCCCGGCCAACATCTGCCCCGTCGTGCCGATCACCTTCCTCAAGGCCGGCGTCCCCTTCGAGTTCGTGGACATCTCGCCGACGACCCTGCACATGGACCTCGCGGCGGCCGCCGACCGCTTGCGGCGCGGCGACTGCGGCGGGCTGCTCTACGCCCACACCTACGGCGAACCGTCCACTCCCTTCGATTTCTTCGCCGCCCTCAAGGCGGATCATCCCTCCCTGCTGCTCATCGACGACCGCTGCCTGTGCGCGCCGGACCTGACGCCCGATCCACGCAACCCGGCCGACGTCCTGCTCTACAGCAGCGGCTACGCCAAGGTCGTTGACCTGGGCTTCGGCGGCTACGCCTTCCTGCGCCCAGACCTGCCCTACGCGCCGCGCCCGCTGCCCTTTCGCCCCGAGCATTGGAAGGCGCTCGAACAGGCCTATAAAGAAAGCCTGGCCGCCCGGCGGCCCTTCCTCTACGCCGACAGCGACTGGCTGGAGAGCGGCGGCGACCTGCCCGCCTGGGATGAGTACCGCCTGCGCCTGGCCGAGGGCTTGCAGCGGACGCAGGCCCACCGCCGGGAAATCAACGCCGTCTACGCCGCCCGCCTGCCGGCCGAGGCGCAACTGCCGCCCGCCTACCAGAACTGGCGCTTCAACCTGCGCCTGCCGGAGCGGGATCGGGCGCTGAAGGCCATTTTCGACGCCGGCCTCTTCGCTTCGGCGCATTACGCCTCGCTGGCGGGCGTCTTCGCGCCGGGAGCCTGCCCGCAGGCCGAATCCCTGGCCGCCCAGGCGCTCAATCTGTTCAACGACCATCACTACACCGTCGCCATGGCCGAACAGACCTGTGATATTATTCTGAGACTGCTCGCATGAACACCCCGCTCAAAATCGACTTCAACCGCCCCGCGCCCGTCGGCCGGGAGATGGAATACGTCGCCGAGGCGATTCGCGGCGGCCACCACTCCGGCGATGGGCCGTTTACCAAGAAGGTCGCCGCCCTGCTCGAGGCCGAACTGGGCGCGCCGCGCGTCCTGCTGACCACCTCCTGCACCCACGCCCTGGAGATGATGGCCCTCCTGCTCGACATCCAGCCCGGCGACGAGGTCGTCATCCCCTCCTTCACCTTCGTCTCCACCGTCAACGCCTTCGTCCTGCGCGGGGCGCGGCCGGTCTTCGCCGACATCCGCCCCGACACGCTCAACCTGGACGAGAGCCGCCTCGAACCGCTCCTTACGCCGCGTACGAAGGCCATCGTCCCCGTCCATTACGCCGGGGTCGGCTGCGAGATGGACGCCCTCCTCGAAACGGCGAACCGGCGCGGGGTCCGGGTGGTCGAGGACAACGCCCACGGCCTCTTTGGCAAGTACAAGGGCAGGTACCTCGGCACGTTCGGGGCGCTGGCGTCGCAGTCCTTCCACGAGACCAAGAACTTCTCCTGCGGCGAGGGCGGGGCGCTGATCATCAACGACCCGGCCCTGGTCGAGCGCGCCGAAATCCTGCGCGAGAAAGGCACCAACCGCAGCCGCTTCTTCCGCGGCCAGGTGGACAAGTACACCTGGGTGGACATCGGCTCCTCCTACCTGCCCTCCGACATCCTGGCCGCCTATCTCTACGGGCAACTGGAACAGCGCGAGAAAATCCAATCCCACCGCAAGCGCCTGTGGGAGTTCTACCACGCCGCCCTGCAGGACTGGGCGCAGGCTCACGAGGTGCAACTGCCGTACGTTCCGGCGCACGTCGAGCAGGCCTATCACATGTTCTACCTGCTCCTGCCCACGCTCGACCTCCGTCAGCGGCTGATCGCCCACCTGCGCGAGCGCGGCATCTACAGCGTCTTCCACTACCTGCCCTTGCACCTTTCGGACATGGGACGCCGCTTCGGCGGCCGGGAGGGCGATTGCCCCGTGACCGAGCGCGTCAGCGACCAACTCCTGCGCCTGCCCTTCCACAACATCCTCACCCAGGAGGAACAGGAGCGGGTGGTGGAGGCGATTTTGGAGTTCGATTTTTGAGCCGCAGATGAACACAGATTTTTCCCCTCTGTGATAATCTGTGTAATCTGTGGCCGATTTGTGCTACTCTGGGAGACTGCATGAAAAACGTCCTCATCACCGGCGGCGCGGGCTTCATCGGCTCGAACTTCGTCCGCTACCTGCTGGCGGCCGAGCCGGAGGTCCGCCTTGTCAATCTGGACGCCCTGACCTACGCCGGCAGCCTGGAAAACCTGCGCGGCCTGCCGGACGACTCGCGCCACACCTTCGTCCGCGGCGACATCTGCGACGCGGCCCTGGTCGAGCGCCTGCTGCGGGAGCATGAGATCGACGCGATTGTCCACTTTGCCGCCGAGAGCCACGTGGACCGCTCCATCCTCGGCCCGGCGCCCTTCGTCCAGACCAACGTGGTCGGCACGTTCACCCTGCTCGAGGCGGCGCGCCAGGCCTGGGGCGGGAAGTTCGAGGGCCGGCGCTTCCACCACGTCTCGACCGACGAGGTCTTCGGCTCGCTCGGCCCGGACGACCCGCCCTTCTGCGAGACCACGCCCTACGACCCGCGCTCGCCCTACTCGGCCTCCAAGGCCGCCAGCGACCACCTCGTCCGCGCCTACTTTCACACCTACGGCCTGCCCGTCACCCTCACCAACTGCTCGAACAACTACGGGCCGTATCAGTTCCCCGAAAAACTCATCCCGCTCATGATTCTCAACGCCCTGGAGGGCAAGCCCCTGCCGGTCTACGGCGACGGGCGGCAAATCCGCGACTGGCTCTACGTGGAAGACCACTGCGAGGCGATTCGCCTCGTCCTGCGCCGCGGCCGCGTGGGCGAGACCTACAACATCGGCGGCGGGAATCAACCGTACAACCTGGACATCGTCCGCCAGATTTGCGCCCTGCTGGACGAATTCCATCCCGCCGGCGCGTCGCACGCCCGGCTGATCACCCACGTCCCCGACCGCCCCGGCCACGACCGGCGCTACGCCATGGACACCCGCAAAATCCAGGACGAACTGGGCTGGCGGCCGCGCCACAATCTGACCTCTGGCCTGCGCGCCACCGTCGAGTGGTATCTCGGCCACCCGGAGTGGGTGCAGGCCATCCGTCAGCAGAACGACTACCAGACCTGGCTGCAGAAAAACTATTCCAAACGGGAGGACTTTGCCCCATGAGAGGACTCATCCTGGCCGGCGGGCGCGGCACGCGCCTCTACCCGCTCACCATCGGCGTCAGCAAGCAACTGCTGCCCGTCTACGACAAACCGATGGTCTATTACCCGCTCTCGATGCTCATGCTGGCCGGAATCCGCGAGATGCTGGTCATCAGTTCGCCCGAAGACCTGCCGCAGTTCCGCCGTCTGCTCGGCGACGGGGCGCGCTGGGGCGTGCGCTTCGAGTACGCCGAACAGACCGAGCCGCGCGGCCTGGCCGACGCCTTCAACGTCGGCCGCGACTTCATCGGCGGCGAGACCAGTTGCCTCATCCTGGGCGACAACATCTTCTTCGGCACCGGCCTGTGGGACCACCTGCGCCGGGCCGCCCAACTGGAAGAGGGCGCGCTCATCTTTGCCTATCCGGTGCGCGACCCGCGCAGTTACGGCGTGATCGAGTTCGATGAGCAGGGCCGCGCCCTCAGCATCGAGGAAAAGCCCGAAAAGCCGCGCTCCAAGTACGCCGTCCCCGGCCTCTATTTCTACGACCGCCAGGTCTGCGACCTGGTCGCCCGCCTCAAGCCCTCGCCGCGCGGCGAACTGGAGATCACCGACGTCAACCGCATCTACCTCGAGCGCGGCCAGTTGCGCGTCCAGCAGTTGGGCCGCGGCGTCGCCTGGCTGGACGCCGGCACCCACGAAACCCTCCTGCAGGCCTCCACCTTCGTCCAGGCGGTCGAGGAGCGCCAGGGACTGATGATCGGCTGCCCTGAAGAGGTCGCCTACCGCATGGGCTTCATTGGCCGCGATCAACTGGCCGACCTGGCGCGCGACCTGCGCTACAACAGTTACGGCGAGTACCTGCTGCGCCTGCTCGAAGAGCCGCTCTGAGGCGCGGTTTTTGCCCCGTTTCGTGCTAAACTTGGAAACAGAAACCCGGTTGATTCGAGGAGCAGCCCATGGCCCACTATAAACTTGCCTTTCTCGGTTTCGGCAACGTCGGCCGCGCCCTGGCCGAACTCCTGCTGCGCAAGCGCGTCGAACTGGCCGAGCGCTACGACATCACCTTCAGCGTGACCGGCATCGCCACCGCCCGGCACGGGACGGTCGTCCAGCCGGCCGGCGTCAACCTGGCGGCGGCCATCGAACTGCTCCAGACCAAACGCTCGCTGAACCTCATTACCAAGTCGCTGATTGCCAACTCCTTCGATTTCATCTACAAATGCGGCGCCGATGTCCTGTTCGAGAACACCCCCGTCAATCACCAGACCGGCCAGCCGGCGGTTGACCACGTCCGCGCCGCCCTCGAACTGGGCATGCACGTCTGCACCGCCAACAAAGGCGTGGTCGTGCACGCCTATCGTGAATTGAGCGAACTGGCCAGGTCCAAGGGCCGAAAGTTCCTCTTCGAAAGCACCGTCATGGACGGCGCGCCGATCTTTTCTCTGTTCCGCGAAACGCTGCCGGCGGCGCGTCTGTTGGCCTTCCGCGGCGTGCTCAACTCGACCACCAACATCATCCTGACCCGCATGGAATCCGGCGAATCGTTCAACCAGGCCGTCCAATACTGCCAGGAAATCGGCATCGCCGAGACCGACCCCTCCGCCGACGTGGACGGCTGGGACGCGGCCATCAAGGTCGCCGCCCTCATCACCGTCCTGATGGACACGCCGTTCACCCCTCAGCAGGTCGAGCGCGCCGGCATCCGCGGCATCAGCCCGCAGATGATCGCCGCGGCCAAGGCCGAGGGCGAACGCTACAAACTGGTCTGCTCGGCGGAGCGGGAAGGCGAGACCATCCGGGCGCGGGTCGCCCCCGAGCGCGTCCCGATCTCCTCGCCGCTCTACGCCGTCGAGGGTTCGACCTCCATCGTCGAGTTCAAGACCGACGTGCTGGGCGACCTGTCCATCGTCGAGACGAATCCCGGCCCGCACACCACCGCCTACGGCTTGCTGGCCGATTTCATCAACGCCGTGCGGGAGCGCTAGACCCTCGCCGGGGAGTGTTTCCTGCGCGTGGCCCGCATCTACCTCGCCCTCGGCAGCAACCTCGGCGACCGGCGCGCCAACCTGCAGGCCGCCCTGAACGCCCTGCCGCCCGCCGTCCTCCTGCGGCGCGCCTCGCCGGTCTATGAGACGCCCCCCTGGGGAATCGCCAACCAGCCGGCCTTCCTCAACATGGCCGTCGAGGCCGAGACGAACCTGCCGCCGCTGGATTTGCTCTCTTATCTGAAACGTCTGGAAACCCAACTGGGGCGCGTCCCCTCCGTCCGCTACGGCCCGCGCCTCATTGACATAGATATCCTCTTCTACGACGACCTGGTGCTCGACTCGCCGGGGCTGACGATTCCCCACCCGCGCCTGCACGAGCGCGCCTTCGTCCTCGTCCCGCTCGCCGACCTGGCCCCCGACCTCGTCCACCCGCGCCTCGGGCAGACGGTGCGCGACCTCCTGGCCGCCGTGGACACGACCGGCATCGCGCGCTGCGATGGACGGATTGCTCTGGAGAAACAATAGACCTCTTGCATCAGTCCACCCTGCCCCCTGAGCGGAGCGACGAGCGGCAACGAGGAGCGCAGTCGAAGGGCAGTAATCGTACTTTTGCAAAATGTCCAATTGCTTTTGCAAGATGTTTGACATATACTTTTCCTGAAAATTGCCCGAAGGAGGCATGAATGGAAATCGAAATCCTGCACCGCCCGTCCTATTCCCTGGCCGTCGCCCGGCTGGGAGCCAACGAGCGCATCCGCGCCGAACCGGGCGCGATGGTCAGTTTCTCGGCCGGGGTCGAAATCGAGACCAAGATGGAAGGCGGCCTGCTCAAATCGCTCGGACGCGCCGTCCTGGGCGGCGAATCGCTCTTCCAGAACTTCTGGAAGGCCGGGCCGCAGGGCGGCGAGGTGACCCTGGCCCCCGAACTGCCCGGCGACATCGCCGTCCTCGAATTGCAGGGCGAGACCGTCATGGTCCAGATTGGCTCGTTCATGGCCGCCGAGATCGGCGTCGAGGTGGAGGCCAAACTCTCCGGCAAGGCCTTCATGGCCGGCGAGGGGCTGTCCATCCTGGAGGCCAAAGGGGCGGGCAAACTGCTGGTCTCCTCCTACGGGGCCATCTACGAAAAGACGCTCGCCGCCGGCGAACAGTACGTGGTCGATTCCTCCCACCTGGTGGCCTTCGACGGCACGATTCGCGTCCAGCCGCGGCCGGTCGGCGGGCTGAAGTCCACCCTCCTGTCGGGCGAGGGTCTGGTCATCGAACTGACCGGCCCCGGACGGGTCTTCATCCAGACGCGTTCCCCCCAGGCGCTGATCAACTGGATCATCCCGCAACTGCCCAAATCCAACGACAAATGACTCCCGCCCCGCCCGCTCCCGGAAACGGGAGCGGCGACTCTCGGGTTATAATGGGTGAAACGCGAGGAGGTCAGATGACTGAATTGAAACCCCTTCACTTCCAGCCTGCGCCGGGCATCGGCTACAACGTCGTCCGCCGCCCGGACGGCGGCATGACCCTCACCTTCACCGACCTGTCGGATGCCACCATTCAGCACTGGCACGACTTCGCCCTCGAACACCTGCTCGGGGCCGACCGCCTGACCCGCAACCTGTACGACCTGCGCCAGGTGGGCGAAATCCCCGAAAAGGCCATCCGCACCGCCATCGAGGTCAACAACGACCCGGCGGCGCGCTTCATCCGCCTGGCGGTGGTGGTGGCAAACCAGCAGATCGCTGATGCCGTCCGCGAAATCTACTACGCCGCTTCGCCCCAGACCTCGGCGGCCATCAAAATCTTCACCGACATGGACGCCGCCGAAGCCTGGCTCTCGCGTCCGCTCGACCAGTTGCCGTAGTTCGGCGGCCAGGCCGTTCCCGTCATGCCGTCCACCCTGACGCTCCGCAACCGCGCCCTGACGTGGGGCCAGCGCACCTACCTGATGGGCATCCTCAACGTCACCCCCGATAGTTTCTCGGGGGATGGCTTGCTCTCGTCGCCGGGCGATGAGATCGAACGGGCGGTCGCCCAGGCGCGCGCCTTCCTGGCGGCGGGGGCCGACTTCCTCGACGTCGGCGGCGAATCCACCCGCCCCGGTTCGCAGCCGGTGGCCGCCGAGGAGGAGATGCGCCGCGTCGTCCCCGTCATCCGCGCCCTGGCCGCCGAATTCCCCGACGCCCTGATCTCGGTGGACACCTACAAGGCGGCCGTGGCCGAGGCGGCCTTGCAGGCCGGGGCCTGCCTCGTCAACGACGTCTGGGGCCTGCGCGCCGACCCCGACCTGGCGGCCGTCGTCGCCCGCCGCGGCGCGGCCGTCGTCCTGATGCACAATCGCAGCCAGCCGGCCAACGTCGAGGTGCGCGAGCGCCTCGGGGCGGCCTACCGCGGCGCCGAGTACACCGACCTGCTGACGGACGTCCGGCGCGACCTGATGGACTCGGTCGAACTGGCCCGGCGGGCGGGCATCCCCGACGACCGCATCATTCTGGACCCCGGCATCGGCTTCGGCAAGACGGTGGAGCAAAACCTGGAATTGATCGACCGCCTGGGCGAGATTCGCGCCCTGGGCTTCCCCGTCCTGCTCGGGCCGTCGCGCAAATCCTTCATCGGCTACACCCTCGACCTGCCGCCCGACCAGCGCCTGGAGGGGACGGCCGCCGCCGTCGCCGTCGGCGTCACCCGCGGGGCCGACATCGTCCGCGTCCACGACGTCGCTGCCATGGCGCGGGTGGTCAAAATGACCGACGCCATCGTGCGCCGCAAGTGACATGTCCTTCACCCTGACCGTCGTCCGCCAGCGCCGCCAGCGCCGCGACCGCCGCCGTCGCAGCGCCGATGGGCGCGCCCGCCAGACCTTCTTCGGCTTCGGCTTTCTCATCACCACCCTGCTGGCCCTCCTCTTGCTGGCCGCCGGCCTGGCCTACGCCGACCTGACCCGCGATCTGCCCTCCCTCGAAACCCTCCCCGTCCTGCTCGATCCCCAGACTGGCCTGCTGCGCCAGCCGACCCGCCTGTACGACCGCAGCGGGACGCGCCTGCTGCGCGTCCTGGCCCCCGTCGACGCCCCGCGCGCCTTCCTGGCCTACAACCGCTTCCCGCGAGCCTGTCTCGACGCGACCATCGCCGTCGCCGAGCCGGGATTCTGGCGCAGCCCCGGCTACCGCCTGGCGGGCTGGCGCGACCCCTCCAGCCACCCGACCATCGCCCAGAAACTGGTTTCGGACCTGCTCTTGTGGAACGAGCCGCCGTCCATTCGGCGCGCCCTGCGGGAACGCCTGCTGGCCGGCCAACTGACCGCCCGCTACGGCCGGGCGCAGGTGCTGGAATGGTATCTGAACAGCGCCGACTACGGGAACTACGCCTACGGCGCGGAGGCCGCCGCCCAGTTGTACTTTGGCAAATCGGCCGCCGCGCTGGGCCGCAGCGAGTGCGCCCTGCTGGCGGCGGTCGCCGCCGCCCCGGCCCTCAACCCGGTCGACGCGCCCCAGGCCGCCGAACAGCGCCGCCAGGAGACCCTGCGCGCCATGCTGGCGCTGGGCATGCTCACCCCCGACGAATTCAACCAGGAGGTCGGCCACCTGCCGGTGCTGATGTCCTACCCCGAGGCCGAGCCGCCCTTTGCTCCGGCTTTCGTGTCCCTGAGCCTCGCCCAGCTGGACGCGGCCTTCGGCGGCGGGCGGGTGGAACGCGGCGGCCTGGTCGTGGTCACCACCCTGGACTACGATCTGCAAGCCGAGGCGGCCTGCGCCGTCCGGGCCCAGGTGGAGCGGCTGACCGGCAACCTGGACGCGCCGGAGACGGAATGCGCGGCGGCGCGTCTCCTGCCGCCCCTGCCCGCCCTGCCGCCTCTGCCCGAGGCCTCGGCCAGCGCCCTGATTCTCGACCCGCGCCTCGGCCAGGTGCTGGCCGCCGTCGGCGACACCTATCCGAGCGGCGAGTCGGCGGCGCTTCTCTCCCATCCGGCCGGCACCATTTTGACCCCCTTCGTTTACCTGACTGCCTTCACGCGCGGCTTCAGCCCGGCCAGCCTGGCCTGGGATATCCCCGGCCCGGCCGCCAACTTCGACGGCCAATACCGCGGCCCGGTGCGTTTGCGGACGGCCCTGGCAAACGACTACCTGCCCCCGGCCGCCCGTCTGCTCGACCAATTCGGCGCCGAGAGCGTGCGCCGCCTGAGCGAGCCGTTCGGCCTGGCCTTGCCGCCAGAGGCCAACCTGCTGACCGGCGACTTTGCCGTCTCTCCGCTCGACCTGGGCGGCGCATACGCCATCTTCGCCGCCGAGGGCCGGCGCGTCGGCCAGGTCTTCGCCGGCGAAGAGATTCGCCCCTCCAGCGTCCTGACCGTCACCAGCGTGGACGGCGCGGTCTGGGGCGATTGGAGCGTCCCGCGCGCCCAGTCGGTGGTTTCCCCCGAACTCACCTACCTCCTGACCCATGTCCTGAGCGACGAAGTCGCCCGCTGGCCGTCGCTGGGGCGCGGCAACCCACTGGAAGTCGGTCTGCCGGCCGGGGTCAAGCAGGGCAATTTCGCCTCCGGGACTTCGGCCTGGACGGTGGGATACACGCCGGGGCGGGTGGTGGTCGTCTGGGTGGACGGGGGCAAGGGGAGCGGCATGCAGGTCGCCTCGGGCGGCCTGTGGCACGCCTTGCTGCGCCAGGCCGCGGCCGCCGCGCCGACCGAAACCTGGGAGACGCCCCCCGGCATCGTCACGCGCTCGGTCTGCGATCCCTCGGGCATGCTGCCCACCCCCGCCTGCCCGAATGTGGTCACCGAGGTCTTCCTGGCGGGCAGCGAGCCGGTCCAGGCCGACACGCTCTACCGCGTCTACGAAATCAACCGCGAGACCGGCCTGCTGGCCACCATTTTCACCCCCTCTGAACTGGTCGAGCGCCGGGTTTACCTGATGGTTCCCGCCGAGGCGCGCGCCTGGGCCGAGAGCCAGGGATTGCCCGCCCCGCCGACCGCCTACGATTCCATCCAGCCTCAGCCGCCGCTGGCCGAGGCGCACATCAGTTCGCCCGAGTTGTTCGCCGATGTGCGCGGCGAGGTGACCATCAGCGGCGCAGCGACCGGCGAGGGGTTCGTTTCCTACCGCCTGGAATATGGTCAGGGGCTGAATCCGTCGGCCTGGGTTCAAATCGGCGGCGATGTCGCCGAGCCGGTCATTGAAGGCCGCCTGGCGGTCTGGGATACGAGCGGCCTGAACGGCCTCTACGCCTTGCGCCTGCTGGTCATCTACGAGGGCCAGCGCGTCCGTCAGGCGCTGACCCAGGTGGTCGTGGACAACACCCCGCCGCAGGCGGCAATTCTCTATCCCCGGCCCGGCCAGACGATCGATTTGCAGGCCGAGCCGCAGGTCCTTTTCCAGGTTCAGGCCAGCGACCCCTACCTGGCGCAGGTGACGTTCTACCTGGACGGCCGCCGCCTGACGAGTCTGACCGGCGAACCGTTCACCTTCGCCTGGACGGCGCGGCGCGGCGACCACACCCTGCGCGTAGTCGCCGCCGACCGGGTCGGCAACACCGCCGAGGCCGAGGTGGAATTTACGGTCGGGCCGTAGGCCGCGCCGCCCCG
Source organism: Chloroflexota bacterium (assembly GCA_019873655.1). Lineage (GTDB taxonomy): Bacteria > Chloroflexota > Anaerolineae > Anaerolineales > Villigracilaceae > JAFGSI01. Next base: position 21,415 of record JAIOAU010000023.1, on the reverse strand, counting down.
CATGAAAAGCCCGGTCCGAGTCCCCTTGTTCGTTATGGTCAGAGACGGATGATTATGCCTGGCCGCTCCTGAAGAGGCCGGTCAGTAGGCGGATGCCGCCGATCGACGCGCCGCTAGGCCTGCCGCATCCAGCGCCGGACGGCCTCCACCGGCGGGTCGAAGACTTCCATGGCATCCAGCAGGTCGTCGGGGTCGGCGGCGTAGAGCAGGGCGCGGCGGTGTTCGGGGAAAATAAAGCCCTCGGCGGCAGCCTTATCCAGCATTTGCAGCAGGGGTTGATAATAACCGTCCACATCCAACAGGCCGACCGGCTTGGCGTGCTCGCCGATTTGCGCCCAGGTCAGGGTCTCGAAGAGTTCGTCGAGGGTGCCGTAGCCGCCGGGCAAGGCGATGTAGCCATCGGCCAGGGCGTACATGCGCGCCTTGCGCTGATGGATGGTAGCAGTCACTTCCATGCGGGTCAGGCCGGCGTGGGCCAGGGCGGGCGTGTTCATCGTCTCGACGATGACGCCCACGACCTGACCGCCAGCCGCCAGGACGGCGTCGGCCAGGGCGCCCATCAGGCCAGTCTTGCCGCCGCCGTAAATGAGGGTCAGGCCGCGGCGGGCCAGGGCCTTGCCCATCCGTTGGGCGGCGTGCAGATATTTTTCGGGGACGTGATCGGCGGAGCCGCAGTACACGCAGAGGGCGTTCATGGAAAACCTCGTTGGTTTCGGCGATTTTGGTTTGGGCAATTTTGCTTTTGGCGGGGCTTAGCCCCGCCAAAAAACAGTAAGAATCGGCTTCGGCAGGGCTTGGCCCTTTGGTTTGAGCGGGGCTTGGCCCCGCTCATAACAAATGAATTATACTGCCAACCGGCAACCGCGGCCCGCGGCCGACGGAGATGCATTAGAATTGGATAAGACCGCCGTTCTCGGCGCTTGACTCCCTTCTATCGGCGGCCTAGAATAGGATGATGGGTGAGCAATATGGAATACAAGGATTACTACAAAATCCTCGGCGTCGATCGTAAGGCCAGCGCCGACGAAATCAAGTCGGCCTACCGCAAACTGGCCATGCAATATCACCCCGACCGCAATCCCGGCGACAAGAACGCCGAGGAGCGCTTCAAGGAGATCAACGAGGCCTATCAGGTGTTGAGCGACCCGCAGAAGCGCGCCCGCTACGACCAACTCGGCGACGAGTACTTCCGCTGGCGGCAGTCCGGCGCGCCGGGCGATTTCAACTGGGGGCAGTGGACCACCTCCACCGGCGGCATCGACCTGGAGGACCTCTTCGGCGAGGGCCTGTTCTCCGACTTCTTCCGCAGCATCTTCGGCGGGATGGGCGCGCCCGGGCGCGGCCGCGTCCGGACGACGGAGGCGGCCTCCCAACTGGCCGTGACCATCAGCCTGAAAGAGGCCTACACCGGCACCACCCGCCACCTGCAGGTTGGCGGACGCCGGATCGAGGTCTCCCTGCCGCCCGGGGCGCGCACCGGCACCAAGGTCCGCGTGCCCGGCGCCGGCCCGGCCGGCCCCGACGGCAAGCCCGGCGACCTGTACCTGGTGATCAACGTGGCCGAGGATCCCCTCTTCGAGCGCGATGGCAATGACTTGCACACCGAGACGACCATCGACGTCTTCACCGCCATCCTGGGCGGGGAGGCCGAGGTGCATACCGTCACCGGCAAGGTGCTGCTGACCATCCCGCCCGGCACCCAGCCCGACCAGTTGTTCCGCCTGGCCGGGCGCGGCATGCCGCATCTGCGCAACCCTCAGGTCAAAGGCGACCTGTACGTGCGCGTCCGGGTGCAGATTCCCAAACAACTCACCCCGCAACAAAAATCTCTTCTGGAACAGGCCCGTCGCCTGCGGCCTTCGTAGGAGGAGCAATGAAATCCAGAATTCTCTTAACGGTATCGCTGATTGTATTGACCGCGTCCATCCTGGCCTGCGGTTCGGCCCCGCTGGCGGTCACCCAGCCGGCGGTGATACAGGCCCCGCCCGCCGCGCAACCCGTCTCGGTAAACCTGGCGGACGAGGAGAGCGCCCTCGTCTCGCTCTATGAACAGGTCAACCCGGGCGTGGTGACCATCCGCGTGACCACCGCCAGCGGCGGCTCGCTCGGTTCGGGCTGGGTGTACAGCGCCGACGGCTACATCGTCACCAACCAGCATGTGATCGAAGGGGCGACCCGCGTCGAGGTGGATTTCCCCTCGGGGTATAAGACCTATGGGGAGGTGGTCGGGGCGGATCCGCACGCCGACCTGGCCGTCATCCGCGTGGACGTTCCGGCCGAGGAACTGCATCCGCTGACGCTGGGCGATTCGAGCACCCTGCGGGTCGGCCAGATCGTGGTCGCCATCGGCAACCCCTTCGGCCTGGAAGGGACGATGACCACCGGTGTCATCTCGGCCTTGGGGCGCAACCTGCCCTCCAACGTCCAGGCGACGACCGGCGGCTACTTCTCGGCAGGCGACATCATCCAGACCGACGCGCCGCTCAACCCCGGCAACTCGGGCGGGCCGCTGCTCAACCTGAGGGGCGAAGTCATCGGCGTTAACCGCGCCATCCGCACCGAAGGCTACACCGACATGGGCGAGCCGGTCAACTCGGGCATCGGCTTCGCCGTCTCGATCAACGTCGCCAAGCGGATCGTGCCGGCCCTCATCGCCAACGGCCGCTTCGACTACCCCTATCTCGGCATCGCCGCGATCGACAACCTGCCGCTGCCGGTCATCGAGGCCCTCGAATTGCCGCGTTTCACCGGCGCTTACGTCACGAATGTGGTCAGCGGCGGGCCCTCGGAGCGGGCCGGCCTCCGCGCCGGGACGCAAGCGATCAGCATCCCCGGCTACGGGAATGTGAACAAGGGCGGCGACCTGATCATCGCCGTGGACGGCCAGCCGGTTCATCTGTTCGACGATTTGATCAGTTACCTGACCCTCAACAAATCCCCCGGCGATACCGTTACCCTGACCGTGCTGCGCGGCGGCGAGCAGGTTGACCTGACCGTGACGCTGGGCACGCGCCCGTGACGCGAATCGAATGCGACGCACTTTCGAAGTGCGTCGCATTTGCGTTTGAGTCAGGTTCGAACTAAGCGTATCGTTCCTCTTTCCACACATCGGCCTCATTGTGATAACCGGCCTGCTCCCAAAAGCCGGGCCGGTCCTCGGCCATGAACTCCAGGCCGCGCAGCCACTTGGCCCCTTTCCATAAATACGGCGTCTTCAGGTCTGGGCGGCCGGGGATGGCGCCCACCACGCCCCGCAGCGGATAGCCGTGTTCGGGGGTCAACGGCGCGCCGTCCACATGGGTCGCCAGCAGGAAGTTATCCTGCAAGACCACCTCCAGCGGCAGGTTGACCGTGTAGCCGTACTCGGCGTGCTGCATCACGTAGCGGGCCGACGGTTTCAGGCGAATCAGCCCCTGCTCGACCAGCATCCGCACCGAGACGCCCTCCCACACCATGTCGAAGGTGCTCCAGCGCGTCACGCAGTGCAAATCCATCCGCACCTGGACGCGCGGCAGGCGGTTGAACTCCTCCCACGTCCAGCGTACTTCCTGTTCGACCTCACCCCAGACGCGCAGATCCCAGGTGGCGGGGTCGAAGGGCGGCACCGGCCCGTAATGCAGGACCGGGAATTTCAGCGTCAACGCCTGGCCGGGCGGCAGGCGGTTTTCGGCGCGCAGGCGCGCCTCTTCTTGGCGGCGGTCTTTGCTCTCGAACATAGACGAGTGCTCCTGTCCGAATTATAACATGCCGCCGTTACGGTATAATCGCTCCGATGACCCGCATCTGCCTGACCCCGCGCGCCGCCGCAGGCGGCCCGGCCTCCTTCCAAACGCGCCTGGCGGAGGCCCTGACGCGGCGCGGCGTCCAGGTCTGCTACGAACCGGACGAGGCCTGCGACGCCGTTCTGATCATCGGCGGGACGCGCCGCCTGGCGGCCCTCTGGCGGGCGCGCCGGCGCGGGGCGCGCCTCGTCCAGCGCCTGGACGGGATGAACTGGCTGCACCGCCGGCGGCGCACCGGCCTGCGCCACTTCCTGCGCGCCGAATACGGCAACGCCCTGCTGGCCCTCATCCGCGCCCGCCTGGCGGACGGCGTCATCTACCAATCGGAGTTCTCCCGCCGCTGGTGGGAGGCCCGCCGCGGCCCGACCCGCGTCCCCAGCCGCGTCATCCACAACGGCGTGGATTTGTCCGTCTTCACCCCCCTCGGCCCGGAACAGCCGCCCGCCGACCGCTTCCGCATCCTGCTGGTGGAGGGCAACCTGGGCGGCGGCTACGAGACCGGGCTGGAGACGGCCCTCGGCCTGGCGAACCTGCTGGCCGACCGCTTTCCGGTCGAGTGGATGGTCGCCGGGCGCGTCGCCCCGGACTTGCAGGCGCGAGTCAACGCCCGCAGCCGCGCCCCGGTCGTCTGGGCAGGCGCGGTGCGGCGCGACGCCATCCCGGCCCTCGACCGCGCCGCCCATCTGCTCTACTCGGCCGACCTCAACCCGGCCTGCCCCAACGCCGTCATCGAGGCCCTGGCCTGCGGCCTGCCCGTCCTGGCCTTCGAGACCGGCGCCCTGCCCGAACTGGTGACCGGCGACGCCGGCCGCCTCGTCCCCTACGGCGGCGACCCCTGGCGGCTCGACCCGCCCGACCTCTCCGCCTTGGCCGCCGCCGCCGCCGAGATTCTCGCCGACCAGCCGCGCTTCCGCCGGGCGGCGCGGGCGCGCGCCGAGGAAGCCTTCGACCTCGAAAAGATGACCGACCAATACCTGGCCTTCCTTCTGGAGTAACACATGGACGACGAAATCCTGGCCTTTTTGCGCAAACATCTGCAAGCCATTCAGAACAACGACCTGGAAACCTATCACGCCACCACCCACGAAGACCTGACGCTCTACGAGTGGTGGGTCACTCCCCACCGCATCGACGGCCTGGCCTTCCATGACTTCATGATGGAGGCCAACGCCCGCCGCGGGGCTGTCTTTGGGGCCGAGGCCGCCCTGGGCGGGGCGACGCGCTTCGACCTGGCGAATCTGCGCATCCAACGCTACGGCGAGACGGCCATCGCCAGTTACACCCTCCTCATCAGCGCCGAAACGCCCGCCGGCGTGCGCGTGGACGCCCACAACGAGAGCCGCGTGATGGTCAAGATGGGCGGCGGATGGAAGGTGGTTCACGTCCACAAATCGCCGGCCTGGCAAGCGCCGCACGTCCCGCCGACGACCGAGCAAAAATGACCAACCCGCTGCTTTCCCTCGCCTCCTTTTTCGCCCGCCTTCTGCCGCTCTCGTGGAAGCAGGCCATCTACAAAATCGGGCCGCTGGCGCGCTGGATTCGCGGCGGACTCAACCGCGCCGCGCCGACCGGCCTGACGGTGACGCGCGTCGCCGCCGGCGGCCTGGCCGGGTATTCGCTCCTGCTCGACTTGCAGACCGAGAAGGACTACTGGCTGGGCACCTACGAGCCGGAACTGCAAACCGCCCTGCGCGACCTGGTCCCTGCCGGCGCGGTGGCCTATGACGTCGGCGCAAACATCGGCTACGTTTCGCTCCTCCTGGCGCGAGCGGTCGGCGAGAGAGGGCGCGTCTTCGCCTTCGAGGCCCTGCCCGCCAACGTCGAGCGCCTGCGCCGCAACCTGGACCTGAACGACCTGTCGGCGCGGGTGACGGTCGTCGCCGCAGCGGTGACGCAGGCCGCCGGTCCGGTGCGCTTCCTCGTCCACGCCTCGGGCGGGATGGGCAAGGCCGAGGGGTCGGCCGGCCGCCGCGAGGAGGTCTATCTGTCCGAAATCACCGTGGACGGCCTCTCCCTCGATGAATTCGTCTACGCCCAGGGGAATCCGCCTCCCCAGGTCGTCAAACTGGACATCGAGGGCGGCGAGGTGCTGGCCCTGCCCGGCATGCGGCGGGTGCTGACCGAGGGCCGCCCGCTGGTGCTGATGGAACTGCACGGCCCCGAATCGGCCCGCGCCGCCTGGGAAGCGCTGACCGCCGCCGGATACCGGATTTGCTGGATGAAGCGCGGCTATCCGCCGGTCGCCTCGCTCGAGGCCCTCGACTGGAAAGCCTACCTGGTCGCCATGCCGCCCCAATCTCCCAACCTCAGCGCTGCAGGGCCAACGTAAATCAACGTCCGGATGGCTTCGATGAACCACCGCCTGACGAGCCTCGATGTCCTCTGGCTGGGGCCGGTCGCGCTGATTGCGCTGGCGATCGCCTTCCTCCTGCCGGTCACCCCGCAGGACTACTGGTGGTATCTGCGCATCGGCCGCGAGGCGCTGACGACGGGAGCCATCCCCACGGCCGACGCCCTGACCTGGTCGCGGGCCGGCGCGCCGGTGGTCTATCATTCCTGGGGCGCGGCCGTCCTCTTCTGGCTGGTGTACCGGGCGGGCGGCCTGACCCTGACGGTCCTCCTGCGCGGCGTCCTCCTGGCGCTGACGTACGGACTGGTCTTCGCCGCCGCCCGCCGTCTGGGCGGCGCGCCGCGCGGCGCCGCGCTGGCGACCCTCCTGGCGGCGCTGGCTTCCAGCAACAACTGGTCGCTGCGGCCGCAGTTGCTCGCCTACCCGCTCTTCGCCCTGGCGCTCTACCTGCTCATCCGCTGGCAGACGGGCGATCGGCGCGCCGTCTGGGGATTGCCTGCGCTGGCCCTGTTGTGGGTCAACCTCCACGGCTCCTTCGTGATGCTCTTCCTGCTGGGCGGAGCGGCGCTGGTCTTCGGGCGCGGAGAACGCAAGGGACTGGCCGCGGCGCTGGCCGTCGCGCTGCTGGCGACACTGGTCAACCCGCGCGGCCCCGGCGCCTGGACCTACCTGTACGATTCGCTGACCTCGCCCTCCAGCCAGCAATTTTCGGCCGAATGGTCCCCGCCGCTCAACCGCGGCTGGCAGATGAACCTGTTCTTCGCCTGGCTGCTGGCCTTCCCGCCGCTGGCGGCCCTTGCGCCCCGCAAGGTCGAGCGCCTCGAATGGGTCTGGTTCCTGGGCTTCGGCTGGCTGGCGCTGTCGGGGCTGCGCTACATCATCTGGTTCGTCCTGCTGCTGGCGGCGCTGACCGCCGCCGCCCTGGGCGACTGGGAACGCCGCCGGAGGGCCGCCTCGCCGCCGGTCCGCCCGGCCCTGAACTGGAGCGTGGGCGTCCTCTGCCTGCTCCTGCCGCTGACGCTCCTGCCGGGCGTGCGCGAACGCTGGTGGCCGCAATCCCCGCCCGCGGTCGAGAACACGCCGGTCGAGGCGGTCGAATGGCTGCGCGCCCATCCCGATCTGCCCGGCCCGCTGTGGAGCGAGATCGGCTTCTCCAGTTACCTCGAGTTCGCCCTGCCCGAACGCCCGGTCTGGATCGACACCCGCTTCGAGGTCTTCCCGCCCGAACAATGGGAGGACTACCGGGCGATTTCCCTCGCCGCCTGGGATTGGCAGGCCCGCCTGGACGCCAGCGGCGCGAACCTGCTCCTGGTCTCGACCGCCGCCCAGCCCGATCTGCTGGCCGCCCTGGACGCCTCCCCGGCCTGGTGCGCCCTCTACCGCGACCCGGTCGCCGTCCTTTACCGGCGCGGCGCCTGCCCCTAGAAGAGGAGACCCATGGAAACCGACTTCTTCCCCGGACGACTCGGCCTGATCCAGCGCGTGCTGCCGCGCTACCGCGTCCCCTTCTTCGACGCCCTGGCGGCGGCCTGCGCGGGTGGCCTCTCGGTCTTCGCCGGGACGCCGCGCCCGGACGAGTCGATCGCCGTCGCCGGGCGGCTGGAGGCGGCCCGCTACGCCCCGGCCCGCAACCTGCATCTGCTGGGCGGGGCGTTCTACCTGTGCTACCAGCGCGGCTTGCTCGCCTGGCTGGCCGACTGGAATCCGGACGCCCTGATCGTGGAGGCCAACCCGCGCTATCTTTCGACCCCCGCGGCGGTGAACTGGATGAAGCGCCGCGGCCGCCCGGTGATCGGCTGGGGGCTGGGCGCGCCGCCTGCGGCGCTCCTGGCCGCCGTCCGCAACGCCGCCCGCCTGGCCTTTCTGCGCCGCTTCGATGCCCTGCTCACCTACAGCCGCCGCGGGGCCGAAGAATACGCCGCCCTGGGATTCCCCGCCAGGCGCATCTTCGTCGCCCCGAACGCGGCCGCGCCGCGCCCGGCCTGGCCGCTGCCCGTCCGCCCGCCGCGCTTCGACGGCCGGCCGCGGGCGCTGTTCGTCGGCCGCCTGCAGGCCCGCAAGCGGATCGACCTGCTGCTGCGCGCCTGCGCCGCCCTGCCCGAGGCGCTCCAGCCCGCCCTGGTCATCGTCGGCGACGGGCCGGCACGTCCCCGCCTGGAGGAACTGGCGGCGCAGATTTACCCGCGCGCCGAATTCCCCGGCGCCAAACACGGCGACGAGTTGCTGCCCTACTTCCTGGCGGCGGATTTGTTCGTCCTGCCGGGGACGGGCGGCCTGGCCGTCCAGCAGGCCATGGCCTACGGCCTGCCGGTCATCATGGGCGCCGGCGACGGCACCAACGACGACCTGGTGCGCGCCCCCTCCGGGGCGCGGCCCGCCAACGGCTGGCAGGTCCCGCCCGACGACCTGCCGGCGCTGACCGAGGCGCTGCGGGCAGCCCTGTCCGACCCCGCCCGCCTGCGGGCGATGGGGGCCGAATCCTATCGGATTGTCTGTGAGGAAATCAATCTGGAGCGGATGGTCGCGGCGTTCATGGCCGCGTTGCAATCGGCGACCTGAGAGTCACGCCTCCCCCCAGGCCGGGTCGGCGCGGAAGGCGGCCTCCATCTGATCTTTCTTCTCCTCCGTCATCCACGAGGCGCGGATGGCGTTGAGGATGACTTCGCGAATCTCGTCCGGGCTGAAGCCGAAACGCTCCGCCAGCAGGCGGTATTCGTCGGCCAGCGAGTTGCCGAACATCAGCGGGTCGTCGGTGTTGACCGTCACCAGCAGGCCGCGTTCGAAGTAGCGCCGCACGGGATGATCCTCGATGGCCGCCACCACGCCCGTGCGCAGGTTGGAGATCGGACACAGTTCGAGCGGAATCTGCCACTCGGCCAGTTGTTCGAGCAGGATGGTGTCCTCCTCGGCGGCGACGGCGTGACCCAGGCGTTCGACTTTCAGGCTTTCCAGCGCGCCGCGGACGCTCTCGGCCCCGGCCGCCTCGCCCGCATGGGCGGTGGTGTGCAGGCCGAGGGTCCGCGCCCGGGCGAAGACCTCCCAGAACGGTTCGGGCGGGTGGGACTGCTCCGAGCCGCCCAGCCCGATTCCGATCACGCCCTGGTCGAGCGCCTCGGCCACCTCGGCCAGGGTGCGGAGGGCGCGCTCCGGGCCGAAGTCGCGCACCACGTCGGCGATCAGCCAGATTTCGATCTCCGGGACGCGCCGCAGACCGGCGCGGATGGCCTCCGTCAGGCGCTGGGGCGTCAGGCCGCGGCGGGCGAAATCGGGCGGCGAGTAGAAGACCTCAGCGTAGCGGATGTTCTGGGCGGCCAGATGGCGCGCCGCGGCCTCGGCGATGAAGGTGAAGTCTTCGTATTCGCGCAGGAAACCGTTCTTCCAGACCCAGGTCTCGATGAAGTGGGGAAAGTTGCGGAAGACGAAACGCTGGCGCAGCGCCTCCGGATTCGGCGCGGACGGGTCGCCGCCGTACTTGCAGACGAGTTCCCACAAAGCCGGCAGGGGAATGGCCCCCTCCAGGTGGACGTGCAATTCGACCTTGGGGAGGCGTTCATACCAGTCTGCGGCCGTCATGGGCGCTTACCTCTGCACGTACCAGGCGGCGACGTAGCCTTCCGTTCCCTGCGGATCGCGCACCTTCAGCCACTGGTCATAGACGCCGATCTTAGTCTGCGCCGCGGCGGCCGTCTCCAAGACGGTCAGGGGCGTGCCGGCGGCGAGGATTTTCAACGTGTTGGCGGTGGTGGACGGCTCCGCCCGCAGCCGCAGTCCGCCCGACCCGACCAGGCCGGAGACGGTGACCGTCAGCGCTGCGGCGGGGGCGGGACTGGAGGCGGCCTCGGCGGCGGCGTCGCCCAGGGTCACGTACTGGGCCTGGACATAGCCCTCGCGCCCGTCGGTGGTGCGGATGTAGAGCCACTGGCCGGCCTTGCCGACCTTGGCGCGCGCCTCTTCGGGCGAATCGAGAATCGTCATCTGCCGCCCGGCCTTGATGGTGGTGACGTAGCCGCCCGCCAGGCTGGGCTGGGTGCGGACGCGCAGTCCGCTGGAACCAACGCTCAGCACCACGCTGCCGATCAGCGGACCGGCCTCGACCGGCGGGGGTTCGGGCGCGGGGGCCGGAGCAGGAGCAGGAGTCGGAGTGGGTTCGGGCTGCGGCGCAGGCGTCGGAGCGGGGGTCGGAGCAGGGGTCGGGGCAGAGGCGGCCTCGGCGGCGGCGTCGCCCAGGGTCACGTACTGGGCCTGGACGTAGCCCTCGCGCCCGTCGGTGGTGCGGATGTAGAGCCACTGGCCGGCCTTGCCGACCTTGGCGCGCGCCTCTTCGGGCGAATCGAGAATCGTCATCTGCCGCCCGGCCTTGATGGTGGTGACGTAGCCGCCCGCCAGGCTGGGCTGGGTGCGGACGCGCAGTCCGCTGGAACCAACGCTCAGCACCACGCTGCCGATCAGCGGACCGGCCTCGACCGGCGGGGGTTCGGGCGCGGGGGCCGGAGCAGGAGCAGGAGTCGGAGTGGGCGTCGGCGCAGGGGTCGGAGCGGGGGTCGGAGTAGGGGTCGGAGCAGGGGGCGGAGCGGGCGATTCCACGGCTTCGACATACCAGGCGGCCACGTAGCCTTCCACGCCGCCGGTCGTGCTGACCCGCAGCCATTGGTCATAGACGCCGATCTTCGGGCGGGCGACCGACTCCGGCTCCAGACATTTGAGCAGGCTGCCGGACGGTTCGATGGTCAGGGTGGCGGAGGCGGTGGTCGGGGCGGCGCGCACCCGCAGGCCAGCGGTCACCGAGTCGGGGATACGCAGGGTCAGGCCGCCGCCGGGCGTCGGCCCCGGCCCCAGCCCGACCGCCTGATACCAGACGACGGCGGTGATGTATTCGGCCGGGGGGCGGCCCTTGGCGTAGCGCTCGCCGAGGGTGATGGCGCGGTTGTCGGGCGGGTAGGGATAGGGATCGAGCATCAGGTAATCGCCGCCCTGACGGCCATACAATACCACCCAGTGGTTTTGCAGGCCTGCGGCGGGCGAGGAGTCGATTTCGATGACCAGCGGCTGACCGGCGTCGAGGGACTGGTCGATGGCCTGGATGGGAGCGGGCTGGTCACGGCAGATGACGATGCGCTGGAACGTGATCTTGGGGAAGAGGCGCGTCAGCCCGCCCCAGACGATCAGCCCGCCCAGGAAACCGCTGCCCGGGCCCAGGCCTTTCAATTTGGCGTTCAGCGTGGAGGGCGTCTCCTCGTAGCCGTAGCCGTTGACCAGCATCGCCAGGCAGGTCAGGGCGCAGCCGTCGCTGCCGATGGTGATGGACGTGTCGAACCCAAGCGACTCGCCCTTCCATCGAGGGTCGCGCTGGGAGAGGAAATTCGGACTGAAGGCCATGGTCACCTCGCTTTGGCAGTAAAGGATCGGATGACTCATTATAAGGAAATTTGCCCCCTTTGTGCAAGTCGAGGAAGGGAGATTTTCCGCGGCGGGTTCGATCTTGGCCTTGATCTTCCATCTCCCATCCGGCCAGGTAGATCCGTTCCCCCGTCTCCCGGTTCACCTTGAAGATCGTCCCCTCCTCGGTGTTGTACATCAGCCAGCGGCAGCCGGCCAGGTCATCGGAGCCGAGCAATCTGGTGTAAATTATACCCGCCTCTTCTGCCGGCGCGTCGAGGCGCATTTTCCGGACACCCATGCGGCTTGGGCCGCGGCGTGCATTTCCGACCACGGTGCACACAACGACAACACTGAGAGACGAATCGGATCTTCCGTCTCTTGACCATCCTCCGGTTCTGGATTAAAATCCTTGCGCTTGATTTCAGCCCCTTTAGCTCAGTGGATGAGAGCGTTTGGTTGCGGACCAAAAGGCCGCGTGTTCGAGTCACGCAAGGGGCGCTGTCAGGAGCGGGCCAACCCGCTTCTTTCTTTTTAGAACAAACAGCAAGATCAAAGCGCCGAACACAAACCTTTTGTAGAATTCGTGCAATTCGACGCAAAAAGAGACCGAGTTCCGAGTTCTGGAAAAGTCCAAATCAATTTTATGAAGAAACGTCAAATCCTGCTGACCAACGATGATGGCATCCGCTCGCCGGGGTTGTGGGCGGCCGCCCAGGCGTTGGCCGCCCTCGGCTACGTGACCGTGACCGCGCCGCGCGAGCAATCCTCGGGCATGGGCCGCAGCCTGCCCTCCACCTCCGACGGCGCCATCCAGCCCCAGACGCTGCGCGTCGGCGGGCAGGAGTGGACGGTGTACGCCGTCGGCGGCAGCCCGGCCCAGGCCGTGCTGCACGGCGTGCTGGAAATCGCCCCGCGCCGGCCCGACCTGATCGTCTCAGGCATCAACTACGGCGAAAACCTCGGCCTGGGAATCACGGCCTCGGGCACGGTGGGGGCAGCCCTCGAGGCGGCCGGACTGGGAATCCCGGCGCTGGCCGTCTCGCTCGAAACCGGCGTCGAACATCATCTCTCCTATTCCACCGAGGTGGATTTCTCGGCCGCCGCCCATTTCACCGCCCTGTTCGCCGCCGCCATCCTCGAAAACGGCCTGCCCCCCGGCGTGGACCTGCTCAAGGTGGACATTCCCCGCCAGGCCACCCCACAGACCGCCTGGCGAATCACCCGTCTCTCGCGCCAGCAGTACTACGAGTCGACGCCGCCGCCCAAACGTCCCTGGGGCGCGCCGGGGCGCGTCGGCTACCGCCAGGCCGCCAACCTGGACTGCGAACCGGACAGCGACGTATACGTCCTGCGCGTCCGGCGCGAGGTGTCCGTCACCCCCCTGACCCTCGACCTGACCGCTCGGGTGGATTTCGCCGCCCTGGAAGACCATCTGCGTTCCAATTGACGGCCTCTGCGGGGCGTGTTAAAATGGCGTCCGCATGGGCGTGTAGCTCAATGGCAGAGCAGTGGCCTTTTAAGCCATTGGTTGAGAGTTCGAGTCTCTCCACGCTCATTTTTGTTTTAACCCCCGGGGAACGAAAGACTCAGCGCCTTTGCATGAGAAAACGCATTTCGGGTATACTCACGCTGAACATCCTCCCCTCGAAATTTCCTGCGGTCGGATCCCCATGAAACAAGTCCTCCAAAACATGAAAGACGGCAAGACGGTCGTCGCCGAGACGCCCGTCCCCACCCCGCAGGCCGGGCAGGCGCTCGTGCGCGTGGCCGCCTCGCTCGTCTCGGCCGGGACGGAGCGGATGGTGGTCGAGTTCGCCGAAAAGTCGCTGGTCGGCAAGGCGCGCTCGCGGCCCGACCTGGTCCGCCAGGCGCTGGACAAGGCCCGCCGCGAAGGGCTGCTGCCCACCCTGCAGGCCGCCTTCGGCCGCCTCGACCAGCCGATGGCGCTGGGCTACTCCTCGGCCGGGACGATCGTCGCCCTGGGCGAGGGCATGGACGGCTTCTCCGTCGGCCAGCGCGTCGCCTGCGCCGGCGGCGGCTACGCCGTCCACGCCGAGTACAACCTCGTCCCGCGCCTGCTGCTCACCCCCCTGCCCGACGAGGTGGACTTCGAATCGGCGGCCTTCACCACCCTGGGGGCGATTGCCCTGCACGGCTTTCGCCTGGCCGAGCCGCAGATCGGCGAGACCGTCGCCGTCATCGGCCTGGGACTCCTGGGCCTGCTGGCCGGGCAGATCGCCGCCGCGGCCGGCTGCCGCGTCCTGGGCGTCGACCTCGATCCGGCGCGGGTTTCCCTGGCCGCCTCCCTGGGCCTCGAAGCGGTCGTCCGCCCGGCGGCCGAGGAGGCCGCCCCGGCGTTCACCGCCGGCCGCGGCTTCGACGCCGTCCTCATCTGCGCCGACACCCCCTCCAGCGACCCGGTCGAACTGGCCGGCCGGATCGCCCGCGACCGGGCGCGGGTGGTCGCCGTCGGCGCGGTCGGCCTCTCGCTGCCGCGCAAACTCTACTACGAGAAGGAACTCTCCTTCATCAACTCGCGTTCCTACGGACCGGGCCGTTACGACCCCCAGTACGAAGAAAAAGGCCGCGACTACCCCCTCGGCTACGTCCGCTGGACGGAGGGACGCAACTTCGAGGCGGTGGTCGGCCTGATGGCGGCGGGCAGGCTGCAGGTCCGGCCGCTGATCACCCACCGCTTCCCCATCGAGCAGGCCGCCGAAGCCTACGCCGTCATCACCGGCAAGAAGAAAGAACCGTTCCTCGGCGTGTTACTCACCTATGCGCAGGCGCAAGCCGAAACCTCGAAGACGGTCGCATTCGATACCCGCCGCCGTCCGCCGTCTGACGTCCGCCTGGGCGTCTTGGGCGCCGGCCTGTACGCCAACGCCACCCTCCTGCCGGCCCTGCGGAAGGTGGAGGGCGTCGAGCGCGTCGGCGTCGCCTCGGCGGGCGGACTGCACGCCGCCCACGCCGCCCGCAAATTTGGCTTCCGCTACGCCGCCTCGAGCGACGAGGAAATCCTGAACGACCCGGAGATCAACACCGTCGCCATCCTGACCCGTCACGACTCGCACGCCGACCTGGTGGTGAAGGCCCTGCGGGCGGGCAAGCACGTCTTCGTCGAAAAACCGCTGGCCGTCGCTCCCGGTCAACTTGCCGAAATCGAAGCGGCCCTCGCCGCCGGTCCATCGTCCATCCTCATGGCCGGTTTCAACCGCCGTTTCGCGCCTCTCGCCCAGCAACTTGCCGCCCACTTTGCCCACCGCACGGAAGCGCTCTACATGCACTACCGAATCAACGCCGGTTATCTGCCGCCGACTCACTGGCTGCACGACCCGGCCCAGGGCGGCGGCCGAATCATCGGCGAGGGCTGTCACTTCATCGACTTCCTGACCTTCCTGGCCGGGGCCGCGCCGCTCTCTGTGACCGCCCGCGCCCTGCCCGACGGCGGCCGCTACCGCCAGGACAACGTCTCGATGACCTTCGTCTTCCCCGACGGCTCGCTGGGCGTGGTGGACTACCTCGCCAACGGCGACAAATCCTACCCCAAGGAGCGCCTGGAGGTCTTCTGCGGCGGCCGGATCGCCGTGCTGGACGACTTTCGGGCGCTGGAAACCGTCCACGATGGACGCCGCAGGAAGATCAAACAAGCCCAGGACAAGGGCTGGCGCGGCGAATGGCGCGCCTTCGTCCAGGCCATCCGCGCCGGCGGCCCGCCGCCCATCCCCTACGAACATCTCTTCGGCGTCGCCAACGCCGTCTTCGCCGCCGTCGAGTCGCTGCGCAGCGGCCGCACTGTCGAAATTAATCGTCCTTCGTGAAATTCGTGTCCTTCGATGCTAAACTTCTCTCCTTCGCGTAATTCGCGTCATTCGATGCTAAACTTTTCTTCTTCGTGAACTTCGTGCCATTCGATGCTAAACTCATTTTCGTAAACTTCGTGCCATTCGATGCCAAACTTTCCTCCTTCGTGAAATTCGTGTCATTCGATGCTAAACTCATTTTCGTAAACTTCGTGCCATTCGATGCTCAAACGTTCCTTCTTCGCATAATTCGCGTCATTCGATGCAACCGACTTTCCCGGCTCGTCTGTTCCTCGCCCTCAAAGCCCTGCGCCAACTGGGACCTGGCCCCCTCGCCCTCTACGGCCTCTACCGCTTCGGCTTGTGGAGCGGCCACTACCGGCGGCTCACCAGGCGTCCCCTGCCGGTCGGTGAGTGGACTCTAGAGCCGCTCCTGCCCCTGCCCCCTCTGCAGGCCGTCCGGCGCTGCCTCGACCAGGAGAGCCTGGCCGCCCTGCTGGCCGAGGCCGACGAAATCGCCGCTGGCAAAGTCCGCCTCTTTGGAGGCCCTCCCGCCGACCTGCGCCTGGCCTTCGACCGCCGCTTGCAGCACTGGACGGTCTATGAGCGCCGCCCCGCCCTGCTCGCCGAATTCTACGCCGAGGTCCCCGACGTCAAATTCCTCTGGGAGCCGGCCCGCTTCGGCTGGGCCTTCCCGCTCGGCCGCGCCTACCTCCTCAGCGGGCGCGAAAAATACGCCGAGGCCTTCTGGCGCCTGGCCGAGCAGTTCCTGGACGCCAACCCGCCCTGCCTTGGCCCCCACTGGATGAGCGCCCAGGAGGTCGCCCTGCGGCTGATGGCCTTCGTCTGGGCGGGGCAGGTCTTCGCCGCCTCGCCCGCCTCCACGCCGGCGCGCCGGATTCGGCTGGGGCGCGCCGTCGCCGCCCACGCCGCCCGCATCCCGCCAACCCTGGTCTATGCCCGCGCCCAGAACAACAACCACCTGCTCAGCGAGGCCGTTGGCCTGTTCACCGCCGGCCTGGCCCTGCCCTCCCATCCCCAGGCCGCCCACTGGCGCGCCCTGGGCTGGAAATGGCTCAATCGCGGCCTGCAGACCCAAATCGACGGCTACGGCGAATACAGTCAGCACAGCGCCAACTACCAGCGCCTGATGCTGCAACTGGCCCTCTGGGTGGACGCCCTCCTCCGCCGGCGCGGAGAAACCTGGCCGCGCCCGACCCTCGAAGCCCTGGGGCGCGCCGTCCACTGGACGCTCGGCCTGCTCGACCCCGTCTCCGGCCGCGCTCCCAACCTGGGCGCCAACGACGGCGCTTACCCCCTCCCGCTTTCCACCTGCCCCTTCGAAGACTACCGCCCCGTCGCCCACGCCGCCGCCCGCGCCTTCCTGAACTACCGCCTGCCGGCCGGCCCCTGGGACGAGATGGCGCTCTGGCTCGGCCTGCCCCTCGACTCCCCGCGCGCCCTCGACCTGCCGCGCTACCCCGGCGACAACCTGACCGGCCGCGACTCCTGGGCCTGCCTGCGCGCCGTCCGCCTGACGACGCGCCCCTCCCACGCCGACCAACTCCACCTCGACCTGTGGTGGCGCGGCCTCAATGTCGCCTGCGACGCCGGAACCTACCTCTACAACGCCCCGCCCCCCTGGGACAACTCCCTCGCCTCCACCCTCGTCCACAACACCGTCAGCGTGGACGGCCGCGAACAGATGACCCGCGCCGGCCGCTTCCTCTACCTCGACTGGGCCGACGCCTACTACAAGACCCTCCTCTCGGCCGATGAAGAGGTGCTGCAAAGAGCGCAGGCGCGCCATTACGCCTACCGCCGCCTGGGAATCCGCCACACCCGAACCGTCACCGTCCGCGCCGGCGACCGCTGGCAAATCGAAGACGAACTGCTCTTCCTGCCCGGCCTGCGCTGGAAGCGCCGCCCGCGCGCCTTCCGCCTCCACTGGCTGCTGCCCGACTGGCCCTGGCAAATCGAAGACGGCGAAGGCCAACTCATCCTGAGGCTGGAGTCGCCTCATGGGTCGGTCACGCTGACCGCCGCGACCGATCCTTCCCCGCTGCTCGCTCAGGCGGAGGTCTCCCTCGTCCGCGGCGGCGAGGTCGTCCACGGCGCGGGCGCGGCGGAGCCGATCCGCGGCTGGATCTCGTCAACCTATGGTATAAAGAGGCCAGCCCTCTCGCTGGCGGTGGTCGTCCGCGCCGCCGAGACATTCCAATTCCTCACCGAATTCAGGTTCCCCTCATGAGCAAACGCGCAGTCATCATCCTGATTCAAGACGGCCAGGTGGCGCTGATCGAGCGTCATCGTCAGGGCCATCATTACTACACCTTTCCCGGCGGCGGGGTGGACGAAGGCGAAACCCCCGAACAGACCGCCGTGCGCGAGGCCCGCGAAGAACTCGGCCTGGAAGTCGTCCTGCGCCGCCTGGTGGCCGAAATCTGGTTCAAGGGCAAGCCGCAGTTCTACTACCTGGCCGAGGCCGTCGGCGGGACGTTTGGGACCGGCGACGGGCCGGAAATCCTGACTCCCATCCCCGAGCGCGGCACCTACCGTCCGGTGTGGATGCCCATCGAGCGCGTCCTCGACGAGCCGGTCCTGCCGCGCCCGATGGCCGAACTGCTCGTCCGCGCCCAACGCGAAGGCTGGCCGGACCCTCACCCCGTCATCTACGAAGAAAATGCACATCCTGCTCATCCATCAAGCCTTCACAGCGATTGACGAGCCGGGGGGAACCCGCCACCACGAATTCGCCCGTCTGCTGGCCGAGCGCGGCTGGCGCATCACGGTCATCGCCAGCCCGGTAAGTTACCTGACCGGACAGGCCTCCCCCCTCCCCGCCGCGCAAGACGACCACGCAGGCCGAATCCGCATCCTGCGCGCCCGCGTCTACGCCGCCCACCACAAATCCTTCGCCCACCGCCTGCTGGCCTTCTTTTCCTTCATGATTTCCTCGTTCTTCCTCGGCCTGGGCGTGCGCGGCGTGGACCTGGTGTGGGGCACCTCGCCGCCCATCTTCCAGGGCGTCACTGCCTGGATGCTGGCCCGCCTGAAGGGCGCGCCCTTCCTGTTCGAGGTCCGCGACCTGTGGCCTGACTTCGCCATCGCTGTCGGCGTCCTGCGCAGCCGCCTGCTCATCCGCCTGTCGCTCTGGCTGGAGCGCTTCCTCTACCGCCGCGCCGACCACATGATGGTCAACAGCCCGGCCTACGTTGAGCACGTCCTGGGGCGCGGCGCCCGGAGCGTGGACCTGGTCCCCAACGGCGCGGACCCGGAGATGTTCGACCCGGCCGATTCGGGCGCGGCCTTCCGCACCGCCCACGGCCTGGAAGGCAAGTTCGTCGTCCTGTACGCCGGGGCGCACGGCCTCTCCAACGACCTCGGCGTGGCGCTGGACTGCGCCCGCCTGCTGGCCGACGACCCCCGCGTCCACTTCGTCTTCCTCGGCGACGGCAAAGAGAAACCCGCCCTCCAGCGCCGCGCCGCCGAACTGGGCCTCGCCAATGTGACCTTCCTGCCGCCGGTCCCCAAGTCGGGCATGGCCGCCGCCCTGGCCGGCGCCGACGCCTGCCTGGCCATCCTCAAACCCATCGAGGCCTACAAGACCACCTACCCCAACAAAGTCTTCGACTACATGGCCGCCGGCCGCCCCGTCCTGCTCGCCATCGACGGCGTCATCCGCCAGGTGGTCGAGGCCTGCGGCGGCGGGGTGTTCGTCCCCCCCGGCGACCCGGCCGCCCTGGCCGCGGCCGTCCGCCGCCTGGCCGCCGATCCCGCCGCCGGGCGCGCCATGGGCCTGGCCGGGCGGCGCTACGTCGAGGCCCACTTCAGCCGCCCCGCCCTGACCGAACGCCTGGCCGGCATCCTGGAGGGGATGACGAAATGACACGCCGCCTCGACCTGCGCCTGTGGGCGGCGCGCCTGCTGATCGCGGCCGTCGTCGCCTGGAACCTGGAATGCGCCCTCGCCTTCCTGCGCCAGCCGCAGGCCTTCGCCCCGGCCTTCGAACTGAGCGGCGTCCCGGGCGCGGCGGCGGTGCGCGGCGTCGCCGTCCTCTTCCTGATGTGGAACGTCCCCTACCTGGTGGCCCTCTGGCATCCGCGCCGCCATCGCCTGTCCCTGGGGGAGGCGATCGTCATGCAGGCCGTCGGCCTGCTCGGCGAGAGTTGGATCCTCGCCCAACTGCCGGAGGGACACGCCGTCCTGCGCGCCTCCCTGCTGCGCTTCATCGTCTTCGACGCCGCCGGCCTGCTCCTCCTGGCCGCCGCCGGCCTGCTCGTCCATCTCAAATCCCCTCCGGAGGAACCATGCCCCGCATCCGCTTCGACCGCTACTACCGCTACGCCGAACTGACCCGCCTGCTCAAGGCGCTGGTCAAAGAACATCCCGGCCTGCTGCGCCTCGAGTCCATCGGCAAGAGCCACCAGGGGCGCGACGTCTGGCTGGTGACTGCCACCAACTTCGCCACTGGCCCCGATACCGAAAAACCCGCCCTGTGGGTGGACGGCAACCTGCACGCCTGCGAGGTGGCCGGTTCGATGGCCGCCCTCTACCTCATCCACACCCTGGTCAGCCGCTACGGCCAGGACCAGGCGGTGACCGACGCCCTCGACACGCGCGCCTTCTACATCGTCCCGCGCGTCAACCCCGACGGGGCCGAATGGGCGCTGGCCGACCGCCCCAAAATCATCCGCTCCAGCACGCGCCCCTATCCCTACGACGAGGAGCGCGTCGAGGGCCTGCTGCCCAACGAGGACATCAACGGCGACGGCCGCATCCTCTCCATGCGCCTCCCCGACCCCAACGGGGCCTGGAAGCCGCATCCCGACGACCCGCGCCTGCTCGTCCGCCGCGACCCGGCCGAGAGCGGCGGCGCGTACTACCGCATCCTGCCCGAGGGCCTGCTCAAGAACTACGACGGCGTCACCATTCAGGTGGTCGGCCCCAAAGAGGGCCTCGACCTGAACCGCAACTTCCCCGCCAACTGGCGGGCCGAGAACGAACAGCGCGGCGCCGGCCCCTATCCGCTCAGCGAACCGGAGACGCACAACCTGGCCGCCTTCGTCGTCAAACACCCCAACATCACCGCCTCGGTCTCCTTCCACACCTTCAGCGCCGTGATTCTGCGCCCCTACGACGACCGCCCCGACGACGAATTCCCCGCCGAGGATTTGTGGACCTTCCAGAAGATCGGCGAGAAAGGAACCCAAATCACCGGCTACAAGCATGTCTCGGTCTATCACGACTTCCGCTACCACCCCAAACAGATCACCACCGGCGGCTTCGATACCTGGATGTACGACCAGCGCGGCGTCTTCGCCTGGACGGTCGAACTGTGGAGTCCCATCGCCCAGGCCGGAATCAAGGACTACAAATTCATCGACTGGTTCCGCGAACACCCGGTCGAAGATGATTTGAAACTGATGAAGTGGAACGACGAAGTCCTGGGCGGCAAGGGCTACGTGGACTGGTTCCCCTTCGAGCATCCCCAACTGGGGCCGGTCGAACTGGGCGGCTGGGACGAACTCTACACCTGGGCCAACCCGCCGGCGCATCTGCTCGAAAAGGAAATCCAGCCCTTCCCCGAATGGCTGGTCTGGCACGCCCGCATTTCGCCCCGCCTGGCGCTGCGACAGGCCGAGGCCGAAGCCCTGGGCGGCGGGGTCTACCGCGTGCGGCTGGTGGTCGAAAACACCGGCTGGCTGCCGACTTACGTCACCAAGAAGGCCATCGAGAAGAAAGTCAGCCGCGGCGTGATTTGCGAAATCGAACTGCCCCCAGGCGCCGCCCTGCGGACCGGCAAACCGCGTGAGGAACCCGGCGAACTGGAGGGACGCGCCTACCAATCCGCCCACCCCGACGGCTGGGAAGGCAGCACCGACGACCGCTGCAAGGTCGAGTGGGTCGTCCACGCCCCGCAGGGCGGGACCGTCAGGCTGACCGCCCGCCACGAACGCGCCGGCGTGGTGCGGGCCGAAGTTGCGCTCTAGAGCGTGTTATGAACTTGGGTAAGGTGGTAGACTCTGGTCATGACCAGAAAAGCCTACCCGAGTGATGTAAGTGACGAAGAATGGGCATTTGTAGCTCCATATCTGACA
>JAIOAU010000022.1 GCA_019873655.1 Chloroflexota bacterium | reverse complement strand
CTCGTTGATCGGCATTCGACAACTCCTGGTATTCGGTTTCTTGGTCGAAGCCTACTTTACCCGGTTTTGCATGCCGATCAACATCTTTTTACCAAACTGTCAGGTCGTTAGTCTTTGTACGATCAGATTGTATCAGTTGCAAACAAAAACCAATAAATACTTCACAGAAAGTATTGACATTATCCTACCCACGAATTCCCCTCGCGTCAAGCATTTCGCCAACCGAATTCCCCCTCTCCCTCAACACCGATTATAATTAGACCAATTCCCTCTAAAATGGCGGCGCAATGGCAAAGATTGTCAAACCCTCCCTTCCTCTTCCCCCGCAAGACATCCTCCACGATTACCGCATCGCCTTCCGCTCGCGGCAGGTGTCGCTCGTCGGGCGGCGGGAGGTGCTTTCGGGCAAGGCCAAGTTCGGCATCTTCGGCGACGGCAAGGAAGTGCCGCAGGTGGCCCTCGCCCGCGCCTTCCGCAAAGGCGACTGGCGCTCCGGCTACTACCGCGACCAGACCTGGGTGATGGCCCTCGGCGTCCTGGACGTGCAGGCCTATTTCGCCCAACTCTACGCCCACGCCGACCTCGAAGCCGACCCGGCCACCGCCGGCCGTTCGATGGTCGGCCATTTCGTCTCGCGCTACATCAACCCCGACGGCTCGTGGAAAGACCAGACCGGCCTCTACAACATCGCCGCCGACGTCTCCCCGACCGCGGCGCAAATGCCGCGCCTGGTCGGCCTGGCCTACGCCTCGGTCCTGTACCGCCACCTGGACGAACTCAAGCCCCACGCCGCCCGCTTCTCGCGCAACGGCGACGAGGTGGCCTGGGCGACCATCGGCAACGCCTCCACCGCCGAAGGCATGTTCTGGGAAACGGTCAACGCCATTGGCGTGCTGAAGGCCCCGGCGGTCATCTCGGTCTTCGACGACGGCTACGGCATCTCCGTCCCCAACCAGTTCCAGATGGTCAAGGAAAACATCGGGGCGATTCTCAAAGGCTTCGAGCGCGAACCCTGCCCGGCCGAACAGTGCGACCGCGGCTACGACCTCTACACCGTCCCGGCCTGGGACTACCGCGCCCTGCTGGTCACCTATCAGGCCGCGGCCGAGACCGCCCGCCAGTACCACATCCCGGCCCTCGTCCACGTCACCGACGTCACCCAGCCGCTCGGCCACTCGACCTCCGGCTCGCACGAACGCTACAAGTCACCGGAACGCCTGGCCTGGGAGGCCGAATGGGATTGCATCAAGAAGATGCGTGAGTGGATGCTGGAGAATGGGATTGCGGACGAGGCGGCGCTGACGAAACTGGAGGAGGAAGAGAAGCAGTACGTGGAGGACGCCCGCAAGCGCGCCTGGGAGGCCTACCGCGCCCCCATCGAGGCGGAGCGGCGTCAGGTGGTGGGATTTTTGACGGAACTGGCGCGGGAGGCGACTCCGCCCGATGGGCTGGAGCAGGTTCGGGGTCGGCTCGAAGCGGCGCCGGACCCGACGCGGCGCGACCTGACCGCGGCCGTCCACGAGGCCCTGGTCCTGACGCGCGGCCGGTCCTCCCCCGCCCGTGAAAAATTGTCCGCCTGGCGCGCCGACCTGGAACGTCAGCAGGACGACCGCTATCACAGTTTCCTCTACTCGCCGCTGGCCGATTCGGCGCTGGCCGTGCCGGAGGTCAAGCCGGTCTACGCGCCGGACGCGCCGCTGGTGATGGGCTTCGAGGTGGTCAACGCCGCCTTCGACGCCGCGCTGGCGCGCGAGCCGCGCCTGGTGGCCTTCGGCGAGGACGTGGGCAAACTGGGCGACGTCAACCAGGGATTCCGCGGCCTGCAGGAGAAGTACGGCCCGCTGCGGGTGACCGACACCGGCATCCGCGAGGCGACCATTCTGGGGCAGGCGATTGGGCTGGCGATGCGCGGCCTGCGCCCGATTGCCGAAATCCAGTACCTCGACTACCTGCTCTACGCCCTGCAACTGATGTCCGACGACCTGGCGACGCTCCTGTGGCGGACGAAGGGCGGGCAGAAAGCGCCGGTCATCGTGCGGACGCGCGGCCACCGGCTGGAGGGCATCTGGCATTCCGGCTCGCCGATGGCCGGGATTATCCACCTCGTGCGCGGGATGCACGTCCTCGTGCCGCGCGACATGACGCGGGCGGCGGGCTTCTACAACACCCTGCTCAAGGCCGAGGAACCGGCCATCGTGGTCGAGGTGTTGAACGGCTACCGTGTCAAGGAACGCCTGCCTGCCAACATCGGCGAGATGACCGTCCCGCTGGGCGCGCCGGAGGTGGTGCGGGCGGGGCGGGACGTGACGGTGGTCACCTACGGGGCGTGCGTGCGGATTGCGCTGGCAGCGGCCGAGAAACTGGCAGCGGCCGGCATCGAGGCCGAGGTGATCGACGTCCAGTCGCTTCTGCCCTTCGACATTCACGGGCGCATCGTCGAGTCGCTCAAGAAGACCTCCCGCGTCCTGTTCGTGGACGAGGACGTGCCCGGCGGGACGACCGCCTACATGCTGCGCGAAGCGCTAGAGGTGCAGGGCGGCTATCAATGGCTGGATTCGGCCCCGCGCACCCTGCCCGGGGCGGCGCACCGACCGGCGGCCGGCAACGACGGCGATTACTGGTCGAAGCCGAACGCCGAGGCGATTTTCGACACCGTATATGCGATGATGAGAGAAGCATACCCTTCGAGGTTCGCGGAGTTTTTTTAAACACGAAGGACACGAAGGGTAACACGAAGGGCACAAAGAGGTTTGATTTTTCTAAACACGAAGGACACGAAGGGTAACACGAAGGGCACGAAGAGGTTTGATTTTTTTCAAACACGAAGGACACGAAGGGTAACACGAAGGGCACGAAGAGGTTTGATTTTTTCAAACACGAAGGACACGAAGGGTAACACGAAGGGCACGAAGAGGTTTGATTTTTCTAAACACGAAGGGCACGAAGGATGACACAAAGGTTACGAAGAAACATAAAAAGAGACTTTGTGAATCCTTTGTGCCTCCTTGGTGTCCTTTGTGTTGAAATCAAGGAGAGACTATGGCAACCAAATTCCTCGTCCCCCGGCTGGGGGAAGGCGTTGACGAAGTGACCATCGTGAAATGGCTCAAGCGCGAAGGCGAGCCGGTCAGGGAACTGGAGCCGCTGGTGGAGGTCGAGACCGACAAGGTGGTGACCGAGCTCCCCAGCCCGGCCAGCGGCGTGGTGCTGAAAATCGAAATCCCCGAGAACACGCCCGCCCGCGTGGGGGAGGTGATGGCGTGGATCGGGTCAGAAAGTGATTCGGTGTCAAGTATGCCAGTGTCAAGCGCTCCGGCGGCAGGAGTCGAAGGTCGAAAGTCGGAGGCGGCGGTCAGCGGTCAACCGTCTGCGGTCAGCAGTCAGGTTGGTTTTCTCTCGCCGGTGGTGCGGAAAATCGCCGCCGAGCACGGGGTGGACCTTTCGCAGGTGCTCGGGACGGGGATGGGCGGGCGGATTACGAAGCAGGATGTTCTCGATTATGTTGAAGGTCGAACGTCGCAGGGCAGGGGTCAAAAGTCGCCGGTCGAAGGTCAGACAGCCGTTGCCCCTGCCGCACGTGACACCGGAGCACATGACACTGGAGCACGTGACACCGGAACACGTGACACCGGAACATTCCTCCCCCACACCACCATTCGCCGCCAGATTGCCGAGCGGATGGTCGCCAGCAAGCGCATCTCGCCGCACGTGCTGACGGTCATGGAGGCGGACATGAGCCGCGTCGTCGCCCACCGCGCCGCCCACAAGGCGGAGTTCGCCCGACAGGGCGTCAACCTGACCTTCACGGCCTATTTCGTGGCCGCGATTGCCGGGGCGCTGCGCGCCCATCCGCTGGTCAACTCCACCTGGACGGACGAGGGACTGATTCTGCACGGCGAGGTCAATATCGGCATGGCGGTTTCGCTCGGAGACGAGGGGCTGATTGTGCCGGTCATCAAGCAGGCCGACCATCTCTCACTCCTGGGGATTGCGCGCGCCGTCAACGACCTGGCCGAGCGGGCGCGGACGAAGCGCCTCCAGCCGGACGAGGTCAAGGGCGCGACCTTCACGCTGACCAATCATGGCACGGCCGGGTCGCTCTTTGCCATGCCCATCATCAGCCAGCCGCAGTGCGGCATCCTGGGGACGGGCGCGATTCAGAAGCGCCCGGTGGTGGTGACCGACGTCGACGGCAACGACGCGATTGCCATCCGCCCGATGGTCTATCTCTCCTTCGTCTTCGACCACCGCATCCTGGACGGGGCCGGGGCGGACGCGTTCTTGTCCAGCGTAAAGCAGACGCTCGAACGCTGGTCTTGAGAAGACTGACAAAAGGGCGCCCTAGCGGCGCTCTTCTTGTACGGCGGCCTTTATCGCTCGCAGTGAATCCGGATGTCGGTCCAGCCGGGCAGGGAGGGGTGATGGGCCACCCTGTCGGTGGGCCGCCAGTGGACGCCGTCGCAGCCGCGCCAGGCAGCCTCCCAGTCGCTGCGCCGCGGCGTCTCGCTGACGTTGTTCTCTTCGATGAGTCTCCCCACCAGGTCGAGCCCCTCGATGAGGTAGTTGATGTGCGCGCCGCGCACGAAATTGTCCGTCAGGAGAAAGAAGGCGTCTTCCTGAGCGACCGACGCCCACACCTGGCAGGACTCGTTCGAGCCGCACAGCGCGCCGTGCGGAGCATCCGGTTCGAGCAAACAGCCGGGCAGGCCGATGGCAGGCGTGACCTGCTCGCCCAGGCAGGCCCCGCCCCACATGTGCGTACCGATGTCGATGCCGGCGTGCAGGTTGCCGCAGGTCTCGTCCCCTTCGCTGAGGATGGTGTTGCCGGTCACCTGGCTGAACGAGATGTCGCCGAAGGCCCAAGGGTGGATGGCAATCCCGGCGAACGCGCCATAATTGCCGGCCTCGATTCGGATGGTGTTTTCCCGGATGATGGTCAGGCGTCCCCCGAAGAAGACAATCCCGATGTCCGAGGGGTTGACGATGGTGTTGCCCATCACGAGATGACCGGGACCGTCGAAGGTGATGCCGTCGGACCAGTCGCCGAGGCCTTCCTGATCGTCGGTCTGGGCGCAGCCGGAGAGGTGGACATGGTCGCCGGCATTTTCGATGACATTATTGAGCAAAACGCTGGCCGCCGCGCCCAGGCCGAAGGCTGTGCCGCATTCGGTGTTGGTGATGTGCACGTCTTCGATATGATGCCCGACCGACCAGCGCCCCGGATTGGCCAGATAATTCTGCCGGGGGTCGCTCCAGTCCAGCGCGCCGGCCATATCGAGCGTGCCGGGCAGACAGGCAGAATCCCACTCGAGGGTGCATTCCGGCACCCAGGAGCCCCAGTTATCGTCCACGCCGTTGGCGACTCCGTCCGGCCCAAAGCAGAGACGTTCCTGGCGGTTGCCGTCCAGGTGGAGGTGGGTGATGGTCATGTAGTCCATGGCGGCCGCGTCGCCGCCCTGCGAACGGGCGAACAACTTCATGACGAAGCCGTGCAAGTCGGCGGTGGCCTGCAGCAGGGCGGGGTTGTCCGGGTCGGTGGAGGTGAAGGTCAGATAGGAGCGGGGCGTGGCCATGTTCAGGAAGATGGTCTTATCGATCCGATAGCCCCGGTAGTTGGGCGAATTTTCCCCCGAGGTGAAGGTGATGATGTCCCCCGATTCGGCGCGGTTGACGCAGGCCTGAATGGCGTCGCTGTCGGGCTGGTCGTCGAAGGGGTTGGCGCCGCATTCGTCCACGTTGATGACGGTCGGGTCGGGGAGCAGGATGATGCTCACCTTGCGGATGGTCTCCGCCCCATCGTTGCGGTCGAAGATGCGCAAGTCGGCGCCGTTGTCGCGGTTGCCGAAATAGACATCCTTGAAGACGAAAGACGCCGTGCGGTATTCGCCCGAACCGGTCTTGTAGATGGGCCAACTCTCGAAGAAGCGGCCGTCCCCGTAGGGGCCGCCCGCCGCGGCGTCGTACTGGACCGTGAAACTGTCCGTCCCCTGGTCGAGGTATTCGATGTCCAGGCGGATGCTGCGGGTCGGCAGAGCGGCGAAGAGGGCGGCGTCGCTGACGTCGAACTGGATGTAGGAATCGGGGATCGTGTTTCCATCCGCGGCGGGCAAAGCCTGGCCGTTGCCCGTCCGCAGGCCTTCGCCGGCGATCTCGGCATCAGCGTCGGCGGCGGACGACAAATTGAGATGACGGTTCGACTCTGGCCTGGCCGGGAAGATGAAGAGCATGGTCATGGGCGGGAGCGGGGCGCTCGTCGGAGATGGGGTTGGGGCGTCGGTCCGGGGAGCGGGCAGATTGCAGGCGGCCAGGGTCATCAAGAGAACGCTCAGGACAAGACGGGTTATCTTTTTCATAGACGCCTCCCGATTGAAAGGAACCTCCAAACTCATTGTAAGGAACAAACGGCGCGAATGCAATAGAAGGACTCGCCCCTGGCAAGGAGGCCTTCTTTGGCAACGGTTTTTCCCCTTGCTGGCCGAATTTCAATTCCATCGCTTCAGGGTATAATTCGGACAACTTTTATCAGGAGTCATTTGCATGGAAACCTATGATGTACTCGTCATCGGCGCGGGACCGGCGGGCTATGTGGCCGCCATCCGCGCCGCGCAACTCGGACAGAAAACCGCCATCGTGGACAAGCAGTGGCTGGGCGGCGTGTGCCTGAACGTGGGCTGTATCCCCTCGAAGGCGCTCTTGAAGAACGCCGAAATCGCCCACACCCTGCGCGAACGCGGCAAGGAGTTCGGCTTCTCGTTCGAGAACCTGACCCTCGACTACGCCGCGGCGGTCAAACGCTCGCGGCAGGTCTCCGGGCGGCTGGTGAAGGGCGTGGAATTTCTGATGAAGAAGAACGGGATTGCCGTCCACATGGGGACAGCAAAACTGACTGCTCGCGACACAGTTGTTGTCACCGGCAAGGACGGCGGCGTGACCGAACTCAAAGCGAAGAACATCATCGTCGCCACCGGCGCGAGCGCGGCCGTCCCCGCGGCGTGGAAAGTGGACGGTGAGAAGGTTGTCACCTACTGGGAGGCCATCCTGCAGGAGAAACTGCCCAAGAGCGCGGTCATCATCGGCGCGGGGGCGATTGGCATGGAATTCGCCACCGTCTGGAACGCCTACGGCGTGGACGTGACGGTCGTGGAAATGCTCCCGCACGTCCTGCCGCTGGAGGACGAGGATGCCGCCGCCGAGGTCGCCAAAGCGTTCACCAAGCGCGGCGTCAAGATTCTGGCCGGTCACAAGGTCGAGGCGGTGGAAACCGTGAATGAAGGCGTCAAAGTGACGGTCTCATCGAACAGCGAGACAAAGGTTCTGGAGGCCGAGCAGGCGCTGGTGGCGGTCGGTTTCCGCCCGAACTCGCAGGGACTGGGGCTGGAGGAGGTCGGCGTCAAGGTCAACGAGCGCGGCTTCATCGAGATTGACGAGCGCATGGCGACCAACGTGCCGGGCATCTGGGCCATCGGCGACGTGACCGGCAAACTGATGCTGGCGCACGTCGGCTCGGCGATGGGCATCGTCTGCGCCGAGCACATCGCCGGTCACGAGACGGTCCAACTGGACTACGAGATGATGCCGCGCGCCACCTACTGCTCACCACAGGTGGCCTCCTTCGGGCTGACCGAGGCGCAGGCGAAGGAACGCGGCCACGCCGTCAAGGTGGGGCGCTTCCCCTTCCAGGCCAACGGCAAGGCGCTCGGCCTGGGCGACTACGCCGGCTGGGTCAAACTGGTGGTGGATGAAAAATACGGCGAGATTCTGGGCGCGACGCTGGTCGGCCCGGAAGTGACCGAACTCCTGCCCGAACTGACCCTGGCGCGCATGATGGAACTGACCCCGGCCGAGATTGCCCGCAACGTCCACGCCCACCCGACGCTGAGCGAGGTGCTGATGGAAGCGGCGCACGCCGCAGAGGGCAGCGCGATCCACATTTGATTTTGGAAAATGTGACGGTCACCTGAAATATGTGACGGTCACCTTCCAGGTGACCGTCACATGATTTTAAGGCCTGCACTGGGCGCAGGGACACAGCGCCCGCAGATATTCCCAGCGGTAAATGCCGGCGTCGTGGCCGTCTTCCCAGACGGGCGTGATGCCATACGAACCTACCGGGACGATGGTTTGCAAGCGGACGGCTGGCGAGTCGGGCAGGGTAGCGGTAAAGACGGACGGGTCGGGCAGGTCGCTCATCTGGTCGTGGCCGCCGCGGCATTCGGCGCATGGACAGGCCAGCCGCAGCAACTCGAAGGGATACTGGCTGACGTGTCCGTCCTGCCATTCGACGGTCAATATTTTATCGGCCCGCCGTGCGGTGATCGAAACCGGTTTCATGGCGCCTCGAAGGGGGTGAGATAGTCCTGGACGGCCCAGCCGGCGCGGGTGGAATCGTAGGGCGAGACGAGCGCCCACCAAATGCGGCCGTCGCGTTCGACCGGGCCGTCGGTGATCTGGAAAATTTCGGTGTCGTAGCCCAGGAACAGAAGCGGCGCGTCCAGGCCGGGGGCGGCGCGCAGGCGCAGGCCGTCGCCGCCCGTCCCGGTGATCTGCACGTAACCGCCGACGCTGATTTGCCCGGGGGCGGGCGTCGCGGTCGGCTGGGGGGTGGCGGTGAAGACCGTCAACTCAGCCGTGGGCGTGAACACGTACGCGGTGGAGGTGGGGGCGGGGATGCGCGTCAGGGCGCGCGGCGCGCTCTCGGTCCGCGGCAGGGCCGGCCGGGCAATCACGATGTAGAGCAAGGTGATACAGGTCAGCGCCAGACCGATGGCCAGGGCGGCCAGTAAGACGCGCAGGCTGAATATCTCTCGCATGGTCACTCCGCCTCGACGAAAGCAGAATCGAGCAGGTGAAGCGCCGTCGGCGGAAGAAGCACCCGCAGGGCGCGCGGTTCGACCCGCAGTTCGATGCGGGCCGCCCCCAGCGACGGTTCGCTGTCGATTTGAACGGGAAAGGGGGTGTCCGATTCGATGCGCGCCCGCCGAAAGGGCAGACAGCGCACTTTGTCGGAGGCCAGGTGACGGCCGCTCATGATCTCGAACAGATGGCGGAAGGCGTCGGCCAGGGTGTTGCCCGAGAACAGCCACAAGTCCATCGTCCCGTCGTTTAGATAGGCCGAAGGCGAGAGGCGCGCCAGCCCGCCCAAATAGTGGCGGATGTTGCTGACCAGCGCCAGCAGGTAATGTCCCTCGACGCGCTGGTCATCGGCCCACACCCGCAGATTCAATCCATGCCAGATGGAGGCCGACCAGATGGTGTGGGCGGCGTAGTGCGGCACGGACAGATATTTGTAGAAACGCTTGCGCGGCTCCAGTTTCTTGACCGTGACCGCGTCCAACCCCACCCCGGCCCACATGACAAACGGCTGTTCGTTGCACCAGCCGACATCCACCCGCCGGGCAGGCGACTCGGAAAGAATGCGGGCGTTCTCGCGCAGCCGCCGCCAGTGGAACAGGGTGAAGGGCTGCAGGCCGAGTTCGCGTCCCCAAACGTTCGACGTGCCGGCCGGCAGGATGGCCAGCGCCGTCTGCGAACCGACCAGCCCGTGCGCCACCTGCCCCACCGTCCCGTCGCCGCCGATGGCAAAAACCGCCCGGAAGTTCTCCTCCGCCGCCTGACGGGCCAGACGGGTCGTGTGCCGGCCGTCCACCGTCTCGGCCACCTCGACCCGCCAGCCGGCGCGGTTGAGCGTCCGCACGATGTTGGCGATGAAGGGCGCGACCGAGAAACGCCCGGCCGCAGGGTTGTAAACGAGCAAAGCGTCTGCCATAGGGATAATTATAAGGCGAGAAATCCCGTGTGATATAATGAATTTTGGACTCGATTATGGAACCGCCTCGTCTGCTCAATGGCCGTTATCAGTTGATCTCCCTGTTGGGCAAGGGTGGGATGGCGTATGTCTATAAGGCGCGCGACCTGATGCTCGAGCGGGATGTAGCCATCAAACTGCTGCGCGACGACTACTCTCAATCCCCGGCCTTCCTGGAACGCTTCCGCCAGGAGGCCAAGGCGGCCGCCAACCTCTCCCATCCCAACATCGTCACCGTGCATGATTTCGGCATGGACCAGGGGCAGATTTACATCGTCATGGAATACGTGCCGGGCACCGACCTCAAGACGCTCATCCAAAAACGCGGCCGCTTCCGCCCCGAAGAAGCCATCCCGCTCCTGATCCAGGCCTGCGCCGGAATCGGCTACGCCCATCGCGCCGGCCTGGTGCATTGCGACGTCAAGCCCCAGAACATGCTGGTCACCCCCGACGGCCGCCTGAAAGTCACCGACTTTGGCATCGCCCGCGCCCTGGCCACCATCCGCCCCGATGAGCAAAGCGATGTGGTCTGGGGATCGCCGCAATACTTCTCGCCCGAACAGGCCGCCGGCGCCGCCCCCTCGCCGGCCTCGGACGTCTATTCGCTGGGCGTGGTCATGTACGAGATGCTGACCGGCTCGCTGCCCTTCCAGGCCACCTCGGCCACCCGGCTGGCGCGCCTGCACCTGAACGTCGAACCGCCGCCGCTGACCGAAATGGTGCCCGAAATTTCCCCCACCCTCGAGCGCATTCTGACCAAAGTGCTCTCGAAAGAACCCTCCCAGCGCTACCGCACGGCTGACCAGTTGGGCCGCGTCCTGATGAACTTTGGCGAGGCGCGCAAAGCCCCGGCCCTGGCGCTGACTCCCGAAACCGTCCAGCCGACGCCTGCTCCCGTTGCGCGGCCGGCCGAGGAACGCCTTGGCCGCACCCAGCCAACCGGCCGACACGCCGCCGAAACCGGCATCGACTGGCCCTCGGTGGGGCTGGGATTGGCCGCCCTGATCGCCGTCCTGGGTCTGATCCCGTTTTGGATTTGGGTCTACTACGTGTATAATCCGCCCATCCGCTGACTCTTCGCCCCGCCGATGTACATCCTCGCCCCTTCCATCCTTTCCGCCGATTTTACCCGCCTAGGCGAGGAGATTGCCGCCTGCGAAGCCGCCGGCGCGGATTGGATTCACGTGGATGTGATGGACGGCCATTTCGTCCCCAACCTGACGATGGGGCCGTTCATCGTCGAAGCCTGCCGCCGCGCCACCCGCCTGCCGCTGGACGTCCATCTGATGGTCGAGCGGCCCGAGCGGCTGATCGAGGCGTTCGCCCGCGCCGGGGCCTCACGCCTGACCGTCCACGTCGAGGCCTGCGCCGACCTGAACGCGACGCTGCAGGCCATCGCCGCCCTGGGATGCCAGCCCGGCGTGACCCTGAACCCGGCCACCCCGATCGACCGCCTGGCGGCGGCCATCCCGCTGGTCGATCTGGTCCTGGTCATGACCGTCCACCCCGGTTATTCCGGGCAGGCCTTCATGGCCGAGACGCTTCCCAAGGTGAGGCAGGCGCGGCAAATGCTGGACGCGGCCCCCTCCTCCGCCTGGCTGGAGGTGGACGGCGGCATCTCGGCGGTCAACATCCGGCAGGTCCGGGAGGCGGGCGCGACGGCTTTCGTAGCGGCCAGCGCGGTGTTCAACCATCCCGAGGGCGCGGCGGCCGGCGTCCGCGCCCTGCGCGCCGCCCTCGAAGGAAAGACGCCCCCGGCGGCGAATTAAAACAAAAATCACGGCTTGCGCCGCGATCTTCGTTGGAAAAACCTTACCAGATTAAATTACGAGGTCTTCGCCAGCGTGCGAATGCACTTGGCGCACAACACCTTCTGCACCTTGCGCCCGTTCTCGATGATGGTCACCTTTTGCAGGTTGGGGCGGAAGGGACGGTTGGTGTTCCGCTTCGAGAAAGAGACCGCATTCCCGAAAGTGGTTGTCTTTCCACAGTGAGCGCACTTTGCCATGTCAGGACTTCCTTTCTTGCCAGATGGTACAGGCCTGTTTTCGCAGGCGGCGTATTTTACCACAGAAACGCATCCTTGTGCAAGCCGGGTGTTAATATAATTACACGTGAGGTAAGACTATGGGCGAAGAAACGACAACACTGGGTTCGATTCATATTTCACCCAAAGCGGTGGCGACGATTGCCTATCACGCCACGTTGACCTCCTACGGGGTGGTCGGGCTGGCTCCCAAGAATCTGGCCGAAGGGCTGGCGGCTACCATCACGCGCGAACCGGCGCATGGCATCTCGGTCGCCTACGACGACGAGGGGATTTGCATCGATATCCACATCATCGTCGAATACGGCACGCGCATCACCTCGGTAGCGGCCAGCGTGGCGAACACGGTCAAGTACCAGGTCGAGAAGGCCATCGGTATGCCGGTCAAAGCAGTCAACGTGCATATTCAGGGCCTGCGCGTTAGCAACGCCGATTAATTCCTGATAGGAGATTTTATAAGGTATGAATCCGGATGTTCAAACGCGGCTGGAGAAGATACGCTCCACGCCGGTCGATGGGCAAGTGCTCAAAAAACTCGTCGAGGCAGGGCTGACCTGGCTGCGGGCCAACCAGCAGACAGTCAACGCGCTGAACGTCTTCCCCGTCCCCGATGGCGACACCGGCACGAACATGGTCCTGACCATGCAATCGGCCTACAACGAAATCGACGACCTGGCGCACCGCTCGATCGGGCAAATGGCCGGGGCGGTCTCGCAAGGGGCGCTGATGGGCGCCCGCGGCAACTCGGGCGTCATTCTCTCGCAACTCTGGCGCGGATTTGCGCGCGCCCTCCACGATCAAGAAATCCTCGACGGCCCCGCCCTGGTGCGCGCCCTGGCCGAGGCCCGCGACACGGCCTACAAGGGCGTCGTCCGGCCGGTGGAGGGGACGATCCTGACCGTCGCCAAGGATGTCGCCGCGGCCGCCGAAGCCGCCCTCCAGGAGACGCAGGACCCGTACGAGATTCTGGCCCGCATCGTCCCGGCAGCCGACGCCTCCGTCCAGCGCACCCCCGAACTGTTGCCCGTCCTCAAGCAGGCGGGAGTGGTCGATTCGGGCGGCAAAGGGCTGTTCTATATTCTCGAAGGCATGCTGCGCTTCGCGTTGGGCGAGCCGCTGGATGCGCCCGTCGCCAGCGTCCAGCCGCTCTCGGCCATGAAACTGGAGAATGCCATGGAAGCCATCGAACCCGGCCAGGACTACGAAGTGGTGGTCGATTTCGTGCCGCGCCAGACCCTCGACTTGCAAAAATTCTACGCCGCTCTCGAAGAGATGGGCACGTCCATCCAGATCGGTGAGGGCGAGGGGATGTACCGCATGCACATTCACGTGCCGACCGAAAAACGGTACGAGCCGATCGATTACGTCATGGGGCTGGGCACCATCACCAAAGTGGCCATGGAGAATCTGCTGGCCCAGATGGATCAGATCGAACGCAAGGGCGGGGCCGAACGCCTCGAACTGACCCCGGTCGAGCCGGGGCAGATCGCCGTCGTGGCCGTCTCGCCGGGGATGGGCATCTCGCGCGTCTTCGCCAGTTTGGGCGTGGCCGCCATCGTCGAGGGCGGGCAGACGATGAATCCGTCCACCAAAGACATCTTGGACGCGTTCGAAAATCTGCCCACCGACAAAATCATCATCCTGCCCAACAACAAGAACATCATCCTGGCGGCCCAGCAGGCCAGCGAGGTGACCGTCAAGCAG
The DNA here is from genome assembly GCA_019873655.1 of Chloroflexota bacterium. Lineage (GTDB taxonomy): Bacteria > Chloroflexota > Anaerolineae > Anaerolineales > Villigracilaceae > JAFGSI01. The sequence continues at coordinate 31,585 of JAIOAU010000022.1, read as the reverse complement.
GTTCACATCGTCCCCAGCCGCAACATCCCCCAGGGTCTGACGGCGATGATGCATTTGAACCCGGATGGCGAGATCGAAACGGTGGTCGCCAAGATGAACAAGGCGATGGAAAGCGTGCTGTGCGGCGAGGTGACCACCGCCACGCGCTCGGTCGAAATCGACGGCGTGGAAGTCGAAAAAGGCCAGACGATCGCCCTGCTGAACGGCAAACTGGCGCTCTCGGCCGCCTCGGTCGAAGAAGCCTGCCTGGGCTTGCTCGAAAAGGCCAACGCCTCCGACTACGAACTCATCACCCTCTTCTATGGAGAGGACCTTTCTCCGGGCGAAGCCAACCGCATCGCCGATGTCATTCGGGCGGCCTATCCGGCGCAGGAAATCGAATTGCAGGACGGCGGCCAGCCCCATTATCAGTTCATCATTTCGATCGAGTAGAATTCCGACGCGGCTTTCAACCGCCTTCTTCCTGGTCGGGAAGCGCAGCGTATGGCCCGAGTTTGTATTCTCACCGACAGCACCGCCCAATTCACCCGGCCCGATTTTCCCGGCCAGGACCGGGTCTATCTGGTGCCGTTCCGTTTACAGAACGCGGCGCAAGAGGAAACCCCTGCCCCCCGGCCGAGGATCACCCCGCCGACCGTCCAGGATTTCGCCCGTTTCTTCGGCGAACTGGGCCGCGAATACGACGCCATTCTGGCCGTCACGCTGGCGGCTTCGCTGAGTCCGGCGGCCGAGCACGCCCGTCGGGCGGCGGCGGGCTGCAACAAGCATGCGGAAATCGAGGTGGTCGATTCGGGGACGACCGCGGCCGGCTTGGGCTTGCTGGTGCAGGCGGCGGCCGAGGCGGCCGCGGCGGGGGCGTCGCTGGCCGAGGTCGAGGCGCGGGTGCGCTCGGCCATTCCCCGCCTGTACCTGCTCCTCTGCATTCCCGAATTGACCTACCTGACCGAGGCCGGTCATCTGACGCCCGCCCAGGCCGTCGTCGGCGAAATGCTCGGACTGATGCCCATCTTCTCGCTGGAAGAAGGCCGCCTGATGCCGATGGAAAAAGTGCGCACCCAACGCCATCTGTTCGAGTCCTTTCAGGAATTCATCAGCGAATTCGATCGCCCCTATCACATCGCCCTGATGCGCGGCGTCAATCACGACACGCTCCGCACCCGTCCCCTGCGCGAATACGTCCAGGAATTCTTCCCCGAAACGCGCTTCACCGAACACAACATGAACGCGCATCTGGCGGCCCTGCTCGGCCCGCAAAGCATCGGTCTGATCGTGGTCGAGAAATCTTTCGAGAGGTGACATGAACATTGGCCTGGTTACCGACAGCACCGCAGATATTCCGGCCGATTTACAGGCCCAATACGGCATCGAAGTCGTGCCTAATCTCATCAACATCGAAGGCAAAAGTTACGCCGATGGCGTGGACATCACCCGCGAACAATTCTATGAATGGCTGCCGAGGTTGAATCCGCCGCCGACCACCTCGGCGCCTTCGGTGGGCGCCTTTCAACAACGCTACGAGAAATTGTTCCGGGCCGGCGCGACGCACGTGCTCTCGATCCATCCGCCCAACAACCTGAGCGGCACGTTCAACGCCGCCCGGCTGGCCGCTCAGGAATTCGATCAGCGCGTCCACGTGATCGACTCGGGGCAGTTGAGCCTGGGCATCGGCTTCCAGGTGCTGGCGGCGGCCGAGGCGATCGCCCGCGGCGTCCTGCTGAAAGAAGCGCTGGCCGTCATCGAAAGCGTGCGCCGGCGGGTGCGGGTGGCGGCGCTGCTCGACACCATCGAATACGTCCGCCGCAGCGGGCGCGTCTCGTGGGCCAGGGCGATGATCGGCAGCCTGCTGCACCTTCAGCCGCTGGTCGAACTGCGCTACGGCGTCGTCCATCGGCTGGGACAGGCGCGCACCCGCCTGCAAGGAATCGAGCGCCTGATCGAAACGCTCGATTCCTGGGGGCCGCTGGAACGCCTGGCGGTGCTGCACACCAACGCCGAAGCCGCCGCCCGCCGTCTGGTGGACGAGGTCAAACAGCGGGTCAACAGCCTGGTGCTGGTGGTCAACGTGACCACGGCCATCGGCACACATGTCGGGCCGAACGGGCTGGGCTTTGCCGCCGTGCCCGTCGAGGCGCGATGACTTAATCTTGGGACAAAATTCCAGGCCGGAGATGACCGTTCCATCTCCGGCCTTTGATTTCGCCTCCGCTCCAAGCAGCGCTTAATCGGACGAACTTTGTTATAATTCTCCCCATGCTTTCCCCTGCCGAAATCGAAGCCCGTCTGGAGCGGGTCCTGTTGACCGTCCAAAAGCCCGGCCGCTACGTCGGGGGCGAACTCCATTCGGTCGTCAAGGACTGGGACTCGGTCGCGGTGCGCATGGCCTTCGTCTTCCCCGACATCTACGACATCGGCGTCTCGAACCTCGGCCTGCAGATTCTCTACGACCTGGTCAACGCCCGCCCCGACGCCCTGGCCGAGCGCGCCTATCTCCCCTGGCTCGACATGGAAGCGAAAATGCGGGCCAACGGCATCCCGCTCTATTCGCTGGAAAGCAAGCGCGCCCTGGCCGACTTCGACCTGATCGGCTTCAGCCTGCCTTACGAGACCCTCTACACCAACGTCCTGAACGCCCTCGACCTGGCCGGCCTGCCGTTGCGTTCGGCCGAGCGCGATGACTCGCACCCTCTGGTCATCGCCGGCGGACACGCCTGCTTCAACCCCGAACCGATGGCCGATTTCATCGACGCGTTCGTCATCGGCGAAGGCGAGGAAGTCATCCACGAGATTCTGGATGCCGTTCAGCGCGTCAAAAGTCAAAGTTCAAAAGTCGGCGACGTTCGACCTTCAACTTTCAACCGGGAGAAGTTGCTTCGAGAACTGGCGCGCCTCCCTGGCGTCTACGTCCCGCGTTTCTACGATGTCGCTTACTTCGACGATGGAACGATCCGGGCCGTGACGCCCACCCTCCCCGACGCGCCGTCGGTGATTCTGAAGCGCATGGTCGCCCGCCTGCCGCCCCCGCCGACGCGTTTCCTCGTCCCCAACATCGACATTGTCCACAACCGCCTGGCCATCGAGATCATGCGCGGCTGCACGCGCGGCTGCCGCTTCTGCCACGCCGGCATGATCACCCGTCCGGTGCGCGAGCGGAGCGTGGACGAAATCGTCGCCGCGGCCGAGGCCGCCGTCCGCGCCACCGGCCTCGAAGAACTGGCGCTCCTCTCGCTTTCCTCCTCCGACTACACCCCCATCCTCGATCTGGTGACGGCCATCGGCGAACAGTTCGCCGGACGCCATCTCACCGTCTCGCTGCCCTCGCTGCGCATCGACACCGTCTCGGTGGACTTGATGGAAAGGCTGAAAGACCGCCGCGCCGGCGGCTTCACCCTGGCCCCCGAGGCCGCCAGCGAACGCATGCGCCGCATCATCAACAAATTCATTCCCGACGAACAAATCCTGGCCGCCGCCCGCGAAATCTTCGCCCGCGGCTGGACGACCCTCAAACTCTACTTCATGATCGGCCATCCCTCGGAGACGCTCGAAGACGTGCAGGCCATCGCCGACCTGTGCAAGCGCGTCCTGGCCGAGGGGCGGCGGGCGCTCGGCGGCCGGGCCAAACTGCACGCCGGCGTGAGCACCTTCATCCCCAAGCCGCACACCCCCTTCCAGTGGGCCGCCATGGACACCGAGGCGCAAATCCGCCTCAAGCAGGACTTGCTCAAGCGTCAACTGCGCGACCGCAGCATCAAACTCTCCTGGACCGAGCCGGAGGAGACTCTGCTGGAGGCCTGGCTGTCGCGCGGCGACCGCCGCCTGGGGGCGGTCATCCTGGCCGCCTGGCGGAACGGCGCCAAATTCGACGCCTGGGGCGACCAACTGCGCTTCGACGCCTGGACCTCCGCCTTCGCCGCCTGCGGCCTCGACCCGGCCTTCTACACCCACCGGCCGCGCCGCCCCGACGAACGCTTCCCCTGGGATCACATCTCCAGCGGGGTGCGCAAGAAGTACCTGCTCGAAGACTACCGCCGCTCGCTGGCTGGCGAAATCCGCGCCGACTGCCGCGAGAACTGCTACGCCTGCGGCATCCTGCCGGCCTTTGCCGACGAGCGCCGCGCTCACCCCGGCCTGTATTGGAAATGCCCGGAAGTGAAAAGCCCAAAGAAGCCGGCGCTCAGCGATTCAGCCGTCGGTGATTCTTCCTTTGCGACATGAAAAGCCACGCCATCCTTTCTTATCTCTTCGTGGGCATTCCGGGAGGTCTCCTGATCTTCATGGGCGCCCTGACCTTCAACGCCCTGCTGGGCAAACTGATCCCGGTCAGCCAGTGGACGATGCTGCCCCTCTTGTGCCTGACCGCCCTGACCGTCGGCCTGCTGGCGCGCTGGATGCGCCCCTACCACGGCCTGGGGACGGCGGTCGCGGCGGGCCTGGTCGCCGCCGCCATCCTCCTGATTCTCTGGCAGGAGGGCAAAGCGGGGCCGGTCTTCGGCCTGGCCGGGGTGCTGGCCGCGGTCGGATTCAGCGCCCTGGGCGGCTGGCTCCTCCCCCGCCTGAAAAAGCCGAAGCGATGAGACTGCGAATCACCTTTGCCAAGACCGGCCCCCTGCGGTACATCGGTCACCTCGACCTGCACAAGATTTGGGAGCGGACCTTGCGGCGGGCCGGCCTGCCGCTGGCCTACAGCCAGGGCTTTCACCCGCAGCCGAAAATCCAGATCGCGGCCGCCCTGCCGCTCGGCTTCGTCGGACGGGAGGAAATCGTGGACGTCTGGCTGGAGACGGACGACTCGCCGCCCCCGGCCCTCGACTCCATCCAGGCCGCCGCGCCGCCCGGCCTGACCCTCCTGAGCGTGACGCCGGTCGCCGAGCGCGCCCCGGCCCTGCAGACGCAGGTCGTCGCGGCGGAGTATCGGGTCGTTCTGTTGGAGGCCGGCGCGGGGTCCGGGCTGGAGCGGAAGGCGGCGGATTTGCTGGCCAAGGAGAGCCTGCCGCGTCAGCGGCGCGGCAAGTCCTACGACCTGCGGCCTCTCATCCAGGCGCTGGAATGGCAAGGCGACTCGCTTCGCATGATTCTCTCTGCGGCGGAGGGCGCTACCGGCCGGCCGGAGGAAGTCCTCGATGAACTGGGCATTCCCGTCGAAAATACGCGCATCGAACGCGTCCGTCTGATTCTCAAACCTGCGATAGAATAGAAGCAGTTTTTCCAGGAGGTGCGTCATGGGTCTGTTGGTCTCGATCTTTCTCGGCTTTTCGACATCCTTGTTGTTTGCCTATTTTCTCTACTGGCTGGACCGCTACGAGAAGGAGCCCAAACTGCTCTTGGGCGGCGTTTTTCTGTGGGGGGCGGTCGTGGCGGCCGGGTCGGCGTTCATCATCAACACCACCTTCTCGATCGGAATCTTCAGTCTCGCCGGTTCGGAAAGCGCCGCCGAGTTTACCTCGGCTTCGATCATCGCTCCGGTGGTCGAAGAGACGCTCAAGGGCCTGGCGGTCCTGATTGTCTTCCTGGTCTTCCGCCGCGAGTTCGACTCGGTGCTGGACGGGATGATTTACGCCGGGGTGGCCGCCCTGGGCTTCGCCGCCACCGAAAACTCGTACTACATCTTCAATTACGGCTACCTGGAAGGCGGCTGGGGCGGGGTGATGCTCCTGTCGTTCATCCGCATCATCCTGGTCGGCTGGCAGCATCCGTTCTACACGGCCTTCTTCGGCATCGGGCTGGCGCTGGCGCGCCTGAACCGCAACTGGGCGGTCAAAATCCTGGCGCCCATCCTGGGCCTGGCGGCGGCAATGTTCACGCATGCCTTTCACAACACCCTGGCCGGCCTGATGAGCGGCCTAGGCGGACTGGCCCTCAGCACCCTCATTGACTGGACCGGCTGGTTGTTCATGGGCGGGATTGCCATCTGGGCCGTCCTTCACGAGCAATCCTATTTGCGCAAGCACCTGATGGAGGAGGTCAACGCCGGAGTGATCTATCCTCCCCAGTACCAGGCCGCCTGCTCCACGTGGCGGCAAACGTGGGCGCGGCTGACAGCCCTCTTCAACGGACGGTACCGGGCCACCGCCCGCTTCTTCCAGGTCTGCGGCGAACTGGCCCACAAGAAACAGCAACTGGCCAAGGTCGGCGACGAAGGCGGCAATGCGGCCATCATCCAGAATCTGCGGGCCGAACTGGCCCGTCTGGCTCTCGTGGTGAGAGTCTGAACGGGCTGTCTTGAGTTTGTGGTAAAATTTTGGGCGCTGCCCCTGTAGCTCAGTGGATAGAGCGTCGGCCTCCGGAGCCGAAAGCGACAGTTCGAGTCTGTCCAGGGGTACTCTGCATAGCGCGGTCATGCAGGTCAGGAACCCTGATTAACCCAAAAAGCAGGGCTGCCCCATCTTTCGGGGCAGCCCCTGATTTTAAGAGAACGAGGGAAAGGGGATGGTATTCGTCCGGCTTGTCAGGCGCGGACGCGGACCGGATGTCAAGCCGGGCAAAAGTCTATTGTCCGCAACCGGCCAGCCGGAAACGGCCTTCCCAGATGTTTTGCATGTTGGGCGTCAGATGGTCGAAGCGCCAGAAATCGGGGGCGTTGAGCGGAACATCGCACCAGGTTCCGGCGACGGATGGCCAGAGTCCGCTGCCGGGGGCGTCGAAGGAAGCGCCGGTAGAAAGCCCCACCCACCATTCGCTGTTGCCGTTCAGAATGGCGATGTCCGTCCTGCCGTCCCCGTCGAAATCGCCGACGGTGGGCAGTTCGCCCCACAAGCCGGCGGCGGAATTCCAGTCGCCGCTGCCTTCGGCGTCGAAAGAGGAACCGGAAGACAGGTTGACCTTCCATATACTTTCGGGCGTGAAGACGGCCAGGTCGGTCTTGCCGTCGCCGTTGAAGTCGCCGCTGAGCGGCATGCCGCCCCAGGGGGCTTCTCTGACCGGCCACTGGCCGCCGCCGGGCGCATCGAAGCCGCTCCCCGACGAGAGACCAACCCACACCTGTCCCTGCCAGTTGAGGATGGCCATGTCGTCCTTGCCGTCGCCGTCGAAATCGCCGGTGAAGGGCTGTTCGCTCCACAACCCGGCGGGAGAATTCCAGCGCCCGCTGTTGGGAGCGTCGAAACTCGTTCCGGTGGAGAGGCCGACCCGCAGGCCGTCGTTCTCGGTGAAGACCAGAACGTCATCGCGCCCATCGCCGTCGAAATCGCCGGAGAGCGGAATGCCGCCCCACAGGCCGGCGGGAGAGGCCCAGAGGCCGCTGCCTTCGCCATCGAAGGAGGAGCCGGTGGAAAGCCCCACCCAGAACTCGCCGTTCCAGTTCAATACGGCAACGTCGGTTTTGCCGTCGCCGTTGAAATCGCCGGCAAAGGGAATTTCACCCCACATGCCCAGGTTGGCCGCCCAGGGACCGCTGGCGGGGGCGTCGAAGCCCGCGCCGGACGAGAGAGCGGTCTGCCAGCCATTCGGGGTGAACAGCGCCGCGTCGCTGCGTCCGTCCCCGTCGTAATCGAAGCCGGCGTGGAAGGGAATCGTCGGCGCGGGAGCGGCGGTGGGTTCGTCGGGCGGGACGGTTGGCTGGGGCGCAGCGGTGGGTGCCGGTTGCGGAGACAGGCCGCAGGCAGCCAGGGTCAGCAGAACGAGGAGGATTCCTCCCAAACCAAAGATGAAAGATTTCATTTTTTTCTCCTGAGTGGTTTTTGCAATTTTATCGTAGGGGAGCGGTTCGTCAAGCCACAAATTTGGCCCACCAGATCGCCGAGGCGCAGGTCAGCGGCGAGGACGTTGACGAGTTCCCCGTCCTTTTCAATCGTTACGAGACCGTCTGTCGTCATCCCATCAGCGGGCCAGTTTGGGCAGGAACAGGATGGCGACGAAGGCCGCGAACGCCATCAACGCGCCGAACGCAAACGGGGCGGAGGCAGAAACCCGGTTCCACAACACCCCGGCCAGCAGACTCGCCGGAAGCGCCATCACCCCCACCGAAGCGTTGTACAGGCCATAGGCCGCGCCCCGGCTGTCTTCGGGAACCAGTTCGGCCACCATCGCCTTGGCCGCGCCTTCGGTGAAGGCGTAGTACAGGCCGTAGAAGGCATACAAGGCCCAAACCAGGAGCGGGCTTTTGGCCAGCGCAAACCCCAAATAGGCCAGGGCATAGACCGCCCAGCCGATGAGGATGGCGTTCCGCCGACCGATGCGGTCGGACAACCGTCCCGCCGGGATGGCGGCCAGGGCCGAAACCAGGTTGAACAGGGCAATGATGAGGGGGATGGTCGCGTCCGCGACGCCGATGTTCTGGGCGCGCAGGATGAGGAAGGCGTCGGACGAGTTGCCCAGGGTGAAGAGCAGCATAATCACCAGGAAGGCGGCAAAGGGGCCGCGAAAGACCTCCAGCGAGATGGGCTGTTTCTTGACCGGCATTTTGCGCTCGCGCACCCACAGCCCGATAATCACGAGCGGCAGGGCGGCAATCACGCCCGCCACCCAAAAGACCTGGCGGTATTTGTCGGCATGGTCGGCCCACAGGCGCAGCAGACCGTAGGCGGCCAGCGGCCCGACCGCCGAGCCGAGCGTATCCAGCGTGCGCTGGATGCCAAAGGCCAGGCCCAGTTTGCGGCTGCCCGCCGACCCGGCCACCAGCGCGTCGCGCGGCGCGTCTTTCAGTCCCTTGCCGACCCCATCGGTGACGCGCAGGCCAAACGCCGCCGCGCCGCTCCCGGCAAAGCCGAGCAGGAAGCGCGCCGCCGCCGAGAAGGCGTACCCGACGAACACAATCGCTTTGCGCACGCCGAGCGCGTCCGACAGGTAGCCGGCCCCAATCTTCATCAGGCTGACCACGGTGGTCAGCGCGCCTTCAATCAGACCGATGAACTCTTTGCTCAGGCCGAGCACCGACTCATAGAAAATCGGCAGGATGGGCTGAATCATATCCTGCGCCAGGCTGCCAAAGAAGGCCACCCAGCCCAGGGCGACTACGTTCCGCTCCAGTCCATTTTGCGCCGTTTCGGGGACGGGGGGAGGGGGTTCTTGTTTGTCCATCGCTTTTCCTTTCTGGATTTCCCGGCGGCAGGCAAACAAACAGCCTCTGCCAGGGGGATACTGACAGAGGCTATCAACCAGTAAAGGTGGTTTGCAAACAGCCAGCGAGCCTCATCGCTTGCCAACGATTGTACGCCCATCAAGAGGCGGCGTCAAGGAGACGGGGAATCGTCAGCATCACTCCACCACCTCCCCCTCGACCACCTCTACGCCAACCGAGAAGGTCAGCCCGTCCGGGCCTCGATCCACGCGGATGGTATCGCCTTCCTTGAACTCCCCGGCCAGCACTTTGAGCGCCAGCGGGTCTTGCAGTTCGCGCTGGATGGCGCGTTTGAGCGGGCGGGCGCCAAAGTTCGGGTCGTAGCCGGTTTCGGCCAGGTATTCGCGGGCGGCTTCGGTGACTTCCAGTTTGTAGCCCTTCTCGGCCAGCAGTTTGCTGACGCGGCGCAGTTGAATATCCACGATTCCGGCCAGGTGTTCCTTGCCGAGCGGGTGGAAGACCACAATCTCGTCAATGCGGTTGAGGAACTCCGGGCGGAAGTGGGCCTGCAAGAGGCGTGTTAGCGTGTCACGTGTTACGGTGTCACGTGACACCGGAGCACCTGACACTGAAGCACTCCACAACTCGTTGCCCAGGTTGGAGGTCATGATGACGACCGTGTTGCGGAAGTCCACCGTGCGGCCCTGCCCATCGGTCAGGCGGCCATCATCGAGCAGTTGCAGCAGGACGTTGAAGACTTCCGGGTGCGCCTTTTCGATTTCATCGAACAAGACCACGCTATACGGGCGGCGGCGGACAGATTCGGTCAGTTGACCGCCTTCGTCGTAGCCGACGTAGCCGGGCGGCGCGCCAATCAGACGGCTGACGGTGTGCTTCTCCTGGTACTCGCTCATGTCAATGCGAATCATGGCGCGTTCGTCATCGAACAGGAATTCTGCCAGGGCGCGCGCCAGTTCGGTCTTGCCGACTCCCGTTGGTCCCAGGAAGATGAACGAGCCGATGGGACGGTTCGGGTCCTGCAGCCCGGCGCGGGCGCGGCGGACAGCGTTCGAGACCACCCGAATGGCGTCCTCCTGACCGACCACGCGCTGATGCAGGTTCTCTTCCATGTGCAGGAGTTTCTGCGTCTCGCCTTCCAGCAGTTTGTCCACCGGAATGCCCGTCCAGCGGGCGACAATCGCGGCCACTTCTTCGGCGTCCACTTCTTCTTTGAGCAGAGCGCCTTCGGCCTGCATGGCCTTGAGTTTCGCTTCGGCGGCGCGGATTTGCTCCTCGAGGGCGCGCAGTTCGCCGTAGCGCAGGCGGGCGGCCTTTTCCAGGTCAGCGGCGCGCTCGGCGCGTTCCATTTCGGTGCGGGTCTGCTCCAGTTTCTCTTTGAGCGCGCGCAGTTGACCGATGGCCTGTTTTTCGGCCTGCCAGCGGGCGGTGATGGCCTTCGATTTCTCACGCAGTTCGGCCAGTTCGCCTTCCAGTTTCTCCAGCCGTTCTTTGGAGGCCTTGTCCTTCTCTTTTTTCAGCGCCTCGCGCTCGATTTCCAGCTGCATGATGGCGCGGTCTACCTCGTCCAGTTCCTGCGGCTTGGAGTCGATTTCCGTCCGCAACCGGGCGGCGGCTTCGTCAATCAGGTCAATGGCCTTGTCCGGCAGGTGCCGGTCGGGGATGTAGCGGTGCGAGAGGGTGGCCGCGGCGATGACCGCCGGGTCGGTGATGCGCACGCCGTGATGGACTTCGTAGCGTTCCTTCAGGCCGCGCAAAATCGAGATGGTATCCTCCACGCTCGGCTCTTCCACCAAAACGGGCTGGAAGCGCCGCTCGAGGGCCGGGTCTTTCTCCACGTACTTGCGGTACTCGTCCAGCGTGGTGGCGCCAATCATGTGCAGTTCGCCGCGCGCCAGCATGGGCTTGAGCATGTTGCCGGCGTCCATCGAACCTTCGGCCTTGCCCGCGCCCACCACCGTGTGCATTTCATCCACGAACAGGATGATTTCCCCGGCAGATTCGGTGATTTCCTTCAGGACGGCCTTCAGCCGCTCCTCGAACTCACCGCGATACTTCGCGCCTGCCACCAGCGCGCCCATATCCAGCTGCACGATGCGCTTCTTCTTCAGGCCTTCCGGCACGTCGCCGTTGACGATACGCTGTGCCAGCCCTTCGGCGATGGCGGTCTTGCCCACGCCCGGCTCGCCGATGAGGGCCGGGTTGTTCTTGGTGCGGCGGCTGAGAATCTGGATGACGCGCCGAATCTCCTCGTCGCGGCCAATCACTGGGTCGAGTTTGCCCTTACGCGCCAGGTCAGTCAGGTCGCGGCCATATTTCTCCAGCGCCTGGTAGGTGCTTTCCGGGTCCTGGCTGGTGACGCGCTGCGAACCGCGCACGCTCTGGAGCGCCTTGAGAATCGCGTCTTTGGTCAGGCCGTAGGAGGCCAGCCGCTTGCCTTCGATGGAATCGGTCAGGCCGAGCAGCAGGTGTTCGGTCGAGACGAACTCATCGCTCATGCCTTTGGCGTAGCGTTCGGCGGCGGTCAGCACGTCTGCGGCGGCCTGCGCCAGCCCGACCTGCATGTTCGCGCCGTGAATCTGCGGGCGTCTGGCGAGTTCCTTTTCCAGTTCCTCGCGCAGGGCGAGGGTGGACCCGGCCACTTTGGTCACGATGGCCGGCACGACGCCGCCCTCCTGCCGAATCAGCGCCAGTTCCAGGTGAATCGGCTCGATGGCCTGGTGATGGTACTCCTGAGCGATTTGCTGGGCAGAGAAAATCGCTTCCTGAGATTTTTGGGTGAATTTTTCGAGGTTCATGGTACGTTCTCCTTACCGATAAGTGCTTGTAGGACAACTGCTCGCAGTTGTCCTACAAAAATATAGTCAGGATGTGTTGGAGGGAAGTTGGAGAAAGGTAAAAATTGTGTTTAAGGAAAAGGCGTCGCGAATCGCGCTCTCCTCGCCCAGACGCGGCCCTTTCTTCCCCTCGCCATGCAACCGGCCTCGACTCGAGTCCGAGGCGATCGGGGCGCGCTCACCGCACCGGAATCCAGCCGGCCTCTTCGACGATCTGCTGCCCTTCGGGGCTCAGGACGAAGTTGATGAACTCGTCGGCCAGCGGCTGGGAGAGCGGGCCGGTCAGCAGGCTGAGCGGACGGACGAGCGGATATTCTCCGCTGCGGGCGGTCTCGCTGGAGGGAGCAACGCCGTCAATGGCGAGAACCTTGAGATTGCTGGTGATATTCCCGAAGCCAACGTAACCGATGGCGCCCGGCCGGGTGGCGACCATGGCGGCCATGTCGCCGGCGGTGACCGCCGTCAGCAGGCCGGAGGCGACAGGTTCTTCCCCGCCCAGGACCAGTTCGTCGAAGGCGCCGCGCGTCCCGGAACTGGTCTCGCGGGCGATCGGCGCAATCTCCAGGTCCGGGCCGCCGATTTGGTTCCAGTTGGTCACTTCGCCGCGGTAGATGGCCGCCAGCGTTTCCATGTCGAGGTCATCGAGAGGATTGCTCGGGTGAACGACGATGGCGATCACGTCCAGGGCGATGACGTGGACGGTGATCCCTTGGGCTTCCTCGGCGCTGAGGGCGCGCGAGGCCATGCCGATGTCCACCGTCCCGTCGTGGATGGCCTGAATGCCGACGCGGGTGCCTCCGGCGGCGATATTCAAGCGGACATCCGGGTGGCGTTCCTGGAAAGCCTCCCCCAGCGCCCCTGCCAGCGGCTGGACGGTGGTGCTGCCGGCGAAGGTCAATTCGCCGAACAAGGGAGTGTTGCTCGCTTCTGGGGGAGCGCCGGCCGAGGGCCCACAAGCGCTCAGGAACAAGAGAAGGATTGCCCAGAGGAAGATTGCTTTTTTCATCGCCTGTTTACCTTTCCTGTAAGATTCTGGTCTCTTTGAAATCCATCATTTGCGCCGAGGCGCGCGAGACGCTCGGATCGAGCGGCAGGGTGAAGGAGAACACCGAACCGACCCCGGGCCGGCCTTCCGCCCAGATGCGGCCGCCGTGCAACTCGACGATGTACCGGGCGATGCTCAAGCCCAGGCCAATTCCCCCGAAACGGCGGGTGGACGAACCATCCACCTGGAGGAAAGGCTGGAAGAGTTTGCCGATGTCCTCGGGAGCAATGCCGATGCCGGTATCTTCGATGGTGACGACCACCCACTGGTCGCTGGAGGCGGCGCTGATGCTGATCTTGCCGGCGTCGGTGAATTTGATGGCATTGGCCAGCAGGTTGGTCAGCACTTGCTGGATGCGGACATTATCTGCCATCACAGAAGGCATGTTGGGGGGGACGTCCACCTCCAGACGAATGCGCTTTTTGTCCAGTTCATCCTGCAGGCGCGAGATGACGAAGAGCACCTCCTGGCGCAGGTTGATCGGGCGCAGGTCGAGGTTGATCTCGCCGGCCTCGAACTGAGCAATGTCGAGAATATCATTGATCATGCGCAACAGGTGCTGGCCGCTCTCGAGGATGGACGTCAGGTCGACGCGCTGGGCTTCTGTGATTTCGCCGTCGAGGCCTTTCAGAATGATCTTCGAGAAACCGATGATCGAATTGAGCGGGGTGCGCAATTCGTGACTCATCGTGTCGAGCAACTGGGCTTTGAGATGGTCGATTTCGGCCAGGCGGCGGGTGAGCGTCCGCTGACGATCGTAGACGATGGCGTTTTGGACGGCGATGGCGATTTGCACGGCCAGCGTTTCGAAGGTGTGGATGATTTCGGGCGGGAAAGCGTCCAATTTGTCGCTTTGGATGTCCAGGGCCCCGATGACCATGCCCGCATGGACGAGCGGGAAGACGGCCTCCGAGCGCGTGTCGGGCAAGACCACCAGCGGCAAGTAGAGGGAGGACTTGGAAACGTCCTGGACGATGAGCGTCTCGCGGCGGTTGATGGCGGTGGTGATGAGAGAGGGGGTGCTGAGGGGCAAATCGATGCGCTTGATTTCGTTCTCGATGGTGGCCATGCCGGCCGCCTGCCGCAGAGAGACGATTTCCGACCTCCCATCGATGATGAAAACGCCGGCAAAGTAATAGTCGAACTGGGAGCAAATCTCCTCGACCGCGGTGCGCAGAACCCGATCGAGGTCCAGGCTGGAGGTGGCGGCGCGGGCGATTTCCGCCGCGGTGGTAATCTGGCGGGTGCGGGCTTCGACCTTGCTTTCGAGGTCCTGGTAGAAGTCCCGCAATTCGGCCAGCATTTGCTGGAAGGAACTTTCCAGTTGCCCGATTTCGTCGTCCTGGCCGATGCGCAGCAGGTTGAGGCGGCGGGAACCGCTGGGAGCGATCGTAAAATCCCGCCGGCTGGCCACCTGTTCGGAGATGGCGGCCAGGTCCTGGATGGGGTGAAGCAGCAAATCGACCAGACGCGAGCCCAGGAAGACGAGCAGGCTGGCGGTCAAGATCGAGGCGAGGACGACGACCCACAGACCGGTCTGGGTGACGCGGTCGATCTCGGTCGTCGGCTGGCTGATGACGAGGGTGAGTTCCTGCCCGCCCAGAGGGAGGCTCATCTGACGAGCCAGATGCTGATTCTGGTCGAGCAAGTCAGAGAAGGACAGGCCGGGCTGACTGGTCACCCCCGTCCCGTCGAGGCGGAGGCCGACCAGGGAGGTGATGTTCTCGTTGCGGGCAATGCGTTCGAGTTCGGAGCCCAGATCGATGCCGGCGATGACCGTTCCGCCGTCGGCGGCGCTCGCCCGGCCGACGAGCAACAGGCGGTCGTCGAAGACGATGACCTGGACGGCGTCTCCTTTGGTCGCGTCCAGCAGAGAGGAAACGCGATACAAGCCCGAGGTGACCAGGTTGACCCAGGCATCTCCGCGGCGATCGTAGATCTGGACCAGGTCGAGGTTGAACCGGTTGCGCACGACCACGGCGCGGGCGTCCACTTCGGCCAGGCTGGCCTCCGTTTTCTGTTGCAGGGCGGCGTTGATGTCGGGGTCAGCGGCCATGACGCGGGCGGCAGATTCGACGGCGGCCGTCCTGCCGGCCAGAATCTGCGTCAGACGGCGGGTGTCCTGGTCGAGGCGCTGGTCGAGCAACCGGTTGCGGGTCAGCGCTGTGCCGCCGACGAAAACCAGCGTGCTGAGGGCCAGCGAGAAGACCATCAGTCCCGCAATCGGCAGGAGCAGTTTGGCTCGCAGGCCTCGAATACGAAACCGGTTCAGGAGGCGAAATGGCAGATTCATACGCTGGCTGAGCGGCAGATTCCGATGATCTCCAGGGATGTACCCTGCCTCGGCCTGGCAGGGTACATCATCAAAAACGTTCAAGTAGAGGAGAAGGAAACACGATTACGCGTTCATCAGAGAAAAAGGTCATCGTCGAAGGCCGTCTGGGCCGCGCAAGGGAGGGCAGACGCTTGACCGGCGCTGATAGACCCATGCCTGACCTGGCCGCAGAAAGGCTCGAGGGACATGCGCTGCAGGCTCTCGAATTGACCCGCGCCAGTGTTTCCACTACAGGATACTGCAATCCATTTGTGGATTATTTAATGACAGGTTAAGGTTGTGTAAAAGGTGGCCCGGATTCGAAGCAAGGCCGGTCATCTGCAAGACATAAAAAATAGACCTCTTGCATAAGTCCATCCTACGCCCTGAGCGGAGCAACGAGCAGCAACGAGGAGCGCAGTCGAAGGGCGAGTGAAAAGAAACTCAGACCATCCTGGAGAAAACGTCCTTCGACTACGCCGCGCAACCCTTCGGCAGGCTCAGGGCGTGCGGCTCCGCTCAGGACGGTGATAGCACTTTTGCAAGATGTTCAATAGAGAAATCTCGGTTAGAATTGTCTTAACTGGCCCCGGCGGGGCGAATTGCTCCGTCTTCCTTCTGCACGGCTCCCGGAGGCCCCATGCCCACCGAAAGGCACTTCACCATGCTATTCGAATACGCCCCCATCGCCCTGATGGAACAGGATTTCAGCGCCATCCGCGCCCGGCTGGAGGCGCTGCGCGCCCAGGGCGTCGCCGACCTGGACTCCTACCTGGACGCCCACCCCGAAGAAATCGAGGCCAATATGGCTCTCATCCGCCTGCTGCGCGCCAACCGGCAGGCGCTGGCCATGTACGGTGTGCAGAGCAAAGACGAATTTCTCGCCAACATCGGGCAATTCTTCCGCGACGAAATGCGCCGCCACTTCCGCGACGAATTGCTGACCCTCTGGCGGGGCGAACTGACCTGGGCCGGGGAGGGCGTCAACTACGCCCTCGACGGCCGGCCGATAGACGTCCTCCTCTCCTGGCGTATCCTGCCCGGCTCGGAGGAGACCTGGGAGCAGGTGCTGGTCTCCATCGAGGACATCACCCGCCGCAAGCAGGCCGAGCGCGCCCTGCAGGTCAGCGAAGACCACCTGCGCGGCCTCTTCGAGAACGCCCCCATCTCCCTGTGGGAGGAAGACTTCAGCCAAATCCAAACCTTCTTCGACTCGCTGCGCCAGCAGGGAGTCGAAGACCTGCGCGCCTACCTCGAAGAACACCCCAAGGCCATCGTCCAGTGCATGCAATCCATCCGCGTCCTCGACGTCAATCAGGCTACCCTCCGCCTGTTCGGCGCGACGAGCAAAGAAGAACTGATGACCAACCTGGACAAGGTCTTCCGCGACGAAGGCCAGGCGGATTCCGAACTGATGCGCCTGTGGCGCGACGAATTGATCTGCTTGTGGAACGGCGACCTGACCTACGAGGCCGAAGGCGTCAACTACACCCTGCAAGGCGAGCCGATTTCCGTTTGCCTGTATCTCGCCGTCTATCCCGGCTCGGAACGGACCCTCGACCGGGTGCTGGTGGCCCTCGAGGACATCACCGCCCGCAAGCAAGCCGAGCGCGCCCTGCAGGCCAGCGAAGACCACCTGCGCGGCCTGTTCGAGAACGCCCCCATCTCCCTCTGGGAGGAAGACTTCAGTTCAATCAAAGCCTTCTTCGACTCCCTGCGCCGCGACGGCGTGGACGACCTGCGCGCCTACCTCGAGGAACATCCCAAGGCCATCGTCCAGTGCATGCAATCCATCCGCGTCCTCGACGTCAACCAGGAGACCCTCAGGCTGTTCGGCGCGAGGAGCAAAGAAGAACTGATGACCAACCTGGACAAGGTCTTCCGCGACGAAGGCCAGGCGGATTCCGAACTGATGCGCCTGTGGCGCGACGAATTGATCTGCCTGTGGAACGGCGACCTGACCTACGAGGCCGAAGGCGTCAACTACACCCTGCAAGGCGAGCCAATCCACATCCGCCTGCGCCTGGCCGTCTACCCCGGTTCGGAACAGACTCTCGACCGGGTGCTGGTCTCTCTCGAGGACATTACCGCCCGCCGCAAGGCCGAAGAGTACCTGCGCTACCTCGGCACGCACGACGTGATGACCGGCCTCTACAACCGCGCCTATTTCCAGGAAGAACTCAAACGCTTGAACAGCGGGCGGTATTATCCCATCAGCATCCTGATTGCCGATCTGGACGGGCTGAAGAAGGCCAACGACACCCTCGGCCACGAAGCCGGCGACGGCCTCATCCGCCGCGCCGCCGAAGTCCTGCGGGCCGGCTTCCGCCAGGAGGACGTGGTCGCCCGCATCGGCGGCGACGAGTTCGCCGTCATCATGCCGCAGACCGACGCCGAAGCCGCCGCCGAGGCCATCCCCCGCCTGCAAACCCTCATCCGCTTGAACAACAAATTCTACGGCGAGCCGCGGCTGGGCCTCTCGCTGGGAGTCAGCACCGGGACCGAGCGCGAAGACCTCGAGGCGGTCATGCGCCGCGCCGACGACGCCATGTACCGCATGAAGCGCGAACATCACCGCGCCGGTTGAGTCCCCCCGCCGCGCCCGAATTGCCGCAGTTCTCCCTTCCCAATCGAGAATCCCGGACGCCGCGCCTCAGCAGGCCGCTTCCCGGAAGGCAGCCAAGTCCCGAACCTTTCCCCGCGCCCCGGCCAACGCGCCGGGTCGGAGTTCGAGCGCCAGGAGAGAATCGCCGTCGAGGCGTTCACAGGTCAGCCCAAAGCGGCGCGCCGGCTGGAAGCCGAAGCGGGAATAATCAGCGGAATCCCCTGCCGCCACAACGAAGTCGAACCCTGCCTGGCGGGCGCGCTCCAGCCCGGCGCGCGTCAGCCGCGCCTCGACCCCCCTCGGCTGCGCCTGCGGCAGGACGGCCGCCGGCCCAAGGCGGAGACCGCGGATCTCGGGCCGACCTTCGACCACCGCCGGCGAGAAGAATATATGCCCCAGCCGGCGCCTCCCCTCGACCGCGACGAGCGCCAGCGCGATCTGACCGCCCCGGCGGAGGAGATCCGCCGTCCGCGCCTCGTCGGGCCGCCCGAAAACCCGCTCGTACAGGCGACGGACGGCGGGCCGGTCGGCGGCGGTCTCCGGGCGAATGGTCAACCTCTCGCCGAAATGCGCCAGCAAAGCGGGCAAGGGCAGGTCGGCCAGCGAGGTCAGGGTCAGATCGGCTCCATCCACGCCCAGGCGAACGGTGACCGGGTTAGGGACGGCGACGACGCGGATTCCCGCCGCCTTGCCAGCCTTCACGCCGTTGGGCGAATCCTCGAAGACGAGCGCCTCCTCGGGCCGCGCCTCCAACTGTTCGAGCGCCTTCAGGAACAGGTCGGGGTTGGGTTTGGGGCGGGGGGCGTCCTCGCGGCAAATGATTCGGTCGAAAGCCGCCAGCAGCCCCAGGCGGCGCAGTTGCCCCTCCACCCACTCATGAGTCGAACTGGAGACAATGGCCGTCTGCAAGCCCAGCAGGCGGGCCGTCTCGAGGTAATCGCGCACCCCCGGCAGGGCGTCCTGCTCGGCGACCAATTGGCGGTCGCGGACGCGCTTGTCGGCGCGCATCAGGTCGGCGTCGATCGGCTGACCGCTCTTTTCGGCCAGGTACGCGACCGGGTCGAAGTCCACCGCCCCGTTGCCGCCGACGATCTGGCCCCACAAGTCCACCGGAAATTCGACCCCGTAGCGGCTGTAGATTTCCCCCCAGGCGATCACTTCGGGGGTCTCGGTGTCGAGAATCAAACCATCGAAATCGAAGAGCAACGCTTGAAACATGAGCCTCCTCCAAGTACAACCCGCCCATTATACCCGCCCGAGGCAGGAGCAGGATGGGGAATCGAGCGCCGCGCAAAGGACGTCCGAAAAGTCGAGGGGCAGGCGTTCTCCCGGTCCCGGCCCGACGACTTTTGCGTGCAGAGGCGCGTTCTGGTTCGCGTGACGTTTTTATGGAAGCCGCTCGAACAGGATGACCCGGTCGGTCCGATAGAGGACGCGGTAGCGCGGCGAATCGGCCAGTTGTTCGGCCAGCGCCGAGGGGAGTTCGATGTAGAGATGGGTGAAAGCGGACGATTCCGTTTCCCCTTCCAGGCAGGCCATTCCCTGCAAATTGCAGTCTTGGACGGCGCGGTATCGGTCCAGGCGCTCGGCGAATTGCCCGTCGTTGCGCCATTCCGCGCCGAAGACGGTCAACAGGCTCTGCCGTCCGGCGAGGACGGGGAACCACTCGGAAACCGAATCGTTGAGCGGATGTCCGCCGGTGATCAGGACGAAACGGCTCGTTTCGGGCGTGTGGGTTCGTATCCAGGCGAAGGCTGTCCGGTCGGCGGGCTGAAGGGTGAGATTGTCTTTTATATGGACGGCAACGTCGAGGGCGTTGAGCGTCCCGTACAGGACGGTCAGGCTGGCCAGAAGCGGCCAGACCAAGCGGGACGGCGCAAGCGCCGGACGCAGGAGTTCCTGCAAGGCCACCGCAACGGCCAGGGAGAGCGGAATCATCATGTAAAGCGTACCGCTGCGCGGTTCCAGCAGGTAGAGAAAGACGAACCAGAGCGCCAGGGCGCGTCGGCCCTGCGCCAGCCTGTACAGCAGGCCGATCAGCCCCAAAACGGCGAACAGGGGGAGGAGGCGCTCGTCGGTGAAATCGAATTTCAGCAGACCAGCCAGACGCAGCAGAAGGGGGAGGCTGTCAGCGCGGGCGGCAGAGAGCGCCGCCCAAAAGGGGGCCGCGCCATGCCGCAAGACCACGGTCAGCCACCAGGGGGCGGAGAGGGCCGCCCCGCCCAGGACAGCCGCCAATCCGTAGCACGCGCCGCGCCGGCTGCGGCTCTTCCAGAGATAGAAGAAAAAGCCGGTCAGCAGGACGTGCACCAGCCCTTCAGGGTGGGTGAGCGCCGTCAAGCCGGTGAACGACGCCAGAAGCGCGGCGTTTCGGGGAGTCGGGGAGTCGAACAGCCGCCAGGCCTGGCGCAGGGCCAGCAGGGCAAACAACAGACCGGGCGCGCGCGTCAGCCCGCCGCCCATGATGAGCCAGTCGAAGGCGCGCGGCAGGAGCGCAAAGACCAGCGTCGCCCAAAGGGCCTGAGACTCATCCGGCGCGAGTTCACGCGCCAGGGCGTAGAAGGCCGGGATGGTCAGGGCGCTGAGGACGGCCGGCAGAACCCGCATCAGGTCGAGCAGGGAAATGCCGGTGAGTTGCTGCAAGAATCCGTAGAAGTAGAAGGCCAGCGGCGGGTAGGCAAACGGAATCCCGCCGCCGTTGTAGGCGACGAATTCCGGAAGACGGTAGTGATTGTCTTGCAAATCCACCACCATCTGGTAGAACAGACCGCCGTCGTTGAGCGGGAACGAAGCCGAGAGGGGGGCGAACAGCCGCACGCCCAGCCCCAGCATGACGATGAAGACAAGGAACGAGGCGGCTCGAAAGCGGACGGGAATCTTCATGCGTCAACGATCGGGTGAGAACGCTTACGAAGGGGATCAGAGGCGCTCACGGAAATTCCTTCCAACCTCTGGACAACGCCGCCTGTCAAGAGACAAAGTACCCTCCGGCTTCTCTCAGCGCAGCAGCATCATCTCGTACAGCGCCGGGCCGGCGGCGGAATCCCGCGCTTCCTCCAGGTCGATCTCCAGACGCAGACCGGCGTTGAAGCGGAAGTAGTAAGGATTGGCGAACAGCCGCGCCAGACCGCGCTGCCAGGCCGGGAGCGCCAGCAGGAGGCTGGTCGCCTCGATGAGGCGCGGCTCGCGCAGCGCCAGCCGGACCTGTTCCCTGCCGCGCGCCCAGGTGAAGTCCACCTCCTGGGGGTATTCGCGTCCCCCCGCGTGGCGGACGAAGCGGCGCGCCGCCATCGTCAGGTAACGGGCGTCGTCGGCCAGCACGCGGCCGCCCTTCGCCAGCAGGAAGACCGGAATGCGCGCCGCGCCGTATTGCTTCAAGGCAATCTGCTCCACGAAGATGAGCGTGTATTCGCCGATGTGCGCCCGCCCCCACGTCCAGTGGTCCATCACGGAGGGAAGCGCCACGTTGCCCCAGTTGTGGTCGTGATAGCCGCTGCCGCGCACGGCGTGGGTTTGCCCGTCATAGGTCAGCGTCCCCTCGACCGCGCCGTAGGGGATGGCCGGCAGCCAGGCAAAGTAGTGATTCAGGTCTCCGAAGTAGGATTTGCCCGCCCCGGGCCGCCAGGGCGGGACGAGGCCGCGGAAGGTCAGGTCGGCGGCCATCGTGCGGGTCTCGGCGTGCAGGCGGTAGGTCCACGCGCCGCCTTCCTGACTCCACTTCACCCAACTCGCCCCGAGGCGCACGTCGCAGGTTTCTTTCGATGCGGAAAATTCGGCGGCGGGCGGCAGGTCGAACTCGGCCGTCTTGCGCCCGTCGGGGCGGGTAATCGTCAGCGAGAGGTTGGGGGTCAGCGGCGCGCCGGGGTTGATGATGGGCTTGGTGGCAAAGACGATGACGGCGGTCGCGGCCCCCGTCCCGAGCGGAGCCGAGGGATCGTCGAAGTGGGCGTCGAAGTACCACCACTCGAAGGTCCCGCGGCCGGTCTCGGCGCGCAGGCCGTCCTCCCAGGGCTGGATGGTTTCGGTCAGGCCGTCGCGGGCCAGGAATTCGGGGCCGACGGCAAAGATGACGGGTTTGGGCATGGTTCCTCCGGCCCTGATTATATCGGACATCTTGCAAAAGTACGATCGCCGCCCTTCGACTGCGCTCCTCGTCGCTGCTCGTCGCTCCGCTCAGGGCGCAGAGTCTATCCTCGAATAAGACGGCCGTGCTGTTCAGGCCGTCGCTTTGACGGGGTGTTCGATCCTCTCGGCCAGGCGGTCCATCTCCTGGAACCAGGCGACGGCGTCGCGGATGGCCTGGCGCGCCGGGCGCGGACGGTAGCCGAGTTCCCGCTCGGCGCGGGCATGGCTGATGCGCGAGTTGCTCGTCACCGCGTCCAGCGAGTAGCGCGTGACCAGCGGGTCGAAGCCGAACAGGTCGGCCAGCGGCTGCAGGAGGCCGGCGGCCAGGTAGGCCAGCCAGAGGGGGATTTCGAGGCTGGGAGGAGCGCCGCCGACCGCTTCCCAGACCGTCTGCGCCGCCTCCCGGACGGTCAGCCGCTCGCCGCCCAGGATGTAAACCTGACCCGGGCGGCCGCGTTCGGCGGCCAGCAGGAAGCCGGCGGCGACGTCGCGCACGTCCACGAAGTCGTAAGCGCCGTCCACGAGGAATTTGAGGCCGGGGGTCATGTTGTAGCGGAGGCCGCGCCCCGCTTCCGAGGGGCGAAAATCGTAGGGGCCGACGACCGCCGTCGGGCAGACGATGACCGCGTCCAGCCCCTGGGCGGCGGCGCGCTGGACCTCGAGGCTGGCGGCCGCCTTCGAGCGGTCGTACGCGCCGCGGGCGTGGAGCGGGTCGAAGGGACAGGACTCGTCCACCACGCCCGCGGCCGGGATGCGCATGGCGTAGATGGAACTGGCATAGACCAGCCGCCGCGCCCCGGCCTGACGCATGGCGGCCAGGACGCAGCGCGTCCCCTCCAGGTTGACGCGCTCGGTCTCGGGGTCCGGGCCGGGGGCCAGGCTGATGCGGGCCGCCAGATGGTAGACCGTCTCCACGCCGCTCATGGCGCGGACGAGGGAGTCGCGGTCGAGCAGGTCGCCGGGAGCCAAATCCACCTCCAGGCCTTCGAGGGAGCGCGGCTGCCTGCCCGCCCGGACGAGGGCGCGCACGCGCTGGCCGCGCTGGAGCAACTGACGGACGAGGACGTTTCCAATGTGGCCGGTCGCGCCGGTGACGAGAATCATGCTGGCCTCCGCGTGTGTTTATTGCTATAACCCCGTCGGAAGAGAAGAGAGCCGGTCTCTTCGAGAGGCCGGTCTCTGGAGGATGAAAAGCAGGCGCACTTGTCCTGACAAATTAGATTCGTGATACACTTGCCCCGTTGGCGAATTCTTCGTTTGGGAGGGTGCCATGAAAAAAGCGCTTGCGTTTCTTCTGATTCTCGTTCTTCTTTCCCTGAGCGCCTGCGGAGGCGGGGGCTGGCGGCAGGTGCTGGAAAGCCGGGCGCGGACTCTGACCCTGCTGGTCGGGTTCAACGACAGCACGTACGGTCTGTCGGTCGGCGATGACGGCTATCTGTACTACACCGGCGACGGCGGTCAGTCCTGGCAGGCGGCCGAGAACCAGTCGATGGGGCTGTATGGGCTGGAAATCGTCGATGGTCAGGTGGCTTATGCCTGCGGGACGGGCAACAACGTGCGGGCGACGACCGACGGCGGCCTGACCTGGCAGGTGCGGGCCAACTTCGGCGCCAGTTTTCCCAACCACTGCCGCTTTCTCAGTTTCGCTAACGCCCAGACCGGCTGGGCGGCCACGCCAACGCTGCTGGGCGCCACCGCCGACGGCGGCCAGACCTGGACGGAAGTCGCCCTGCCCGGCGGCGTGACCAGCGTCGCCGCTCTTTCGATGTTTGCCCCTGGCGAGGGATTCTTGCTGGATGTTTCGGGCGCGTTATACGAAACGAGCAATAACGGCGCGGCCTGGTCGCAGGTCGGGCAATTGCCGCTCGGCGAGATAACGATCGAGGCCAAGAGTTATCCGGTGGCGGCCATGCGCTTCCAGAATGCCAGCAGCGGGATGGTCGTCGTCTCGGCCCTCGTCGGAGGGGCGGGGCGGGTGACGGCCTTTCACACCGCCGACGGCGGCGCAACCTGGACGCAGGAAACCCTGCCGGCGTCCTACGGGGCGCTGTACCTGAGCCGCGACGGGCGCTATCTGACCGTGCTGACGCCTCCCAGCGCCATCACGGTCTGGGAGTACAGGTGAACCGGGCGCGGCGCGCCTGCCGCTCTCAGATGTCCACCCCCAGCCACAGGCGGATGAGGTAGCCGATTCCGAAACTGAAGGCGGCCACGCTCAGGCTCAGGCCGGCCATCTCGACAAAGCGCTTGCGGAAGGGTTCATCGCGGGCGACCGAGATGTAGTAATTGAAGGCGGCGATGATCAGCACGGCCGTGACCAGCGAGATCGCCAGGTCCACGTAGTAGTTGTGGAAGAGTAAGTAGGGCAGGATGAGCAGCGCGACGGTGAGGACGTAGGCGATGCCGGTGTACACCGCCGCCCGGACCGGATGCTTGCCGGTGTCCTCCGAGCGGGTGGAGAGGTACTCGGAGGCGGCCATCGAGAGCGAGGCGGCGATGCCGGTGATCAGGCCGGAGAGGGCGATCAGGTTGGTGTTCTGCAGCGCCAGGGTCAGGCCGGCCAGGGCGCCGGTCAGTTCCACCAGGGCGTCGTTCAGCCCGAGGACGACCGAACCGGCGTAGCGCAGGCGTTCCTCGTCGAGCATGGCGATCAGTTTTTCTTCGTGAACGTCCTCGTCGTGGATGAACTGCTCGATGTTGGGGATGACTTCGGCCAGTTGGGCGTAATTGGCCTGGGCCGATTCCTCGCCGCGCTCCATCAGTTTGACGCCGAAGGTGAAGCCGAGGACGCGCCCGATGAAGGTGTATTTCCAGACTTTCCACCAATCGGGCTGGACCTCGCGGCCGGTGTAATGTTTCCAGCCCTGATAGTGATGCAGTTCGTCGGCGGCGATCTGCTCGAGGACGGCGGCGTTTTCGGGCGACCGGATGGCCCGCGCCAGCCGGCGGTAGATGTGATGCTCGGTGATTTCGTTGCGCTGGAAGGCCAGCAGTTGTTTCATGATGGGGGCGGGAATTTCCATGAAGTTCCTTCCTTTCTCAGCGCGCCTGGCGATACTCCCGCACCTGCGCTTCGAGCCACGCCAGCCAGGCGGGCAGGCCCTCGCCGGTGCGGCAGGAGAGTTCGAACTGCGTCACGCCGGGGTTGAGCGCGGCGATGCCCTGCTTGAAGTAGTCCATGCGGAAGGGGACGTAGGGCAGCAGGTCGATCTTGTTGATGACGACGGCGTCCACGCCGCGGTACATGCCGGGGTACTTGTAGGGCTTGTCGTCGCCTTCGGGGATGGAGGCGACCAGCACGCTCTTGTGCGTCCCGAGTTGGAAACTGGCCGGACAGACCAGGTTGCCGACGTTCTCGACGATGAGCAGGTCGAGGGCCGAGAGGTCGAGTTGGGCGAGGGCCGATTGCACCATGACGGCGTCCAGGTGGCAGTCGCCGCCGGTGTTGATCTGGACGGCGGCTGCGCCGGCGGCGCGGGCGCGGTCGGCGTCGAGGCTGGTGGCGATGTCGCCGTTGATCATGCCCAGGCGCAGTTTGCCCGTCAGGCCGCGCACGGTGTGTTCGATGAGCGAGGTCTTGCCTGCCCCGGGCGAGGCCATGATGTTGATGGCGAAGACGCCGGCGGCGTCGAGCCGGGCGCGGTTTTCGAGCGCCAGGCGGTCGTTGGCCGAGAGGATGTTTTCGACGACAGGCACGCGTTGCGGCATATAAAAATCTCCTATTCGATGTCTATGGCTTCCAGGCGCAGTTCGTCCCCCTGCCGGAGGCGGACGCGCGTGCTGGCGCACTGCGGGCAGAGGAGCTCCTCGCTGGTCGGCTGATAGACCTGGCCGCAGTCCAGGCAGGTCAGTTCGGCCGGCACGCGCCGAAAGTGGAGGACTGCGCCCTGGGCAATCGTCCCTTCGCTGATGATGTCCCAGTAGAACTGGACCGAATCGTCCACGATGCTGGACCACTGGCCGACGACCAGGTACAGGTCGGTGATGCGGCGGGCGTTGCGTTCGGCGGCGCGGCGCAGGGCGATGTCGAGGACGCTCTGGGTGACGGCGAGTTCGTGCATAAAAGGCAGACTGATTATACAGCAATCAAGGGCGACGAACCCGTTTCCTTCGAGGAAACGGGTTCGTCACACACCCGGCGGCCGTAATAGAACTGCCCGCACAATCGGCCGTCGAATTCGGCCACTTCGGGCAGGTAGCCCCACTGCTCGAAGCCGAATTTTTCCAGCAGGCGGCGGCTGGCAACGTTCCATTCGAGCAGGATGGCCAGGTAGATTTTCTTGCCGATGCGAGGGGCGTCGGCGAGGGCGTGCGCCATCAGGGCGGAGCCGACGCCGCGCCCGTGACAGGCGTAATCCACGTAATACGAGACCTCCGCCGTGCGCGCCAGGGCCGGGCGGCCGCGGTACGGGCTGACCGACAACCAGCCCAGGACGCGCCCATCCTCTTCATACACGTAGATGGGGTATTCGTCCGGCGTGTGAATGCGGAACCAGTCGAGGCGCTGCTCGACGGTGAACGGGACGGTGTCGGCGGTGGCGTTTTTCGCCGCGATGGCCTGGTTGTAGATTTCGACCAGGCGCGGCAGGTCGGCGGGGACGGCGAGGCGAGTAAGGGGCATTTTTTAGTAATGATAGCGGGCTTGTAGAAAGTCTATCTGGTCATCGCGCACCAGATAAACGATGCGGTGTTCCTGCGTCAGCCGACGAGACCAGACGCCGGGCGCAAGGTAGCGGAGCGGTTCGGGTTTGCCGATTCCCTGGAACGGCTCTCGCAGAATGGCCTCAATCAAGTCGAACGCCCGCAGAGCCAGTTTCCGGTCGGTCTCCACCCAGTAACGTAAGTCCTCCAGAAACTCTGGATGGAAGACGGCTCTACGCGTCTTCTGGCTCAAGGCCCACCTCACGGCGCAACTCGTCCATGCTCAACGCCTGACCTTCGTTCTTCAGGGCGCGGCCCAAGGCGGCCAGCAAACGCTCGGCATTCTTGGGAGAGCGCAACAGATAGGCGGTCTCGGTCAGGCTGGCAAGTTCGTCAGCCGAAATCAAGGCGACGTCCTCCGCGCCGCGGCGTTTGATGACGACGATATCGCGGTCATGAATCACTTTGTCCATGATCTTGGCCAGGCTGGCGCGAGCCTGCGTGTATGTGGTGTGAATGGTCATTCCTGCCTCCAAATTGTACAGATATACTGTACAACATATTGGTAAAATCGTCAAGGCATGGGCTTTCCAGTCAGCGCCGCAAGATTTGGGAAGTTTATGACCAGGCAGGTATAATCCACACGAAAGTTTCTTCTCTGGAGGCCAACATGTATCGTGCTTTCATTGTCTTGTTCCTGCTCTTGGGACTCGCCGCCTGCGTTCCCCAGACCGCGGACGGCGGACGACAGACGGCAGTCTATTCGACTCCCGACTATTCGACTCCCACCCCCACCGCCGAGCCAACCTTTACCCCAACCCCCACCCCTCTCCCTCACCCCTCCGCATTCGACAACGCCTTCGCCCGCGGCCTCATCCGCTACGAAAACGGCCAATGGCTCGTCTCCGCTGTTCAGACCGTGGACGGCGGACGGGAGACCGTAGAACTCGCCCTGCTTCCTGATACCTTCTCCACGAATGACGACCTGCGCGCCCACAACCCCCTCGCGCCGCTCACCGTCCGCGCTCTAGACGAAAACGGACAGGAACTCACCCTCCTCTGGAACCCCGACACTGCAGAATTCCGCCTTGTCCCCAATTTTCAAGAACTCTACACCGGCGTCAACACCGACAACCCCCGGCTCAACGAAGAAGCCCTTGCCAACCTCCCCACCCTCACCATCGAAGACGTCCAGTCCGGGGATGCCACCCGCTTTATCCTCTCCTACATCCTTGAGCGGATGGACAAAGGCGAAAGCCTTGCCGACATCCTCCATATGGACCCCGATGCTGTCCGGCAAAACTGGCAGAACCTCGGCGGAAACTCCCTGCTTTTTGAACTTCGTCAAGATGGTAGAGTTGCTCTGCTCAAAGCCAAAGGCAACGATCAATCTGCTCAAGAATTCCGCTATGACAATGCCACTATGAAAGCCCTTCCCTTTGCTGTAAATATTGAGATAAACGGACAAAACTATACTGCTTTTTACATCGCTAATTTTGACCCAATTGACCCGTCAAATCCTGACCCAAATAATTTGGCAAACTGGAAGTTTTTCCTCTCTATTCCCGCCTATGCAGGTAATCCTGTTGATGTTCGGGACCCAATTATAAATTGGGAAGATGCTTTTAGAAAATATAATCCCTTAACTGTCTACGCTCTTCTCTACGGCGACGAGACTTTTCAGCAAAACCATCCGTTTATCCGCCGCCTCTTGAGCATTCCGGGGAATGATGCAGTAAAATCTTCTTTCGAAGGAATGTTGATTGATGCTACTACTAGAGAACCTGTTTTAGGGCCAAACAATCCAGTAATTGAGTATATCTTACGAGAAAACGGATTCGAACAACTTCCTCCCCGGCTTCAGCAGATGATTTTTCTCTTTGAAGTGGGAGTAGCGCAGTAAGAGGAAACGCAGAACGTGTTAACCGGCGCACCTGTCCCCCCGCCAACAGCCACAGCCTGCGCCGCCGATGGCAAATGTAATGACGAACCCGTTTCCTTCGAGGAAACGGGTTCGTCGGTTCTCATGGGATCCAGCAGCACAGCACCAGGTCGCGGGCGGCTTTGACCTCGTCCATGCGGCCGAAGGGGGTCTTGTGCGGGGCGGAGTGGAGCAGGTCGGGCTGGGTCTTGGCCTCCTCGGCAATCTTGATGAGCGCCTCGGCGAAGGCATCCAGGGTCTGCTTGCTCTCGGTCTCGGTCGGCTCGATCATCAGCGCCTCGTGGACGATGAGCGGGAAGTAGTTGGTCGGCGGATGGAAGTCGTAGTCCATCAGGCGCTTGGAGATGTCGAGGGCGCGCACATCGGAACCTTCCACCTTGCCCTCGGCGACGAACTCATGCATGCAAATCCGGTCGTAGGGGACGTGGTAGGTATGGCGCAGGCGCGCCAGCAGGTAGTTGGCGTTCAGGACGGCGTTCTCGGCCACCTGCCGCAGACCGTCCGGGCCGTGCATGGCAATGTAGGTGAAGGCGCGCACGAGCATCCCGAAGTGTCCGTGGAAGGACTTGACGCGGCCGATGGTGTGCTTCGGCTCAATGAAGCCGTAGAGCGGAGGCGTCTCGCCGTCGCCCTCCTCGATGACGCCGACCAGCGGGCTGGGGAGGAACTCGGCCAGATGCGCCGCCGCGCCCACCGGACCCGAACCCGGGCCGCCGCCTCCGTGCGGGGTGGAGAAGGTCTTGTGCAGGTTGAAATGCATCACGTCGAAGCCCAGGTCGCCGGGGCGGACGATGCCCAGCAACGCGTTCAGGTTGGCGCCGTCGCCATAGACCAGCCCGCCGCAGTCGTGGACAATCTTGACGACTTCCTCGACATGCTCATCGAACAGGCCGAGGGTATTGGGGTTGGTCAGCATCAGGCCGACGACCGTGTCATCGCAGGCGGCGCGCAGGGCGGCCAGGTCCACGTTGCCGCGGCTGTCGGAGGGGATTTGCACAATCTGGAGGCCAATCATGCCGGAGGAGGCCGGGTTCGTGCCGTGCGCCGAGTCGGGGATGAGCATCTTCGTGCGCTTCGCGTCGCCGCGGGCGTGGTGATAGGCGCGCATCATCAGCACGCCGGTCAACTCGCCGTGCGCCCCGGCCGCCGGCTGGAGCGAGACGGCGGCAAAGCCGGAGATTTCCTTCAGCCATTCCTGCAGGGTGTGCATCAGAACGAGGTTGCCCTGCACCGTCTCGACCGGCTGGAGCGGATGGGTGAAGGCAAAGCCGGGCAGGCGGGCGGCGTCCTCGTTGATTTTGGGGTTGTACTTCATCGTGCAGGAGCCGAGCGGGTAGAAGCCGCCGTCCACGCTGTAGTTGAAGCGCGAGAGGTGCATGTAGTGGCGGATGACGTCCACTTCGGCCAGTTCGGGGAGCGGCAGGTCGGCCCGAAGCAGGGAATCGGGCAGATTGGCGCGCGGCACGTCCGGGTCCGGGAACGTGACGCCGACGCGGCCGGGGGAGGAGAGTTCGAAGAGGGTCGGTTCGACCACTTTCGGGGTCGCGTTGAGCGGAGTCGAAACGTCAGTCATGGCTCACCTCCGAGAGGACGTCCACCAGCGCGTCGATCTCTTCTTTGGTGTTCATCTCGGTCACGGCAATCAGCAGGTGGTCCTTGAGCGCCGGGTAGTCCTGACCGAGGTCATAGCCGCCGAGGATGCCGTGTTCGAGCAGGTGGGCGTTGATTTCGGCCACCGGGCGCGGACAGCAGATGGCGAACTCGTGGAAGAAGGGCGTGTCGAAGCAGTAGGTGAAGCCGGGGATTTTGGTGATTTGTTCGGCGGCGTAATGCGCCTTGTGGTAGCAGAGTTCGGCCACCTGACGCAGACCGGTCTTGCCGAGGAGCGAGAGATAGACCGCCGAGGCGAGCGCCATCAGACCCTGGTTGGTGCAGATGTTGGAGGTGGCGCGCTCGCGCTTGATGTGCTGTTCGCGGGCGGTCAGGGTCAGGACGTAGGCGCGCTGGCCGCGGTTGTCCACCGTCTCGCCGACCAGGCGGCCGGCCATCTTGTGGACGTACTGCTTGCGGGTGGTGAAGAAGCCCAGGTACGGCCCGCCGAAGGAGAGCGGGATGCCGAGCGGCTGGCCTTCGCCGACGACGATGTCGGCGCCCATCTCGCCGGGGGTCTTGAGCAGGCCGAGGGCAATCGGGTTGGCGGCCACGCAGACGAGCGCGCCCTTCGCGTGGGCGGCTTCGATGAGGGCGGTGTAATCGTAGATGCGCCCGAAGAAATCCGGGTACTGGACGATGACCAGGGCGGTGTTTTCGTCAATCAACGGTTCGATGGAAGCGGCCGTGACCTCGTCGCTGGTGACCGTCTCCGGCGCGTCGCCCGCCAGGGTCAGCCCCATGCCCTGGACGTAGGTGCGCAGGGTGGCGCGGTACTGCGGGTGGACGGCCGGGCTGATGACGACCTTCGTCCGCTTGCCGCGGAAGACGGCAAAGGCCATGTTGACCGACTCGGCCACGGCGGTCGCGCCGTCGTAGTGCGAGGCGTTGGCGACCTCCATGCCGGTCAGCGCGCAGAGGAGCGACTGGTACTCGAAGATGGCCTGCAGCGTCCCCTGCGAGACTTCCGGCTGGTAGGGGGTGTAGGCGGTGTAGAACTCGCCGCGCCGCAGGATGTGGTCCACCGCGGCGGGGATGTAGTGGTTGTACGCGCCCGCGCCGAGGAAGGAGACCAGGTCGCGCACGGTCTCGTTGGCGGCGGCCAGTTCGCCGAGTTCGGCGGCGGCCTCCATCTCGGTCAGCGCGGCAGGCAGGTTGAGTTTGGGAAAGCGATATTTGGCCGGCACGTCCTGGAAGAGGTCTTCCACTTTCGAGACGCCGATTGTTTTGAGCATCGCCTCCCGCTCGGGGGGAGTGATGGGGATATAGGTCATGGGACCTCCAGTCAGTTATCAGTAAATAGTTTGTAGTGTCTCGTTAATTCGTACCTTTACAATCTCATAAAATCGTACCTCCAAACCTTTGGTTTTGGAGGAGAAATGTCAACGCATCGGCGACCATTGACGGTAGCAGAGC
>JAIOAU010000021.1 GCA_019873655.1 Chloroflexota bacterium | reverse complement strand
ATGCCAACCAAATTGCGGAATGAACTTGCCCGACCGCAAAGTTGCTTATAACTCAAGACCATGCTTGCACTCTCCCTTGATGATTTTCATCAATTATGCAACAAATCTAGAGTTAACCAAATACGGATAAAATTACTCCTGTTTAACGGCATTCGACAGGAGTAACCGATGGAACGCAAACTCAAGCATGTGGCCGTCCCGGCCTCGGAAATCACGCCGAAGGAACTCTATTTCTCCCGCCGCGACTGGCTGAAGGCGATGGGAATCGTCAGCGCCGCGGCGCTGCTGGCGGCGTGCGCGCCGCGAGTGGGACAAACGCCCCTCGAAACGGCGGCAGGCCGCGGGTCCGGCCCCGCCCCGACCGACGAACTGGGCGACCCGGCCAACACGTTCGAGCAGATCACCAACTATAACAATTATTACGAGTTCAGCACCGACAAGCAGGCCGTCAACCCGCTCTCGGCCAATTTCCGCGCCTCTCCCTGGGCCGTCGAAGTCGGCGGGCTGGTTCACAAGCCGAAGACCTACGCTCTCGAAGACCTGCTGCGCTTCGAGCAGGTGGAGCGGGTGTACCGTCTGCGCTGCGTGGAGGCCTGGAGCATGGTCATCCCGTGGACGGGCTTCGAACTGAACCGCCTTCTGGCGGAGGTTGAGCCGATGACCAGCGCCCGTTACGTGCGCTTCACGGCGCTGCTGGACCCGCAGCAGTTCCCCGGCCAGCGCAGCCCGTTCTACCCCTGGCCGTACACCGAGGGCCTGCGCCTGGACGAGGCGATGCACCGCCTGACGCTGATTGCGACCGGCCTGTACGGCGAGCCACTGCCCAACCCGAACGGCGCGCCGCTGCGGCTGGTCGTGCCGTGGAAGTACGGCTTCAAGTCCATCAAGGCCATCGTGCGCATCGAGTTGACCGAGGAGCAGCCCGCCACGCTGTGGAACACCATCGCGCCGAATGAATACGGCTTCTATTCCAACGTCAACCCCGAAGTGGATCATCCCCGCTGGAGTCAGCGCACCGAACGGCGAATCGGCGAGTTGGGCCGCCGCGAGACGCTGATGTTCAACGGCTACGGCGAGGAGGTGGCCGGGCTGTACGCCGGGATGGATTTGAGAGTGAATTATTAGCGTTGGCGCGTTTTCACGTCGACAGGTTGGAAATTTAGAGATGAGGGATTTTTGGCGCAAGGGGATATGGCTGCGATGGGTTGTCCACTTGCTGGGCATTTTGCCGCTGGCGTCCATCGGCTGGGCGGCGTGGACGGGCGGACTGAGCGTCAACCCCATCCAGGACATTGAACAGCGGCTGGGACGGGCGGCGCTGTACTTCCTGGTCGCCTCGCTCGCGGTCACGCCCCTGATCACGCTGACCGGTTGGGGCTTTCTGGCCCCGCGCCGCCGCGCCCTCGGATTGTACGCCTTCCTGTACGCCAGCCTGCATTTCGCCGTCTTCGCCGCCCTCGACTACGGCTTCGATCTGGCCGAAATCCTGCGCCTGACGGGGGAGAAACCTTTCATCCTTCTGGGTTTCAGCGCCGGTCTCCCGCTCGTTCCGCTGGCGATCACCTCCTTCGATGTCTTCATGCGCCGGATGGGCAAACGCTGGAAGCAACTCCACCGGCTCGTTTATCTCATCGTCCCGCTGGTCATCCTCCACTATGGCTGGGCCAAAAAGGGGACCCTCTTCGCCCTGCGCGGCGACATCCTCCAGCCGCTCCTGTGGGGGGCGCTGGCGCTCGTCCTGCTCCTGCTCCGTCTGCCGCCCATCCGCCGGGCTGTTGCGCGCCTGCGTCAGCGCATTTCGACGTCCGGCTGAGCGCCTCGAAACGCGCGTCCGCATTTGGGGATATAATTGAGTCGGCCCGGCGCGCACGACCGGCCGATCTTCGAACCACAGGATTTCTCCCTCTTGGATACACTGACCTGGCAGCCCAACGCTTATTCGATTTCCCTTGTCCTGTTGGGGATTCTCACGATCGCGGGGGCTTCCATCGCCTCGCAGCGCCGCAGCAATCCGAGCGCCGTCTGGCTGGCCTGGCTGATGGTCGCGATCAGCATCTGGTCGTTGGGATACGCCCTGGAAATCGCTTTTGGCGACCTGCCCCTTCAGGTGTGGATGGCAAAAATCGAATACCTCGGCATCGTCTCGGTGCCCTTTTTCTGGTTTCTGTTTGCCATGGAATACACCGGCCGGGGAAACATTCTCCGCCAAAAGAAATTGGGCTGGCTGGCCGTTTTCCCCCTCGTCACCCTCGCCATGACGTGGAGCAACGAGGTCCATCATCTTATCTGGACTTACACCGGCCAGGTCGAGTATAACGGCATTCGGTTCTTTACTGTCGAGCATGGCGCGTACTATTGGGTGCACGTCCTTTATTCCTACCTGCTGATTCTGACCGGCTCGATACTTTTCCTGCAACAAGCGTTCAAGAAACGCAAGTCTCACCGCGCTCAGGCGATTGCCATTCTGGTCGCAGTGACCATCACGTGGGGCGGGAACATCCTCTACCACACCCCCTTCAATCCCTTCCCGTATCTCGACCTGACCTCTTTCGCCATGTCTACCACCGGCCTGGTGCTCATCTTCAGCCTGCTGCGGGTCGGTCCGCTCGATCTTTTTCCGGTGGTGGGCGAGAACATTCTGGAACGCATGAACGACGGCGTTCTGGTCGTAGACGATCGCGATCGCGTCCTGTATGCCAATCACACCTTCCGCCGCTACGCCAACATTTGGCCGGAGACGCCTACCGGCAAGTTGCTCGACGACGCGCTCGAAAACTGGCCCAACTTTGCCGAAACCTTCAAAGACGTGAGCAATATCCGCACCGAGGTTCGAATCGCTCCCGATCCAATCACCAATTTGTATTTCGACCTCAGAATCTCGCCCATCCTGAATCACAATCGAAGGCCGGTTGGACGCGTCTTCGTCCTCCATGATGTTTCGGAACGCAAACAGGCCGAAATGCGCCTGACCTCGCCAGAAGAAACCCCCGATGAGACGTTGACCATTCAGGCGCTCGAAACCTCGATTCCCTTCATCCTGCTCATCCGAGAAAACGACGCCCGCATCGTAGAGATCAACCGCGCCTTCGTCCTTGGCATCGGCCAGCCCCGCAGCGCGCTGACCGGCCGCAGTCTGGCAGAACTGGGACTCTGGAACGAAGGCGAACAAACCGATTTCCTGAACCAAATTCAAAAAGAGGGCCTGCTCGAAAATTGGCCGATTCGGCTGTACAGGAAGATCGGCCCGCCCCTGGACCTAAACGTCACCGCCCGACGGCTGGAAATCGGCGGCGAGAATTTCATCGCCTGGATTGCCTGGGAAAGACAGGAAAAACAACGATAAGGACTCGAACTTGGACGCGCTTCTCTGGCAGCCTAACTTCTACGCCATTGCCCTGATTGTCGCCGGCATGCTCTCGGTGAGCGGCGCCGCCGTCGCCTCCCAGCGACGCGGCAATCCGGGGGCGATCTGGCTCACCCTGCTCATGCTGTCCATCGCCGTCTGGTCGTTCGGATACGCCCTGGAATTGGCCATCGGCGATCTTCGCGTCCAAATCCTGATGGCCAAAATCGAATATCTGGGCATCACCACCTCGCCCGTCCTGTGGTTCTTCTTCGCCCTCGGTTATTGCGGTTACACCGATATGCTGAGAAAGGGCCGTCTGCACTGGCTTTGGCTGGGTTCGCTTTCGTTCCTGCTGCTGGCCTGGACCAACGAAATGCACGGCCTGATCTGGACGGGGTTCTATCAAGTCCATCATAACGCGCTGAAAATTCTGGTCGTCACCCATGGCCTCGCCTTCTGGGGATTGGTGGCCTTCTCCTACATCCTCCTGCTGGCGGGTTCGATCCTCTTCGTCCGTCAGGCAATCCGAACCCGCTCGCCCCACCGCGCCCAATCCTTTACCATCCTCCTTGCAGTGGCGGTCATTTGGATAGGAAACATCCTGTACAATACCGGCCTCAACCCTTTCCCCTACCTCGACCTGACTTCCTTCGCCATGACTGCGGCCGGCCTGATTGCCATCTTCAGCCTGCTGCGCGTCGGCCCCCTCGACCTCTTTCCCGTGGTCAGCGAAACCGTCCTGGACAGCATGAACGAAGGCATTCTGGTGCTGGACGAGAAGGATGAATTGGTGTACGCCAATCGAGCCTTCCGTCAATACGCCGGCATTCCTGCGACTCTCGAGGCTGGCGCGTCTTTCGAAAGCATCTTCAAACATTGGCCGGGATTTTTCGAGGCTTTCCAAAAGGCAGCCAGCGCCAACACGGAATTCATGATCGCGCCCAATCCGGCGCAAGTGTTCTACTTCGCCTTGCGGATTGCTCCCCTGCCGCGCCGAAGGAACGCCGCCGGCGGCCGCATCTTCATTTTCGAAGACATTTCCGAAAGCAAGCAGGCAGAGATTCAGCAGGCCGCCCGCCAACTCAGTCATCTCAATGTCCCCTCCCAGGAAACCCCGGCCCCGCTAACCTTCACCTTCCGCGCCAAGGACGGCAAAATCATCGAGGTCAATCGCACCTTCATCCTGAAACTGGGTTACCCGCGCGAAGACATCGTCGGCCGGACGCTGCTGGAAGCGGGAATATGGAGCGCCGAGCAACGCGCCGATTTCCTGCGCCAGATGCACCGCACAGGCGAGGTCAAGGATTTTCCTCTCAGACTCACCCGCAGCAACGGCGACTCCCTGGAGGTCAGGTTGACCGCCTGCCGTATGCAGGCGGGAGAAGAGACGTTTGTCTTCTGTCTAGCCGCTGTCCCTTCATGAATCATGGCGGGTGAAAAAACCACCACTTTTACCTTCGACGAAACGCTGCATTTCTTTCTGCCGCCCGCCCGGCGCGCCGGCCCGCTGACGCTCCGCCATTGCGAGCGCCAGTCGTTCAAGCATCTGATCGAATCGCTGGGCGTGCCGCATCCGGAGGTCGGCGAAGTGCTGGTCAACGGACAAACCGCCAGCCTGGACGACATCGCCGAAGACGGCGACCAGGTCCACGTCCGGGCCGCGCCCGCCGGCTGTCCGATCGAGCCGCGCTTTCTCCTCGACAGTCACCTCGGCCGCCTGGCCGCCTATCTGCGCATGTGCGGCTTCGACTGCCTCTACGCCAACGACTACGAAGACGCCCGCCTGGCCGAAATCCTGACCCAGGACGAGCGCATCCTGCTTACCCGCGACCGCCACCTGCTGATGCGCAAAACCGTCCGGCACGGTTACTGCCTGCGCTCGCTCGAACCCCGCCAGCAATTGGGCGAGGTCCTGCGGCGCTTCGACCTGGGCGACCGCCTGGCCCCCTTTCGGCGCTGCCTGCGCTGCAACGCCCTGCTCGAACCGGTCGAAAAAGCGGCCATCCTCGACCGCCTGGAGCCGAAGACCAAACGCTACTTCGACGAGTTCGCCATCTGCCG
The DNA here is from genome assembly GCA_019873655.1 of Chloroflexota bacterium. GTDB lineage: Bacteria > Chloroflexota > Anaerolineae > Anaerolineales > Villigracilaceae > JAFGSI01. Next base: position 45,923 of record JAIOAU010000021.1, on the reverse strand, counting down.
CGCCTGCGACCAAATCTACTGGAAAGGCTCGCACTGGGAACACATGCAGACCTTGATCGACTCGCTGCGCCGCCCCGACCCCCAGACGGCCGATTTCGCATAGGAGAGACCATGCCTCAGCCAACCCCTCTCTACGAACGCCCGCTCGAACTCTTGCAGCATCTCATCCGCTTCGACACCACCAACCCGCCCGGCAACGAACGTCCCTGCATCGAATACATCGCCGGCCTGCTCAAAGAGGCCGGCATCCCGACCACGCTCGTCGCCCGCCGCCCGGACCGCCCCAACCTGATCGCCCGCATCCCCGGCCGCGGCCAGGCCCCGCCCCTCCTGCTCTACGGCCACGTGGACGTCGTCACCACCGCCAACCAGCAGTGGACGTACCCGCCCTTCGAGGGCCGCATCGCCGACGGCTATCTGTGGGGCCGCGGCGCGCTGGACATGAAAGGCCCGCTGACCGTCCTGCTGGCCGCCTTCCTGAAACTCAAAGCCCTCGGCATCGTCCCGCCGGGCGACGTGCTGTTCGCCGCCGTCGCCGACGAGGAGGCCGGCGACGAGTACGGCGTCCGCTATCTGGTCGCCGAACATCCGGGCTTGTTCGAGGGCGTCCGTTATGCGTTCGGCGAATTCGGCGGCTTCAACATGAGCATGGCAGGCAAACGCATCTACCCGATCATGGTCGCCGAAAAACAAATCTGCTGGATGAAAGCCGTCTTTCGCGGCCAGGGCGGACACGCCTCCATGCCGGTGCGCGGCCAGGCGATGGCCAAACTGGGGCGCGCCCTGACCGCCCTCGACCGGCGGCCGCTCCCCGTCCACATCACCCCGGCCGTCAAAATGATGTTTTCGGCCCTCGCCAGCGCCCTCGGCGGCGTGAACGGGGCGGTCATCCGCCTGCTGCTCAACCCCCTGCTCACCGACTCGATTCTGACCCTGCTGGGTTCGCGCGGCGCCCTCTTCGCCAACCTCTTTCACAACACCGTCAGCCCGACCATGCTGCAGGCCAGCGAGAAACTGAACGTCATCCCCTCGGAAGTGACGCTGGGCATGGACGGACGCATGCTGCCGGGCATGTCCCCCGAGACCATGCTCAAGGAGGTGCGCGCCCGCATTGGCCGCTGGGCCGAAATCGAAATCCTGCGCTCGGACCCCGGGCCGGCCGCCCCCGATATGGGTCTGTTCCCCGCCCTCGGCGGCGTGCTGAACGAACTCGACCCGGGCGGGACGGCCATCCCCTTCGTCTTGGGCGCGGTGACCGACGCCCGCTTCCTCTCGAAACTTGGAATCCAGACCTACGGGTTCACCCCGTTGAAATTGCCGGAAGATTTCAACTTCCTGAGCAGCGTCCATGGGGCCGACGAGCGCATCCCGGTGGACGCCCTCGATTTCGGCGTCGAGGCCGTCTTCCGCGCCCTGCAGCGTTTCGGATAAAGGCTCGGATGACCCTCCTCCTGCCCCTGGTCCTGCTCGTCCTGGCGATTCTCGGCCTGCTGTGGGTCTTCGTCCCCATCCTGTCCGGCATCCCTTGGGTGCCGACGCGTTCCGCGCGCATCCAACAGGCGCTGGACCTGGCCGGTTTGCAGGCCGGCGAAACGTTCTACGACCTCGGCTGCGGCGACGGCCGAGTCCTGATCGCCGCCGCCCGGCGCGGGGCGCGCGCCGTCGGGATCGAAATCTCGCCCATCCATTGCCTGATCGCCCGTCTGCGGGCGCGGCTGACAGGCGCAGGCGGCCAGGTTGTCGTCCGCTGGGGAAATTTCTACCGCTTCGATTTACACGACGCCGACGTCATTTTCTGGTATGGACACAGCCGTTACATGGCCAAAATGCAGGCTCATCTCGCCGCCAAAGCGCCGCACGGCGCCCGCTTCGTCAGCATCAACATTGACTTCCCCGGCTGGCAGCCGGAAGCCATTCACAAGCAGGGGTTGATTTTTCTCTACCGTTTTCCGCCCCCCGCCGGGGACGTCCACAGTTTCCTTCTGCTGGAAGAAGCGGGGGCGGTTCGGAAAAACGCCTGAACGCCGCCGAGAACCGGCCTCGGCGCTAGCGCTCATGGACAATCTCGTCCAGGCTGCGCCGCGGCGTCGCAGGGGGCAATTCGCTGGCATAACCGACCGGCAGCATCGCCACCGGCGTCAGGTCCGCGGGGATGTCGGCTGCCCGCCTGACCGCCTGTTCATCGAACGCCCCCACCCAGACGGAGGACAGTCCCAGGGCCGTCGCCGCCAGCATGGCGTACGTGCAGGCGATCGTCGCGTCCTGCACCGAATAGAGGTTCTCGCCGCGCTCCCGATAACGGACGGCCGACCGGGCCGGATTGGCGCAGAAAATCAGAACCAGCGGGGCCTCGGCGATGAATTGCTGGTCATAAGCCGCCTTCACCAGCGCCTGCTTCTGCTCCGCCTTGCGGACGACAAAAATCTCGTATCCCTGCAAATTGCCGGCCGAGGGCGCCCGGTTGACGACCTCCAAAATGCGTTTCAGTTTCTCTGCTTCCACCGGCGTGGGGGCAAAAGCCCGCATCGAGCGGCGCTCTTCGACGACCTGAAAGAAATCCTTGCTCTTGACCATCTACACAAACTCCAGCATTCACCCAATCAGCCGCTTCACCCCTCGCGCGGGCCGCGCACTACCAGCACCGAGCCGCCCGAATAATGCACCAACTTGCGCGAGAGACTGCCCATCAGCCAGGAACGCGCCCGGCCCAGCCCGCGCGAGCCAACCACGGTGAGATCGATCTTCTCCGCCTTGATATACGCAATCAATTCGGTCGCCGCGTCGCCGCGCTTCAAAATCGGCTCCGCCCGCAGACCGCGTTTCTGCAGCCCGGCGACCAGGTCCTCCAGCATGCGCGTCGCCTGGCGCTCTTCCTCGGCCCGCATCGCCATCACTTCCTCGGGAAGGGTCAAGGGCATGACAGGCATCCCTCCCGCCTGAGCAGGCGGCACAATCACAGGAAAGGGAGGCGGATTCAAGACATGCATGACCCGCACCTCGACGCCGGCCGGCAGGGGAAACATGCCCAAATATTCCGCCGCGTATTGACTGTATACCGACCCGTCGCTGGCCAGCAGGATTCGCCGCAGGCCACTGTAAGGCGTGCGCACCACCAGCACCGGGCAGGCGACATATTCGACGACCTGCTGCGCCACCCCGCCCAACAGGATGCCGAGCGTAGCCCGTAGCCCCTTCGCGCCCAAGATGATCAAATCGACTTTGTGGGCCTCGGCGTATTCGGCGATCACTTCGGCAGGCGAGCCAAGCAGCACTTCGGTTTCGGCGTTCAATCCCCTCTCGCGCAGACGCGCCGCCGTCTGAGCGACCGCGGCCTCCAGCAGCCCCAGTTCGCTGGCCTGCTGCGAGCCGAAAGCGCGCAGCACCGTGATTCGGCAATCGGGCGGCAGAGGCAAATCGCAGACGAGAGCAACCGCCGCCTGGGCATGCTCGGAACCATCATCGGCCAGCAAAATCTTCCCGCATACATGCTGTTGCGTCGTCATTCGACACCTCCTTTCATACCCCAGAAAGAACGCCGCTCGTCATTCTTACTTTAGCACAATCTCGCCAAGATTTCTACTCCCCTTTCCCAAATCGAAAAACTCTCGGCCGGCCTTTCGGAACTCGCGCCCTGTCGGTCTGCGGCCCTCTCAAAATGATATAATGAGTATATGCCAGAAGAACTGACCAATCTCCCCCGGCGCAAGATCGCCATCCTGATCGACGGCGATAACGCCACCGCCAGCCTCCTGCCGCAAATGCTGGTCGAGGCCGGCAAATATGGGCTGGTCACCGTCCGGCGCATCTACGGCGACTGGACGACCACCAGCATGAATTCCTGGAAGGACATCCTGAACTATCACGCCTTCCAGCCGGTGCAGCAATTCCGCTACACGGTCGGCAAGAACGCCACCGACAGCGCCATGATCATCGACGCTATGGACATCCTCCATTCGGGCGTGGTGGACGGCTTCTGCCTGGTCTCCAGCGACAGCGACTACACCCGCCTGGCCACCCGCATCCGCGAGAGCGGCGTCTTCGTGATGGGCATCGGCGAGAAGAAAACGCCCAAGTCCTTCGTCAACGCCTGCGACGTCTTCGTCTACACCTCCAACCTGGTGGCCGAGGAGAAGGCCGTCCGCAGCGCCGGGCGACGCGGCCCCTCGCGCAAGAAGAGCGCCGCGCCGCCTGCCGCGCCGGCCCCGGCCGAGGCGGAAACCGAAAGCGACCCGATTCCGATTCTGCGCCAGGCCTACGCCATCGCCGAACAGGAGGACGGCTGGGCGCGGCTCGACCACATGGGCAACGCCCTGGCCCAACTCGACCCCGGCTTCGACCCGCGCACCTACGGCCACCGTCAACTCTCGCGCCTGATCGCCAGTTACAAAGACCTCTTCCAAATGCGCACCCAGGAAATCGACGGCTCGACCCTCTTCTACGTGAAGATGAAAGAATAGAGCGCCGCCTCCCTATTTTCGTCGTCGGCGACGCCGACTGAGCGGGGACGAAAAGCCAGCCTCTCACCCCCCGGCCGCCAGTTGCCGGTACACATCCAGGATGCGGGCGGCGATCTTTGCCCAATCGTAGGCGCGGGCGTATTCCGCCGCCTGACGCCCCAACCTCTGACGGAGGGCCTCGTCGCCCAGCAACGCCGTCAGGCGGTCGCAGAGCGCATCCTGATCCTCGGCCGGCACCGTGTAACCGGTCACCCCGTCCTGAACCAGAAAAGCCAGCCCGCCCACCTGCGAGGCGATCACCGGCGTCCCGCAGGCCATCGCCTCCAGGGCCACCATTCCAAACGATTCATAATGAGACGGCATGACCAGCACATCGGCGGCGGAGTAGTAATAGGGCAGCGTCTCCTGGCCGCGCTTGCCCAGGAAGACCACCACCTTGCCCATCGCCAGTTCGTTGCACAACTTCTGCAGGCGCGCCATCTCGGCCGTCATCTTGTCGGGTTCGGCCTCCGGCTCGCCGCCGATGACCATCAGCGAGACCTGTTCGCCCACCTTCGTGCAGCGCAGACAGGCCATGGCGCGAATCAGCGTGTCCAGCCCCTTGAGCGGCTCGATGCGCCCGACGAACAGCACGGCGCGACGCTCGAGCGGCAGGCCGACGTATTGGCGCGCCTCGTCGAGGGGGATGGGATAAAAGTGGCCGGTATCCACGCCGGGGGGAATGATGACGATCTTGGAGACGTCGGCCCGGTAGAGCCACTGCAACTGGGCCTGCTCAGCCACGGTCGCGGCGACGATGCGGTCGGCGCGGCGCAGGACGCGGCGTTCCCCCTCCAGCCGGTACGCGCCCTCCCGCTCCTCGTCCGAGCGGGCGACGCGGTTCTTCATCTCCCCCAGGGTGTGGAACATGTGCAGGATGGGCGTCCCGCCCCAGGCGTCCGAAAGCGCCTCGGCCGCCAGGCCCGACATCCAGTAATGGCTGTGCAGAAGATCGTAACGAATGCCCTTCTCGGCGGCAAACGCCTTGATTCCCTCGACAAACTGGGGAATGTAGGCGGCCAGTTCCTGCTTGGGGAGCGGCACCTCCGGCCCGGCCGGCACATGGACAACGCGGTTGCCGTAGCCGAGGTCGTGCAGCACATGCGGCACATGCTCGTCCTGCGAGCGGGTGAACACGTCCACGTGGATTCCCAGGCGGCCCAGCGCAATGGTCAGGTCGCGCACATAGACGTTCATCCCGCCGGTGTCCTTGCCGCCCAGCGTCGCCAGCGGACAGGTGTGGTAAGAGAGCATGGCAATCTTCATCGAGGAAAGTATATCAAAGGTTGTCAGTTTACGGAAAAGGCTGGTATAATCCCGCCGCCGCAACGCCACCGTAGCTCAGCCGGCAGAGCAGACGTTTCGTAAACGCCTGGTCAAGGGTTCGAGTCCCTTCGGTGGCTCTGATCAAAAAAATCCTGACGGAAACGTCCGCCAGGATTTTTTCTTTTGGAGCAGGAGGAATGGTTATTCCTTGCCGCCCGGCAAATTGATGACCATCAGGCGCGGCTCGGTCATCTCCTCGATGGCGTAGCGCGGCCCCTCGCGGCCCTCCCCCGAGCCCTTGACGCCGCCGTAGGGCATCTGGTCGATGCGGAAGGTCGAGACGTCGTTGACCTGCAACCCGCCGACCCGAATCTCCTCGAAGGCCCGCAGGATGCGGTTCACGTTCTGGGTGAAGATGCCCGACTGCAAGCCGTAATCGGTGTCGTTGGCCAGGCGGATGGCTTCGTCCCAGGTATCGTAAGGGGTGACCGTGATGACCGGCGCGAAGATCTCGGTGCGGTTGACGCGCATCTCCGGGGTCGTGTCGGTCAGAATGGTGGGGTAGAGAATCGCCCCCTCCAGCCGCCCGCCGTAAGCGATGCGAGCGCCCTGGGCGACGGCCTCCTGCACCTTCTCGTAGGCCTCGGCGGCCGCCTTCTTGTCGATCATCGGCCCGACGACCGTCTCGGCCAGGCGCGGGTCGCCGACGGTGAACCCGGCAAACTTATCGAGGAGCATTTCGAGCGCCTGATTGTAGATGGGACGATGCAGAAAGACGCGCTGGACCGAAATGCAGTTCTGCCCGGCGTTGGCCACCCCGCCGTTGGCGATCCGCCCGACGGCGTACTCCAAGTTGGCGTCCTCGTGGACGACGGCAGCAGCGTTGCCGCCCAGTTCCATGCAGACCCGTTTGCGCCCGGCCAGGCTCTTGAGATGCCAGCCGACCTCCGAACTGCCGGTGAAGGTCAGGAAGGCGATGCGCGAGTCGGTGGCCAGTTTCTCGGCCTTCGCCCCTCGGCAGGTGACCACGCTGACCGCTTCGGGCGGGTAACCGGCTTCCAGAATCATCTCGCCCAGAATCAGCGCCGAGAGCGGCGTGGCCGAGGCCGGTTTGAGAATGAAGGCGTTGCCAGCCGCCATGGCGGGAGCCACTTTGTGGCAGGCCAGGTTGAGCGGATAGTTGAACGGCGCGATGCAGGCGATGACGCCGAGCGGGAAGCGCCGGACGATTCCCAGGCGGCCCTCGCCCAATTCGGTCCAGTCAATGGGGACGATTTCGCCGCCAATGCGTTTGGCCTCCTCGGCCGAAATCCGCACCGTCTCTTTGGCGCGCGCCACCTCGGCGGCGGCTACGCTGCGGGTCTTGCCTCCCTCCAGAATCAAGGTCTCGATGAGTTCCTCGCTGCGCCGCTCCATCTGCGCCAGCAGAGCAAGCAAAATCTTCGAGCGGACGTGAGAGGGCAGTTTGCGGGTCGCCTCGAAGCCGCGCTGGGCGGCCAGGATGGCGTCTTCGAGGTCGGCGTCCGAGGCCTGATACACCTCCGCCACGAGTTCATCGTTGTAGGGGAAACGCACTTCGGCCGTTTCAGCGCTCGTCCGCCATTGGCCGCCGATCAAGAAAGAATGCTTTTTCATCCAAGAATCTCCGTAACTCATGAGTTTTCGAGGCCGATCAGCGCCAGCGGCCCCGTTTGGACGCGATCTCAGACTGATGACGATAACTGCAAAATCATCTTGTCGCCGGAAAGAAAGCAGGGGTATTATAGCATGTCGCCCAAAGAGAGTTCCCAACGAAATGAACGGGCGCGGGTATAATTCCATCATGCCCAAACGCGATTCTCCTCTCGTCATCGGCATCGCCGGCGGATCGGGTTCCGGCAAGACGACCGTCGCCCAGACCATCCTGCAGCGCGTCGGACCGCCGCGCATTGCCTTCCTGCAGCATGATTCATACTACCGTGACCTGAGCGGCCTGCCCCCCGCCCGCCGCGCCGAGGTCAACTTCGACCACCCCGACTCGCTCGAGACCGACCTGCTCATCCAGCACATCCTCGACCTGAAAGACGGGCGGCCGGTCGAAGTCCCGGTTTACGACTTCGCCACCCACAGCCGCACGGCGCAGACCTTCACCGTCCAGCCGCGGCCGGTCATCCTGGTCGAGGGCATCCTCATCTTCGCCGAAAAAGCCCTGCGGGACCTGTTCGACGTCAAAATTTTCGTGGACACCGATTCCGACATCCGCTTCATCCGCCGCCTGCAGCGCGACATCGCCGAGCGCGGCCGGACAGTCGAATCGGTCATCAAGCAATACCTGGCCACCGTCCGCCCGATGCACCTGGAATTCGTCGAGCCGTCCAAGCGGTACGCCGATGTCATCATCCCCGAAGGCGGTTTCAACGTCGCCGCCCTGGATATGGTCGTAGCAAGAATCGAAGCCCTCTTGTAGAACAGGCCTTCCGGCCTGTTCCATTTTTCGCAGAAAGGATTTCCTTCCCATGAAACAATGGACCACCCCGCCTGCCATGCAGATCGACCCGGCCAAGAAATACACCGCCGCCCTGCACACCGAAAAGGGGGACATCGTCCTCGAACTCTTTGCCGACAAAGCCCCGCGCACCGTCAACAACTTCGTCTTCCTGGCGCGGCAGGGCTTCTACGACGGCGTCATCTTTCACCGCGTCATCGCCGATTTCATGGCCCAGAGCGGCGACCCGACCGGCCGCGGCTCGGGCGGACCCGGCTACCGCTTCGAGGACGAATTCCACCCCTCCCTGCGGCACGACAAGCCGGGCGTGCTCTCGATGGCCAACGCCGGCCCGAACACCAACGGCTCGCAGTTCTTCATCACCCACGTCCCCACGCCCTGGCTGGACGGCAAGCACAGCGTCTTCGGACAGGTCATCGCCGGCATGGACGTCCTGCTCTCCATTCCGCCGCGCGATCCGATTCGGCCGGAATATCCCGGGGTCAAGATTCTCTCCGTTGACATTACCGAAGCCTGAAATGGACAAAGCCCCCGCTTCCGCCGCCTCACGCAAGCCGACCTGGCTCGTCAACCTCTCCCGCATCCTGGCGCTCGTCATCGTCATCGGCGTCACGGTGGCAGCCTACCTGCTCAAAGACAGAATCGAGAACTTTGCCGTTTACGGCTACCCGGGCATCTTCCTCATCACGCTGCTCGCCTATGCCACCGTCCTGATTCCCGTCCCCGGTCTGGCGGTCGTCTTCGCCATGAGCGGACTGCTCCACCCAGTCGGCGTGGCCGCCGCGGCCGCTGCCGGCGCGGCGGTGGGCGAACTCTCCGGCTACCTGGCCGGTTACAGCGGCCGGGCGGTGATCGAGAACTGGAAGCGGTACGAAAAGATCACCGCCTGGGTGCGCAAATACGGCGGGCCGGCCATTCTGGTGCTGGCCGTCATCCCCAACCCCGTCTTCGACCTGGTGGGCGTGGCCGCCGGGGTGCTCAAGATGCCCATTCACAAGTTCTTGCTGTGGGTTTTCCCCGGCCAATTCATCAAGATGCTGGTTATCGCCTACGGCGGCTCGCTCTCGATCGGGCGGCTGTTCGGCTGAACCTCGCCCCTTCAGATACCTCACCCCCTCAGAACCCTCAATCCCTCAGAACCCTCACCCCACTCATAACCTCCATGATCAAGAAACCCACCTTCGACAACCTCGACTCCTACCTCGAAACCCACCTCGACGACTCCATCGCCGAGTTGTCGCGGCTGGTAGCCCAGCCCTCGGTCGGCGCGCAAAACTGGGGCATCCAGGAATGCGCCGCCCTGACCGCCGACCTGCTGCGCCGACGCGGCTTCGAGGTCCAAATCCTGCCCACTGCCGGCGCGCCGGTCGTCTTCGGAGAGCGCAAGGGCCAGAGCGACAAGACCCTGCTCTTCTACAACCACTACGACGTCCAGCCGCCCGAACCGCTCGAGTTGTGGGAGACGCCACCCTTCGAACCCAGCCTGCGGGACGGCAAACTCTACGGGCGCGGCGTCTGCGACGACAAGGGCCACCTCGTCGCCCGCCTGTTCGCCATCGACGCCCTCCTGGCCGAACTGGGCGACCTGCCCTGCGGCGTCAAATTCATCATCGAGGGCGAGGAGGAGACCTCCAGCGCCAGTCTGCCTGGCTTCGTCCGCCAGCACCGCGACCGGTTGCGGGCCGACGCCTGCATCTGGGAGTTCGGCGGCGTGGACCACGAAGAGACCCCCGTGCAGTACCTCGGCCTGCGCGGCATCTGCTACGTCGAACTCTCGGTCGAGACGGCGGCGATCGACGTCCACTCCGGGCTGGGCGGCTCGATCTTCCCCAACGCCGCCTGGCGGCTGGTCTGGGCGTTGAACACACTCAAAGGCCCCGACGAGCGCATCCGCCTGCCCGGCTTCTACGACAAAGTGCGCCCGCCCTCCCGGCGCGACGTCGAACTGATGGCCGCCCTGCCCGAGACCTCCGAGGTCTACAAACAGCAATTTGGCGTCAAGACGTTCATCAAGGGGCTGACCGACGGCGTCGCCCTGCGCGTCGAGGAGGTCTTCAGCCCGACCTGCACCATCTGCGGCCTGACCTCCGGCTACCAGGGCCCCGGCTCGAAGACCGTCCAGCCGGCGCGCGCCTCGGCCAAGGTGGACTTCCGCCTCGTCCCCGACCAGCAGCCCGAAGACGTGCTCGATCAGTTGCGCCGCCACCTGGACGCCGAAGGTTTCCCGGATGTGCAAATCGCCTACCTGGGCGGCCAGGCCCCGGCCCGCACCGACCCCGATCATCCCTTCGTCGCCCTGGTCAGCAAGACCGGCGATGAAGTCTACGGCAAGCCGCACCGCCTGGTCCCGCTCTCCGGCGGTTCGGGGCCGAACGCGCCCTTCGTCCACGACCTGAGCCTGCCGGTCGCGACCGCCGGCCTGGGCCATCCCGACAGCCGCGCCCACGCCCCCAACGAGAACATCCGCCTGGATTTGTACCTCAAGCACGCCAAACATATGGCGCGCCTGCTGGTGGCTTTTGCCGAGTGAAACCCATTGAAAAAAGCCAAGCCGTCAGGATATAATCGAATCATCCATCCACTGTTCTAAAATCAAAAGGAGGCTATCATGCTTGTCGGCGAACGAATGTCCCATCCTGTAATTACCGTCCCGCCCGAAATGCCCATTCAGGAGGCGCTCAACCTGTTTCGGTCGGAGCATATCCGGCGCGCCCCGGTCGTCAAAAACGGCAAAATGATCGGCATCGTCTCGGAGAGCGATATTTTGAACGCCTCTCCCTCGTCGGCCACCACGCTGAGCATGTGGGAACTCAATTACCTGCTCAGCAAGATCACGGTCGAAAAAGTGATGCGCAAGGACGTGCTGACCGTGGACAGCAATTGCCCCATCGAGGAGGCGGCCCGCATCATGGCCGACAACAAAGTCGGCGGCCTGCCGGTCATGGAGGGCAAGAAGGTGGTCGGCATCATCACCGAGACCGACCTGTTCAAAATCTTCCTGGAACTGATGGGCGCCCGCGAGAAAGGCGTGCGCATCACCGTCTCGATCCCCGACAAGCCCGGTCAATTCGCCCGCATCGGCAAGGCGCTGGGCGACCTGAACGCCAACATCATCGCCATGACCACCTTCCTGGGTCACGACACCAGCACGCGCACGGTCACAATCAAAGTGGTGGGGCTGCCGAAAAAACAGGTCAAAGAGGTGATTGCGCCGCTGGTCGAAGAGGTGCTGGACGTGCGCGAGATGTAGGGCGCGCAACCGAATAGCAGCGCAAACGCATCACCCATCCAAGTATATCTGACTATGCGAATTCCCCGGCCCTTTCTGCGACCGGGGAATTCATTTCTTTGCAGGACCGTCAGTTTTGCGCGCCGGAGGCTTCTTTAGAGACGCTACCTCCCGCTCGGTCAAGTAGCGCCACTGACCCGGCTTGAGCCGCCCGAGTTCGAGCGTCCCCATCCGCACCCGGATGAGTTTGACCACCGGCAGACCGGTCACCCGCCCCATTTCTCGAATCTGGCGCTTGTGACCCTCCCTCAAAATGACCCGCAGCCAGGTGCCCTTCCCGTGCCGCCCCTCGACGAACACCTCCGCCGGCTGCGTGCGGTAGCCGTCGGGCAGGACCACCCCGCGCCGCCACAGATCCAACTGTTTGGCGTCGGGATGACGGGCCACCAGAACGCGGTATTCTTTTTCGTGTTCGTAGCGGGGATGGGTCAACTGGTTGGCCAGTTCGCCGTCGTTGGTCATCAGAAGTAGGCCCTCCGAGTCGAAGTCGAGACGACCAACGGGGTAGAGCGTCCCGGGCAAGTCGACCAGGTCGCGCGCCGTCTGCCGTCCGCCCGGCTCGCGGACGGTAGAAAGCACGCCGCGCGGCTTGTAGAGCATCACATAGAGCCTCGGCTCGGCCTCCAGCGGATGTCCGTCAACGAGGATTTGATCGCGCCCCGGATCGGCCTTGTCCCCCAGGCGGGCCACCCGCCCGTTGACCTGCACCCGGCCAGCGGCGACGATCGCCTCGCACGCCCGCCGCGAACCGTATCCCGCCCGCGCCAGAATCTTCTGCAAGCGTTCTTCCATCCCTACCCCTTCAACGCCTCGTTATGGCCGTTGCCGTTTTCCGGCGCGGCCAGATCGAGGGGCGGCAAATCGGTCAGCGAAGACAGGCCGAAGTACTGCAAGAAATCGGGGGTCGTGCCATACAAAATGGGCCGGCCGGGGCCTTCCGCCCGACCCACCTCCTGAATCAGTCCCTTGCTCAACAGACTCTTGAGCACCGCATCGCTGCTGACGCCGCGCACCGACTCCAGATAAGGACGGGTAACCGGCTGTTGATAGGCAATAATCGCCAGCGTCTCGAGGGCCGCCCGGCTCAGGCGGCTGGTCGCCTCCAGGCCGAGGAAACGTTCGATCAGTTCGGCCGTCTCCGGGGCGGTCGTCAACTGCACCCGCCCGCCGTGACGCTGCAACCGCAGGCCGCGGCTCTGCAGTTCCCCCTCCAGCGCCTTCAACCCCTCTTCGACCGCCGCCGCCGACACCTCCAGCGCGGCCGCCAGTTGTCCCGGCGAGACCGGCTCCGCCGAGACGAAAAGCAGCGCCTCCAAAAGAGCGGGCAGGTCGAGCGCGGGTTTTCCAGACTCGCTCATGCTATAATAACTCCCATTCGAACACGAGGTCATTCATGAAGTCCAACAAACCTTTCTTATTCCTGGTCGCGGCCGTCATCCTGGCCGCCATCCTGGCCTGCACCATCGACGTCGGCGGCCCAGACTACCCCTCCGAGACCGTCCCCGTCTCCACCGAGGCGGTCGGCGAAATGCGCAGCGCCATTCAGACCGCGGTGGCCGCCGGCGCCGAAACCGGTCAGGTGACGCTCATCATCAGCGAAACGCAACTGACCTCCTACCTGACGTACAAATTCGAGTCGCAGACCAACCCGATTTTGCGCAACCCGCAAGTCTTTTTGCGCAACAACCAGATTCAACTCTACGGCACGGCGCGCAGCGGCTACCTGCAAGCCACGGCGCGGGTAGTCATGGCCCCGGCTGTTGACGAAAACGGCAGACTGTACCTCGAACTGGTCAGCGCCGACTTCGGGCCTCTGCCCGCGCCGGAGGGCCTGCGCGAGGCGGTCACCGTCGTCATCAGCGAGGCCTACACCGGTGCCCTGGGTCCCGTCGCCACCGGCTTCCGCCTGCAGACCATCATCGTCGCCGAGGGTTACATGCTTCTCATCGGCGCCATCCGCTAGACGTCAGCGATTATACCAGCATCCGATGAAACGCCTTTTTCTCCCCAAAATCATTCTCCCGCTCTTGCTCGCCGCCGCCTTCCTGAGCGGCTGCGGCGCGCCGCAGGTGCGTCAAGAGGGACTGCTCGTCGACATCTACGTGGACGGCGCCAGCCAGCAAGTCGCCCTGCCGGCCGGAAGCACCGTCCAGGCTGCCCTGGACGCGGCCGGAATCCGCCTCGGCCAGTTGGACCGCGTCGAACCGCCCGCTTATACTGTCCTCTCGCAAGACACCCGCATCGTGATCACCCGCGTCCGCGAGGAATACGAAACCCAGCAGGTCTTGATTCCCTTCGACCACCAGGAATTGCGCAACGAATCCATGCCGACCGGCGAGACCCGCCTGATTCAGGCCGGAGTCAACGGATTGAAAGAAATCACCATCCGCCGTGTTTATGAAGACGGCGTCGAAGTGCGCAGCACCGTTGTCTCGGAAGTGGTTCTCCAGGAACCGACCGCCGAAATCGTCATGGTCGGGATGCAGTCTCCCTTTGCGCCGCTGCCCATTCCCGGCCGGTTGGCCTACCTGGCGGCCGGCAACGCCTGGGTCATGGAAGGGACCACCGCCGCCCGCCGGCCGATCGTCACCACCGGCGACCTGGACGGACGCATCTTCACCCTCTCGCCCGACGGTGAATACCTGCTCTTCACCCGCCGCTCGACGCGCCCCCCCTCCGAGGAAATCAACACCCTCTGGGTCGTCAGCCTGACCAGCCAGACGCCGACCCCCATCAACCTGCGCGTCTCCAACATCGTCCACTCCGCCGAATGGGTGCCGGGGCAGAGATACCAAATCGCCTATTCGACCGTCGAGCCGAGCGCCACCGCCCCCGGCTGGCAGGCGAACAACGACCTGTATCTCATGACGTTCTACCCATCGGGCCAGCGCGGCAACGCCACCCGCATCCTCGACGCCAACTACGGCGGCGTCTATGGCTGGTGGGGCACCATTTACCGCTTCTCCCCCGACGGCCGCCGCATCGCCTACACCCGCCCCGACGGCATCGGCCAGGTGGACGCCCGCGACGGCGTGCTCCTCCCCATCCTGGACATCACCCCCCTCAACACCCACAGCGACTGGGCCTGGGTCCCCGGTCTGGCCTGGGGCAGCGACAGCCAGACTCTCTTCGTCGTCACCCACGCCCCGCCCACCGGCCTGGTCAGCCCCGAAGAATCGCCCTTCTTCGACTTGAACGCCGTCTCCCTCGTCAACGGCGCCAACATCCGCATCGCCGAGCAGACCGGCATGTTCGCCTACCCGGCCGCCTCCCCCCTGCGCCAGTCGGAGACCGAACGCTCCTACCGCCTCGCCTTTCTGGAGGCCATCTTCCCCGATCAGAGCGAGACCAGCCGCTATCGCCTGGTCGTGATGGACCGCGACGGCTCCGACCGCCAGACGCTCTTCCCCGCCGAGGGCCTGCCCGGCGTCGAACCCCAAACCCCCGTCTGGGCCCCTCAGGAGAGCGAAAACGGCGACTTCATCGCCATCATCTACCAGGGCAATCTCTGGCTGGTAGACACCCGCAGCGGACAGGCCCAGCAAATCACAGGCGACGGATTGATCAACCGCATCGACTGGAAATAAACTTTGCAGAATCAGAGGTCTTATGTATGTTGTTGTGACCGGCGCGGCCGGCTTTCTCGGCTCGCATCTATGTGAACGCCTCCTGGCCGAAGGCCATCGCGTGATCGGCCTGGATAACCTCATTACCGGCGACCTCGAAAACATCGCCCACCTGAACAGCAACCCCAATTTCACCTTCCTGCGTCACGATGTGACCGTCCCCCTCCCCGACCTCGGACCGGTCGAGGCCGTCCTCCACTTTGCCTCCCCCGCCAGCCCCAACCTCAACTCGCCCTTCGGCTACCCCAACCTGCCGATCGAGACCCTGCGCGCCGGCTCGCTCGGCACGCTCAACTGCCTGGAACTCTGTTTGGCCCGCACCGCCCGCTTCCTGCTGGCCTCCACCAGCGAGGTCTATGGCGACCCGCTGGTCCATCCGCAATCCGAAGAATACTGGGGACACGTCAACCCCATCGGCCCGCGCTCGATGTACGACGAGGCCAAACGCTTCGCCGAGGCCGCCGCCATGGCCTATCACCGCAAATACGGCCTGTCGACCCGCATCGCCCGCATCTTCAACACCTACGGCCCGCGCATGCGCCTCGACGACGGACGCGTCGTCCCCAACTTCATCCGTCAGGCCCTCGAAGGCCACCCACTCACCATCTACGGCGACGGCAGTCACACTCGCTCGTTCTGCTACGTGGACGATCTGATCGAAGGCGTCTACCGCCTGTTGCTGTCCGATTTCTGCGAACCTGTCAACCTGGGCAGCCCGCAAGAGACCACTATCCTGGAATTCGCCCACCTGATTAACCAGCTGACCGGCAACCAGGCCGGCGTCATCTTCCAGCCCGAAAATCGCCTCGGCGACGACCCCCAGCGCCGCCAGCCAGACATCCGCCGCGCCCGCGAACGTCTCGGCTGGGAACCGCGCACCGACCTGGCCGAGGGCCTGCGCCGCACCATCCCCTACGTCAAACAAAAACTGGCCCTGGCATGAACCTGCTCCGCAATCGTCAAGAGCGCATTCGCTTTCTCAAATTCATGGTCGTCGGAGCCATCGGCGCAGTCGTGGATTTCGGCGTCATGAACTTGCTCACCCACTGGCTGGACGCTCCCCTCGTCCTGGCCGGGACGATCTCTTTCGTCTGCGCCGTCATCAGCAATTTCATCTGGAACCGCTACTGGACCTACCCCGATTCGCGTTCCCGCCCGTTGCACCGTCAGTTGCTGATGTTCTTCCTCGTCAACACCGCTGGCGTGGCCATTCGCATCCCGATCCTTTGGCTGCTCGAACCGCCGCTGCTCGACCTCTTCAACCGCCTGGCGCTGTCCATTCTCAGCCCCGAATTTCTGGCCAAGAATCTGACCGTAGCCGTGGCGGTCGGAATTGTCATGCTATGGAACTTTTTCGTCAACCGCTATTGGACGTATAATGATATAGACAGAAAACAAGCAATCTTATGAACAACACCAACCCCATCATTCCTCTCTACACCTCGCGCGGCGACGTCGAGGCGTTCATCCAATACCCTTACATCTTCAACCGGCTGGGCGAGTGGATTGGCTGGGTAACCGCCGACCGCCAGGTCTACTCGGTGCTGGGATTTTACGTCGGCTACATCAGCGATGACCGGCGTATCCTGCGCAAGCGCGTCCTCGAGTCCCCCCGCCCAGCCGCACGCCGCCTCCGCCGCCCCCCAAAATCTACCCGCCCGCCACCGTCCCCCTGGCGCCCCTCATGAAAGAACTCGAATTCAGCCTGATGGACGTCCTGCTGGAAGAGCCGGAACGGTTGCACACCGTAGACAGCGGCGAACTCAAACAAGACATGGATTGACCCATGAGCGACCTGCCCCCCAAAACCATGCGCGCCTCGCGCATCCAACTGGCCCAACTGATGATGCCCGAGCACGCCAACAACCACGGCAACGTCCACGGCGGCTGGATCATGAAACTGGCCGACGAGGCCGGCGCCCTGGCCTCCACCCGTCACGCCGGCCACCGCACCGTGACGGTCGCCATTGACCAGATGGTCTTCCGTCAGCCCATCCGCATCGGCGACCTGGTGATTCTGGAAGCCGAGGTCACGTACGCCGGCCGCACGTCCATGGAAGTCGAGGTCAACGTGACGGCCGAAAACCCCATCACCGGCGAGCGCACCCACACCAACACCGCCTACTTCGTCTATGTCGCCCTCGGCGAGGACCGCAAACCGACCCCCGTCCCGCCGCTGATCGCCGAAACGCCGGAGGAAGAAGCGCGCATGGCCGCCGCCCGCGAGCGTCAGCAGCGACGCCTGGCCCAGAAACCGCGCTAAGCAGAGGCAAACCTCATGAACCCGGACGAACCCATCCCGCCCGATCTGCCCGAAGCCGAACCCAAAGAGCGCATCGCGCACACCTTTCGCAGCCTGCGCGAACTGATCGATTACGTCTCCGGCAAGACCCTGCCGCCGGTCGAAATGGGCGACGCCGGCCTGGCCGAACCGCTGCCCTTCCCCTTCCTCGCCATCGTCGGGCAAAAGGAAATGAAACTGGCCCTCCTGCTCGGCCTCATCAACCCGGCCGTCGGCGGCATCCTGCTCATCGGGCCGCGCGGCACCGCCAAGACCACCGCCGTCCGCTCCCTGCTCGACCTCCTGCCCCCAGTCGAGCGCAGCCTGTGCCGTTACGGCTGCCTGCCCGAAGACGTCCTCGCCGGCGGCATGGACGCCGTCTGCCCGGATTGCGCCCGCAAGTTCGCCGAAGGCCAGCCGCTGACCGCCTCCGACCGCGTCCGCCTGGTCGAACTGCCGCTCAACGCCCGCCTCGAAGACGTCGTCGGCGGCATCGACGAGCGCGCCGCCGTGACCCACAGCCGGCTGCGCGTCCGGCGCGGCATCCTGGCCCAGGCCGACCGCAACCTGCTCTACATTGACGAAATCAACCTTCTGGATGACGACATCGTGGACGCCATCCTGGACGCCGCCGCCCAGGGCAGTTACACCGTCCGGCGCGGCCCGCTCTCGGCCACCTATCGGGCGCGCTTCGTCCTCATCGGCTCGATGAACCCCGAGGAGGGCAAACTGCGTCCCCAAATCCTCGACCGCTTCGGCCTGCGCGTCATCGTGCGCGGCCTCGAAGCGCCCGAAGAACGCCTGGAAGCCTACCGCCGGGTGCGCGCCTACCTCACCAACCCCTACGGCATGGCCATCGCCTATCGGGAGGAAATGAACGCCGCCGCCGAGGAAATCCGCCAGGCACGCGCCCGCCTGCCGCAAGTGACCCTGCCCAACAAAGTCGCCCGCCCGGCCATCGCCCTCGTCCAGAAAATGGGCATCGACAGCCTGCGGGCCGAGATCACCTGGTTCGAGGCCGCCCGCGCCTACGCCGCCGCCGACAACCGCACCGAAGTCACCCTGGCCGACCTGAAGGCCGTCGCCCCCATGGCCCTGCGCCTGCGCCGCTCGCAGTTCATGACTGAATATTTCTCCAACCAGCAGGGCGAAGAAGAAGAAATGCAAACCCTCCTGGCGAAGTGGGAAAAGAGGCGGTCCTCTAAAGGAAAAAAGTAAATGTCCCTCTCCCACAAAGAACGCCTGCAGGCCTGCCTGGCCAACGACCCCGCCCTCGACCGCCCGCCGGTCGCCTTGTGGCGGCACTTCCCGGTGGACGACCAATCGCCCGAGAGCCTGGCCGCCGCGACCCTCGACTTCCAGCGCCGCTACGATTTCGACCTGGTCAAAGTGACGCCGGCCTCCTCCTTCTGCCTCAAGGACTGGGGCGTGGAGGACGTTTGGGAAGGCCACACCGAAGGGACGCGTCGCTACACGAAACGCGTCGTCCACCGCCCCCAGGACTGGGAGGCGCTCCCCCCTCTCGCCCCCTCCGCCCCCCATCTGGCCGCCCAGTTGGACTGCCTGCGCCTCCTGCGGCGGGAACTCGGCCCCGAAATCCCCCTCCTCCAGACCATCTTCAGCCCCCTGGCGCAGGCCAGAAACCTGGCCGGCGGCGAGACCCTGCTCGCTCACCTGCGCCTCTATCCCGAAGCCGTCCGCGCCGGCCTGGAGACCATCGCCGTCACCACCCGCCGCTTCATGGAGGCCGCCATCGAGACCGGCATCGACGGCGTCTTCTACGCCGTGCAGCACGCCCAGGCCGATCTGCTGTCTCTCCAGGAATACCTGGCCTTCGGCCTGCCCGCCGACCGGCAAGCCATCGAACCCGCCGCCGCCCTGTGGTGCAACCTGCTCCACCTGCACGGCCAAAACATCTACTTCGATCTGGCCCGGGAATTCCCCTTCCCCATCGTCAACTGGCACGACCGCGAGACGCCCCCCTCCCTGGCCGAGGCCCAGAGCCGCTTCGGCGGCGTCGTCTGCGGCGGCGTCAGCCAGAACACCCTCGTCTACCGCGGCCCGGACCAGGTCCGGCAAGAGGCCGCCGACGCCCTCGCCCAGACCGGCGGCCGGCGCTTCCTGCTCGGCACCGGCTGCGTCGTCCCGGTCATCGCCAGCCACGGGAACATCCTGACGGTTCGTCGGAGCGTCGAATGAGTCTGCGCGTCATCTCCGGCTCGGCAAAAGGCCGCCGCCTGAAGAGCGTCCCCGGCGACACCACCCGCCCCGTGACCGATAAAGTCCGCCAGGCGCTGTTCAACATCCTGAGCGGCGATGTCATCGCGTCGGCCTGGTGGGACCTGTTCGGCGGCACCGGAGCAATCGGCATCGAGGCCCTCAGCCGGGGGGCGGCCTTCGTCCGCTTCAGTGACTTGAACCGCCAGCCCATCGAGGTCATCAAAGCCAATCTGCAACTCTGCGGACTGAGCGAGCAGGCCGAGGTGCGCCGCGGCGACGCCTTTGCCATGCTGGCCGCGCCCGCCGACCGCCAATTCGATTACATCTATATCGCGCCGCCGCAATACAAAGAAATGTGGTCGAAAGCGCTCCTGGCCCTGGACGCCAACCCCGCCTGGCTGAGCGCCGACGCTTGGGTCATCGTCCAAATCCACCCGCGCGAATACCGTCCGCTGGCGCTCGCCCACCTGCGGGAATTCGACCAGCGCAAATACGGCAGCACTTTGCTGGTCTTCTATACACAGCAGTAAAAATTGGGGTTTGCGAAACCCCTCTCCTTGTTGTATGATAAAGGCAGATTGATCCTGCCAGAGGAGGCGACAACATGGAAATTCTGAGCGTCAAAATCGAAAAACCCGAAGCCGTCAATTTCATCCTCGGACAGTCGCATTTCATCAAGACCGTCGAAGACCTGCACGAGGCGCTGGTCAACGCCGTTCCGGGCATCCGCTTCGGCCTGGCGTTCTGCGAGGCCTCGGGCGAATGCCTGGTGCGCTATTCCGGCACCGACGAGGCCATGATCGCCCTGGCCCAGAAGAACGCCCTGGCCATCGGAGCGGGTCACTCGTTCATCATCTTCCTGGCCGAGGGATACTACCCGATCAACGTGTTGAACGCGGTCAAGAACGTCCCCGAGGTCTGCCGCGTCTTTTGCGCCACCGCCAACCCGACCGAGGTCCTGGTCGCCGTCACCGAGCAGGGACGCGGCATCCTGGGCGTCGTTGACGGGGCCGCGCCGCGCGGCGTCGAGGGCGAAGACGGCATCGCCTGGCGCAAAGGCTTCCTGCGCAAGATCGGCTACAAACTCTGACCTGCCGGCCGCAAATCGGAGACTCGAATTGCACGAATAGCGTAGATAGTATGAACAATTCGCGCAATTCGATGCAAGAGAAAGGAGAAAGGCCATGACCACCCAGCGCGCCCCCTCCAAAATCATCCCCCGCGCTTTTCCGGGCATCACCCCCGGCGAAGTCGCCGATTTGATCAGCAACAGCCAGTTGAAGAACTATCCGGCCGGGACGGTTTTGTGCCGCGAAAACGCTCTCGAGGACACGTTCTACCTAATCCTGGAGGGAGAAGTCGAGGTCACCAAAGTCATCAACAACAATGAGACGCGCCTGTTGAAGACACTCGGCGCCGGAGATTTCTTCGGCGAAATGGCGCTGATTCACAACGCCCCGCGCGCTGCCACCGTCAAGAGCATCACCCCTCTCATCGTCCTGGAAATCAACCGCGAAGCCTTCGACCGCGTCCTGAAACGCAGCAGTTCGATCGCCCTGGCGATGGTGCGCGAGATCAGCCGCCGCCTGCGCGAAAACGACAAAATGGCCATCGACGACCTGCGCATGCGCGCCGGGGAACTGGCGGAGGCTTACCAAAAACTAGCCGAACTGGACCTCGCCCGCCGCGAATTCCTGACCAACATCGCCCATCAGTTGCGCACCCCGTTGACCGTCGCCAACGGCTACCTCGACCTGATTCAGAAAGGCACGATTCCCCCCGAGCGCCTGCCCGAAGCCCTGGACACCGTGGCGCGCAACGTTCACACCATCATGGCCCTGGTCAACGACATCCTCTTCGTCCAGGAAATGGACCTCATTATGGCGAAATTCAAGCCGGTGAACATCGAAGAGGTCGTCCAAAAAGTGGTCGCCGCCTACGCCGAAAAGGCCGCCCAGAATCATGTCCGGCTGCTGGTCGAGGCCGCCCCTGGCCTGCCGCCCGTCTCCGGCGACGCCGGCCATCTGGAGCGGGCGCTGGCTGCCCTCGTCGACAACGCCATCAAGTTCAGTCCGGAAGGCGGCGATGTCCACATTCGCCTCGCCGACCAGGGCGAACAGGTCCGGATTGCCATCCAGGATCAGGGCATCGGCATCCCGCCCGACAAACTCCCCAAAATCTTCAACCGCTTCTACCACCTCGACCGCAGCGGGGATCAACTCTTCGAGGGCATCGGCCTGGGACTGGCCATCACCAAGCAAGTCATCGATCAGCACAAAGGCCGCCTGGAAGTGGAAAGCCAGCCCGGCCGAGGCAGCACCTTTACGTTGTGGCTCAATTACTGGAAAGAGGACGAACCGGAAGAAGAAACCGATTCCAAGACCAGCGCGACGATGTAAATGCATCGAATTGCACGAACGATACATATCCCATTCGTGCAATTCGATGCAATCTTAATCGCGGTCGGCGAAGAAGAGGCGCAGACGCCCCTCGGCGTCATAGAACGAGCGGGCCGAAAAGGGCGGATCGCCCGGCCCGCGACGCAAAACGGCATCCAGCAAAACGGGCAAATCCTCCACACACGGCAGAGACGAGACGGCCGACGTCTCGACCCATTCCAGCCGCCCCTCGGCCGAGGGCCGCGGCTCTCCCCCCGTCCACTCTCCTGCAAAGACGAATAAACCCACGCCAGGCGTCTGGCCGGTATCCACGATGACGGTCCCGCACAGCCGCAAATCCGCTTCCAGGCCGGCCTCTTCGGCCAGTTCGCGCCGCGCCGCCGATAACAAATCCTCGCCGGGTTCGACGTGCCCGCCCAGGCCGTTATACTTTCCCGCCCACAAACGCTTGTCCGGCGCGCCCTTCAGAAGCAACACCCTCGTCCCGCGCCGGACGAAAATCAGGACGCGCGGGACGAGGGTGTAACGGGCGCGGGAAACGCCTTGCTCCGAAACAGGCATGACGATGACCTGCCGTCCGTCGGCCTACTTCAACAACTTGCGCACTTCCTCCAGCCGGCCGGCGCTGCCCAACTTCTCGTTCTTGTGGGCGATGAACTTTGCGTATTCGGCCATGAAAATCTTGCCCGGGTCGCGCAAGTCGAACTTCTCGGGATGATCGCGGAAAAACTCGCGGTGGACGCGCGTCCAGACCAGCCGCCCGTCGGTGTCGATGTTGACCTTGGTCACGCCCAGCGCCGCGGCGCGCTTGAACTCGTCCTCGTTGACGCCTTTGGCGCCCTTCAAATTCCCGCCCGCAGCGTTGATGCGCTCGACCTCCTCCTGCGGAACCGACGACGAGCCGTGCATCACCAGCGGAAAACCGGGCAGGCGCTTCTGAATCTCCTCCAGCACATCGAAGCGCAGGGCCTGGCTGCCGCTGAACTTGAACGCTCCATGACTGGTCCCGATGGCGCAGGCCAGCGAATCGCAGCCGGTGCGCTCGACGAACTCTTTGGCCTGATCGGGGTTGGTCAGTTTGGCGTTGGCCTCGTCCACCTTGACGTGCTCCTCCACCCCGCCCAGTTGCCCCAACTCGGCCTCGACCACGATGCCGCGGGCGTGCGCCGCCTCGACCACCCGGCGGGTAATCTCGATGTTCTTCTCGAACGGCTCATGACTGGCGTCGATCATCACCGAGGAGTAGAAACCGCTCTCGATGCAATCGTAGCAGGTCTGCTCGTCGCCGTGATCGAGATGGACGGCGAAGATCGCCTCCGGGAAAATCTGGTCGGCGGCGCGAATCAGGGCCTCCAGCATCGCCTTATGCGTGTAGGAGCGCGCCCCCTTGCTGATTTGAATGATGAACGGCGCCTGGCTGTCCATATTGCCCCGGAACAGACCCATCGTCTGCTCCAGATTATTGATGTTGTAGGCGCCAATGGCATACTTTCCGTACGCCGCCTCGAACAGTTGTTTGGTGGTGACAATCATAGGATACTCCTCCAAAATGCGTTCTGGCTCAAAACGTAATTCGCCCCATTATACAACTTTCCCGAAAAATTGTCGTAAACTAATTGAACTATTCTCGCGGCAATGCAGTATAATCACCTAAACGTCCGTCCCATCCCCCAGGAGGAACCATGAGCGACCTTTTCGAACTGATCAAAGGAGAGCAGGATATTTTCAAGAAACTCCTCTCCTACATTCCAGGATTTAGCGGCTACGTCGAGCGCAGCAACCGCCGCGCCGCCGATCAAATCCTGCGCGACCAAGTGGCGCTGAAATACGCCGAACTCGCCAGCCGGGCCGGCCGCCTGCAAAAAGACATCGTCGCCGCCGGTCAAATGGACCTGCTGGAAGAAATCGATTCGGTCGCTCTGAAACTGCGCACTTTCAGCGACCGCATCAAAACCGCCTCCTACGGCTACTCCGGCTTCTTCGACGCCGTCAAAATCAACGAGGCCGAACTGGAAAAACTCTACGCTCTCGATACCACCTTCTTCGTCCTGGCCGAAGAAATCAGCCACGGCCTCGACAACCTCGAAGCCTCTATCGGCGGAGAGGGACTCAAAGCCGCCATCCGCGCCGTCGACGCCCTGGCCCGGCAGGCCAACGAGGCCTTCGACCGCCGCTACGAGGTCATCACCGGCAGCGCCGCCCCCACCGGCGGTTGACCCCGCCCGCCATCGAACCCAAAGACACGAAGCGATTTGCATCCTTCGTGTCTTTATGGTTTAATAACCCCATGTGGACGAACTACATTAATGCAACCTCCCTCGAGCAAGCCGTCAATCTCCTGGCCGAATACGGAGACCAAGCCCGCCTCATCGCCGGCGGCACCGACCTCCTCCTGGAACTCGAGCGCGGCGTCCGCCGCGGCGTCGAGACGCTGATCGACATCAGCCGCGTCCCTCAGCAGGACGAAGTCACCCTCGACGAGCAGAACGTCCTCCACCTCGGGCCGCTGGTCACCCACAACCACTGCGTCGTCTCCTCCCTGCTGCGCCAGCACGCCCTGCCCCTGGTCGAGGCCGCCTGGCAGGTCGGCTCGCCGCAAATCCGCAACCGCGGCACCATTGCCGGCAACCTCATCACCGCCAGCCCGGCCAACGACACCATCCCGCCGTTGATGGCGCTCGGCGCCTGGGTGACTCTGCGCTCGGCGAGGGGCAGCCGCCGCGTCCCCCTGGCTGAGTTCTACACCGGCGTCCGCAAGACCGTCATGCAGCCGGACGAGTTGCTGGCCGAAATCGCCTTCCCGGCCATGAAAGCGAGCCAGCGGGGGACTTTCGTCAAGATGGGACTGCGCCGCGCCCAGGCCATTTCGGTCGTCAACGCCGCCATCCTGCTGGACCTCGAGGCGGATACCGTCCAATCGGCGGTCATCACCCTGGGCGCTGTCGCCCCGACCATTGTCCACGCCGAAGAGGCCCAGGCCTTCCTGATCGGCAAAACACTGACAGACGAGACCATCGAACAGGCCGCCCGCCTGGCCGCCAACGCCGCCCGCCCCATCGATGACCTGCGCGGCTCGGCCGACTACCGCCGCTATCTCGTCTCGACTCTCGTGCGGCGCGGCCTGCGGGCGTTGCGCGAGCCGCGCGAGCAGGCAAGCGTCCCAGAAAACCCTGTGCTTCTGTGGGGGCAGGCGGCGAAAGATGCTCCTTCACCTGCCTCCGCTGGCGGAGGCGGCCCTCTCTCGCCCCCCGCCCCTATCCAGACCACCATCAACGGTCGCCCATACACCTTTACCTCCGGCCACGAAAAGACCCTCCTGCGCCTGTTGCGCGAGGAGGCCGGTCTGACCGGCACCAAAGAGGGCTGCGCCGAGGGCGAATGCGGGGCCTGCACCGTCTTCCTGGACGGCAAAGCCGTGATGGCCTGTCTCGTTCCCGCGCCGCGCGCCCACGGCGCTGAGATCGTCACCATCGAAGGCCTGGCGCAAGGAGAGCAGTTGCACCCGCTTCAAGAGACGTTCATTCGCGACGGCGCAGTCCAGTGCGGCTACTGCACCCCCGGTTTCATCATGTCGGGCGCAAAGTTGCTGGAAGAAAAGCCCCATCCCACCCAGGACGAGATCCTGCAGGCCATCGCCGGCAACCTGTGCCGCTGCACGGGGTATTACAAAATCGTCCAGGCCATCGAAGACGCGTCCAAAGTCTAAAAGGAGGCAAGCATGGCAAAGTACGCCAAATACCAGCGGCCGGTTCCGCCCCGCCCGCCCGACAGCGTCCATCCCGTCTGGCGCGGCATCGGCTGCCTGATGATGATTCTCGTCCCGATTCTTTCCTACGCCCTGACGATGGTTTTGCTGCAAACCGGCCTCCAGAACGGCTGGCCGATTCCGCGCCAACTGCTGGGCCGGGTGCAATTCCCCAACTGGGTCTGGAACGTGCCCGTCCTCGAAGACATCGCCCGCTTCATTCACAGCATCAACCACCTCTACGCGATCCTGGTCTTCTTCGTGGTCATCTTGGGTTTGTTGTCGGTCGTCTTCTCGTTCGTGTATTCGATCATTTACAGCGCGGTCGCTCCGCCGCCCTATACGCCGGTCGACGCGCCGCCGCCGCGGCGCAAGGCCAAACCATACAAACGCTGAAAATATCGCAGAGAAAAGTCTATGGAAAAAGGCGTCATCGGAAAATCCCTTCCCCGCGTTGATGCGCGCGACAAGGTCACCGGCGCGGCCAAATACCCCGGCGACCTCTCGCGGCCCGGCATGCTGCACATGAAAATCCTGTTCGCCGGCCGGCCGCACGCCCGCGTGCTGCGAATCGACACCTCCGCCGCCGAGGCTCTGCCCGGCGTCGTTGCCATCTACACCGCCAAAGATGTCCCGGTCAACGAGTACGGCCTGCAAAAGAAAGACCAGCCCGTCCTGTGCGGACCGGGGTCGGCTCCGGCGCCCAACGGCGTGGCCGGGGATGTCGTCCGCTTCGAGGGCGACCAGGTAGCGGCGGTCGTCGCCGAGACGGAGGCCATCGCCGCCCGGGCGCGCGACCTGATTCGGGTCGAGTACGAAGACCTGCCGGCCGTCTTCGATCCGGTCGAGGCCATGCAGCCCGGCGCGCCGCTCGTCCATCCCGAACTCGGCGAGTCCAACGTCTGCGTGCGCTACAAAATCCGCAAAGGCGACGTCGACTCGGCCCTGGCTCAGGCCGATGTGATCGTCGAAGGCGTTTACCGGACCCCGGCGCAGGAACACGCCTACCTCCAGCCCGAAGCGGGGATCGCCTACCTCGACGAGGAAGGCCGCATCACGGTCGAATGCGCCGGGCAGTGGACTCACGCCGACCGGGCCGCCATCGCCCACGCCCTGGGACTGCCCGAAGAGCAGGTGCGCGTCATCTACCCGGCCATCGGCGGCGCGTTCGGCGGGCGCGAAGACATCTCGGTGCAAATCGTCCTGGCGCTGGCGGCCATGAGATTGAAACGCCCAGTCAAGATCATTTGGACGCGCCAGGAGTCGATCATCGGCCACGGCAAGCGCCACCCGACGGTCATCAAGGCCCGCTGGGGCGCCAGCCGGGAGGGCAAACTCCTGGCCGCCGAGGTGGAAATCATCGGCGACGCCGGCGCTTACATGTACACGACCAACAAGGTGTTGGGCAACTCCACCATCACCTGCACCGGCCCGTATTTCATCCCCAACGTCAAGGTGGACACCTATGGCGTCTACACCAACAACGTGCCGAGCGCGGCCTTCCGCGGCTTCGGCGCGCCGCAGGCGCTGTGGATGGCCGAATTGCAGATGGACAAACTGGCCGAAAAACTGGACCTGGACCCGGTCGAATTCCGTCACCGCAACGCTCTGCGGCCGGGCGACACGCTCGGAGTCGGCACGCCCCCGCCGGGGCGGGTCAGCATCGTCGAGTGCATCGAAGCGGCCCGCGACCGTTTCGGCTGGGGGCAGAAACGTCAACCGTCCACCGTCAGCCGTCCGTCGTCCACCGTCCGCGGCCGCGGCTTTGCCTGCGGCTTCAAGAATGTCGGCTTCTCCTTCGGCTACCAGGAAAACTCCTGGGCGCGCGTCGAACTGCACGGGCGCAGCGAAATCGAGCAGGTGGTCGTCTGGCACGCCGGGGCGGAGGTCGGGCAAGGGACGCACACCGTGATGGCCCAAATGGCCGCCGAGGCGGCCGGAGTCCCATTCGAGCGCGTCACCCTGGTCACCTCCGATTCGGCCACGATGGGTAACCCCGGCTCGGCCTCGGCTTCGCGCATGACCTTTATGGCCGGCAACGCCATCAAGGGAGCGGTCGCCGCGGCGCTCGAAAAGTGGAGGCGCGAGGAGCGCCCCGCCATCGCCGAATACACCTATCTGGCCCCCCAGACCCAGCCCTTCGACCCGGAGACGGGCAAATCCGTCCCCAACTTCTCCTACGCCTACGTCGCCCAGGCCGTCGAGGTCGAAGTGGACACCGAGACCGGCGAAGTGCGCCTGCTGCGGGTCGTCTCGGCGGATGACGTCGGCCGCGCCATCAACCCGGCGCTGGTGGAGGGCCAAATCGAGGGCGGCGTCGTCCAGGCGCAGGGCTACGCCCTGATGGAAGACCTGAAAATCCAGAACGGCCACATCGGGGCGGACCAATTGAGCACCTATTTGATTCCAACCGCCCTCGACGTGCCGGAGAAGGTCGAATCGGTGATTCTGGAAATCACCGAGGAAGAAGGCCCGTTCGGGGCGCGCGGGCTGGGCGAACTGCCCTTCCTGCCGCTGGCCCCGGCGGTCGCCGCCGCCGTCCACGACGCCACCGGCGTCTGGTTCGACGAGTTCCCGCTCACGCCCGAGCGCGTTCTGCGCGGGCTAGGGAAAATCTGATGCCGGCCATCGTCCTCGTCCGCGGCGGGGGAGAACAGGCGACCGGCGCCGCCGTCCGTCTGCTGCGCGCCGGCCTGCGGGTGGTCGTCACCGAACTGCCCGAGCCGCTGTGCGTGCGGCGGACGGTCTGCTTTGCCGAGGCCGTCTACGCCGGCGAAGTCGCCGTCGAGGGACACGTCGCCCGGCGCGTCGACGACCCGACCGACACCCTGCGCATCCTGACCATCCTGGGCAAACAGCAAGTGCCCGTCCTCATCGACCCGGCCTGCACGGCGGCCAAAGCCCTGCATCCGCTGGTCATCGTGGACGGGCGCATGCGGAAAGCGCCGCCCGAGCCGATCGGCTACGTCCCGGCGCTATACATCGGGCTGGGGCCGGGCTTCGAGGCGGGCGTCAACTGCCAGGCAGCAATCGAGACCCAGCGCGGCCACACCCTGGGGCGAGTCTACTGGCAGGGCGGCCCGAACCCCGACACCGGCCTGCCGGAGGGCGACCCGCGCCGCGTCCTGCGCGCCCCCGCCGAGGGCGTGCTGGTTGCCCACAAAGAGATCGGCGACCTGTGCGAAGAGGGGGAATTGATCGCGGAAATCGAAACGGCCGAGGGTTCACGGCCGGCCGTCCGCAGCCCGTTCAAGGGCGTGCTGCGCGGCCTGATCCGCCCCGGTCTGCGCGTCGCGCAAGGGATGAAAATCGGCGACGTGGACCCGCGCGGCAATCGGAGTTACTGCTTTCTCGTCTCGGATAAGGCCCTGGCGGTCGGCGGCGGGGTGCTGGAAGCCATCCTCGCCAAGCCCGAAGTGCGGGGAAAATTGTGGGCGTGAGTCAGCCCAGCATCTTGCGAATGGACTCGGCCGCCTCGGCGCGGCGCACCTGGACCTGGGTCCCGTCGGCCAGGTTCTTGAGCGTCACCTGACCGGCAGCGGCCTCGTCTGGCCCGCAGACGACCACGACGCGCATCCCCATCCGATCGGCGAACTTGAACTGGCGCGGCAGTTTGGCCGGCTCCGGGTAACAGGTCACGTTCAGGCCGGCCTGGCGCAACTCGGTCGCCAGGCGCAGCGAATCCAGCCAGCGCGAGGCGTCGAAGACGGTCACCAGCACCGGCGCGGGGGTGAGCGGAAAAGGCGGCAGCAGGCCGCGCTCCTCGAGGACGATGCCGATCACCACGTCGCCCATCGCAAAACCGACCCCGGCCAGCGGTTCGCCGCCCACGTCGGCCAGGAGGTTGTCGTAGCGCCCGCCGCCCAGGATGGCGCGCCGCACGCCGCCGGTCAAGTCGAAAGCCTCGAAGACCGTGCCGGTGTAGTAGAGCAGGCCGCGCACGATGTTAGGATCAAACTCGACATAGTCGCGCACGCCGAGCGCCTCCAGGGCGTCGAACAGGCGCGTCAGTTCCTCCCAGGTTTTCCACAAGTCCTTGTCGGCCAGCAGCGACTTCAGCCCGTCCAACTGCGCCGGGCTGAGGCCCACCTCGGCCGCGTAGGCCTCCCAGGCCTCGGGCTTCATCTTGCTGCGCCGGTCCACCAGATTCGAAACCGCCAGGCGGTTCTCCGGCGGGATGTCCAGGGCGTCGAAGCGGGCGTCCATCAGGCGGCGGTTGTTGACGAACAGGCGCGCCTCCTGCGGCTGGAGTCCCACCGATTTCAAGAAAGTCGCCGCCACGGCAATCAACTCGGCGTCCGCTTCGGGCGAGTCGACGCCGAGCATGTCCACGTTCCACTGGAAGAACTCGCGCGATCGTCCCTTTTGCGGCCGCTCATAGCGCCAGAAGGGGCCAAACGACCACCAGCGCAGCGGATAGACCAGTTCGTTCTGGCGGGCGGCGATCATGCGCGCCAGGCTGGGCGTCAGTTCGGGCCGCAGGGTCACCAACTCGCCGCCGCGGTCCTGAAAGACGAACGACTGCTCCTTGACCAGTTCCTCGCCGGATTTGGCCGCGTAGAGATCGATCTTCTCCAGAAACGGGCCGTCCCACTCCTGATAACCGAACGCCTCGGCGGCCTGGCGGGCCTTCTCCGCCAGATAGTTGCGCACCGCCATCTGTTCGGGATAGAATTCGCGCGTGCCTTTGACTGCCGGGATGATCGTCTTCATCGCAACTCCTCACGAGGGGAAACTACGCGCCCGATTTTAGCACACTTGACGCGTTTGCGGCGCCGACTACTCCGGCATGTGCGCTATAATCACCCCGATGAACCTCGCCCAGGCGTTGCGCCTGCTTCCGCCTCCGTCCCTTGCCTCCGCCCCGGCCAGAGAAAGACGCCCCTTCACCCTGGCCTTGACCGGGGCCGGCGGAAAGACGACCGCCCTCTTCCAACTTGCCCGCCAACTGACCGGCAGCCTCTTCCCGGCCGCGCTCGCGACGACCACGACTCACCTTGGGGCGTGGCAGGCCGCCGGAGCCGACCGCCATCTGATTCTCGAATCCCGCGCCGACCTGGCCGCGCTGGAAGACGACCTTTCCGGCGTGACGCTGGTCAGCGGCCCGCCAGCAGACGACCGCCTGACAGGCCTCGCTCCTGATCAGGTATTATGGCTACACGAAATCTGCCAAAGACGCGCCCTCCCGCTCCTTGTCGAGGCCGACGGGGCGCGCCAGCGTCCGCTCAAAGCGCCGGCGGCGCACGAACCGGTCGTCCCGGACTTCGCCGAGGTTGTCGTGGTCGTCGCCGGGCTGAGCGGCCTCGGCCGGCCGCTGACCGATGAAACCGTCCACCGCCCCGCCCTGTTCGCCCGCCTGAGCCATCTGCAGCAAAGCGAAGCGATCACCGCCGAGGCCGCGCTGCGCGTTCTCATCCATCCCGAAGGCGGGCTGAAGGGCCTCCCCGCCGGGGCGCGGCGGATCGTCCTGCTCAACCAGGCCGAGTCGCCCGCCCTGCAGTCCGTCGGCGGCCAGATGGCGGCGGCGCTGCTGACGGATTACCAGGCCGTCATCGTCGCTGCCCTGCAGAACGAGCAGGTGTTTTCCGTCCACGAAAAGGTAGCGGGCATCCTCCTGGCCGCCGGAGGCTCGCAACGCTTCGGCCAGACCAAACAACTGCTCGTCTGGCGCGGCAAGCCGTTCGTGCGGCACGCGGCCGAGGCGGCGATCTCGGCCGGCCTCGAACCGGTCGTCGTGGTCAGCGGGGCCGAGGCGGAACGGGTCGAGGCCGCCGTGCAAGATTTGCCGGTCAGAACCGTCCGCAACGCCGAGTGGTCAAGCGGTCAGAGTTCCTCGCTGCGGGCCGGGCTGGCGTCCCTGCCGCCGGAGACGGGCGCGGCGATCTTCCTGCTGGCCGACCAGCCGCAGGTCCCGCCGACCCTGTTGCGGGCGCTGGTCGAAGGGCATCGCCGCGGCCTGCCGCCGATTCTGGCTCCGCAGGTACGCGGTCAGCGCGCCAGCCCGGTGCTGTTCGACCGCCTCACCTTCCCCGCCCTGCTCGACCTGCGCGGCGACGTCGGCGGGCGCGCTATCTTCGCCCAGTTCTCGGTCGCCTATCTGCCCTGGCACGATGAAAGCCTGCTGGTGGACGTGGACAGCCCGGCCGACCTGAATCGCCTGCCATAGACAAGAACCCCCTTGTCATTTCTTCCATCTTGTGCTATTTTTGCATCATCCCTTGAGAACACTGGAGTGGTATGTCGTCGGCAGAGAAAACCATCGTTGTTATCGAAGACGAGCAAGAAGCGGCAGAAATGTTCGCCGAAATGATGCGCGTCAGCGGGTTTCGCGTCCTCAAGGCCACCAGCAGCGCGCCCGGCATGCAATTGATTGCCAGCGAGATTCCCGACGCGGTGGTGCTGGACATCATGATGCCCGATATTTCCGGCCTGGAAGTGTTGCGCTTCATGCGCAACGACCCGCGGCTGGCCAAAATACCGGTGATCGTGGTCTCTGCCAAGAGCATGCCCGCCGACATCAAAACCGGCCTGGAGGCCGGGGCAGCCGTCTATCTGACCAAGCCCGTCGGTTACCTGGATCTCAAAGAGGCGGTGGAAAAAGTCCTTGGGGTAAACAGCGCCTGATGTGATGATGTTGCGTTCCTTTATTGCGATCGAACTCCCGGCCGAACTTCAACAAGCCATCGTCGGGGCGACTGCTCATCTGCAGACGGCTTTACCGCGCCCGCTGATACGCTGGGTGACGCCTCAAAACATTCACCTGACGCTCAAATTCCTGGGAGAGGTCTCGCCCGCCAATTTGGAACGGCTGGCCGACGCCCTGCGTCTTGAAGCGGAAAACCACCCCGCCTTCCGCGCCGCCGTCGGCGGGCTGGGCGTCTTTCCGACCCCGCGCCGGCCGCGCGTCGTCTGGATCGGATTCGACGCCCCGGCCGACCTCGTCCGCCTGCAACGCGGCGTGGAGGCCGTCTGCGCCCGGCTGGGGTATCCCGCCGAGGAGCGCGCCTTCAGCCCCCATCTCACCATCGGCCGCGTGGCGCAGACCGCCTCCCCGGCCGAGATGGAACGCATCCGCCAGACGCTGCAGACGACCGCCGTCGCCGCCCTGGGCGAATTCCTCGTGGACGCCGTCCATATTTTCAAGAGCGATCTACAGCCCGGCGGTTCGGTGTATACCCGCCTGTACTCTTTTCCGCTATCTTCTACTCCTGCGAGGTGAATCCTGAAAACACCCGACCTGGCCTACACGATCATCGCCGCCCTGGAAGACAAAAAAGGAGAGGACATTCTCCTGCTCGACGTTCACGAAGTGACCTCTTTTACCGATTACTTCGTGTTATGCACGGGGACCAGCAACCGCATGTTGGACGCGCTGGCCGATGGGGTGCTCGAAAAAGTGCAGCAACAGCACCGCAAGAAAGGCCGCCGCGAGGGCGAGGCCGACGCCGGCTGGATCGTCCTCGATTACGGCGATGTCGTCGTCCATCTCTTCGAGCCAGACCTGCGCGCCTACTACCGGTTGGAGGAACTCTGGAAAGAGGGCAAAATTCTCCTCAAGGTTCAATGACGACAGGAGAACACCCCTATAAAATCATCGGGCGAGGCTGCTGACCTCGCCCGATGTTCTATGCCTGTTCGAAAATCCAGCGATCGGCGTCCCGTTTCCAGGTCACCAATTCTTCCGGCCGAAACCACAAAGCGACCTCCTTCTCGCCGTTTTCGGGCGTATCGGAAGCATGGGTCAGGTTGCGGCCGACCTCGAGGGCGAAATCGTGGCGAATCGACCCGGGCGCGGCCTCGGTCGGGCGGGTCGCGCCCATCGTCTGCCGAATGGCGGCGACGGCGTTTGGCCCCTCCCACACCATCGCCATCACCGGCGCGGAAGTAATGTAGGCAATCAGGCCATCGTAGAAGGGCTTGCCTTTGTGGATGGCGTAATGGGTCTCGGCCAGCGAGCGCGAAACGGCGATGAATTTGGCGGCCACCAGCCGCAGTCCACGCCGCTCGAGGCGGCTGATGACCTCGCCGATCAGGCCGCGCTGAACGCCGTCGGGTTTGACGAGTACAAGGGAACGTTCCATGATGCAAATCTCCGGTGAAAAGAATAGACCTCGGGACGCTGTGTCCCGAGGCTTGATTTTACCACGTCCCGACCAGGGCGCTTTTGATCAGCGCAGGAGTTCCTCCGCTTTGGTGTAGGCGTCCAGCGCTTCCTGGAGACGGTTGGCGCGCATGTAAGCGTCTCCCAGCGTCTGCCAGACGATAATGTCCACCGGGAAACGGTAGATGGCTTCGCGCAGGTCGTGGATGACTTCGTCCAGGAGGCGAGCCTTTTTGATGAGTTTGGAATACTCTCCCATCGCTTCGTCGAGCAGGTTTCGCTCGAGCGCCCTCTGCGCGGCGGCCAAGATTTCGGCGTCTTTGTCCTGCGAGGGGACGCGCGCCAGCATACCGGTCACGCGCGACTGAGTCGGCACCGGCGTCGAGGCGGGCAGAGGAGGCGGCTGCACCGCCTCGGCAATGGGAGGAGGCTGCACCGCCTCGGCCGCCGGAGGCGCGGCCGGCACCCATTCATCGGGGGCCACCGGCCCAGCATCTGGAGCCACCGGCGCGGCGGCATCGGCAAACCAATCGGGCAGAGGCTCCTCGGCCGCTGGCGCAGGCGCGGCCTCGGC
Source organism: Chloroflexota bacterium (assembly GCA_019873655.1). GTDB lineage: Bacteria > Chloroflexota > Anaerolineae > Anaerolineales > Villigracilaceae > JAFGSI01. The sequence goes on along the minus strand of JAIOAU010000021.1, from coordinate 11,441 downwards.
AGGCGGCGGCGCGGTCGCCTCGGCCAGCCAGTCGGGCAGAGGCTCCTCGGCCACCGGCGCGGGCACGGCCTCGGCGGGCGGCGGCGCGGTCGCCTCGGCCAGCCAGTCGGGCAGAGGTTCCCCGGCCGCCGGCGCAGGCGCGGCCTCGGCGGGCGGCGGCGCGGTCGCCCCGGCCAGCCAATCGGGCAGGGGTTCTTCAGCCGCCGGCGCAGGCGCGGCCTCGGCGGGCGGCGGCGCAGTCGCCCCGGCCAGCCAGTCGGGCAGGGGTTCCTCGGCCGTCGGCGCAGCAGACGGCGATTCAGCCGGACGCTCTAGATCGCGCAGCCAGTCGGGCAAGGGTCCTTCGGCCGCCGGCGCAGGCTCTGCGGTTTCTTCCACCGCCTCGCTCTTCTCCAACGAGCGCAACCAACCGGTCACCGAGACGTCCTCTTCCGCGGGTTGGGCGGCAGAGAGCGGAGTTTCGGGGGCGGGCGGCGGCTCGACCGGCGTCTGGGCCGCCTCGGCCAGGCGCTGGACCGACTGGGCCGCCTCGGCCAGGCGCTGGACCGACTCGGGCGGCGTCTCCAGACGTTGTTCGGGTTTGGAAAGCAATTCTTCCGGATTGGCGCCCTGTTTGGCGGCCAGGCTCTCCAGCCAGGCCAGGGCGTCATCCTCGATTTCCAGCGGACGCGCCGGGCCGGTCGGACCGGCGACAGGGCCGGTCTCCTCCACCGAGACCGCCTTTTGCTCTGCGGGCGGCGGCGGAGGCGGAGTCTCCTGCGAGGCCGCCAGGCGCTGAACCGATTCGGGCGGCGCTTCTATGCGCTGTTCGGGCTTGGAAAGCAACTCTTCCGGATTGGCGCCCTGTTTGGCGGCCAGACTCTCCAGCCAGGCCAGGGCGTCATCTTCGATTTCCAGCGGACGCGCCGGGCCGGTTGGACCAACGGCTGCTGGGCCTTGTTCCGCCGCCGGAGCTGCCTCTTCGACCGGAGCCGCCGCAGGCTGCGACGTTCCTTGCAGCCAATCGGGAAGGACTTCTTCCGGCCCGGCCGGCAAGGAATCCGGTTGAGAATCGGCAGGCGCGGCGCTCGCCTCGCCCAGCCAGGAGGGAAGGGCCTCTTCGGCGGACGGCGGCGCGGCAGGCGGCTCGGAGGACTGCAGCCAGTCGGGAAGGCTCGCGGCCGCCTCTGGGGCCGGCGCTGTCTCGGCCATCCCGCCGCTTTCGGCGCTCAACCAGTCGGGAAGTCCCTCGGCAAGCGGCTGTCCGGTCTCGGCCGGCAGGCCAGCCGGAGGCGTAGCGCCTTCATCCAGCACTCCCTGGGGAGCCATGCTCTTCAACCAATCGGGCACTTCGCCGGGAGCGATCGCCTCCGGCTCTTCGAAAGCAGCCGGTTGCTCCTCGGCCGCGCCGGTCGCCTCGCTCCAGCCAGCCGAGCGCAGCCAGTCGGGGATTTCGGCGGACGGTTCGGGCGGGGGAGCAGCCGGCTGGGGCGCAGGCGTTTCTTCGATGGAAGCCGCCGCGCCGGCTGTCAGCGACGCCGCTCCCCCCGCGCTCAACCAGTCTGGCAGGGATTCGGGGCGTTTCTCCTCTTCGAGTTTGATGCCCAGCGACGCCGCCCATTCGGCCTGACTGGGCGGCCGGGCGCTCGAATCATAAGCCAGGCGTTCCAGGCTGACCGCTGCATCGGCGACCTTGTCGGAGTCGAACAACGACCCAGCCGCAAAAGCCGAATAGGGGTCGAGCATGCGCACCCGCTGCCGATACGGCTGAGTGTTCTCGGCCTGAGAAGTGCCCGGCAAGACGTCTACCAAAATACGCAGGGCGTCGAGGCAATAGGGATATTTCTTGAGCAGATTGGTGGCCATCTCGGCCGCCTCGACCTTGTGGCCGCCGCGATAGTAGGCCCGCGCCAGCATCACCTCCAGGTCGGGGCGGTTCGGGTCTTCGGCCAGCACGGCCCGGATCTCGGCGATCGCCTGGTTGAACAGTTCCCCCTGAGCGTACATGTTCGCCAGGGCATCGCGGCTGAGGCGGATTTTGGGCGGCTCGACGCCGTCGCGGCGGCCGTACAGGCGGCGCAACTCGCCCTGAATGGCCGGATTGGAGGGCTGGACTTCGAAGGCCCGCTCCATGTGCCAGATGGCCTCGTCCAGTTTGCCCTCGTCGTCGCGGATGATGCTCATCCCCACGTGGGCGACGAAGTCATCGGGCACAGCCATCAGGATGCGCTGGAAGATGTCGGCCGCATCGCCGTAGCGGCGCGCTTCCAGAAACGCCTTGCCCAGCAGGCGATAGGTCTCTAGGTGCATGGGGAAGGTTTTCAAAATGTGGAAGCAGTGGGCCAGCGCCTCGTCAATTTGCCCGCTCTCGATTAGATTTTCGATTTCGCGGTTGTATACGCGCAAGGATACTTTGGCCATGGCGAACTCCTGCCTCTATTATGCACTAAACCCGCTATTTATGCAATTGCCCCAAAACCAAAATCGGGCCAAACGCCCGATTTTTTAGCATCGAATGACGCGAATTTCACGAAAGAGTTGAGTTATTTCAGCATCGAATGGCACGAATTTCACGAAAGAGTTGAGTATTTCCAGCATCGAATAGCACGAATTTCACGAAATGCTCGAGTAGAAGAGCGGCAGCGGAGCGACCGGCGCTTCGCTCCAGCCGATGGCCTCCTGCAGGTGACGCCGCGCCTCGTCCAGCCGCGCCGGGTCATTGGCGTGGACGGTGTAGAGCGGCTGGCCGCGTTCGACGAAATCGCCGACCTTGACCTGCACAACCAGCCCGACGGCATGATCGATCGGGTCGCCCTTCCTAGCGCGCCCGCCGCCGAGAATCACCGCCGCCTCGCCGAAAAGCCGGGCGTGGACCTGGGCAATGTACCCGCTGCGGTCGGCCTTCACTTCCTCGACGAGGTTCGCCGCCGGAAGTTTGGCGGGGTCGTCCACAAAAGAGACATCCCCGCCCTGGGCGCGGACGAGAGCGCGGAACTTCTCGAAGGCCGCGCCGGAGGCGATGGCGTCCTCCGCCAGGCGGCGCGCCGACGCGAGGTCCGCGGCGCGGCGGCCAAGGACGAGCAGATGGGCGGCCACATGCAGGCAGTGTTCGCGGAAATCGGCCGGACCGCCGCCGTGCAGGGTATCAATCGCCTCGCGCACTTCGAGAGCGTTGCCCACCGCGCGGCCAAGCGGCTGATTCATGTCCGAGAGGAGCGCCACGGTCTCGCGCCCGGCCAGATGGCCGATGTCCACCATCAAGTTCGCCAGCGTGCGGGCTTCCTCCAGGGTCTTCATGAACGCCCCCAGGCCAACCTTGACATCCAGCACAATCGCCTGCGCGCCGGCGGCGATTTTCTTCGACATGATGGACGAGGCAATCAGCGGGATGGACTGCACCGTGCCGGTCACATCGCGCAGGGCGTAGAGTTTGCCGTCGGCCGGGGCCAGGTCGAGGCTCTGACCGGTCAGGACGACGCCGACCTCCTTGAGTTGGCGCTTGAACTCCTCGGTCGTCAGGTCGCAACGATAGCCGGGGATGGATTCCATCTTGTCGAGCGTCCCGCCCGAAAAGCCCAGCCCGCGCCCCGACATCTTGCCGACCGGCAGGCCGCAGGCGGCCGCGACCGGCAGGACGACCAGGGTGGTCTTGTCGCCGACGCCGCCGGAGGAGTGCTTGTCCACGGCCCGTTCGACTACGTCCGAGAGGTCCAGCACCGCCCCGGAGTGAGCCATCGCCAGCGTCAGGTCGGTGGTCTCGCGCGGCGTCATCCCGTTGAGCAGGACGGCCATCGCCCAGGCCGCGGCCTGGTAGTCGGGAATCTCGCCGCGCGTAAAGCCCTGGATGAAGAACTCGATTTCTTCGCGGCTCAACTCCAGTTTGTCGCGCTTCTTGATGATGATGTCCACTGCCCGCATGAGAAACCTCCTGAATCCTCGTACGCTCTTATTGTATACAATTCCGAATTGTCAGACAAGTCTGTTTTCGCGGCAAGTGCAAGAGAGACCAAAGCGCAGAAGCCAATTTACTGCTATACTTATCTGCGGAGACCTCCCTGCCCGTGCGAGGAGTCTCCAACCACCATCAAGGATGCAACACTGATGCGGGACATCTTCGATCTCATCCCCACCACCGACCTGGCGCTGCTGGGGATTCGGCCCTCGGAAATTCTAGACGCCTCCCTTCTGCGCCAGCGGCCGACGCACTTCGTTTTTCGCGTCCGTCTCGAGCGAGGCTGGTACGTCCTGAAATGGTTCAAGGAGGAGACGCCCCTCGAACCGCACATTTACCAGCTGCTCGAACGCAACGGCGTCCCCACCCTGCCGCTGTATGCCATCAGCGCCAACGCCCTCCTGCTCGAAGACCTGGAAAACAGCCCGCGCTGGCGGCAAGCCACGGACGAAGACTTGCGCCAAGCCGAGACGGGCGTCGCCCTGGCCGTCTGGTACCGGCGTCTACACGAGGCCGGCCTGACCGCCTTTCAGCAGCAGGAGACCATGCCGGTCGCCCTCCGCCGCTGGATCGACGACCTGAACGAGGCGGCCCTGCGGCTGGCGGGCGAGAAACTGGGACTCGCCGAAAACGTCATCTGGCAGATGGTCATCCAGAGCGTCGAGACGCTCAAGAAAAAGGCGCGCGCCTGTCCGCAGACCTTCAATTACGAAGACTTCGCGGCCGAAAACCTGGCGCTTTCACGCGAGACCGCGCCCCTGCAGGCCATCGTCTACGATTACGATTGCTTCACGGTCGGCATGGCCGCCAGCGACTGGCGCAATGTGATGTACTCGCTGGAAGGAGCGGCCCGCCAGGCCTTCGCCGAGACCTACGGCCCGGTCAGCGAGATCGAACGCGCCCTGGATGCGCCGCTCGCCGTCTTCTACGGTCTGCTGATTGCGGCGCGGCGCGAAGAACTCCCTGCCTGGGCAAAGCCGTTGCTCGAAAGCGTACACAACGGCGAACTGGAGCGCGCCGTCCAGGACGCTCTGGCCGTTTAGAACATCCCGCACTATTTGAAACACATTGCTAATGAGGGGCAAGGGGCAGCAGCAATCATCTCCGCCTCACCTTCTGCCCTTCGGGCGTGTCCTGCACCTCCCAGCCGAGGGCCTGGATTTGCTGGCGGAGGGAATCGGAACGCGCCCAATCGCGGGCCTGACGCGCCGCCTGACGTTCTTCGAGAAGATGGATGACTTCGTCCGGCACGGCCTCCGGACCCCGCGCCTGCTCCGCTTCGAGGGCCATCTTCCACGCTTCGGGCGGAATCCCCTCCCCCGCCTCGGCCGGACAGCGCACCGCGCCCAATTCCTCGACCGGGAAGACCGCGCTGTTGGCAAAGATGCGCGGCTGGCACTCGCGCAGGATGCTGACCGAACTGACCCCGCTGACGGTGCAGATTCCGGCGGCAAAATCAATGATGACGCCGGTGTGTTCATCCAAACCAAGCACAGTATGGCCGGGCGGCAGGAGAGCGCACCACCCGGCGAAGCGCTCCATGCCGATGAAACAGCGGGAGGTGTCCACGTCCGCGCCGCCGTCGGTGTTGTTCCAGTGCGGGACGCAGGAGAGCGCTAGGCCGAAGTCGGCGAACAGGTCGAGGCCGGGCGGGCAGGAGACGTCCTCGCCGATCTTGTAGATTTCATAGACCGGCAGGACGCGCCCGCCGACGGCAATCGTCGCCGCCGAGGCGAAGACCAGCGCCGCGCCCAGGCGGTGACGCGCCCGGACGAGGTCCCAGGCCAGCGAGCCGCGCAGTTGGCGGACGGCGTAGGTCGGCGAGCCGGGGCCCATGAAAATCAGGTCGGCATCCAGAAGCGGGCGGAGGAGTTCGGGGTCATCCGGGCTGAAGGGCGTGCCGCGTTTGCGCGCCGGGACGACGGTCACCTGCGCCTGGTAATTTTGCAGGCGGAGGCGCAGGAAATCGGCCACGCGCCCGGCGACCTGGGCGGAGTTCAACTCGAAGCCGGCGGGCGTCTCCAGGACGGCGGCGCGCAGGGGCCGCGGCAGACGTTGAGCGATGATTTCAAAGATGCGGCCGCCAGCGAGGGAGGTCTCGCCGGAGCCGAGGAGGACGATGGGGCCGAAAGTAGTATGCATAAAGCCGCCACAGATTACACAGATTACACAGATAAACAGCAGAATCAGGGTTCAATCATCAATTGACGCGCTTTCGTCCAGATGTCATCGAACATTTCGGGGGTCAGGCGGCCGGTCTGGGTGTTCTGGCGGCTGGGATGATAAGAGCATAGTAACCAGTTTTCAGTGTTCAGTGACCAGTGAGCGGTCAGGCGGTAGAGGGCGCCGTGGGCAAAGGTCCAGGCGGCGGGCGCGCCGAGCAGGGACTTGAGCGCATCGAAGGCAATCCGCCCGAGAGCGACGAAGACCCTGGGGCGCAGGAGTTCGATTTCGGCGCGCAGATACGGCAGGCAGTTGCGGATTTCGTCCGGCGCGGGCTTGTTGCCGGGCGGGGCGCAGCGGCAGACGGCGGTGATGTAGAGTCCGCGCAGGGTCAGGCCGTCGCCGCGGGAGGTCGAATCGGGCCGGCTGGCGAATCCGGCGCGGTGGAGCGCCGGGTAGAGGAAGTCGCCCGAGGCGTCGCCGGTGAACATGCGTCCGGTCCGGTTGGAGCCGTGCGCGCCGGGGGCCAGGCCGACGGCCAGCACGCGCGCGGCCGGGTCGCCGAAGCCAGGGACGGGCCTGCCCCAGTAGTCCCAGTCGCGGTAGGCGCGGCGCTTCTCGCGGGCGACGCGCTCGCGCCATTCCACCAGGCGCGGACAGCGGCGGCAGGTCAGCAGGTCGGCGTTCAGGTCGTCGAGGCGCATGGCTGCGATTTTACCTGAAACCGCTTGCATTTTGGCCGATTTGGGTTACACTCATAGAAACGAGGAGGCGGCATGAAACCTTTTCGCAAAAATGTTGCCCTCGCCATCGACGGCGGCGGCATGCGCGGCGTCATCGTCACGCGCGCCCTGTCCATCCTGGAAGAACATCTGGGGGAGCCGGTCCATCGGTTCGTGCGCCTGACCGCCGGCACCTCCACCGGCGCCATCATCTCGGCCGGCATCGGCGTCGGACTCTCGGCCATGGAAATCCACGCCCTCTACCTGGCCCTGGGCCGGCACATCTTCAGAAAGTCCTGGCGGACCGCCCTCTGGCCGCTGACCCGCTACCGCTATTCCCCCGAACCGCTCGCCGAGGCCCTGCGCCAGCACCTCGGCGACCAGCCGATGAGCAGTTTGTGGGACCGGCCCGAGCCGATGGACGTGGTCATCACGGCCTTCGACATCCTCGAAAACCGCTCGCGCTTCATCAAGCCCTACAAACAGGATTACCGCGACCTGCCCATCGCCGACGCCGTCCTGGCTTCCAGTTCGGTGCCGACCTATTTCCCGCCCGTGGCCGGCCGCTACGTGGACGGCGGCGTCGGCTCGTACGCCAATCCCTGTTACCTGGCGGCCTACGAGGCCCAATTCTGCCTGAACTGGGACCCGGACGAAACCACCCTCCTCAGCCTGGGAACCGGCCGCGACCCGCGCTCGATCCGGTCCGGTCAGCCCGAACGTTTCCGCGCCTGGGATTGGCTGCACCCCATGCTGGACGCCTTCCTGCAATCGGCCAACGACCAGCAGGTGCATCTGGTGGAGACCTTCTTCCAGCGCCTGGATTTCCGCCGCTTCCAGGTGGACCTGAGCGAAAGCATCGAGATGGACGACCCGCGCGCCATCCCCCAACTGGTGCGGTACGGCGCGCAGATGGCCGAAAAAATCATGAACGACGAAACCGACAGCGCGATGGGAATCGAGGCGGAAAGAGCGCCGCGCTCAGGCTGAACTCCCCTGGACGGCCAGCAATTCCCGGCGCGTCTGCTCGAACAGCAGGCGCGCCTGCGTTTCGGACCCCTGGCCGCCGCCCTGGGCCAGACGCGCGTCGCCCCCGCCCCGCCCGCCAATCGGACCGAGGAGCCGGTTCAGCAATTCCCGCGCCTCCACCCCGCTGTCGGGCGCGGCCGCGACCGCCAGCGAGAGTTTCCCGCCCTCTTCCGAGGCCAGGACGGCGACGGTCTTCTCCGCGGCGAGCAGTTTCCCGGCCAGCAGGCGCAACTCCGCGGCCGGACGCGCCGCGTAGAGCCGCGTCACGAGGCGGAGGCCGCCCACCGTCTGGGCCGAATCGGCCAGCGAGCGGGCTTCGGCCTCCAGCGCGGCGAGGCGCAGGGTCTCGTTTTCGACGCGCAGGGCAGACATCTGGTCGAGCAGTTTTTGCGTCAGGGCAGGCAGGTCCTCGGGACGGGCGCTGAGCAGGTCGGCGGCCGCCCGCGCCGAGTCGTGCAGGGCGCGGAAGACCTCCAGCGCCTGGAGACCAGCCACAAAGTGTAGGCGCAGTTTGTGGTTGATACGCTCCGTGCGGACGATTTTCAGCAGGCCAATCATGCCGGTCGCCGGGCAGTGCGTCCCGCCGCAGGGGGTGTAATCGTAGCCTTCGATTTCCACGATGCGAATCTGACCGCTGACCTTCGGCGGCTTGCGCAGGGGCAGGGCGGCGACTCTGGCCTCGTCCACGAAATAGGTCTTGACCGGACGGTTCTCGAAGATGACGCGGTTGACCTCCTCTTCGGCGCGGCGCAGAGTCTCGGCGGGGACGTCTTCGACGGCCAGGTCCACGGTCGAGGGGGCGTACCCGTTGATGTTGGCGGAGACAGACTCCAGGTCGAAGCGGCGCAGGAGGACGGCGCTGAGCAGGTGCTGGCCGGTGTGGTGCTGCATGGCGCGCAGACGGCGCTCGCCGTCCACGCGGGCGGGGTATTCGCCGGGGGCAATCTGCCGGTCGAGGACATGGACGACGCGCCCGGCCTCGTCCTTATAGACATCCAGCACCGCCGCCTCGCCGAGGAAGCCGGTATCGTGTTCCTGCCCGCCGCCGGTGGGGTAGAAGGCGGTGGCGCGCAGGAGCGCCCCGAAGCGCCCGCCGGGGAGGGGGAAGGTCTCGGTCACTTCGGCGGGGAAGTCGAGGAGGAGGGGGTTGGAGTGGTAGAGGAGGTCAGTCATTAGTCATTAGTCATTAGTCATTAGTCGTCAGGGATGGGTGGGACAGGCTTTCGAGCCTGTCAGCATCAGTAGGACAGGCTTTCGAGCCTGTCAAGACAGCCTGAAAGGCTGTCCTACAAAATCGGTTACAAAATTAACATCGCGTCGCCGAAGGAGTAGAAGCGGTAGCCTTCCCGTTTGGCAACTTCGTAGGCGTGGAGGATGGTCTCCCGCCCGGCAAAGGCGCTGACCAGCATAAGCAGGGTGGATTTGGGCAAATGGAAATTGGTAATCATCGCGTCCACGACTTTGAACTGGTAACCGGGGAGGATGTAGAGGGAGGTGGGGCCGGTGAAGGCAGTGAGCAGTGAACAGTGTTCAGTGTTCAGTGGTCGGTGTTCAGTGTTCAGTGAGGCGGCGCTCTCCAGCGTGCGGACGGAGGTGGTGCCGACGGCAATCACCCGCCCGCCCCGGGCGCGGGTCTGGTTGATGAGGTCGGCGGTCTCCGGCGGGAGTTCGCACCACTCGGTGTGGATTTTGTGTTCGGCGGGGTCATCTTCGGTGACGGGGGCGAAGGTGTCCAGCCCGACGTGCAGGGTGACCCAGCCCAGACGGACACCCTGCGCCTGGAGTTCATCCAGCAGGCGCGGGGTGAAGTGCAGACCGGCGGTCGGCGCGGCGGCGGAGCCGGGTTCGCGGGCGTAGACGGTCTGATAGCGTTCGGGGTCGTCCAGTTTTTCGTGGATGTAGGGCGGGAGCGGGACGTGGCCGACCCTGGGGAAATATGGCTCGATGGGTTCGGCAAAGCGGACGAGGCGCTCGGCCCCGTTCAGGATTTCGAGGATTTCGGCCTCCGGCCCCTCCTCGATTTTTACTTTACTGGCTACACGCAATCCTTTGCCCCCCACCAGCGCCTCCCAGGTCAGGTCGTCGCGCTTGCGCAGGAGCAGGAGTTCGACGCGGCCGCCGGTCGGCTTGCGGGCGAAGAGACGGGCAGGGATGACGCGGGTCTGGTTCAGAACGAGTAAATCGCCAGGTTTAAGATAATTGCCAATGTTGCGGAAGATCGAGTGTTCCAGTGTTCCCGTGTCACGTGTCAGGACGAGGAGGCGCGAGGAGTCGCGCGGTTCGACCGGGGTCTGGGCAATGCATTCGGGAGGGAGGGCGTAGTCGAAGTCGGAGGTTTTCATTGGGGGAATTTTAACACGAAGGGAGTGAGGAGTGAGAAGGGAGAAGGGAGAGGGGAGAAGTGAGGAGTGAGGAGAGAGAAGTGAGAAGAGAGGAGTGAGAAGTGAGGAGTGAGGAGAGAGAAGTGAGAAGAGAGGAGTGAGAAGTGAAAAGTGAAGAGTAAGAAGTAAAAAGGCCTCCCGCGGCGGGAGCGAATCCAGGCCGCGGGAGATGTTTGTATATGGCCGGCGGCAAGACGACTCGGCCAGGACGCTGCCCGCGCCATCTCCTAAAGGCCTCGGCGGAGCAGCTCATCGCTGCGCCGCATTTCCGGCATACCCAAGAGGTGTGAGAGACGCACACACGAAAACCGATGTTGTCGTTGCGGTTGTCGGGATTGTTGTTGTTGCGATACGCGCAGCGCGCGTTCCTGCGATTATTGTTGAACGAACCGCCGCGCAAAACGCGTCTCTTTCGGGCAGGCCCTTCACACGAGCCAATCACGGCTCGGAGGTGACAGATTTTATCCAGCCTCCCAGTAAGCGCCCAAGTTCAGCGACCATCTCGGAGGCATGTTTGTATTGACCGGGTTTCAGCCACTCCCAGCGTTCGCACAGGCGAAGATAGAGGCGGACTTTGAGCAGTTCCGCATCGGCTTCGCGCAGTTTGTCGAGTTTCCATTTGCCGGGCTTGGCGTTGGCCTCGATGATGCGCTCCTGAAAATCCAGCGCCGCGCCCTGCAAGCGCGCCGTCACCACGAAACGCTGGCTTTTGGGAAAATCTTCCGTCAAGGGAAGCAGCCAGGTCAGGAAATCATACGTTCTGGTAAAGATGACCATCTCCTCAGCCATTTGCATCCTCCAGCAGGTCGAAACGAGCCAGGACAGCCTTCCGCAGGCCAAAGGTATTCCCATAGCGGACGTGATTAATCCAGCCCTGGATGGAAGGCTTAACAGGCCGTCCTGACCTCAGCAGTCGCTTCAACCGGCGGCAATAGGCGATTCCTTTGCGCCTCTTCAAAAGACGCTGATACGGATAGACCACAAAACCGAGGAAAGGGATGCCTGTTTCCACCGGTTTGGGCAAGGCCGAGTCTTCATGGATGGTCAGCCGAAACTTCGCCAGGCGCTGCAGGATGGCGGCGCGCCATTCCCATAATTGTTCTTGGCTCATCTTGAGAAAGAGTGATGGTACACTATAGGCATGGAATTTCCGATCACCGACCTCCTGAGCGCAGAAGAAAGTGAACGCTGGATTTTGGAACACTTTCATCCTGA
>JAIOAU010000020.1 GCA_019873655.1 Chloroflexota bacterium | reverse complement strand
ATGCCAACCAAATTGCGGAATGAACTTGCCCGACCGCAAAGTTGCTTATAACTCAAGACCATGCTTGCACTCTCCCTTGATGATTTTCATCAATTATGCAACAAATCTAGAGAAATTGTTTTTTTAATCCGTGCTAATCTGTGTAATCTGTGGCCGGTGTAATCTGTGGCCGAAAAGACTTTTGCAAGACGCCTATTCTTCGCACACGAACAAGGCGTTGTTCAAAGTCACGTCGGCGGCTAGGGGGCGGAGACGGAGCCCGCTCTCCCGCAGGAATTCTTCCAGGGCGCGCGGTTCGTGATCGGGGCGCGACATGTCGTCGAAGTACAGGTACACGCCCGGCCGGATGTGCGGCCGCAGTTGTTTGAGCACGTAGATGGTCGAGGAATACAGGTCGGCGTCCAGATTGATGAATAAGACTTCGTGGGAGGGCATTTCGAAGGCCGGCAGCGTCTCCTCGAACCAGCCCTTGTGGAACTGAACGCGCCGGTCCTCGATTTGTGGAATCTGCCCCCCGGTGGAAAACCATCCCTTGACGTATTTTCCGCCGGCGTCGTCATACGCCTCTGGCAAGCCCTCAAAGGAGTCGAAACCGTGCAGTTGCGAGTCGGGATGCTTGAGCGCCTGCGACCACCAGCGCATGCTCTTGCCCTGGTAAACGCCGAATTCGAGGTACACCACTTGCTTGTCGCTGATGCGAGCGGCCGCGACTTCGAACACCTGCTCGCGCTGCGGCAGGCGGACGGGGAAGCGAAATCCCATCCGCCGCATCCAGCGGCCCAGGCGCATGTAGTTCAGCACCATGCCCAGGTTGTGTAGGGCGCGATCGGGCAGGGCCGCCCCCAGCGCGGTCAGCAGACGTTTGAAGGCGCGCAACAAAGCCTTGTTCATTTTGAAGCGGCAAATCTTGCAGACATCTTGGGTGGAATTCGACGCGAAGGGTTCTACTCGTTCGTCCGGGCGCGGACGTTCTTGTAGCGTTTGCGGATTTCGGGCAGGAAATACTCCTCGAAGAAGCGATCCACATCGTAATCGGGCTGCCAGCCCCAGTCGCGGCGGGCGGCCGAGTCGTCCACATCCTCCGGCCACGAGTCGACGATGCCCTGGCGGCGCGGATTCGGCTGGAAGGTAATCTGCGCCGAGGGGAAGGCCGCCAGCGCCCGCTTGCGGAAGTCGGCGGCGGTCAGGCTGAAAGCGGTGATGTTGTACACCTGGCGGGTCAACTGCTCGCGCGGGGCGTCCATCAGCATGAAGATGGCCTTGATGGCATCGGGCATGGCCATGAACGAAATCTGGGTGTCCTCGCGCACGAAGCAGGCGTAGGGCAGGCCCTGGGCGGCGTGGTGCAGCATCTCCGGCCCGTAGTCGCTCGTCCCGCCGCTCGGCACGGTGTAGGCGCTGATCAGGCCGGGGAAGCGGATGGCGCGGAAGTCGCACATCACCGGCGGGTCGGGGTCGAGGTGGCGCTGACCGTAGTAGCGGCTGTAGTAGATGCCCAGTTTCTCGCAGTACAGTTTGTTGCAGCCGTACATGGTGTGCGGCGTGTTGTAGTCGTCCTCCTTCACGCGTCCGGCGCGATGCTTTTCCTCCAAACTGGAGAACCCATAGGCGGCAATCGAACTGGGGAAGAGGAACTGCACCGCCCGCCCGCGCTTGGCCGATTTGTAGGCCGCCAGCATCAGCAGTTGCATCGTCCCCTCGACGTTGATGCGGTGGGCCTCCTCGGTGGCCACCTCCGCCTTGGACGAGAGCGAGGCCGCCAGGTGGAAGATGATGTCGAAATCGTAGTCGTAGAACTGCTTGACCCGGTAGACCAGGTCGCCCTGGACGTGTTCGGACGTCAGCGGCTGAATCGCCTCGGCGGGCGGAAGCAGGTCGGTGGTCACGATGCGGTATCCGCCCCTCTTTGCCAGCCCCTGCACCAGCGCCTGACCGATCTCGCCGCACGCGCCGGTCACCAGGACGGTTTTTTCGCTCATATTTTCTCTCCTTCTATGCTAGAATGAGGTGGATGAAGCGCCCCGCAGGGCGCCATCTACACTTGTATTGTACAACAGGCGGACCGAAACGGGCTGCGATATTTGCAACCGCCTTGAGGGATGAAACTCACATGCTTCTCGCCGGACGACATTGGCAGACGATTGGACTGACGATCGGCGGCCTGCTCCTGACCCTCGGCCTGCTGACCGCCTGCCTGCCCGCGCCGACGCCTCCCCCGACCCCGACGGCCGCTGCCACCGCCACCGCGACCATCGTCTGGTTCCCGCCGACGAACACGCCCACGCCCCTGCCGCGTCCGCCCGTCCAGCCGAGCCTCGAGCCGCGGCCCGGCGTGGGCGACCTGCTCCTGGAGGATTCCTTCGACCAGCCGCAGTTCTGGCTGACGACCTCAACGGCCAGCGCCGAGATTCGAATCGCCCGTCAGCGCCTGACTCTCTCGATGGAGGGCGGCCCGGCCGGGCGGCTGCTCTTCAGTCCGCGCAGCGAGCCGCTGCTGCGCGATTTCTACGCCGAGATCGACGCCACCCTGAGTCTGTGCCGCGGCCGCGATCAGTACGGCCTGCTGGTGCGCCTGATGTCCTACCAGGATTACTACCGCTACGCCGTCAACTGTCAGGGCGAGACGCGCCTGGAGCGCGTCCAGGGCGGCGCGGCCATCCCGTTGCAGAACTGGCAGCCCAGCGGCGACGCGCCCCTCGGCGCGCCCACCCAGGTGCGGCTCGGCGTCTGGGCGGCCGGCCCGGAACTGCGTTTCTTCCTCGACGACCACTACCAGTTCACCGTCCGCGATCCCGTCTTCGCCCAGGGCGCGCTGGGGGTGTTCATTCTCTCCAGCAGCGGTTCGCCCCTGACGGTCAGTTTCTCCGATTTGCGCGTCTACCGGGTCGTTTACTCGACCCCCACGCCCTCGCCGACTCCCACCCTCACTCCTACGCCGACGCGCACGCCTACTCCCTGATTCCCTTTTCTGCGCGCCTATGTCCAACAAACTCAATGACCTCGACCCGAAGCAGTGGCTCAAGTTCCAGAAATCCTGGTTCGTGCACAACCCGCCGCCGCGCAAGAAGGGCGTGCTGGTCCACCCGGCCAAGTTCCCCGAGACGATGGCCCAGGAATTCATCGAGTTCTTCACCAAGCGCGGCCAGACCGTGCTCGACCCGATGGCCGGCACCGGTTCGACGCTCGTGGCCGCCCTGCGCGCCGGCCGGCATGCCTACGGCATCGAGTTGAATCCCAGGTATGCCGAGATCGCCCGCCAGATGATCGGCGAAGAGCGCCGATTGCTCGGTCAGCAAGCCGAGGGCCTGACGTCGAGCGTCATCACCGGGAACGCGGCTCACGCCCTCGACTTTGGGCTTCCGACCATTGACTACGTTCTGACTTCTCCTCCGTACTGGGACATGCTCCACGCAAAAGGGGCCGAGACGCAAAAGAAGCGCCGCGCCGCCGCCGACCTGGACGTCTTCTACTCGGACGACCCGGACGACCTGGGCAACATCCACGACTACCAGGCCTTTCTGGAAAGACTGGTCGCCATCTACGCCAGGCTGAAACCTCTCCTGCGCCCGAAAGCCTATCTGACCATCATCGTCAAGAACGTCAAGAAGGGCGGCAAAATCTACCCGCTGGCCTGGGATCTGGGCCGCGAACTGGGCAAGGTGTATGCCCTCAAAGACGAGAAAATCTGGTGCCAGGACAATCAGCCGCTCGCCCCCTACGGCCTCGGCTCGGCCTGGGTCAGCAACACTTTTCACCACTATTGTTTGCAATTTAGGAATGAAGGATAGTTTGCGGGAACATTAGCAGTGTGGAAAGTTCAGGGAGGAAATCCATGATTCAACCGTCCGACCTCATCCGCCTGCCCTACACGCCCGACCTGAGCGAGGCGGGCATCGCCTACGCCTGCCGCTCGCTGGCCTACACCTACAACCGCATGGGCGGCTCGCCGTTTGACCGGCTGCGGCGCATTGCGGCGGGCGTGGCGGTGGAACTGGCCTTCCGCCGTTTTTTGGCTCAGCAGGCCGTCCCCTTCGATGTCTTGGGGGCGACGCCCTTTACCGACCCCGACCGTTACGACGTGGCCCTGGGCGGCCACCGCTGCGACCTGAAGAGTTACTTCATCTCCCGCCGCGCCCAGATCGCGCGCCTCCGCCGCGCCCCCGTCGCTGCGCTGGACGCCCCGGCGCTCGTCCCTCTCGACCAGTTCCTCGCCGAGGGCCACAAGCCCGATGACATCTACCTCTTTGCCTTCCTGCTCGGCCTGACGGCCGCCTCCCGCGCCGACCTGACGCGGGCCGCCGCGGCTGGCCAGCCGTTCTTTCTGATTCATCCTCTGCCCAAAGCCTGGGCGCGGCCGGCTGTCTGGGCGCCTCTCGGAGCGTTGGCCTTGAAGAGCGAATGCCGCGATCCGCTGACGGTCGAGATCGGCGGACAGGATGCCGACCGCGGCTTCGTCGCCCGTCGATTCGAGTTGTCGCCGCGGCGGCGTCTCTCCGTCGAGGACATCTTTTACAGCCTGGCCTACGTGCGGGCGTTTCGTCAGCCCGAGGCGCGGGTTGGATTGTACAGCCCGCAGCAAGGGGAAGTCTATCTCATCCAGCCGCACGAGTGGGGGAATATCTGGGTGTACGGCATGGAAATCCTTCTGGTCGGCTGGCTGACCCATGAGGAGTTCCGCCGCCGGTCGTCTGTCCTCAGCGCCGGCGCGTCGACGTTCCAGTACGCCCGCACGCAGACGAAGAACCTGGCGGTTCCGATGCGGGAATTGCAACCGCTGTCAACGTTGCTGGAGAAGGTGAAAGCCTGGGAGCAAAGAGGCTGGAGCGGGGGATAGCCGCGAGCCGAAGGATTTACTCGCCTTCTTGATAACTGTACCCTCCCGGCCAGGTCTGAATCAACTGGGTCTCGTTGGTCTCGGTGCCCAATTTCTTGCGCAGTCGGTAGACCACGTTTTTCAACAACGCCGGATCGCTTTGCTCATAGAGGCCCCATACACTCTGGATGATTTCCTCGGTCGAGAAGATATGGCCGGGCCGGCTCATCAGCAGGTGCAGGAGGCGGAATTCGAGGTTCGTCAGGCGAATCTCTCCCCGTTGCGGGTCGACGACCGCCCGGCGGGCCGGGTCGAGGCGCATCCCGCCTGCTCCTACCGGAGCCAGGCGCGTCACCGGCACTGCCCGTCCGCGCCGCGCCCAGGCGGTGATCTTGGCCATGAAGATGGCCGGGCTGATGGGCTTGATGACGCATTCGTCCACGCCAGCCTGATACGCCTCCAGAATCTCGGCCTCGTTGTTGGTGGGCAGGAAGAGCAGGATGGGGCTGTCGCTCAGGGCGCGGAATTGGCGGCAGAGGTTCATTCGTTCGGCGTGGGGGACGTTGACGTCGATGACGATGAGATCGGACGTGATCTCCGAAGAGCGGGTCATGGCTTTGGCGACCGACGTTTCCAGCAGGGCAATCAGTCCCTTTTCGCGGATGATGTAACCCCAGATGGGAGCAGTGTCATTTTGGTCGCACAAGATGAAGACGCGTAGGGGGTTGACCGGTTCGGTGGGAATATCGGGACTCATAATCACCTCGTTCTGGGGGCGATAGAAGTCTATGCAAAATTGGGCTTTTCTGTTATTATACCCCCAATGGTCACAAAAATCTCAAAAAATGACCAAAATGTGACCAATGGGTGATATGCCCAGCCCGTCCTTGCAGTATACTGAAATCAAACTAGAAAAGGAGTGTGAAGATGAAAAAATCATTTCCCATCTTTCTTGCAGCCGTCATCTTCTTAGCAGCCTGTTCGGTGGGCGGAGGAGGCGGTCAGCAGGAACAGCCCACGGCGATGACCTTCCCGACCGCCGCGCCGACGGTCACGCCGATCGTCGTCAACCCCACGCCGGAGCCGCAGAACCAGACGGCCAACGCGGGCGATGAGCGCGTCTATCCGATTGACGGCATGACGCAGATTTACATCCCGCCGGGCTCCTTTCGCATGGGCGGCCTGGACGAGGGCGGCGGCCCTGACGAGGAACCCGATCGCCAGGTCACCATGACGCGCGGCTTCTGGATCGACAAGGTCGAGGTCACCAACGGCATGTACATGCTCTGTGTGCAAGCCGGGGCTTGCAACCCGCCGCGCACCTTCTCGTCTGCCTCGCGGCCATCGTATTTCAATGATCCTCAATACAATAACTATCCGGTTGTCTCCGTAACCTGGGACGACGCCGTGGCTTACTGCACCTGGGCGGGCCGCCGTCTGCCCACCGAGGCTGAGTGGGAATACGCCGCCCGCGGCACCGATTTCCGCATCTACCCGTGGGGCAGCGATCATCCCACTGCCCAGCACGCCAACTTCAACTTCCTGGTGCGCGACACCATGCCGGTTGGCTCCTATCCGCTGGGCGCCAGCCCGTGGGGCGTGCTGGATATGGCCGGCAACGTCTGGGAGTGGGTTCAGGATTACTACGTCCAGAACTTCTATGAAATCGCTGGCAACCAGGACCCGATGGGCCCGCTGGCGCCTGCCTCGGCGCAGGCTGGCGAACTGCGCGTTGTGCGCGGCGGCTCGTGGCAGGATCCGCGCGAGGAATTGCGCGTTTCCAACCGCGGCTTCTCAGCAGCCCCTGATCACAACGCCCAGCCTGGCTCTGAGCGCTACCTCGGCGAGGCCAATCAAAAGACCGGCTTCCGCTGCGTCTCTGATAACTAGACGCGCCGTACGCCCGATTTTTTCCCGGCCGCCGGTTTCCCCGGCGGTCGGCTCTTTTGGACGCCGGTAAATTAAATTTGACGCCTCTTCCAACCTGTGGTATCATCCCGCCCACAATTCGATAGCCCCTAGCGGCACTCTTATCCAGAGAGGCGGAGGGACCGGCCCGATGAAGCCTCGGCAACCCCACGAGCGCGTGGAAGGTGCCAATTCCGGCAGTAGGGGAGACCCTCGTGGTCGCCCGGTATCTGGAAGATGAGAGGGCAGCCGTGCATCCTGCGCAATTGCCCTTTCGTCCGAAGGGGCAATTTCATTTTCAACGAGGTGAAAATCTATGAGTACCACTTTCATGACTTCGCCCAGCCTGATGTTCACGTCCGAATCGGTCACCGAAGGCCATCCCGACAAAATCTGCGACCAGATCTCGGACGCCGTCCTGGACGCCTGCTTCGAGCAGGACCCGATGAGTCGGGTGGCCTGCGAAACGGCTACCAAGACCGGTTACGTGATGCTCCTGGGCGAAATCACCACCAACGCCCACATCAACTTCGATGAACTGGCCCGCAAGGTCATCACCGAGATCGGCTACGACTCGAGCGAGAAGGGCTTCGACGGCAATTCCTGCGGCGTGCTGGTCGCCATCGCCAAGCAGTCGAGCGACATCGACATGGGCGTCAGCAAATCGCTGGAGGCCAAGAGCGGCGACAATGAGGACCTGGACAAGATCGGCGCTGGCGATCAGGGCATGATGTTCGGCTACGCCTGCAACGAGACGCCGCAACTGATGCCGATGCCTATCTACCTGGCCCACAAACTGACCCGCCGCCTGGCCGAGGTGCGCCGCGCCGGAACCTTGCCCTGGCTGCGCCCCGACGGAAAGAGCCAGGTCACGGTCGAATACGCCTACGGCAAGCCGAAGCGCGTCGACACAGTCCTGGTCTCCACCCAGCACGCCCCGGATGTCTCGCACGCCGAGATCCGCGAGGGCGTCATCGAGCACATCATCCGACCGGTGATTCCCGACCACATGTGGGACGGCGGACCGAAGATCTACGTCAACCCCACCGGCCGCTTCGTCATCGGCGGGCCGATGGGCGACGCCGGCGTCACCGGCCGCAAGATCATCGCCGACACCTACGGCGGGATGGGCCGTCACGGCGGCGGCGCTTTCTCGGGCAAGGACCCGACCAAGGTGGACCGCTCGGCTGCCTACGCCGCCCGCTGGGCCGCCAAGAACGTGGTCGCCGCGGGCCTCGCCGATCGCTGCGAGATTCAGGTCGCTTACGCCATCGGCGTGGCGCATCCGCTCTCGGTCAACATCGAGACCTTCGGCACCGGCAAGATTCCGGACGAGAAGATCGCTCAACTCGTCCTGGAATACTTCGATCTGCGCCCCGGCGCCATCATCCGCGACCTCGACTTGCGCCGCCCCATCTACCGCAAGACGGCCGCCTACGGCCACTTCGGCCGCGACGACGTCGAGTTCCCCTGGGAGCGGACCGACAAAGCCGAGGCGCTGCGCAAAGCAGCCGGTTTGTGAATCAGAAGCGGGATTGAATCAGTGCGGCGCGCTTTCGAAAGCGCGCCGCACTTGTTTTTTATGGCATTTCCAGCCCGTGCGCTTCGAGCAGCGCCGCGTTGGCCAGCAGGGCTTCGGTCGGGCCGTCGGCGACGACGCGGCCCTCGTCCAGGATGACCGTGCGCGGTAAGAGTTCGCGCGCCATCGCCAGGTCGTGGGTCGAGACGAGCATGGTCATCGGCAGGCCGCCCAGCAAGCGGATCAGGCCGCGGCGGGCGCGCGGGTCGAGTCCTGCCGTCGGTTCGTCCAGGACAAGCACTTCGGGGTTCATCGAGAGTACGGTGGCAATGGCGATGCGTTTCTTCTCGCCGGCGCTCAGGTGGTGCGAGACGCGTTGCGCATAGCCACTCATTCCCACCGCTGCCAGCGCCGAGGTCACGCGCCGCTCGACCTCTTCCCGCTCCAGCCCTTGATAGATCGGCCCGTAGGCCACGTCATCGAAGACGGTCGGCGAGAACAACTGGTCGTCCGGGTTCTGGAAGACCAGGCCGACCGCCGCCCGCACCCGCGCCAGGTTCTCTTTGGCCACCGACAGCCCGCAGACGCGCACGCTGCCCTGACCGGAAAGAATCCCGTTCAGGTGCAGCAGCAGCGTGGACTTGCCCGCCCCGTTCGGCCCGACGAGGGCCACTTTCTCGCCCGGCGCGATGGTCAGCGAGACGTTCTGCAGGGCCGGGTGGCCGTCCGGGTACGTGAAAGACAGGTCTTTGATTTCGATGGAATGATGCATGTCAACCCCAAAAGAGCAGGCCGAAGCCGAGCAGGAGCGCCAGCAGCGTCAGGCCGAGGGTCAGGGTCAGCCAGTGGGCGGCGGTGAACGTCGGCGGCGGCAGGGCGCGGACTTCGCCGTCGTAGCCGCGTGAGAGCATGGCGGCGTAGATGCGGTCGGAGCGCTCGAAGGCGCGCAGGAAGAGGCTGCCCGCCATCCCGCCGGCGACGCGCGCCCGCCAGGCTACGCTTCCCCCCGCCCTGAGCGAAGCCGAAGGGGCGGCTCCCGTTTCCGCGCCGGAGCGCGCCGCCCGGGCGCGCATCAGCCGCAGGGCCTCGTCGGCCAGCACGAACAGGTAGCGCCAGGTCAGGCCGAACATGGCTGTCAGCAGGCGGGGAATGCGGATGGCGCGCATCGCCATCAGCAGATCGGGGAACGGCGTGCAGGCCGCCAGGACGACCGCCGCCTGCACCGAGAGCCAGGATTTGAGCGCCACGCTGACGAAGCGCGCCAGCCCCTCGAGGGAGGCGGTCAGCATCCAGCCGCCGAGGGGCAGGGAGAAGAGCGTCCGCCCCTCGACGGTGAACGGAAGCGGCAGGGCTGCCAGCACGAACGGCAGGGCCAGCAGGGAGCGTTTCAGCACGTAGCCGACTCCCAGACCGGAGAGAATCTCGACCGAGAGAATCAGGGCAAAGAGCAGGATGTAGACCGGCCAGGCCCCCGGCGGCGTCAGCGAAGCCGTCAGAATGAAGGCCAGCGTCAGGACGAACTTCAGGCGCGCGTCCGCGGCGTGAACGGGGCTGCTGCCCGAGCGGTAGGGGTCGAGGAAGTGGATGTGCATGGGAGTCTTCAGTCGTCAGCCGCTAGTCGTCTGCCGTCCGTCGTCCGCTGTCTGTTGTCAACGGTCTGTCATCTGCTTGCGGCGCAGGTAGGCCACGCCCAGCGCCACGCCGAAGACGATCAGCACGCCGAGGATGCCCGCCAGGATGGTCGCCAGGGCATCGTTCGAGACGCCGGGAAAGAGGTAATCGGGGATAATGTTGTAGAGCGGCTCCTGGGCGGCGTCGAGGAAGCCTTTCTGCTCGGCCACCCACTCCAGCCCGTCGGGATGCGCCGAGGCGAGGGGCGAGAGGACGGCCAGCAGGAGGGCGATGAGCAGCCCGCCGACCCAGACGGCGCGTCCGCCTGCCGGGGCTGCCTCGCCGATGTGGAGCAGGTCGCGCCGCGCCGCGTAGAGGAAGGCCAGCGCGCCGAGGGTGATCAGTCCCTCGCCCACGCCGATCAGCATGTGGATGCCGCCCATGGCCGGCACGGCCACGTTGGCTGGCGAAGTGCCGGACAGGGCCAGTTCCAGGGCGCAGGCCAGCGCGGCGACCACGATCGAGAGCCAGGCGGCGGCAAACCCGCCGACGAAGACACCCCACTTCTGGCCGCGGGCAATCTTCTGCACCGAGGTATAAACGAAATACGAGACCGCCACGCCGATGACCGCCATGTTGAAGAGATTGCCGCCCAGCGCCAGCAGTCCGCCGTCCTGGAAGATGAGCGCCTGGATGCTGACCACGGTGGTCATGACGATGATCGCCGCCCAGGGTCCGAGCAGGATGGCCGCCAGCGCCGCGCCGAGCAGGTGGCCGGACGTGCCGCCTGCCACGGTGAAGTTGAGCATCTGCCCGGCGAAGATGGCCGCCGCCAGCACGCCCATCAGCGGCACCTGGCGCTCGCCCAGGTCCTTGCCCACCCGCCGCAGGGCGTAGGCGATGACGCCCGCCGACAGAATCCACAGGACGACTGCAACCAGCGTCGAGAGAAAACCATCGGGGATGTGCATGGGAGCAGGGGAATACAACATGAATCCACCTCCGTGAAATGAGATTTTGTGGAGCAAGCCCTCAGGCTTGCGCCTTTGAATCCTTTTGACAGGCCGGACAGAGACCGAACAGAGTCAGATGACTGGCCTCCAGGCGGTAACCGCTCTGCTGTTCGAGCGAAGCAATCAGTTCCTGGAACGCCGCCGCTTCCAGGTCCACCTGCGCGCCGCAGGCGCGGCAGACGAGATGATGGTGGCTGGCGCCGGCCAGTTCGTAGGTCAGGCGGCCGCCTTCTCTTTGGGCTGCGAAAACGATGCCGTTGGCGCGCAGAAATTCCAGCGTGCGGTAGACGGTCGCCTCGGTCATGCCGGTCTGGCGGACGCGCTCGTACACCTGAGCAGGGGAGAGATGCCCATCGTGATGCAGGGCTTCGAGGATGGCCAACCGCTGGGGGGTGACGCGGTAGCCGCGGGCGCGCAAACTCTGGCTGAGGCGGGGAAGACAGGACATGAGAATATTCCTTATTGCAAAAATTATCAATAAGAATTATACCAGATACGCAACGGGTTTCCCGTTGCGAAAATTGTAGGGGCTGTCCAAAAAGTAGAGCAGGATACTATTTTGCGGGGGGCCAGAAGCCTGAATCGGGGCTCTTTGATTTTGTCCAGCGCATTCGGGGGGAGGGGCAACCTGCTTAACCCGCTTCTTCGGGGGTTTAGCCCCCGAAGAAGCAAGGGACTGTCCAAAAAGTAGGGCTGTCTCATTTCTGAGACAGCCCCTTACAAAACAGTCCTGTAACGAAATTTGCGTGTTAAAACAGCCAGGGCTCGTGCTGGGGAAAATCGGTCTTTCACGATTGCCCGGTGGTGGGTTGGGCGGCGGTTCTGACGGGCACGGTTCTCCAGAACAAGAGGCTGGCCAGCAGGGCGAGCCCGGCGCCGAAGAAGAAGGGCGCGGAAGCGCCAAAACCCTGCCAGCCGAAGGCGCCCTGCCAGAGCAGGCCGGCGATCAGCGAGGCGGGGAAGGCCGTCAGCCCGACGGCGGCGTTGTACAGGCCGTAGGCGGTGCCGCGTTGTTCGGCTGGCACCAGGTCGGCGACCAGGGCGCGGGCGGCCCCCTCCGCCGCGGCGTAGTAGACGCCGTAGAGGGCGTAGAGCAGCCAGACCTGCCAGCCGGTCCGTGAGAGGGCAAATCCCAGATAGACCAGGCCGTAGGCGGCCCAGCCGCCGATGATGAGACGGCGGCGTCCGACGCGGTCGGAGAGCGCGCCGAGCGGGCCGGCCAGGGCGGCATAGATGGCGTTGAAGGCGATCAGCATGCCCATGACCTGCAGAACGCTCAGGCCGCGTTCCTGGCCGCGCAGGATGATGAAAGCATCCGAGGAGTTGCCCAGCGTGAACAGGACGACCACCAGGAGGAAGATTTTGAAGCGCTTGTCCAAGCCCCTGAAGTGGAGAGCGGGCGCCTGGGCCGCGCCCTCCCGCCGGACCTCGCGCGCCCCAACGGCCAGCACGATCACGGCCAGCACCGCCGGGACGATGCTGACCAGGACGGCGGTCTGGAAGGTGCGGCGGGTCAGCAGGCTGGCGTCCGTCTGGGTGGCCCAGACGATGAACGCGGCAATGACCAGTCCGAAGAAGGCTCCGGCGGTGTCGCCGGCGCGGTGCAGGCCGAAGGCCAGGCCGCGCTGCTTCTCGTCGATCGATTCGGCCACCAGGGCGTCACGCGGGGCGGTGCGGATGCCCTTGCCGAGCCGGTCGGCAAAGCGTACGCCCAGCACGTGACCCCACAGGCTGGCGAAGTAGAGGAACGGTTTGGCGACCGCCGAAAGGCCGTAGCCGATCACGGTCAGCCATTTGCGCCTGCCGAGTTTGTCCGAAAGCCAGCCGGAGTAGATTTTCGTCAGGCTGGCGGTCGTCTCGGCGATGCCCTCGATCAGGCCGATGATGGCCGTCTTGGCCCCCAGGACGTTGGCCAGGAAGAGGGGGATCAGGTTGACGATCATCTCGGTGGAGATGTCGGTCAGAAAGGAGGTGGCCGTGACCACCCAGACGTTGCGCGGCAATTTATGGATGGCTGGTTTGTTGTTCATAGGGCCTCACTGTTTTCGTGGATGGATGCGGCGGCGGCCTGCGGCCGGCTTTCAGGACGCGCCGCGTTCCAACGCTGAAGGAGAGCGCTGGAAAAGCGAATGAAATCTCATCCCCCGCCGGTCAACTTGCGCTTTGTATGAAGGCGAAGAGGAGCGCCAACAAGAAGATGACGACTCCGATGACGATCGCCAGGAAGGTGGAAACTTTCTGTCGCATCCGAGCCTCCTCAGACCAGGTTGAATCGCTCGGAATGGAAATCGCCCAACGGGACGCCGATCCTGACCAGCGCGGCTTCGACGGCGTTCATCATGGGAGGCGGCCCGCAAATGAAGATTTCAATGGCGTTGCGTTCTTTTTCTTTCGGCAGGTAGCGCTCGAGCAGGGTCTGGTTGATGAAACCGCTCTCACCGGTCCAGCCGGCGGGCGGCTTTTCCAGCACGTGAACGAGGGTCAGGTTCAGTTTGTTCTTCAGTTCCTCGAGTTCTTCGCGGAAGATGACGCTTTCCCAGTCCCTGCTGGCGTAGAGAAGGAGCAGGGGCCGCCGGTCGCCGCGGTCGGCCAGGGTGCGCAGCATGCTCATGATGGGGGTGATTCCCACACCGCCCGCAATGAAGGCGAACTGGGGGGCGTGCGGGTGACGGTCAATGCTGAACGCGCCGAACGGCCCGTCCAGGTAGACTTTCTGACCAGGTTGGAGGTCCTTGATGGTGCGGGTGAAATCGCCCAGTTCCTTGATGGTGAAATCCAGGCGGTCGGTCCGGCAGGCGCTGGAGGAGATGGAGAAGGGATGTTCGGCATCGGCGAAGGGCGTTTTCCAGGCCGTCAGCCAGGCGAATTGACCGGGCATGAACTTCATGCCGGCGTGGCCCTGCGGACGGACGGTCAGCGTCCAGGCGTTGCCGCGCTCGGGGGTCACCTTTTCGACCACATAGGGACGGCGTAGCAGGAGCAGCGGCTTGACGACGCGCACGTAGGCCAGCAAGCCTACCCAGAAGGCCCCGTAGGCGATCCACAAGGCCTGCTTCCAGGGCAGGTTGAGATAGTGGCGGGCCAGGATGATGTGTCCCATGGAAAGGGCCACGACGACCGTCGCCAGGATTCCGTGCCAGATGCGCCAGGCGGTGTATTCGATCTTGAGTTGTTTTCTCCAGAGAGATGCGCCAATCAGGACGAGCAGGAGGACGACGGCGGTCACCCCCATCCGCGCCCGCCAGGGGGCCGAGACCAGGTTCAGCAGCGCCAGGGTCTGGGGGGCGTTGATGAACAACAGGAGAGGATGAGCCAGAATCAGGGCGAAGGCGACCAGGGAAATCTGGCGGTGGAAATGGTAGACCACGTCGGCCCCGTAGGGCGCTTTGATGGTCTTGAACCGAGCGGTCAGGACGAATTGCAGGGTCATCATCGACAGGCCGGCGAAGCCGAGCGCCACCGACAATTCCCGCCAGAATTCACGTCCCTCCGGCGCCTCGCCGATTTTCAGGAGAAGAAGCGGCGCGGCGGCGAGCAAGACGTAAACCAGGAGCCAGAAAATGCCCTGCAAAAGTATCTTTGTTCTTACCATGATTGAACCCCGCGGCAGGTTTTTAGCGGAGGCCGGTGATGTAATTTTCGAGTTGCTTCACCATGAACTGCAATTCTTCGATGATGTCTTTGACCACATCTCCGATAGAGATGACCCCAACCAGGCGTCCATCCTCGATGACAGGCAAGTGGCGGATGCGCTTTTCGGTCATCAGCGCCATGCAGTCGTTGACGCTGCTGTCTGGGCTGACGGTGATCAGGTCGGTGGTCATCACTTCGCTGACGCGCACAGAGTGGGGAGATTGTTCGCGCAGGCCGACTTTACGGGCGAAATCTCGCTCGGAGAAGATGCCGGCGACCCGGTCGCCGTCCATCACGATCACTGCGCCGATCTGTTTCTCGGCCATCAGTTTCAGGGCATCCAGGACGGTCGCGTCGCTGGACACTTTCCAGACGCGGCTGCCTTTGATTTTGAGCATGTGTTTGACTTTGTTCATCGGGGCTGCTCCTTTCACGAATAAATGGGGGCTCATCCATAACATCGTGCGCCGGGCGCAGAATCGAGTTTACCATAACTTCGCGCGTGAGGGCGATCCGGGGACCGCCCTCACGTGTTTTCTGCTGGCCGATATGTCTTAGGGTGTGGGGGTGCTGGTGGGGCCGTTGACCGTGATGATGACGTAGAGCACGTCGCCGAAGAAGGTGCCGGTCGAGGTGGACATGCGCCAGTCGCCGCGCACGCTGCCGGATGCGTTGGGGGCCACCATCGGCACCGAGAGTTCGACCACCGCGCCGGGCGGGACGGGTTGCGTCAGGGTCAGGTTGGCGCCGCTCATGGCGTTCCCGCTGACGAAGTTGAGCCGGAAGCCCACCTCCCAGGTGCAGGTTCCGCTGTTCAGCACCTGCCAGGTCTTGGTGAAGGCTTCGCCCGGATTCATGGGGGTGTTGTCGGGGATGGTGACGTCGGAGGCGAAGGTCAGGCCGTAGCAGGTGGCCGTGGCCGCCGTCCCGCCGCCGGCCGGCGCGCCGGGGGTGGGAGCGGGCGGGGTGAGGGTGGGGGTCGCGGTGGGGGAGGGCGTGGGGGTGGGGGTGTCGGTCGGCATGGCCAGGGTGGTCTGAGTCAGGCCGAAAGCGAAGGTCTCGACCGCCTGGGTCTGGATCATTGCAATGTCAACGGTAGGCGTGGTTTCTGCCGGGCTGCCGCCGCAGGCGCTGAGCAGCAAGGCGAGCAGCAGAAACGGCAAATGCAAACGGTGAAGTGGATTCATGAGGGTCTCCTTTCGGGCAGTTTGGCGGATGATTCCGCTGCCCGAAGGTCAAACATATCTCACTTTTGGGCGCTTGTAAAGCCCTGCTTCCGGTCGGAATCCCGACGATTGGCCGTCTGAGGCTGGACGCAGAATGACGCTCACCACTTGCTCCAGCCGTCCAGGTAAATGACCGGCGGCTCGGGGCGGCGCAGGAGCGGCCCGAAGACCGCGCCGAAGACGAAGCCGCCGATGTGCGCCCAGAAGGCCACGCCGCCCAATGCGGCCATGCCCAGCGCCAGCGCTCCCTCCCACAGTTGGAACAGAAACCATATCCCCAACACGATCGCGGCCGGGATGCGCGCCACCTGGATGAAAAAACCGAACGGGATGATGGTCACCACGCGGCGGTGCGGGAACAGGAACAGATACGCTCCCAGCGTGGCTGCAATCGCCCCGCTCGCGCCGACCGTCGGGACGGTCGAGGTGGGGTAGAGCAGGACGTGGGTCAGCGAGGCCGCCGCGCCCCCGGCCAGGTAGAAGAACAGGTAGCGGGCGTGGCCGAGGGCGTCTTCCACGTTGTCGCCGAAGATCCACAGATAGAGCATGTTGCCGAGCAGGTGCATCAGCCCGGCGTGCATGAACATGCTGGTAAACAGGGCGCGCACGTCGCCCAGGTCGAGGCCGCTGGTGACGTTGCGCGGAATGAGCGCCATCCAATACAGCGTCTGCTCGCCGGAAGGCCCTAGGCTGACTTGCCAGAGGAAGACCAGCACATTGAGGGCAATCAGGGTGTAATTGACGAACGGCACGCGGCGGGTGGGGTTTTCATCTCGAATGGGAATCATGGTTCTCTCCTGCCGAACATTTTACTCAACTTGTCCCAAGGAAGATAGTGTTTGTTCGATGCCGCTCCTTCCCGGCCGGGAGGGCGAGTTTCCTGATTTGCCCTCGATTCATGACATTTGTCACTTGAAATCGCTCATCATACGTGCAAAAATATGATTGAATTTGATTGATTATGATTGCTTTCGAGCGTTTGTGATGAACAACATTTTCTCCAGCCCCGAACGCCAGAACCAGATTCTGCAAATCCTGGCCCGCAACCAGCGCATCAGCGTCGCCGAGGTCTGCGAGCTGTTCGACGTCAGCGAGGCGACCGCTCGCCGCGACCTGGAAGCGCTGGCCGAACAAGGCAGGTTGCAACGCGTCCACGGCGGCGCGATTGCCCTGAGCGAGGCTCCGCCCGAAGCACCCATCCTCCAGCGCGAGCGCGAACAGGCTGCCGAAAAAATCCGCATCGGACTGGCCGCCGCCGCCCTCGTCCAGGACGGCGAGACGGTCTTCCTCGGCTCCGGCAGCACCGTGCTGGAGGCGGCCCGCGCCCTGCGGACTCGCTCCCTGACCGTCATCACCAACTCCCTGCCGGTCATCAACGTCCTGGCCGGGCTGGAGAACATCCAGGTCATCTGCTTGGGCGGGATGCTGCGCGACAGCGAACTGTCCTTCATCGGCCACATCACCGAGCAGGCCCTGGCCGAGGTGCGCGCCGACAAAGTGTTGCTGGGAATCCGCGCCGTCAGCCTGGAGCACGGCCTGACCAACGACTACCTGCCCGAAACGATGACCGACCGTGCCATCCTGCAAGCCGGGCGGGAGGTCATCCTGCTCGCCGACCACACCAAGTTCGGGCGCGTTGCCGCCGCCCGCCTGGCCCCGCTCGAAAGCGTCCACACCCTCGTCACCGACAGCGAAACCCCGCCCGACTTCCTCGACGCGGCCCGCGAACGCGGCCTTCGTGTGATTGTTGCCTGACCTCCCACTACCTGTTTACCTGTTACCTGTTTACCTGCTTACCTGCTTATCTCTTCCTCTTACACTTCAACCTCTTTCGTTCCATTTGCAAAAATGTTGCTGGAAAACTTCCGCCCCCAATCCAAACTCGTCACCAAGACCACCCTGGTCGAAAAACCGCGCTTCCCGGCCTTCGACGCCCACAACCACCTCGGCGAGGACTTCGGCGGCGGCTGGGACAAGAAACCCCTCGCCCAACTGCTCGACCTGCTCGATGAAGCCGGCATCGTCCGCTACGTGGACCTGGACGGCGGCTGGGGCGAACATATCCTCGACGCCCACCTCGACCATTTCAAACAGCCCGCGCCCGACCGCTTCCTCGTCTTCGGCGGCGTGGACTGGTCGAAGTGGCCCGAACTGGGCGACGCCTTCCCCGAATGGGCCGCGCGCCGGCTGCGGGTCCAGAAGGAGCGCGGCGCGGAGGGGCTGAAAATCTGGAAGGGCTTCGGTCTGCACGTCAAAGACCAGCACGGCCGTCTGGTGGACGTGGACGACCCGCGCCTCGTCCCGCTCTGGGAGACGGCCGGCGAACTCGGCCTGCCGGTCGTCATCCACGTCGCCGACCCGGTGGCTTTCTTCGACCCGATTGACGAGACCAACGAGCGCTGGGAGGAACTCGGCCAGCACCCCGACTGGGCCTTCACCAGCCCGCCCTTCCCGCCCTTCCTGCACATCCTGGAGGGCCTCCGCCGCCTGGTGAAGCGTCACCCGCGCACCACCTTCATCGGCGCGCACGTGGGCTGTTACGCCGAGAACTTGGCCTGGGTGGGGGAAATGCTCGACGACTGCCCGAACTACTTCGTGGACATCAGCGCCCGCATCGGCGAACTGGGCCGCCAGCCCTACACCGCCCGGCGTTTCTTCCTGCAATACGCCGACCGCATCCTCTTCGGCTCCGACATGGGCCCCTACCCGGAGGCCTACCGCGTCATCTACCGCTTCCTGGAGACCGACGACGAGTACTTCAACTACAACGCCGCGCCCATCCCCATGCAGGGGCGCTGGTACGCCTACGGCATCTTCCTGCCCGACGACGTGCTGCGCAAGGTCTATTTCGAGAACGCGGCGCGAATTTTTGCCACAGATGGACACAGATGAACACAGATACTGACAAAGGAAAGTTTACCCGCCAGGAGATTCTCTCCCAGCCCGAAGCCTGGGCCGCCGCGCTGGAGGTCCTCGCCGCCGCCCGCCGCAGCGCGCTGGACCTCGCGCCTGCTCGCCGTTATGGACAGATTCTCTTCACCGGCTGCGGCTCCACCTACTACCTGTCGCTGGCCGCCGCCGCGCTGACCCAGGAACTGACCGGCCTGACCTGCCGCGCCTTTCCGGCCTCCGAACTGTGGCTGAATCCGCGCGCCTCCTATGGACAGGTTGAAAACCTGTCCTATAAAACCCTGCTCGTGGCCGTCTCCCGCTCCGGCGAGACGACCGAGACCCTGCGCGCCTGCGAGGCCTTCCTCGAGGCCGGGCGCGGCGACCTGGTCACCCTCTCCTGCTACGCGGAGATGCCGCTGGCCAAGATGGGCGCGCTGAACCTCGTTCTGCCTTCGGGCCAGGAGCAGTCGGTGGCGCAGACGCGCGCCTTTTCCACGCTCTACCTCGGCGCGCTGGCGCTGGCCGCCCTCTGGGCCGGCCGCGCCGACCTGTTCGACTCGCTCGCCCGTCTGCCCGAGGCTGGCCGCCGCGTCCTGGCCCAGGCCGCGCCCCTGGCCGCCGACCTCGGCCCCGACCCCTCGCTCGACCGCTTCTACTGGCTCGGCTCCGGGCCGCGCTACGGTCTGGCCGGCGAACTCAGCCTGAAGATGAAAGAGATGTCCCTCAGCCACAGCGAGCCGTTCCATTTTCTGGAGTTCCGGCACGGGCCGAAAAGCATGGTGACCGATTCGACTCTGGTCGTCGGCCTTCGCTCCACCGTCAACGGGGCGCACGAGGCGGCGGTGCTGGCGGACATGCGCGCCCTGGGCGGCCGCGTCCTCGTCCTGGCCGAGACCGAGTCCGAGGTCCGCTTCGAATCGGGCCTCGACGAGGCCCTCAGCAGCATTCTCTACCTGCCTGCCGGGCAGTTGATCGCCTTCGAGCGGGCGCTGGCCAAGGGGCTGAACCCCGACCGGCCGAACCATCTCGATACCGTAGTCCGATTGTAAGGAGGTGAAACGGCAAGAAAGAGCGCGCGTTCTTCGACCATTTCATATTCATAATTTTTTACAAAAGGAGAAGGAAGATGAAACACAAGATTCTCGCCTTGCTGATGGTACTGGCCCTGGCGTTGACCGCCTGCGGCGGGAGAACCGAACAGGCCGGGGACGAGGGCGTCATCGTCCTGCGGATGTGGGTCCACACCAACAACGCCTTCATCGCCGGTTACGAAGCCGCCATTGCCGCCTACGAAGCCGAGCACCCCAATGTGGACATCCAGTTGGAGAACTTCGACTACGAACTCTATCTGCAGACGCTCCAAACGGCTATGCCGGCCGGCGAGGAAGCCGACATCCTGCAACTGTTCGGCACCTGGACCTCGCAGTATTACGAGCGCCTGGCGCCCGTCCCGCCCGAGGTGATGACCGTCGAGGAGGCCCAGCAGACCTTCTACGCCGCGCCGATCGGCGGCTTCATCGTGAATGGCGTCCTCTACGGCATGCCGCAGGAGTTCAACATGGAATACGGCGGCGTGTTGGTCAACAAGAGCCTCTACGAGGCCGCCGGACTGACCTACCCGCCGCAGTGGCAGACGATGGATGACGTCCTGGCCGACGCCCGCGCCCTCGTCCAGACCGATGCGAGTGGCATGATGACGGTCGCCGGCTTCCACTTCACCTCCGCCGACCCGACCGCCTTCTCGTTCCTGGCGGGCATCAAGCAGCGCGGCGGCGATTACTGGAACGCCGACCGCACCGGCTTCACCTTCAACACGCCCGAAGCGCGCGCCCAACTCCAGTGGATGGTGGATGCCGTCAATGCCGGGGTGGTCGATCCGGTTGTCTTCAACGATGAAACCAATTTCGTCATTGACGCGTTCTTCCAGGGCAAAGTGGGCATCGGCTACATCGGCTCCTGGGCGATTGCTGAAGGTCAGGCCAACTTCCCCGATTTCGCCGATGAGTGGGACTACTGCTACCTGCCGCCTTTCCAGGGCGACCCGGTCTTCGTGGCCGACTCGGGCTGGGGCCTGACCGTCTCGCCAAACAGTCCGCACCAAGACATCGCCTGGGACTTCGTGAAGTTCGTCACCACCAATCCCCAAATTGCCACGCAGTGGAACATTGCCAGCGGCACCATCCCGGCCATGCCGGTCGTGGCCGAGTCGCCCGAGATTGCGGCGGCCATGCCCTGGGTCCCGAAGGCGCTCGAAATTCTGCCCTACGGCCAGTACCTGGGCAACATGCCCGACCGCGACCTGGTCGTCTATGAGATCATCTACCCGCATATCCTGAACACGCTGCAAGGCGTCGAAACGGTTGACCAGGCTCTTCAGGCGATCGATACCGAGGCCAATTCCACGTTCCGGTAATTCCTCTCTGGGGCGCGCCCGGCGCGCCCCTCTGCACTTATTTGGACTTTTCAGGCGGTGATTATGAAACAAACGCTGGACCGTTCCCGAAGACGACACAGCGGGCTGGTCATCTCCAAGCGGCGTTTCGTCGCCAGCGTGACCGTCCCCTTGCTGCTCTATGAAGCGCTGGGCATCTTTGTGCTGGCCTGGGCCTTCGTCTTGATGTTCTTCGATTACAGCCCGGGACGGCTGGGCGGGCCGATTCTGGGATTGGGCGGCAGCAACCCCTTCGTTGGGCTGGGCAATTTCATCGAGATGTTCAGCGGCGATTCGGTGCAGGCCGGCCTGTTCCGCGCCAGCCTCCGCAACACGCTCATCTTTGCCGTTGCCGTCCTGCCGCTCAACCTGGCGATCACCCTGCCGCTGGCCTGGCTCTTGGAAAGCATCGGCAACCGCTTCAAGGCGCTCTACCGGACGATTTATTTCCTGCCGGTGCTGACCTCCTCGGTCGGCGTGGCGCTGATCTGGATGAGCATGTACGATCCGCAAGCCGGATGGATCAACGCCATCATCCGCGCTTTCGGCGGTACACCGGTTGCCTGGCTCTCCGACCCGCGCGCCGGTTTCGCCGGCGTCTCGGTGGCGATGTGGGCGGTCATCATTGCTTACCTCTGGCAGGATTACGGCTACAACATGGTCATCTTCATCGCCGCCCTGCAGGGCGTGCCGCAGGAACTGCGCGAGGCGGCTCTGATTGACGGCGCCAACTCCTGGCAGGCCTTCACCCGCATTACCCTGCCGCTCATCCGCCCGACCATGCTCTTCGTCTGCGTGATGACCATGCTTTCCTCGTTCCAGGTCTTCGACATCATCCAGGTGATGACCAACGGCGGCCCCAACAACCAGACCCAGGTGCTGATGCTCGACATCTACAAGAGCGCCTTCCGCTACCAGAACATGGGCTGGGCGGCCGCCGAGTCCTTCGTCCTGTTCCTGATCGTCATGGGAGTCACTCTTTTCCAGATGCGCGTCCTGCGCACCGATTGGGAGTATTGACATGGCCGTCAACACGCTTTCCGCCTCCGTCGTCCAACCCCGCAAGTCCTTCGGCTGGGGCCGCTTCCTGGGCCGCTTCTTGATCTACTTCGTCCTGACCCTCGGCCTGTCGTTCACGCTCCTGCCCTTCGTGATGATGATTCTCAGTTCGTTCAAGACCAACGTCGAGGCCTTGCGCGTCCCGCCCACTTTCTGGCCCGAAAACTTCACCCTCGAAAACTATCTCAAGATTTTCAATGACCCTCAACTGCCGCTCCTGCGCTTCTATGGCAACAGCGCCTTTGTCGCGATTTTCAATGTCTGTTCGACGCTGTTCACCAGTTCGCTGATCGGCTACATGTTCGCCAAGTTCGAGTTCCCGGGCAAGAAGATCCTCTTCGGCTGGTTCTTGACCCTGATGATGATTCCCACTCAAATCACGATGATTCCCAGTTACCTCATCCTCGCCAAACTGGGACTCATCAACTCGCTGTGGGGACTGGTCATCTTCAGCGCGGTGGACGCCTTCGGCATCTTCATGATGCGTCAGTTCTGCGAAACGCTGCCGACCGAACTACTCGACGCCGCCCGCATCGACGGCGCAAGCGAATGGCAAATCTACTGGCGCATCGTCCTGCCGCAACTCGGCGCGCCGCTCGCCACGCTGGGCATCCTGGGCTTCATGGGCAACTGGAACGCCTACCTGTGGCCGATGATCGTCCTGCAGAAAATCGAAGTACGCACCTTGCCCGTCATCCTGACCTGGTTCAACTCCACGCACACCGGCCAGCCGGCTGTCGTCATGGCGGCAACCGTCCTGATTGTTGTGCCCATCCTGATTGTGTTCATGTTCTTCCAGCGCTGGATTGTCCAGGGCTTCACCATGACCGGCTTCAAATAGGAGGCCGCATGTCCCGCCGTCTCGCAGGATTTCTTCTCCTCCTGGCCGTTCTCCTGGGGGGTTGCCGCCCAGCCCCCCAGGAGCCGGACTGGCGTGCCGTGAACGACTTTCTCTACCAGTTGCAGCGCGCCGACCCCGACCGCATCGGCGAGACCGCCTTCGACCTCGTGGTCGTCCCCATCTCCGCCGCCGGCAACTCGCCGCGCGTCATCCCGGCGCTGAAGGAAAGTCCCGGCGGCCCCAAACTCGTCCTGTGTTACATGAGCATCGGCCAGACCGAAAACTACCGCTGGTACTGGGATCCGGACTGGGTGAACAACCCGCCCGCCTGGCTCGACGCGCCCGACGGCGTCTGGGCCGGCGACTACTGGGTGCGCTACTGGGACCCCGACTGGCAGCGCATCATCTACGGGACGCCCGAATCGTACCTCGACCAAATCCTCGCCCTCGGCTTCGACGGCGTCTACCTCGATCGGGTGGACGCCTACTGGTATTATCAGGAGCAGGGCCGCGAGACCGCCGCCCGCGAGATGGTGGATTTCATCCTCGACTTCACCGAGTACGCCCGCCGGCGTCATCCCGGCTTCGGCGTCTTCCCGCAGAACGCCGAGGAATTGGGCGTCCTCTTCCCCGACTACATGGAGGCCATGACCGGCGTCGGCGTCGAAGACCTGTACTACGGCTACCCGCGCGACCACGAACCCAGCCCGCCGGAGTGGACCGCCGAACGCGAGGCCATCCTCGACCAGTGGGTGGCGGCGGGCAAACTCGTCCTGACGATTGACTACACCGCCCGCCCCGAGCAAATCGCCGACGCCTACTGCCGCGCCCGGGCGCGCGGCTACATCCCCTACGTCACCGACCGCTCGCTCGGACGCCTGCGCATCAACCCCGGCTTCGAGCCGAATCTCGACCCCAGCCAGTGGCCCTGCCCGGCTGCCAACCCTTAATGTCAAGGAGAAGATCATTATGACCAAGATTGCTTTCATCGGCGCCGGTTCGCTCGGCTTCACCCACGAACTCGTGCGCGACATTCTCACCTTCCCCCTGCTCGAAGACGCCCACATCGCCCTGATGGACATCAACGCCGAGCGGCTCGAATGGGCCAAAGTGGGCGTCGAGAAACTCATTGCCGCCGGAAAACGCCCGGCCACCGTCTCGGCCACGCTCGACCGCGCCGAAGCCCTCCAGGGCGCGGACGTCGTCCTGACCACCATCCTGGCCGGCTCCACCGAGGTCTGGCGGCACGACATCGAAATCCCCAAGAAATACGGCGTGGACATCAACGTCGGCGATACGCGCGGCCCCAGTGGCATCTTCCGCTTCCTGCGCACCATCAACCCGATGATGGACATCGTCCGCGATATGGAAAAATATTGCCCGGACGCCGTCCTGCTCAACTACACCAACCCGATGGCCATGCTCGTCTCGGCCATCCAGAAGCAATCTTTCATCACCGTCACCGGCCTGTGCCATTCGGTGCAGGGGACGGCGATGATGCTGGCCGAGTGGATTGGCGCGCCGTACGAGGAGATTGATTACCTCTGCGCTGGAATCAACCACCAGGCCTGGTATCTCGACTTCCGCTGGCGCGGCCGCGACGCCTATCCGCTCATTTACGAAGCCGTCACCACCCGCCCCGAAATCTACAACGCCGAGCCGGTGCGCAACGAGATGTTCCTGGCGCTGGGCAAGTACGTCACCGAATCGAGCGGCCACAACTCCGAGTACAACTGGTGGTTCCGCAAACGCCCCGACCTCATCGAAAAGTACTGCACGCACGGCACGAACTGGAATCCCGGCGAGTACGCCTACATCCTCAAAGAATACCAGCACAACGAAGCCACCTGGAAAGACCAGGTCAGGGAACGGCTGGCGCGTCCGCTCACGCCCGAAGATTTGCAGCGCGGCCACGAGTACGCCGCCTATATCATCAACGCTCTCAAAGGCGGCGAGCCGTTCAAGTTCAACGGCAACGTCCGCAACACCCACCTCATCACCAACCTGCCGGAGGACGCCTGCGTCGAGGTCCCCGTGCTGGTGGACCGCGCCGGATTCCACCCCTTCCACGTCGGCGCGCTGCCGCCCGAATGCGCTCTGCTGACCGGCCTCTCCAGCGGCATCGAAGAGATGGCGATTCAGGCCTCCCTGACCGGCGACCCGGTCATGGTCTACCGCGCCATCTGCCACGACCCGCTGACCGCCGCCGTCCTCTCGCTGGCCGAGATTCGCGCCATGACCAACGAACTCTTCGCTGTCCACAAGGACTACCTGCCGCAGTTCAAAGTTCACAAAGTGTAGAGCGGGACGTATCTCGCCGCGACAAGTGCTGTTGTAAGAGCATCATGACCGTCAGAGTGGGCGGTCATGATGCTCTTGAAAGACTTTTGCAACAGACCCATCGTCTGCCCGCCCCGGCGGTGCGATATAATTCCTCCAAACATCCTCTCGATCATCTGGCTGGCCTTGCCGGAAATCCCCACCCCGAGGTTCTCTATGCACATTCTCGTAACCAACGACGACGGCGTCCACGCGCCGGGACTGCTGGCTCTGGCGCAGGAAATGCGCGCCCTCGGCAAAGTGACCGTCTTCGCGCCGGATCGCAACTGGAGCGCCTCCGGCCACGTCAAGACGATGGACCGGCCGCTGCGCGTCCGCGAAGTCGTCCTGGCCGACGGTTCCCCCGCCCTGTCCACCGACGGCGCGCCGTCCGATAGCGTGGCCCTGGCCCTGCTGGGAGTCGTACAAGATAAGATCGATCTGGTCGTTTCGGGCATCAACCCGCACGAAAACATCGGCTATGACGTGACCTACTCCGGCACGGTGACCGCGGCGATGGAGGCGGTCATTGCCGGCGTGCCGGGCATTGCCGTCTCGTTGCATGCGCCTTCTCGCCCCTCCTTCAACCCCGATTATCATGCTGCGGCCGTCGTTGGGCGGCGGGTAGCCGCGAAAGCGCTCGAGGCCGGACTGCCCGAAGGCGTGCTGCTCAACGTCAACGTCCCCTATCTGCCGCTCGAAGAGATCAAAGGCTTTCAGGTCACGCGCCAGGGCCTGCGCGTCTACCGCGATGCGCTCGACGCCCGCCGCGATCCGCGCGGCCGCCCCTACTACTGGATCGGCGGCGATTCGCCCATCGGCGTGGTCGAGGAAGGCACCGACTACGGGGCCATCCAGGCGGGGTATGTCTCCATCACCCCGCTGCAACTGGATTTGACCGCCTGGCAGGCGATGGAGACGCTCAAGAAATGGAATTGGTAGCAAGATAGGGAAGCGCCGGAAAAACCATCTTGCCAAACCTTTCCCCTTCGGGTATCCTTATTGCCGGGAGTGGTTAAGTCCCGGAGGGCTTCCCGGTCTTCAAAACCGGTGGCGGGCCGCGTTGCGGGCCGCGGTGGGTTCGACCCCCATCCACTCCCGCCTTCCTTTTGACGGCTATGACGCCCCCTGCTGCTCCTTTCGAAGGTTAGAAGGTGAACCATGACTTTCCCCGACCCTGAGATCATCCACCGCCTGGTTGCGAGCGTTTTCCGCTACGATTCGTTCGCCTTTGGCGATCCGCTCAAGACCTACGTCGCCCGCTACGAGGGCGAGCTGTTGCTCGATTCCGCCGTCGCCTACGACCGGCTGGCAGAAGCCTTGCGCCCCTATGACCTCGTGCCGCTCTTCCGCATCGAACGGGGGCGTCAGGTCATCATCCTGATGCGCGATGTCCACCGCTTTGTGATGCCCAAGATTACGACCAATGTGATTTTGTTCGTCCTGACCCTGTTTTCTGTGCTGTTTGCCGGGGCCATGTACACCTATACCGGCCCCATGCCTTGCGACACCTGGGGCAGCATCAAGACATTGCTGCTCAACCTGTGGACTGGCTGGCCCTTCGCCCTTACCCTGCTGGGCATTTTGCTGGCGCATGAGTTCGGCCACTACTTCGCCGGCCGCCTGAACAAAACCGCCGTGACCCTGCCTTATTTCATTCCCTTCCCCATCAGCCTGCTGGGGACGATGGGCGCGTTCATCCAACTGAGAGAACGGCCGCGCAACAAACGCGTCCTGTTCGACATCGGCGTCGCCGGGCCGCTGGCCGGCCTGATCGTCACCCTGCCGCTGCTCTATCTGGGATTGCGCCTCTCGACGACCGGCATGGTGGAGAATACGGTCTATGTCCGGGAGCCGGGAGCCTGCGAAATCTGTCCCACGAACGCCCCGCCAGGCGGTTCCTACACCTGCCCCGGCGACAATCTGCTGGAGGGCAATTCGCTCCTCTACCTCGGCATGAAATATCTTGCCAAAGGAGAACTCTTGCCCGCCCCGCCCGTCTACGACAGGCCGGCAGCCATCTATTGGGCGGAGTATCTGTTCACCAGCCATCCCATCCCCGTTGGCGGCCAGGACGTGATGCTTCACCCGGTTGCCATGGCCGCCTGGGCCGGTTTGCTGGTCACTTTCTTGAACCTGATTCCGGCAGGCCAGTTGGACGGCGGCCACATCCTGTACGCCCTGTTCGGCAAGCGCGCGCGTCTGCTCTTGCCCTTCATCCTGGGCGCGACCGTCCTGATGGGCTTCGTCTGGAGCGGCTGGTGGCTGTGGGCGGGATTGATTTTCCTGCTGGGCCGCGCCCACGCCGAACCCCTCGACCAAATTACGGCCCTCGACCCGCGCCGCAAGGCGGTCGGCGCGCTCATGTTGCTCGTCTTCCTGCTCGTGATGACCCCCGTGCCTTTCATCGTCTTCTGACATGCGCCGCTCTCTGCTCCTTTTGCTCATCCTGCTGATTTCGGCTCTATCGGCTTGCGGCGAACCCCCCGCCTCGACTCCCCTCGCCGCCTCCCGTACGCCGACGGTTGTCCCGCGCCCCTCTCCCACGCCTTCGCCCGCCATCCACATCCGCGTCGACCCCGAAGACCTGGCCGGCGTATCGGTCATGGTCTGGCATGCCCTCTACGGCCCGGCGGCAGAATTGCTCGCCGAGCAAGTACAACGTTTCAATACCGGGAATGAATGGGGAATCAGTGTCCTGCCGGTGGCCCTGGGCGACTATTCCACCCTCTACGCCGCCATGCAGAACGCCCTCCAGTCGGGCGCGACCCCCGACCTGGTGATCGCGCTCCCCGAGCAGGCCCTGGCCTGGGACGCCGCCGGCGCGGTCGTGGACCTCCAGCCCTATGTCCACGACGCCCGCTACGGACTCTCCGCCGCCGACATCGCCGACATCCCCGCCGTCTTCTGGAGCCAGGACGAGACGGACGGCAGGCGGCTGG
Source organism: Chloroflexota bacterium (assembly GCA_019873655.1). Classification (GTDB taxonomy): domain Bacteria; phylum Chloroflexota; class Anaerolineae; order Anaerolineales; family Villigracilaceae; genus JAFGSI01. Next base: position 26,147 of record JAIOAU010000020.1, on the reverse strand, counting down.
GAATCCCGGCCCAACGCTCGGCGCGTTTCCTCTTTTACAACGCCACCTGGGCCTACGAACTGGGCTTCGAGCGCCCGCCGCGCGACGCCGATGAGTTCCGCCGTCAGGTTTGCGCCGCCAACGCCTCCTTCCGCGCCGACGACGACCTGCTCAACGACGGCTTCGGCGGCTGGGTCATAGATGCGCATTGGCAAACCACCTATGCCTGGCTGCAGACTTTCGGCGGCGGCGTTTTGGGGGAGGAAGCCTATCTCTTCCAGCAAGACCCCAACCTGGAAGCGCTGCAATTCCTCAAAGGACTCTATGACCAGAATTGCGCCTGGCTTTCCACCGAACCGACCGCCTACCAGGCCTTCGCCCGCCGTTTGACCCTCGCCATCGGCGGCGACCTGGCCGAGGTCGAGGCGGTGAACCGCGCCATGTCTCTGCAAAACAACCACGACACCTGGACGGTCTTGCCCTTCCCCGGCCCTCAGGGCAGCGCGGTGATCGCTTATGGGCCGTCCTTCACAATCATCGCGTCCTCCGAGAGAGAACAATTGGCCGCCTGGCTGTTTGCGCGCTGGATGCTCTTGCCCACCAACCAGACCGAGTGGGTGCAGGCCACCGGTCTGCTGCCGCTGCGGACCTCCTCGCTCGCCTCGCTGACCGCTTATCGGCGCGAAAATCCCCAGTGGAGCGCGGCCGTGGATCTGATTCCCCAGATGACCGGCGTCCCCCACCTGGCCTCCTGGCGCACGGTCCGCTACGTGCTGGAAGATGGGACGTTTTCTATCTTCCGGATGAACGTGGCGGTTCAGGACATCCCCTCCGTTCTGACCGAAATGGACGCCACGGCCGAGGAATTGGCTGACGGCGATTGAAGAGGCGGCATGGCCGGCAAGCCCAAATTCTACGTCGTCTGGAAAGGCCGCCAGACGGGAATCTTCACTACCTGGGAGGCGTGCGAGGCCCAGGTCAAGGGTTTCGAGGGGGCGCAGTACAAGGCCTTCGCCAGCCGCAAAGCCGCCGAAAAGGCCCTGCAAGGCCAGTACTTCGATTACATAGGCAAACCGGAATCGGACGGCGAGTGGCTCTTTGCCCCCCAGCCGCCGCTCCCCGGCAGTTACTGCGTGGACGCGGCCTGTTCGGGCAGCCCGGGCCGCCTCGAATACCGCGGTGTCGAGACCGACACCGGCCGCGAGGTCTTCCGCCAGGGGCCGTTCGAGAACGGGACGAACAACATCGGCGAATTCCTGGCCATTGTCCACGCCCTGGCCTGGCTCAAGCAGCGCGGCAGTCCCGCCCCCGTCTATTCGGATTCCGAAACCGCCCTGGCCTGGGTGCGGCAGAAAAAGTGCAGGACCGACCTCCTGCCCGACGAGAAGAATGCCCCGCTCTTCGATCTCATCGCCCGCGCCGAGCGCTGGCTGGCAGAAAACGACTACCCCAACCCCGTCCTGAAGTGGGATACCCAGGCCTGGGGCGAGATTCCCGCTGATTTCAACCGCAAGTGAAGTAAAATAAAAGAGTTTCCGATGATGTTCTCGAGGGGGGCTTTGCCCCCGTCTTGAATCAATCCATGGCGATCATCGCGTCCGAAAACGCCAACGAAAAGCGAGGTGCCTATGCCCATTTATGAGTATGAATGTCAGGATTGTCATCAGGTCTTCGAGACCATCCGTCCGATGAGTCAGGCGGATGAACCCATCCCCTGCGCGGTCTGCGGCGGCAAGCACACCCGGCGCAAACTGTCGCTCTTCTTCGCCGAGAGCGGCGGCAAGGCCGTGGCCGGCGCTTCGGCCGCCTCTTGCAGCACCTGCAGCGGCGGCAACTGCTCGCACTGCGGGCATTGATGTTTCAAGGAGGTAGATCATGGAATACACGCAACTCGGCCGCACCGGCCTCAAAGTCTCCCGCCTGTGCCTGGGGACGATGAACTTCGGCCCGCAGACGGAGGAGAAAGAGTCCTTCGCCATCATGGACAAGGCCCTCGAGTTGGGCATCAACTTCTTCGACACGGCCAACGTTTACGGCTGGAAACTCGGCGAGGGCGTCACCGAGCAGATCATCGGCCGCTGGTTCGCCCAGGGCGGCGGGCGGCGCGAGAAGACCGTCATCGCCACCAAAGTCTACGGGCGCATGGGCGATTGGCCCAACCAGTCGCGCCTCTCGGCCCTGCACATCCGCCAGGCCTGCGAGGAATCGCTCCGCCGTTTGCAAACCGACCACATCGACCTCTATCAAATGCACCACATCGACCGCCTGACCCCCTGGGACGAAATCTGGCAGGCGATGGAAGTGCTCGTCCAGCAGGGCAAGGTGCTCTACGTCGGCTCCTCCAACTTTGCCGGCTAGCACATCGTCCAGGCGCAGGAGACAGCGCGGGCGCGCCACTTCCTCGGCCTGGTCAGCGAACAGAGCCTCTACAACCTGGACGCCCGCATGATCGAACTGGAAGTCCTGCCGGCCTGCCAGGCCTACGGGCTGGGCGTCATCCCCTGGAGTCCGCTGGCGGGCGGCCTGCTGGGCGGCGTGCTGGAGAAGATCGAGAAGGGCCGCCGCGCCTCGGAGGACATGCAGAAGCGCATCGAGGAGAAACGTCCCAAACTGGAACAGTGGGAGGCCTTCTGCCGCGACCTGGGCGAGCAGCCCGCCGACGTGGCCCTGGCCTGGCTGCTGCACAACCCGGCCGTCACCGCCCCGATCATCGGCCCGCGCACCCTCGACCAACTGACCGGTTCGCTGCGCGCCCTCGAAATCAAACTGGACGAGGCGGCGCTCAAGAAACTCGACGAAATCTTCCCCGGCCCCGGCGGCCCCGCCCCGGAAGCCTACGCCTGGTAACCCCTTCATTGCTGCCGACCCGTTCCCAGTCAGGGAACGGGTCGGGTCTGTACTTCTGTGACTTATCCCCGCTACTCTTACCCTCCTGCCAACCTCTTCGGCCTCGCCGGGCGGGTCTTCTTCGGCGGGCGGCGTTCCTTCCGCCGCGACGGTCTGGCCTGCGTCCGCCGTTTGCAGCCGCCGCTGTCCGTCCTCGGCGAGGAAAACATTCCCGGCCGCGGCCCCTGCCTGCTCACCTTCAATCACTACTACCGCCCCGGCTTCCGCGCCTGGTGGATGGCGCTGGCGCTGGCGGCGGTCGTCCCGGCCGAGATTCATTTCATCATGACGGGCGAGTTGACCTTTCCCGGCCGCTGGTACGCCCCGCTGGGGCGGACGGGTTCGCGCCTCCTCCTGCGGCGGCTGGCGAAGGTGTACGGATTCACGCTCATGCCGCCCATGCCGCCCCGCCCCTGGGAGGTCGAGGCGCGCGCCCGCGCCGTGCGCAGCGCGCTGGCCTACCGCCGGTCGCATCCGCAGGCCATCCTCGGCCTGGCGCCCGAAGGCGGCGACAACCCTCCCGACGGCGTCCTCGCCTGGCCGCCGCCCGGCGCCGGGCGCTTCGTCGCCCTGCTGGCCGGCGAGCATCCCATCACGCCGGTGGGCGTCTACGAGAGCCAGGGCGCGCTCTGCCTGCGCTTCGGGCAGGCGTATCGATTATCCCTGCCGCCCGACCTGAGCGCCGAGCAGAAAGACCGCCTGGCCGCCGAAAGAATCATGCAGGCCATTGCCCGCCTGCTGCCGGACCCCCTTCGAGGAGACTTCGCATGAAGAAAATCACCTCCGTCTGGAAAATGCTGCTCCTGAACGCCTATTGGATCGGGCTGTCGTTCAAATGGAACGCCCTGCATCCCATCGTCCTGCCGGCCGTGCTGCTCAATTATGTCCCCGACGAGCAGAAGAACACCACCCTCGGCCTGCTGACCTTCGTCGGGCTGATCATCGCCATGATCGTCCAGCCGGTCTCTGGCTGGCTGAGCGACCGCTGGGTCTCGCGCTTCGGGCGGCGGCGGCCGCTGATCGTCATCGGCACGCTGTTCGATTTCGTTTTCCTCGCCATCCTCGGCTGGGCCGGCGGCCTGACCTGGCTGTTCATCGGCTACATCGGCCTGCAATTCAGTTCCAACATCGCCCACGGCCCGGCCCAGGGCCTGCTGCCCGATCGCGTCGCCCTGGAAAAACTCGGCCTGGCCAGCGCCATCAAGACCGTCGTGGACATGGCCGCCCTGATCGTCGCCTCGCTGGCGGCGGGGAATCTGCTCGACCCCTCCGGCCGCGACCCGTCGCGGGTGCTGATGGTCGTCATGGCGGTCATGTTCGTCTCGACTCTCGTCACCGTCCTGTTCACGCCCGAGGAGCCGACCACCGCCGAGTCGATTCGCCGCGAACGCCTGGCCGCCCTGCAGGCGCGGGCCGGACAGCCGCGCCTGGATTTCAAAGCCCACGCCTCTTATTGGTGGCTGATTGCCGAGCGTTTTGTCTTCCTGTTCGGCATCTATGGCATCCAACAGTTCGCCCAATACTACATCAGGGATGTGCTGAAAGCGGAGAACCCCGTCCAGGCGACCGGCAACCTGATGGCCGCCCTGACCGTCGGCCTGCTGATACTGGCCCTGACCGGCGGCTGGCTGTCCGACCGCATCGGCGCCAAGCGTGTCCTGGTGGCCGCCAGCCTGCTCACCGGCCTGGGTTGTCTCCTGCTCCTGCTGGCCGATACGGTCGGGATGTTGACCATCTACGGCAGTGTGGTCGGCGCGGGGGTCGGCCTCTTCCTGACCGCCAACTGGGCGCTGGCGAATCGCCTCGCCCCGGCCGAGGACGCTGGCCTGTTCGTCGGCCTGACCAACATCGCCACCGCAGGTTCGGGGGCCGTCGGCCGTCTGTGGGGGCCGGTGCTGGATCTGCTCAACCAGCCCGCCGCCGGCCTGTGGACCGGCTACACGACCATGTTCATCGTCGGGGCGATTTGCACTGCCGCCAGCGCCCTGCTGCTTACAAAAGTGAAAGCCTGATCGCTCCGCCGCAACCCGCCGCGGCCCTATCCGTATACTCTAGCAGAACACTCATTCAGGAGCCTGTGTGAACGAGGAAAAGGTCTGGGTGCTCCAGGCCCGCAACGGCGACGACGAGGCCTTCGCCATCCTGGTCGAAACCTATCAGACGCCGGTCTATAACCTGTGTTATCGCATGCTGGGCGAACCAGAAGCCGCCGAGGACGCCGCGCAGGAGACCTTTCTCAAGGTCTATCAAAACCTGTCCCGCTACGACGCCGAGCGTTCCTTCGCGACCTGGCTGCTGTCGATCGCCGCGCATCATTGCATCGACAAACTCCGCCGGCGGCGTTTCTCGACCTTTTCGATCGACGAGGACGAGGAAACGCCCTTCGAACTTCCCGACCAGCATGCCCCTGACCCGGAGGCCGAGGCCGCCCGCCGCGAACAGCAGCGCCGCTTGCAGCGCCTGCTCCAGGAACTCGAACCGCTCGACCGGGCGGCGATCGTCCTGCGCTACTGGCACGACGCCTCGGAAGTCGAAATCGCCCAGAGCCTCCACTTGACCGTCCCGGCCGTCAAGAGCCGCCTGCACCGCGCCCGCAAAGCCCTGGCCGTCCTCTGGCAGGAAAAAGAACTCGAATCCGGAACACAGGCCGAAAGGATTCTCTATGAATCACCAGCCATTTGAAGATTGGCTGCTGAAAGAGCAGCCCCTGACGGACGAACAGCAAGGACAACTCCAGGCGCATCTGCGCGCCTGCCTGGCCTGCGCTGCGCTTCGGGAGGTGGACCTGGCGTTGGCGGCGGCGCGTCCGGTCGCGCCGGCGCGGGGGTTTCGCGCCCGCTTCCAGGTCCGGCTGGCGGCGTACAAGGCCGCTCAGCGGCGGCGGATGGCGTCGGGAGTGCTCGTCCTTTCGGCGGGGGTGCTTGCAATTCTGGCCCTCCTAATTTGGCCGACTGCGCAGGCTTTCTTCGCCTCGCCTTCGCTTTCGCTCTCCTCGCTGTTCTCGAGATTGGTCGAGATTTGGATCTCGTTCCAGGTGTATCGCGATACACTGACCACCTTTCTGCACGTGCTCGACGGGCTGATTCCGGCGCATGTGCGCACGCTGGCGACCCTGCTGACGCTTGGCGGCGGTTTGCTTTGGTTCGTTTCGCTGAAGAAAGCGGCCAGGGTCCCGCAAGGAGTTTAATGTCATGAAACCCTCTCTCAAATTTCTGCTGCTCATCCTGAGCCTCTCGTTGTTGTTTGCCGCGCCGCAGCCGGTCGCGGCCGCCGGCGCGCTCGAAGGCACGGTCATTTTCGGCCGCAGTTTCACCCTCGAAAGCGGTCAGACGCTGAACGGCGACCTGGTTGTGGTCGGCGGCTCGGTTTTCATCGAGGAGGGGGCGGTGGTCACCGGCTCGGTTGTGCTGGTCGGCTCCAGCATGACGGTCGCCGGCGAGGTGCGCGGCGATGTGGCCGCCGTCTTCAGCGCGCTGACCCTGGAAGACAGCGCCTATTTGGACGGCAATTTGAACATGGTGAAGTGCACCCTGGAGCGCGCCGCCGGGGCGCGCATCAGCGGGCAAATCAACACCGACGCCGGCCTGACCGTCGAAGGGCCGCAGATCGTCGTCCCGAATCGCGCCTTCCCGCGATGGCATTTTTCCGACCTGAACCTGGATTTTCGCCCGTGGACGAGCCTGTGGAACAGCCTGGTCTGGGCGTTCCTGGCCATGCTGGCCATGCTCTTCCTGGCCCCGCAGGCCGAGCGCGTCGGGCGCGCCCTCGTCCATCAACCGCTGATTTCGGGCGGCGTTGGACTGCTCGTCGCGTTCCTGACCCCTCTGGCGTTGATTCTGTTGTTGGTGCTCTTCCCGATCGCTTTCCTGCTGGCGGTGGCCCTGCTGGTGATGGCCGCCTTTGGCTGGATTTCGCTCGGTTATGAGATCGGCCAGCGGTTCACCCAGGCCATTCGCCGGCAATGGCATCCCTCCTTCGCCGCCGGCCTGGGGACGTTCGTCCTGACGCTGGTCAGCGCCATGCTGACCTCGGTGCCGGTGCTGAACTGCGTCGGCTGGCTGGCCCCGACTTTGCTCGGCCTGGCCGCCTTCGGCGCGACGATCATGACCCGCTTCGGGACGCGTCCGGTCGCTGGAGTGGAGCAGGCCGGAGGTCCGCTGGCCGCTCCCCCGCCCCCCGGCGAGCAAACCGGTTGACGCTTGAACCCGCCGCCCGCTGCGGCGGGTTTCCTTTTTTCCCAGGGCAATGATAGAATTACAGGCAGATCTTTGTTTCCTTTGCCGCTCCTTTCGCGGCATCTCTCAAAGTCGAGGAACAGATGTCTGCCAAAACCCCGGTTCATCCCAATCCGCCGCCGCTGATTTACGTCAAAGGGACTCATCGTGAGATGGGCCGCCAGATCGGCGAGGCCTGCCGAAAACAGGTTCAGCACAGCATCGAGAATGGCCATATCCTGCTGGCCAGCGCGTATCAGCAACTGGAACTGACCTGGGAAGGCGCTCAAATCCAGGCTCGCAAGTACATCCCCTTTGCCCAGGAACGTTACCCGCAATACGTGGAAGAAATGCAGGGCATCGCCGAAGGCGCGAACGTGGATTTCGACGACTTGTCCGTCATCAACGCCATGGAAGCGGTGACGATGGACGCCCTGCACCTGACGCGCTGCACCAGCATGGCGGTCAACGACGAGCGCACGGCCGACGGTCACGTCCTGCTGGCGCACAACGAAGACTGGGTGCCCGAAGATGAGGACGATGTCTTCGTCGTCCACGCCACGCCGAAGCACGAACCGCCCTTTCTGGCCATGACCTACGGCGGGCTGCTGCCGAATATCGGCTTCAACGCTTACGGAATCGCCCAAATGTGCGACTCGGTCTATCCGAACGATTCGCGCATCGGCACGCCGCGCATCGTCGTCTCGCGGGCGGTGCTGGCGGCGCGCACGCCCGACGAGGCCATCCGGCACATGCTGTCGGCGCAGCGGGCGGCCGGATACAATCACGTCCTGGTCCATGAGAGCGGCGAGTTGTATTCGGTGGAAGTCTCGGCGCGGCGCTTTGCCATCCTGTATGGAGAGGACGGGTACATCGTCCACACCAATCACTATCTTACGCCGCGCATGCAGGAGATCGAGCGCGAACCGGAAGACCTGGTGGCCTCGCGCATCCGTTATTTTCGCGCCCTGCGGCTGATCAAGCGTGAGGAACGGCACACCATCAAGACCCTGCAGGCGATCCAGCGCGACCACGTCAATTACTCCAACTCGATCTGCAACCACGCCGTGGACGTCAACGACCCGCTCGACCGGGAGAAGACCATCAACGCCCTGGTGATCGACCTGACGGCGCGCCAGATGCACATCGCCTGGGGCAATCCGTGCGAGAATCCCTATCATACCTACTCGTTGCAGGCGTGAGCGGGGAGCCTGCAACGCCTCTCCATCGCAAAGGAGGCCGCCCTATGCGTTTCGGAATCATGGCGATGCAACTGGAGGCGCTCGTCCCGCCTGGCGTGCCTGCCGAGCAGGTGATGGCCAGCCTCGTCAACTTTGACCACGCCGCTCTGGCGCGCCGCCTGTACGAGAAGGGCTTCAATCCCATCGAACTGGGCGGCGACCTGGGTATGTTCCTGCCCCACGCCTACAGCCCGGAGGCGGTCGAACGGCTGCGGGCGCTCAAAGCCGAGGGCGTGACCTACACCCTGCACCTGCCGCTCTGGTCGGTGGAACCCTCGACGCCCCTGACGCCCGTGCGGCGCGGCTCGGTCGAAGCGCTGATTCACGCCGTCCGGGCTGCCCTGCCCCTCGAACCGGAAGTCTATGTGCTGCACGCCACTGGCGCGCTGGCCGCCGAGTTCTATAATATGAAGATTTCCGAGACGGCGCGCGCCCTCATCCTGCGCCAGTTCCAGAACGGGGCGCGGGAGAGCATCCAGACCCTGCTGGCCGAGACCGGCATCCCCGCGCGCCGCCTGGCGGTCGAGACGATCGAGTTTCCCCTCGAGATGACCCTCGAACTGGCCGAGGAATTCGACCTCTCGATTTGCCTGGACACCGGCCATGTGCTGGCCGGCTTCCCCGGCTGGTTCGACTTCTTCGACGTGGTGGAGAGGGTTCTGCCGCGCCTGGCGGAAGTCCACCTGCACGATAGCAAACGCATGCCCGCGGGCGCGCGCGGCTACGGCGAAGACCACAAGCCGCTCGGCCGCGGCGACCTGGACCTGGGCCGCCTCCTCGACCGGCTGGCCGAGGCGCGCTTCGCCGGACCGCTGGTGTTCGAATTGACCGTCGAAGAGGCGCTGGCCTCGCTGGAAACCGTCCGCGCTGTTCGGCCCGGCCTGCTCTAACGCCCTGCAAAAAGGAGATGCCATGAAGAAAATCCCCTTCCTGCGGCTGCTCGTCATCAGCCTGCTGGGCTTCGCCCTGACCTTCTCTTCCAATGTGCAAGATCCGCCGTTGATGACCTTCAAAGTCCGCCAACTGGCGCCCGATTTGCCCAATACGGCCCTGGGCATCCTGGGCTTCATCGGTCTGCTGGTGGCGATGGTCGTCCAGCCGATCGTCGGCGTCTTTTCCGACCGGGCGCGGACCAAACTCGGCCGCCGTTTGCCGTTCATCATCGGCGGCGCGGTGCTGATTGCGGCCTCTCTTTTCCTGCTGGCCGCCGCCCCGGTCTTGTGGGTGCTGCTTCTGGGCGTCATCTTGATTCAATTCTCGTCCAACATCCTGCAGGGACCCTGGCAGGCACTCATCCCCGACCTGGTGCCGGCAGGCCAGCGAGGCCAGGCCTCCAGCCTGAAGGCGGTGATGGACATCCTGGCGCTGGTCCTCGGCGGGATGGCCGCCGGCATGATTCTGGGCGAGAGCGGCGTCGCTCGCTGGGGCGCGGACGCTGTCTACGTGGCCGCCGCTGCCCCGACGGCTGTGTTCTTCGTCTTTGTCGTCCTGACCGCCATCTGGGCGCGCGAAAGGGAGGGTGCGACCTCCGAGGAGGTGGCGTCGCGCTCCATCGGCGAGGCGCTGCGCAGGACCTTCTACGTCAACTTCCGCGAACGTCCCGTCTTCGGCTGGTGGTTTGCCAACCGGATTCTCTTCTGGGGCGCGTTCATCGCCATCAACTCGTTCCTCATTAACTATCTGGTGGATGTGATCGGGATGAGCGAGGCCGGCGCGCAGGGATTCTACGGCCGCTTGAAGGTCATCCTGGGGGGCGCGCTGATGATCCTGGCGCTGGCGGCCGGCTGGGTCTCGGACCGCTTCGGGCGCAAACCGGTCGTGCTGACCGCCGGGCTGGTCGCGTTTGCCGGGGCGGCGCTGTTCCTCTTCGTCCGCGACCAGACCATGCTGACGGTCGCCGGCGCGATCGTCGGCATGGGCGTCGGGACGTTCATCACCGCCTCCTGGGCGCTGGCGACCGACATCGTGCCGGGCGAGGAGGCCGCCCGCTACCTGGGGATTGCCAACATCGCCACCTGCATCGGCTCGGGGATGGCGCGCTTGCTCGGCGGCGTGCTGATTGACCCGATCAACCGGGCGCTGGGGTCGAGTTCTTCGGGCTATCTGCTGCTCTACGCCCTGGCGGCGCTGGCCTTCCTGGTCAGCGCGCTGACGATTCTGCCCCTGCCGAAGAAAACCTGACCCGAACCGGACGCTCCGCGATTCGACCCTCCCGAGCATGGACGCCGAACTCATTCTCGACCTGCGCCTGCCGCTCGGCGAAGGCCCCGTCTGGGATGCCCGCCGCGGCGTATTGCGTTTTGTGGATATCCACGCCGGCGGGCTCCATACGTTCGATCCCCGCTCCGGCGTCCACAGCGTCGTCCACCTCGGCGAACCGCTGGGATGTCTGACCCCGGCGCGGGACGGCAGCCTGATCCTTGCTTTGCAGAGCGGATTTGCCCGCTTTGACTTGTCGAGTCAAACGCTAGCCATCTTTGCTTGCCTGGAACCGCATCTGCCCGGCAACCGCTTCAACGACGGCAAGTGCGATCCGGCCGGGCGCTTCCTGGCCGGGACGATGGACGACGCCGAACAGGCGGCCACCGGTTCGCTCTATGTCCTGGACGCCGACCGAAGCGTGAAGGCCCTCCTGACCGGTCTGCGGATTTCAAACGGCCTGGGCTGGAGTCCGGATGGGCGCACTTTCTATTTTATCGACACGCCCACCCGCGTGGTGATGGCCTATGATTACGATCTGGAGAACGCCCGGCTGAGCCGACCTCGGCCGGCAGTGCGCATCCCCAAAGAGATGGGCTGGCCGGACGGCATGACGGTGGACGCCGAGGGAATGCTCTGGGTAGCGCTGTGGGGCGGGGCGCGCCTGACGCGCTGGAATCCCGTCACCGGCCGTTTGCTGCAAACCGTCCCTTTGCCGGCGCTCAACGTCACCTCGTGCGCCTTTGGCGGCGAAGCGCTGGACGACCTGTATGTGACCACCGCCCGCAAGGGGATGACCGCCGAGCAGTTGGTCCGTTATCCGCTGTCGGGCGGTCTGTTCCGAATCCGGCCGGGGGTGACCGGCCTGCCTCCCGTCGAGTATGCCGGCGGGGACGGCGGCAGATGATGTTTTCGTCCACGAGAGAACCAGACGACCCATTTTTGAAAGGCTGGCGCGCATGCTTCGAAAAGTCACTCTTGCTCTTCTGGTGTTATACGCCCTGTTGACGGCTTTGCCGCTCGTCGGCCTGGCTTTGCAAACCGGGCCGATGGGTTTCATGACCCCCATCACGACCCTGGTGGGGTTGACTTTTGCCATCCTCCATGCCGGACAGCGCCTCGGCTGGCGGCGCGCTCTCTTGCTGTTGGGCCTGGTCTTCGGCGTCAGTCTGCTGTTCGAGACGGTGGGCGTCGCGACCGGCCTGGTCTATGGCCCTTATCATTACACGGATAAACTGGGGCCGCGTTTCCTGGGGCTGGTCCCCTATTTGATCCCGGCCGCCTGGTTCATGATGAGTTATCCTTCCTTTGTGATCGCCGACTGCCTGGTCCCGGCGGATTGGAAGCGCGGACGCCGCCTGCTGACGGTCGCCGCGCTGGGCGGGTTGGTGATGACCGCCTGGGACCTGGTCATGGACCCGATCATGGTCGCCGGCGGACACTGGGTCTGGGAGGTGGAAGGCGCTTACTTTGGCATCCCGCTGCAGAATTTTTGGGGCTGGTGGCTGACCGTCTTCACGACCTTTGCTCTCTTCTTGCTATTCGCGGGCCGGTCGCAATCCAGGGGCGCTCCGGCTTTCGACCGCCTGGCGCTGGCCAGTTACCTGATCACCGCGCTGGGCATCGTCCTGGTCGCCTGGATTGCCGGGGCGGGAGCCCTGGCTTTGATTGGATTCTTCGCCATGACGCCGTGGGTTGTGGCTGCCTGGCTGCGCCTGGCTGAGGGGTAGGGGTGCAATTGGCGCAACAGGGACAAACAAGCCCCGCCGTCCAGGACGGAGGCGGGGTTTTTGATTTTCTCTCCAGTATCTGGAGTCCGAAGTCTCCAGACTTCGGGGAATTATGCGATGAGTTCGGCCAGCACCTTGCCCGAATCCTTCTCGACCACCTCGTGCAGCGACTGGCCGTGCGCGTCCATCGTGACCACCACCGGGAAGTCGCGCACCTGGATGACCCAAATGGCCTCTGGGACGCCGAACTCATATTTATAAACGCCCAGCACCTTTTCGACCGACTGGGCAATGTACGTGGCGGCCCCGCCGATGGCGTGGAAGTAAACGAAGGGCACTTCCTGGCATCCCTTCAACGTTTTGGCGCCCATGCCGCCCTTGCCGATCACGCCTTTGGCGTTGAAATGCCGCATCACATCGGCCTGATAGGGCTCCTCGCGGATGGACGTGGTCGGACCGGCGGCGACGAATTTGTAATCCTTCGTCGCCAGGCCGGAGACGACCGGCCCACAATGGTAGATGACGCCGCCGTTCAGAATCGGCTTGAGCGCCTCATACACGTCCAAATCATCGCCCTGCGGCGGGCGGGTTTTCTTGATGAACGTCTCGACCATCCACTTGTGGGCGGCGTCGCGGGCGGTGATCATCACGCCGTTCAAATTGACCGGCTCGCCGACCTTCAGACTGCGGATGACCTCGTCGCTGATGGGAATGTTGACTGAACGCATGCGTTCCTCCTGATTTCGATGACTACCAAATCTCTGACGCGCTGTTGGCGGTCTGCCGCAGCCGTTAATCGTAGAGGACCTCTTCGCCCTTGACGGTCATTTTGCGGCGGCGGTAGGCCCAGCACATGTAGGAGACCGTCACGAAATACGAAGCCGGCAGACGGTGCAGGCCGGTGATTTTGGTGTCGATGACCGTTGTGTTTCCGCCGAAGCCCATCGGCCCGATGCCGAGTTGATTGGCCTCGCGCGTCAACCGCTCTTCCAGTTCGGCCAGTTTGGGGTCCGGATTGCGCTGGCCGAGTTTCTCGAACAGCACCTCTTTGGATTTGATATACCCGCTGCCGCGGTCGCCGCCGATGGCGACTCCCAGGATGCCCGGCGCGCAGCCCTGACCCTGGGCCTTGTGAACCGCGTCCAGGACGGCTTTGCGCACCCCTTCGAGGTCGCGGCCGGCGCCCAGACGGTTGTCGGGCAGCGAGTACTGCGCCCCGACATTCTCGCAGCCGCCGCCCTTGAGCATCAGTTCGATGGTCAGTTCGTCGCCTTCGACTTCCTCGAAATGAATGTAGGGGAAATCGTCGCCGCCCAAGTTATTGCCGCTGTTCTTGTCGTAGACGGCGTCCACCGCGTTCGGGCGCATGTAGGAGCGGGCGGTCGCCTCGGCCAGGGCGGCGCGAATCTGCTCGCGCAGTTTGCGGGTGCTCCAGCCCTCCGGATGCCTGACATAGAAGATAGGCGTGCCGGTGTCCTGACAGATCGGGGAGGAGTTCTGGCGGGAGAGTTCGACGTTCTTGAGAATGGTTTCCAGCGCGCCGCGCGCCGCCGAGCCGGGGGCTTCCTTCTCGATGGCGGCCCGCAGACGTTCTTCCACGTCGGCCGGCAGGTCCGAGGAGGTGCGGCGGATGAGTTCCAAGATTTCCTGGGTGAGGTCGCGCATGTTGCCTCCTGATGTCAAAGGATAGAACTTCTCCTAGATGATACCCGAAATCGCTGAAAATTGCATGAAAAAGCAAGGGTATCCGTTGGTTTGGTCTCTTGAGGTGTTCTCCATTTTCAGAAACATCGGTTGGGTGTATACTCATTCCGAATTTTTGTTGTGGAGGTGCGTATGAAGCGTGCAGTCAGCATCAGTTTGGGCTCGTCTAAGCGCAACAAGGCGGTCGTGGTCACCCTGCTGGGCGAACAGGTCAGCATCGAGCGCATCGGCACCGACGGGGACATGGAAGCCGCGGCCCTCAAGTACAAGGAGCTCGATGGGCAGGTGGATGCCTTCGGCGTCGGCGGCGCGGACCTCGGCCTGCTGGTGGATACCAAATGGTATCCGCTCTACTCGGTCAACCGCATGGTGCGCTTCGTCAAGAAGACGCCCATCGTGGACGGGACCGGCCTTAAAATCACGCTGGAAAAGAAGGCCGCTCCCTTCCTGGACGCCCACATCAAGGATTACATCGATCAGCATGGCCGAAAAGCCTTCATTATGACTGGCGCCGACCGCTGGGGTTTGACGCGCAGTTTCCTCGACGCCGGCTACGAATGCGTCTTCGGCGACATGATGTTCTCGCTGGGCATCCCCATCCCCGTCCGCACCGACCGCGCCCTGAAGATTCTGGCGGCGATTCTGATGCCGATCGCCGGGCGGCTGCCCTTCGAGTGGGTCTATCCGGTCGGCGAGAAGCAAGAGGAACGCAAGCCGAAACATGCCAAGTATTTCCACTGGGCTACGGTTGTCGCGGGCGATTGCCATTACATCAAACGCTACATGCCCGATGACATGCAGGGCAAAGTGGTGGTCACCAATACGACCACAACCGAGGATGTGGAATTCTTCCGCCGTTGTGGAGTAAAATATCTCGTCACGGCCACCCCTGTCATCGAGGGCCGTTCGTTCGGCACGAATATGATGGAGGCGGCGCTGATTGCCGTCTCGGGCAAGGGCCGCGTCCTGACCCACGCCGAATACGAAGAGTTGCTCGAGAAACTCGGCTTCGAACCGCAATTGCAAGAACTGAACTAATCCATTCTGCAAAACTATTCGAGGAGGAAGATCCATGGATGCAATCGTAACAGCCGGCGGCGTGCCGCTGGTGAATGAACCGCTGTACTCCGAAACTCGCGGGGACGCCAAAGCCCTGCTCGATATCGCCGGCAAGCCCATGGTCCAATGGGTTCTGGATGCCCTCTCCAAAGCCAGGACGATCGAAAATGTCATCGTCGTCGGGTTGACGCCCAAACTGGGCCTGACCTGCGACAAGCCGATGTACTTCGTCCCCAACCAGGGCAAGATGCTGGACAATTTCCGCGCCGGCGTGCGGAAGTCGCAGGAGGTCAACCCCAAGGCGAGTCACGTCCTCTTCGTTTCGTCCGATATTCCGGCCATCACGCCCGAAATGGTGGACTGGGTGGTCGAGACGGCCATGGAGACCGATGACGATCTCTATTACAACGTCATCGAGCGCTCGGTCATGGAGAAACGTTTCCCCGATTGCAAACGCACCTGGACGAAGCTCAAGGATATCGAAGTCTGCGGCGGCGACATGAATGTGGTGCGCGCCGATAAGGTCTTGGACGAGGAAGATCCCCTCTGGCGCAAGATTTCCGATGCGCGCAAGAGTCCGCTCAAGCAGGCGAGTTTGATTGGCCTGGGGACGGCGCTTAAATTTGCCCTCCACCAATTGACTCTCGAAGAAGCGGAGGCGCGCGTCGAGCAGAAACTCGGCATCCGCGGGCGGGTCATCGTCTGCCCGTACGCCGAGGTCGGCATGGACGTGGACAAGCCCGTCCACCTGGAGATTTTGCGCAAGGATTTCAAGAAGCGCCTGCGCAAGGCCGAAGCCCAGCAGAAAGCAGCCGTCAAGGCCAAACCGGCTCGGCCGGGAACCAAAGCCCCTACCCCGGCGGCCAAGCGCGGGGCGGCGAAGAAACCCGTCAAGAAGTGAACCTGCAACGTCTTCTCGACCTGGACGCTCGACTCTCCGCGCGCCTGCGGGTGGCCGAGCGTCCGGGCGTCTTACGTACGATGGCCATCCTCCTGGCTCATTCGGGGGATTCGTGGTTCTGGTGGGCCGGGCTGGGGTTGTTGATTTGGCGGGGAGACCCCTTCTGGCGTTCGTGGGCGCTGACGGTGTTGATCAGCATCCTGGCTCTGGCCGTCCTGGTGATGGCGATCAAGTTCTCCATCCGCCGCCGCCGGCCGGAGGGGGAGTGGGGCCGGTTCTACCGCAGCACCGACCCGCATTCTTTTCCATCCGGCCACGCGGCGCGCGCCATCCTGATCGCGGTTCTCGCGCTGGGGCTGGGGCCGGGATGGCTGGCGCTGATTCTGTGCCTGTGGGCGCCGCTGGTCTGCCTGGCGCGGGTGGCGATGGGCGTGCATTACCTGTCGGACATCCTGGCCGGGATGCTGCTCGGCGCCCTGGCCGGAGGGGTGGTCCTGGCTGTGTCTTAAACTTCAGAGACCTGGTCTCTTCGAGAGATCAGGTCTCTGAGCAAGGGTCTCTGGGGGGGTTCTTTCAATCGCGGGCCTTCATCGCGGCCTTGAAATTTTGCAGCGCTTCCACGGGCGTCGGGTCGACGCCGTAGGCCATGGCCAGATAAAAGGCGGTGTAATCGCCAAAGTGCAGCGCCGTCCAGATGTGCGCCAGCGGGGTCTGGCCGCGCGCTCGATAGAAATCGGTGTTCAGACCCTCGACCAGGAAGCTCTGGCGGGTCAGGTCGAGGCGCAGGGCGTTGCGCGGGTGGTCGGAGGGGGAATGCAGGAAAAGGGTGATGGTGCGCGCCAGCGTCTCCTGCGGATGGACGATGCCCGCCAAAGCGTTGTGATCGGCCTCGGGCAGGACCTCGAAGCCGGCGCCGGCCTTGGCCAGTTCGTTGATTTGCCCCTTCCAGCGACGCGCCACCGGGGCCAGGATTCCGGCCCCGTACACGTTCACCCAGCGCCCGACCAGTTGCCCGGCCAGACGCTTGGCGGGGTTGCGCGCCACCGGCGTCTCGGCCCGCAGGGTTTCCTGTTGTTCCTTCATCGCCGCCACGGCCTGGCTCAACTCGTCGGCCGGGTCGGGGAGGAGACCCAGACGGGCAAAGGCGGCCAGCAGCAGTCCGAAGGAGAATCCGACGGCGGCGCGCGGCTGTCCGGCGTGGTCGAATTTCCAGAGCGGGACGCCGCGGGCGGCGGCGCGCCGTTCCAGTTCGCCGCCGGTGCAGACGGCCATCAGGCTGCAGCCGGCCTCGACGGCGGCTTCGAAAGCGTCCAGGGTTTCTTCGGTGTTGCCGGAGTGCGAGGAAGCAATCACCAGCGTGGAGGGGCCGTCGGCGAAGGCGGGCAGTCCGTAGTCGCGGTGGACGATGACCGGCAGGGGGCAAGAATCGAGGGCGTAGGCGGCCAGCAGGTCGGCGCCGATGGCTGAACCGCCCATCCCGGCGATGACCACGCGCTGCAGAAGGCCGGTTTCAGGCAGCGGTTGCGTAGCGCCCAACGCCCAGGCGCGCGCCAGTTGGTCGGGCAGGCCGTCGATTTCGGCCAGCATGTTCTGGGTGTCGATCTGACGGATGAGTGAAAGATCGTCGAGGTTCATAGTTTCCCTGATTGCGTGTAGAGATAGGCGGCGAAGAGGCGGGACGTGAATGCCGCCTCGCAGCCGACGCCATTATACCGTGTCATGGTATAATTCGCCGCGCCCAAAAGGCATCCTGGAGAGGTCGCGTAGTCTGGCCTAGCGCGCACGCCTGGAGAGCGTGTTCCCCGCAAGGGGACGCGGGTTCAAATCCCGCCCTCTCCGCCTGAGAAACATCCCGCGAGGGGTGTTTTGATTCTCGTGATATACTCAGAGACATCGCATGCATAGAACCGTCTCCCCCCGCCCCTTTATCGCGGCCATCGTGGCCCTGATTCTGCTGACCTCGTTGATCGGGGGCCTGCAAGCCTTTTCGTCCGTCCGGGCGGCGCCCGTCGTCCGGTCGGCGGCTCTGCTGGGCGCGGCCAGCCCCACCGCCACGCCGCAGACGACCTGCGCGCCGCGTTCTGTGACCCCGTCTCCGTCTTTGACCCCGACGGCTACTCCCACCGCGCCCGGCCCCGAAGATCTCCGCTCAGCAGATACGGCGGGAATCGTCGCTTTTGCGGCGCTGATGGTGATGATCGTCATCTTTGGGGTATTATGGGCCAGGCCGAGACCGCTTGGCAAGCGCAAGCCTTCCCCGCCGAAAAAGGAACGGCCTGCCAGACGAAAGTGACCTTTTTCGAGAAAACGGTCCGGGCGCGGTCTTTATTTGTGGTATGATTTGGCCGGTCGATTCCGAGAAAAACTCAGGAGGAATCCATGAGCGACCTATCCCCTGGCCTGAGTGCCGAAGTCGAGATCATCGTGACCGAAGCCGATACCGCCGCCCGTTGGGGCAGCGGGCTGGTGCCGGTGTATTCCACCCCGGCGCTGGTCGGGCTGATGGAATCGGCGGCCGTCCAAGCGTTGGCCGGTCGTCTGGGCGAGGGGCAGACCACCGTCGGCGGGCGGATTGACGTCCACCACCTGGCGCCCACGCCGGTTGGGATGAAGGTCTGGGCGCGCGCCGAGTTGGTCGAAGTGCAGGGGCGTCAGTTGACGTTTCACGTTCAGGCGCGGGATGAAGTCGAAACCATCGGACAGGCCATCCACGAGCGTTTCATTGTAGATGAAGCGCGCTTTATGAGCAAGGTGCAGGCCAAGCAAAAATAAAGGCTCACCCGGCTTGATGGATGACGCATTTCACACAGGAGACCGTTTCTGACAACGTCGTTTTTCTCGACCGCATGACCCCGATTGAAAAAGGGGGGCTATGGGCAGAGCAGACCTTCACGTACATTCTCTTTACAGCATCGACGGCACCGACACGGTGGCGGAGATTCTCGAATACGCCGCCTATCACGCCAATCTGGATGTCATCGGCATTGCCGACCATGATGATTTGCGCGGTTCGCTCGAGGCGCGCGAGATTTGTGGGAAGTATGGCATCGACGTGGTGCCGGCCGTGGAATTGACGACCCTGGAAGGGCATGTTCTGGCCCTGTTCATCGAGCGGCCGATTCCCTCGCACCGTCCGCTGATCGAGGCGATTCTCCGCATCGGCGAGGCGGGCGGCCTGGCTGTGATTCCCCACCCGAACACGCGGCTGGCGCACAGCCTGACCCACGACGATATCCGCCGCGTGGCCGCCCATCCGGAGGCCTCGAAAGTGCTGGTGGGGATCGAGATTTTCACGGGCTGTTTACTGGTCAACAGCCAGACCGCGCCCCTGCGTGGTTTGGCGCACCAGTTGCATCTGTGCGAGGTGGCGGGCAGCGATGCGCATGTGCGCGAACTGATTGGCAGCGGGGTTGTGCGCTTCAACGGCCTCAGCGCAGCCGACCTGCGCAAGGCGCTCCTCAATCGTCAGGTAACCCCTATCGCGCGTTTCTCGCCGACCGGCGCGCAAATTGCCCTGACCTGGACGAAGAAGACGCTGGCCCGGCGGCGGGATCTGCTGAAGTATGCCCGTCAGGTGGGCGTGTACCGGGCTGGGCAGAAGCGCGGCAAAGGGATTTGAACGCGGGCCAGGATTTTCCCCGGCGCAGAGATAGACCGGTAAATCTATGGTAAAATCTCCCCCGCCCGGAGGGATGGCCGAGCGGTTGAAGGCAACGGTCTTGAAAACCGTCGCGGCTGCAAAGCCGCCGTGGGTTCGAATCCCACTCCCTCCGCTGGATTGCCGATTGTTGGATTGTTGATTGTTGATTGTTGATTGAGGATTGTTGATTGAGGATCGGCGATTTGACAGTCAACAATTTTCAATCTACAATCCTCAATCTACAATCCTCAATCTGCAATTCCTGGGGAGGTGCCAGAGAGGCCGATTGGGCTCGCCTGCTAAGTGAGTACTGGGGCTTGAACCTCAGTCGCGGGTTCGAATCCCGCCCTCCCCGCAGTTACCCCCTTTACCAGGTCTGGTATCGTCAGACCTCGTTAAAGGCAAAAACGCAAGCGTTGGCTCGACCGCCGCGAATGCGTTTTTCCGCAAGTAGCCTGTTCCGATGGCGAGTCGGAGCAGGCTTTTGCGTTCATACTGGGAAAGTTCCGGCCAGCGCGCCAATTGCGGCGCAATAGCATTTGCTACTGCTATTGTAGCACGCCATCCATCAATCTGCAAGCCGTTTTTTAATCCGTCGTACCTTTCTCGCTCGGCTTCGAATACTTGCCCGGAAATCTCGCCAGCCAGGTAGAGTTTTCTGGCGCGCTCGAAACGGGACTCGATTTGCTCGAACTCCTCGATAGCCCGTCGGGCAACATCATTGATGCCGGATTCTATGACAGATTTCAACCAATCCACCACTTGTTTTTCGATCCAATCTGCTCGGACCACGTTTTGCTGGCACTTGCAGACGCGGTCTTGCTGGTTGCTGTCCTTGTAATAACGGTAGCCATGGTCTTTCGAAACCCCGCGCATTTTGCCGCCGCAAAAACCGCAGCGCAGAATCCCCGTCAGCGGATAAATGCGCGCCGGGTGAACATCGCTCAAGGGGGTCAGGCCTTTCAATTCGCGGATGGCGCGCGCTCGTTCAAACGTGGCATCGTCGATCAGCGCGGCGTGATTGGCCGGAAACAAGTCGAGCGGAGCCTTGCGTTTGCGGTGCCGGCCGTCATCCGCTACTCCCTGGTACGGAACTTTGCCGGTGTAGGCCACCCGATTGAGCATGTCGCGAATCACGTCCCGGCTAAAGGGACGCGGCCCGGTGCGGCCAGGGGCGCCTTTCTGTCTGGCGGGCACACGGGAGCCATCTGGCAGGGTGATTTGCATCCCATTCAGCCGGTCGGCGATTGTACGGTCGGACATCTCTCCGGTGAGATACCACTCGAAGACCTGCTGGACGATTCCGCTCTCGATCGGATGCGGCAACATGACTTTCCCGTCCCCCCGGTCTGCCTGGCCAAAGTTCGGGCAATATCCTCTGCCGTTCGGGTCGGTGCATTTCGAGCACAATCCGTTGCAATATCCGAATGGGATGGCGCCCAGCCATAAGCCCTGGCGGGCGCGTTGGCGCTTGCCCTTGCGGACTTCCTGGCGCAGATTATCAATATAAATCTCGGCCAGGGTGCCAAGCACAGTCAGCATCAACTTTCCCCAAGGCGTTGTGAAATCGAGATGTTCCTGCACAGAGACGAAGGAGATGCCGTAACTGTTGAGCAGGTCGAGCGTGGAGAGCAGACCGCTCAAGTGGCGGTAGAAACGATCCACCTTGTCCACAATCACAACATCGAACTTGCGCGCCTGGGCGTCCTGCAGGAGCCGCTCGAAGGCCGGGCGGCGGCTGCCCTTCTTGGCCGAGAGGCCTGCATCCATGTAGATTTCGAGTAAGGCCCAGCCGTGTTCCTCGGCGTAATGGGCGATGTTGTTTTCCTGGGCATCCAGGCTGAACCCATCCACCTGCTCTCGCATCGAGACTCTGCGGTATCCCACCGCCCGCAACGGCGGCGAACCATCTGCTTTAGGCATACCTGCCTCCTTTATCAATCGGGATATAATTCAATGAGAAATCATCGAATCGAATTGTATTCCATCCGGAGAAGGTATGCCAGTTGACCCGGTCGCCCGCACCCGCCGCAGCAGTTACGAAAAACCCTACGACCCGGAACCCATCCGAAACCGCCTGCGCGAACTGCTCGCGCGGAAAAATGAAAGCATGCGGGAAGCCTCGCTGCGTTCCGGGCTGGACCATCAGGCCGTCCGGCGCATCATGACCGGCCAGCGCCCGAACATCACATCCTGTGTATTGATTGCGCGCCATTTCGACATCAATCCCAACGAACTTCTCGAACTGGCCGGCTGGCCGGCGATGGAAGCCTTCAGCCTGGGCAATCCGGATTTGCAGAACCTGCCGCCGGAGGCGGCAGCCGTGGCGCTCGACCTTGCCAGAATCAAAGATCCCGGCACACGCAAGCAGGTGGCGGAGGCTATCCGCACACTGTTAGCGAAGTATTTCGATTGATTTTGTGAAGTTCGACAACCGAAAGACGAATACCTGCTACAGGTTCAACAGGGCACAGGTTGGCGGGGAGAAGGGATCGCAGGTCTTGCCCATGAAAGTCAGGTAGTCGAATGGTCGGATAGTCATATAGTCCGAGAGAGAGGGCCATGGCTAAATTCGGAGCGAAAAAGTCTGTTTTTTAAAAATCGATTCCGCTGGGGGGCAAAGCCCCCCAGACCCCCCAAGTCAGAATTCCAGAACTCCAGAAACCAGAACCCCAGAATCAAGGCGAGCGGGAGCAACGAAAACCGATGTAGACGTCGCGGTAGCCGGGTTCGCTCCTGCCGCGGTAGGCGGCGCGGACGTAGTTCTCGTAGCTGCTCCACGCGCCGCCGCGCAGCACTCGGCCCTCGCCGCTTGCCGGGCCCGGCGGGTTGCGGGTGGACGATTGGCTGTAATAGTCATCATCATACCAATCATTCATCCACTCCCACACGTTCCCCGCCATGTCCACACAGCCATACGGACTGTCGCCCTGCGGACTGTACTTCCCCACCGGCGTTGTGCCCGCGCTAAACCAGCCGCTTGCGTAATTGCACAACGCCTTGGACGGTTTCTCGTTCCCCCAGGGATACCGCCGCCCATCCGTCCCACGCGCTGCTTTCTCCCACTCCGCTTCGCTTGGTAGGCGTATCGTTTCCCCGCTCACCCGGCTCAACCACTCGCAGAAGGCAACCGCATCGTGCCAGGAGACATACACGACCGGATGTTCTTCCTTTCCTTCTGGAATGAAGCCTTTTTTCCAATGTCCTGGCGCTTCCCGGCCCGTGGCGCGCACGAAGGCTTCGTACTGCCGGTTGGTCACCGGCGTCTTGCCCATCCAGTACTCGTCCAGATAGACTTCATGCTGGGGGTGTTCATCGCTGTCGCCTTCGCCTTTCGGGCTGCCCATCTGGAAGGGGCCGGCGGGGATGCGCACGAAGGTCATGGTGACGCCAGGGGCGAGCGTCAGGGTGAGTTCGTTCCCGGCAGCAGCGCGCGCCAAATGCTCGCCGATCGTTTCTTCCTGCAGGACGGTCGCCCCGCTGTCGAAGGTCTCGCCGGTGGCGCCCTGGTCAATGGTGGCGGCGTCGGATTGTTGATTGAGGATTGCAGATTGTTGATTGGTTATTGGGGATTGAGAGATGGAGATTGCAGAACCGACCACGGACGACTGTCCACTGAACACTGATGACTGAACACTGACAACTATCCTTTCCATCGCCGCGGCCATCTCGGCCATGCTCGCGTAGCGGTCTTGCGGCTGCTTCGCCAGGGCTTTGAGCAGGAGTTTTTCCACCGCTTCGGGCAGGTCAGGGACGAAATGGGTGGGGCGCGGCAAAGGCTCGGTCGCCTGCATCAGCACCACCGCCATCGGGGTATCGGCCTGGAAGGGCTTGCGGCCGGTGACCAGTTCATACAGCACGATGCCAAGCGAATAGACGTCGGTGCGGGCGTCCACCGGCTTGCCCAACCCCTGCTCCGGGGACATGTATTCGGGCGTGCCCACACCCACGCCGGTGGCCGTCAGCGTCTGCCCGTCTTCCAAATCCAGTATCTTGGCGATGCCGAAGTCGGTCAGCATGGGCTGGCCGTTTTCGGTCAGCAGGATATTCGACGGCTTGACGTCGCGGTGCAGAATGTTATGCTGGTGGGCATAATTCAGGGCATCCGCAATCGGCAGGAGCAGGCGCAGGGCGTCCTGCCAGGGCATCGGTTTGCCCAGGCGCTGCTTGAGCGTGCCGCCGGGGAGGTATTCCATGACGAGATAGGGCGCGCCTTCATGCTCACCGTAGTCAATCACGCCGACGATGTTGGGGTGGGTCAGTTTGGCCAGGGCGCGGGCTTCGCGCTCGAAACGCTTGAGGATGCGCTCCAGCGTTGCGGGCGCGAACTGGTCGGTGCGCAGGACTTTGACGGCGACGTCGCGTTCGAGGCGGGTGTCGTAGGCTTTGTAGACGGTCGCCATGCCGCCCTGGCCGAGTTGTTCGAGGATTTGGTAGCGTCCGAGGGAGTGGCCGGTCAGATCAGACATGCAAGCCTCCATGCACGGTTAATCCCGGTAGGCACCCAAGCCGGATCATCGTACCGAGGAACAATTCATGCGGTCTGGGATAGTGCTGATGGGATTCAGCTGATCCCGGTTGACGTTCAGGCTGCCATTCCCGCGAACCCAGCAGCAGTCAGTGCGCGTTCTAGAGTCGTTGATGTCCACCAGTAACCAGGAAGAATCCCTGTACCAGTATCCAATCACTGGTACCCGATCGCCCGCATTCAACTGCCAGGGTGGGTCATACTGAGTTCCGGGCCCTTCCCGGCAGAACATCGGCTCGCTCGCTGTGAACATGGGACTGAGAGGCTGGGGCGGATTGGTGGGCTGAGGTCGGGGGGTGTCAGTTGGCACAGCCGTGGGAGGAATATAGGGCGTTTCTGTGGGCAATTCCACTGTTGGCAATTGGGTGTCTGTTGGAGCCGACGGAGAGACCGCCCCCCTGTCCTCTGGCCTCTGAGATTGGCTGACCGTCGGGTGGGTGTCAATTTTCTGCAAAAGGAAAAACGCGCCGACAATAATCGCCCCGATCACGCTCAAGCCGAACATGATAATGGCAGTCAGTATATAGACATTCACGCCCTTGGACGGAAATAGCTGTGAGACCGGCGGCCCTGTCACAACGGTAGTTTCTGGGCGATACACGTCACGCACTGGCTTTTTTCGCATCTTCACCGGGAGGACTTTATTATGTGCGATGTCCTCCAGAGCCAAGATCAGTTCGCCCATGTTCTGATAACGGTCATTGGGTTGTTTGGTAAGCGCCTTGAGCAGCACTTCTTCGACCCGGTCTGGCAAATCAGGGACAAACTGTTTGGGACGGGGTAGAGGTTCACTGGCGTGTTTGACCAGTACTGCCAGCGGAGTATCCGCCCGGTACGGCTTACGACCGGTAATCATTTCATAAAAGATAATCCCCAGTGAATAGATGTCAGCGCGATGATCAACCAGTTTACTGGTTACCTGCTCGGGGGCCATGTACTCCGGCGTACCCACCGCGGCACCTGTTACGGTCAGGTCAACAGTGGCCGCATCATCCAAGATCTTGGCAACGCCAAAATCAGAAAGCATTGGCTCGCCAGACTCCGTGATTAGGATGTTGGAGGGTTTCACATCCCGATGGACGATGCCATGCTGATGAGCGTACTCCAAGGCGCGGGCTACCGGTAGCAACAGTCGGGCAGCTTCCTGCCAAGGCATGGGACTACCTGTCAAGAGCCGCTTGAGCGTTCCCCCGGGGATATACTCCATCACCAAGAAAGGCTGGCCATCATATTCGCCATAGTCGGTGACCTTAGCGATGTTCGGGTGGGTAAGGCCTGCCAGTGACTTTGCCTCGCGCTCAAAACGCTTGCGTGAATGGGCAAGCAGACTGGGCGCCAACTGTTCAGTGCGGATCACCTTGATGGCAACATTCGTTTCCAAGCGGGTATCAAAGGCCTTATAGACAATGGCCATTCCACCTTCTCCAAGCTGTTCCAGGATGTGGTAACGGCCAAGGGATTGTCCTATTAGACTGGGCATCAAGTCCTCCACCATGACGAAACAGGATGAGTCTGTAAGATAGTATAACCGAGTTTTCTCTGTCTTTGTGACTACCACCCGCCTCAGGTTTATGCCATCCATGTACATTTGAACCGCTTTTTGGCGAATTTCCGCATTTAACCGTGAATTTTCTTTATGGGAATATATCTGCAGCCACATGAATAGCAACGATACCTTTGACTGCCCGCTGCAGTTCTGCCAATCTTGTGTTGATAGTCGGTACGCTCATATTTTGGACATTTCATAGCCTGTTCTACTCATAATTTTAGGCGCTCCCTCAATTGACTGGATTCAAGTGTCATTATATAATGATTTCATCGTTCCCATCCCTACATCCCCTCGAGGCTGCCACTTTTCACATGGAAGTTGAGACTGCTCACAACGCGTAGAGCAAGATAGCCAATGCATACCAGCAGTTGACCGACCTGGCACAGAACATAATCATTGCTATCAACAGAAGATTTGTTGCGTAATTGTATAAAGTTGAATCGTTCTCCATGATGCGAGGAGATCGCCAAAGGTCACCAGGTGACTGCAAGCGCCAAGCGCCGTTGAATGCGCGGAT
>JAIOAU010000019.1 GCA_019873655.1 Chloroflexota bacterium | reverse complement strand
TGCTTTGGCTGAATTGCCTGCTCCAGAGCCTTTTCAATTGCCGCTCCCTATCCCTTTGTCAGGGGTATGATTTTATGAGACTGTAAAGGTACGAATTTATGAGACTTTACACAGTGTTCAGTCTTCAGTGTTCAGTGGTCGCGAGCAGTTATTGGTGGGCATTGTACTCGACTCTGGTGAGACGGGAAGCGATTTCTTCCAACAGCATGTGGATGGCGGTTTGGGTCTTGGATACCGCTTCGGCGAGCGGGATGATGACCTTCTCCTGTTCGCGGCGCAGTTTCATCTCCACGCCGCCCTGGGCCAGCGCCCGCTCGCTGACGGTGATGCGCACCGGACAGCCGATCAGGTCGGCGTCGTTGAACTTGACGCCCGGACTCTCGTCGCGGTCATCGTACAGGACTTCGACTCCGGCGGCCTGCAGGTCGGCGTAGAGTTTGTCGGCGATCTCCTCGGCCTGGGGCGTTCCCTTGCCGCGCAGGAGGACGAGATGCGCCTGGAACGGGGCGACCGTCGCCGGCCAGACCAGGCCGTGTTCGTCGTGATGCGCCTCGGCGATGCAGGCCAGCAGACGCCCGACGCCGATGCCGTAGGAGCCCATGAGGACCGGCTTCTGCTGTCCATCTTTGTCGAGGAAGGTGCAGCCGAGCGCTTCCGAGTAGCGCGCGCCGGGTTGAAAGATGTTGCCCATCTCCACGCCGCGCTCGGCGCGCAGGGACGCGCCGCACTGCGGACAGGCCGCGCCTGCTCCCGCCGCGGCGAGGTCGGCGACGAGGTCGGCCTGGTAATCGCGGCCGTAGTTGGTGTTGAGCAGGTGGTAGTCCGGCTCGTTGGCCCCGGCGACCAGATTCGGAGAAGTCACAATGCTCTCATCCACCACTATCAGACGATTCGACCCTTTGACTCTCAGACTGACCGGCGATGCAAACCCCGGCTCGGCCCCGACGGCCCGGATTTCGTCCTCGGTGGCCGGGCGCAGGTCGCGCGCCCCGAGGACGTTGGCGAGTTTGGTCTCGTTCAGGTCCATGTCGCCGCGGATGACGGCGAAGATGAATTTCTCGCTGACGGTTTCCTTCTCCGGGAAGGTCGCCATGAAGAAGACGGCCTTGGCGGTCCTGGCTTTCGGCACGCCGAGGAAGTTTGCCAGGTCTTCGATGGTCTTACAGGCCGGGGTCTTGACCTTTTCGATGGGTTTTGGCTGTTCGGGCGCGGCGGGCGGCTTGCGGAAGCGCGCCGCCTGCTGGTTGGCGCTGTAGCCGCAGGAATCGCACAGCAGGAGCACCTCCTCGCCGATGGGCGTCAGGTAGATGAACTCGTGGGCGGGAGCGCCGTCCATCTCGCCGTTCTCTGAGTTAACGGCAATTACGTCCAGGCCGCAGCGGCGGAAGATGTTGAAGCAGGCCTGGTAGTGGGCGCGGTATTGCCGGTCGAGTCCGTCCCAGTCGGCGTCAAGGCTGTAACTGCTGAACACCGGGAATTCCCGCGCCCGCAAGAGACCATTGCGCGGGTGCTCTTCCTCGCGCCAGAGAGATGCAAAGTGATACAGGAGGCGCGGCAATTGCTTGTAGGACTGCACTTCGCGCCGGACGAGGTCGGCGACGACTTCCTGATAAGCGCTTGCCAGAACCAGGTCGCGGCTGTGGCCGTCCTGGAAACGCGTCAATTCCGGCTGGGACCAGCGTCCGCTCGCCTGCCAGAGTTCGGCGGGATGGACAAAGGGGAGAACCATTTCTTGGCCGCCGAGTTTGTCCATTTCCTCGCGCAGGATGGCTTCGATTTTGTCCATCGAGCGGCGGGCGAGGGGTAAGAGGGCAAACGTCCCCGTCCCAACCGGGCGGACGAATCCGGCGCGCAGGAGCAGGCGGTGGCTGGCAGCCTCCGCGCCTGCGCCGAGCGAAGCCGAGGCGTCGGCGGGGGCGTCGCGCAGGGTTTGGCCGAAGAGTTGACTCATTTTCATGGGGAGTGCTCCCGTGTCAAGTGTTCCCGTGTCAAGTGTTTCAGTGTCAGGTGTTCCGGTGTCGTGTTTTAGGAGCGGGATTTCAGGGATTTTTTGAGGCCGCCGGTCAGCGCTTTTGTTTTCTCGGCCTGGGCATAAATGTTTTTGAACGTTTCTTCACCAAGATAGCCGATATCCAGTGCTGCATAGAGCAAGGATTGCACTTCCACTGCAGAGCGCCGGGCAATGCCGAGAAAACGGGCAAATTCCGCATGAGAGTCGCAGTCAAAGCCTTCGGCGATGTTTGTCATCGTAGAAACAGCCGCTCTTTGGATCTGGTCGCGCAGGCCAAAATCTTTTGCAATTTTACCTTCCTGAGTCAGTTCATAGACCTGTTTGACCAGTCGGCGCGCTTCCTGCCAGGCGAGAATATCTTCAAAGCGTTTTATCAATGCCATGTTTTCTCCTGAACGTGTTTCGGTGTCACGTGTCACGTGTTTCGGTGTCACGTGTCACGTGTTTCGGTGTCACGTGTCACGTGTTTCCGTGTCACGTGATACTTGACACTGGGTCACTTGACACTGGATCACGTGACACTCTAATACGCTTTCGCAAAATACACTTTTCTCTCCGCGTCTTTTCCACAGACAATGCATTTTCCCTTGCCGGAAGGTTGGTCGAGCGGGATGCAGCGGGTGGTGGCTTTGGTGTCTTCCTTGACCTTCGCCTCGCATTCGGCGGATTCGCACCAGTACGAGTAGGCCCAGCCGTTCTGGACGGCCTCGGTCAGTTCGGCGTAGTCTTTCGGGTCGAAGATGTGACTGTCGCGGAAGGCGGTGGCGCGCGCCAGCAGGGAGGCGTGGATGTCGGCAAGCAGGGTCTTGACCGTCTCGGCCAGGCCGGCCTGCGGAACGAAGGACTTGCCCTCCCGTCCGGGCTTGTCGCGGCGGGCGAGGGCGACGCTGCCCTTCTCCACGTCCTTGGGGCCGATTTCGATGCGAATCGGCACGCCGCGCAGTTCCCAGTCGTTGAACTTGAAGCCCGGCGTGACCTCGGCGCGGTCGTCCACTTTGACGCGGATGCCGGCGGCCTTGAGTTCCGCCTCGACGCGGCGTACGGCCTCCATAACGGGAGCAGACTCGAGGTCCGATTTGAGAATCGGGACGATGACGGCCTGAATGGGGGCCAGTTTGGGCGGCAGAATCAGCCCCTGGTCGTCGCCATGCGTCATGATGATCGCCCCGATGAAGCGGGTGGAGAGACCCCAGGAGGTCGTCCAGGCGTATTGCAGGGTATTGTTCTCGTCCAGGAATTTGATGTCGAAGGCTTTGGCGAAGTTCTGGCCGAGGAAGTGCGAGGTGCCCGATTGCAGGGCGCGGGTGTCCTGCATCATGGCTTCGATGGTGGTGGACATGACCGCGCCAGCGAATTTCTCGGTCTGGCTCTTGACGCCTTTGATGACTGGCACGGCGGCGTCGTTGATGGCGAAGTCGGCGTACACGTCGAGCATGCGCAGGGTCTCTTCGCGGGCCTCGGCCTCGGTGGCGTGGGCGGTGTGGCCCTCCTGCCAGTAGAATTCGAGCGTGCGCAGGAACAGGCGCGTGCGCAGTTCCCAGCGGACCACGTTGCCCCACTGGTTGATGAGGATGGGCAGGTCGCGGTAGGACTGCACCCACTTGGAGTACATGTAGCCGATGATGGTCTCGGAGGTCGGACGCACGACGAGCGGCTCTTCGAGTTTCTCGCCGCCGCCAACCGTGACCACGGCCAGTTCGGGCGAGAAGCCCTCGACGTGTTCCTTTTCCTTTTCGAGGAACGACATCGGGATGAAGAGCGGGAAGGCGGCGTTGACGTGGCCGGTCTCCTTGAAGCGCCGGTCGAGGGCGGCCTGGATGTTCTCCCACAATGTCCAGCCGTAGGGGCGTACGACCATGCAGCCGCGCACCGGGGCGTAGTCGGCCAGTTCGGCGCGCTGGACCAACTGGTTGTACCATTCGGAGAAGTCAACGGAACGGGGGGTGAGTTTTTCGTCGGACATGGGCACCTCTTGGGTTAAGTTTGCACGTTTTCAAGTTTGCACATTGGCGCGTTTACACGTTTGAACGTTCCAACGTGTAAACGTGTAAACGTTGAACGGCAGATTGGATGTCGGGAGCAAAGGACAGGTATTCGCGCTGAGCGGGCGGGGTGTAGGCGGCGAACTGCTCGAAAAAACGCTCGAACACGGACCTCCAGCCTGCGCCGACCAGAATCAGCGGACGCGGCGGCAGGGACTGGATGATCATCAGATTCCACGTCAGGGCGATTTCGGTCAGCGTGCCGGGGCCGCCGGGCAGGGCCAGGGCCGCCTCCGAGCCGGTGATGATGGCCTCCAGCCGCTCGAGGAGCGTCCCTTTGCGCCATTCCTCCTTCACCCAGCCGTTGGGCGCAACCGGACGCCAGCGCTCGATCTCCTCGCAGGTGACGCCGATGACGTGTCCGCCGGTCTCCGCCGCGCCGCGGCTGACGGCCTCCATCGTCCCGATGTAGCCGCCGGTCAGGACGATGTGGCCGGCCCGGGCGAGGAGTCGGCCGAGTTCGTAGGCTTCGGCGTAGGCCGGGTCGCCTTCCTTGGGTTGAGAACCGCCGAAAACTGCGATGTTCAAAGCGTTTTTCCTTTCAACACGAAGGTCACAAAGGTTGGCACGAAGGACACAAAGTGTCCTTTTTGTTAATCAACACGAAGGTCACAAAGGTTGGCACGAAGGACACAAAGTGTCCTTTTTGTTAATCAACACGAAGGTCACAAAGGTTGGCACGAAGGACACAAAGTGTCCTTTTTGTTAATCAACACGAAGGTCACAAAGGTTGGCACGAAGGACACAAAGTGTCCTTTTTGTTAATCAACACGAAGGTCACAAAGGTTGGCACGAAGGACACAAAGTGTCCTTTTTGTTAATCAACACGAAGGTCACAAAGGTTGGCACGAAGGACACAAAGTGTCCTTTTTGTTAATCAACACGAAGGTCACGAAGGTTGACACGAAGGACGCAAAGTAGAACCTTTTTGTGTTCCTTTGTGATGCCGTAGTGTCCTTTGTGTTAATCAACACGAAGTCACAATATTTGTGTTCCTTCGTGTGTCCGTAGTGTCCTTTGTGTTAAGAATCCCATGAGCGATGCGCGTTCATTTCCAGTTTCTTCAAAATCGCCTCTTCCAAATCGATCCCGGAGACGGAGGCTAATTGCAACAAGTATAACGCCGCATCCGCCAGTTCGCCTGCCAGTTGGTCCCTGTCTTTGGGGTTGTCGCTCCACTGGAAATGTTCCAGCGCCTCGGCGGTTTCCAGCAAGAGCGAAATGGCCAGGTTGCGCGGCGTCTGCGGACGCGGGCTGTCCGGCTCGTACCAGCCCTTCGAGCGGACGAAGGCGTGCATGCGCCCGGTCAGTTCCTGCAAACTCAAGCCCAGCGGGGCCGGTCTCGCAGGCTTGCCCAGGACCTTGCGGTAGGCGACGATGCGGTCGCATTCCTCGAAACCCAGGGCAAGATGGGCCTGCTGGCTGACTTCGTTTTCCAGCCAGGTGTCGGAGGCGAGTTCCGCGTAGCCGTGCGCCCGCGCCCAGGCTTCCATCGCTTCCACCAGGCGGCGGCCAACGCCTTGACGGCGCAGGTCTTCGTCCACGTACCAGCCCTCGACGTAGGCCACCGGGCTGGTGTCGCAGCCCTCGGCGTAGCGGCGCGTCCCGCCTTCGAGGAAGCCGCCCAGTTTCCCATCCCCGCGCTCGGCCACGAAGACCGGCGTGAGCGGATTGTCCAGCATCTCGCTCATCTCGGCGCGCATCGCGTCGAGCGGCTCTTCCGGCCAGA
Source organism: Chloroflexota bacterium (assembly GCA_019873655.1). Taxonomy (GTDB): domain Bacteria; phylum Chloroflexota; class Anaerolineae; order Anaerolineales; family Villigracilaceae; genus JAFGSI01. The sequence continues at coordinate 52,154 of JAIOAU010000019.1, read as the reverse complement.
GCGCCAAGCGCAGGCGCAGCCATTCCTCGAAATCGGCCGGGCGGATGGGGCGGATTTGAATAGTGTCCATGCAGTGCTCCCAAATAAAAGCGGCTCCTCAGGTCTGGGAGCCGCCGATTTGCATGACGAACTAAGCCTAACCAGACCTGGCAGGGCTTCGAGTCGCAGGGGCCGGGGAGGGGTTCAGATTCATCACTGCGAATTATACCCGATTCTGATAGACGGTGATAGTCTTAATCGGTTTCAATCAGGACATGTTCCTGCGAAAACTTTCCTTTGTCGGTTCCCTCGATCGTTTCAGCCTTTTCCTCCTCGCCCTCCTGGCGTTGACGTTCATCCCCTTGCCAATCGTCCAGGCCGCGCACGGGGAGGCGGCCCTGCGCTTCGGCGTCGCGGCCGGGGTGGTGGTGCAGGCGGCCGTGGCGACGATCTTTCTCGCCCGCGCCTGGCCGCCGCGGCGTCTGTGGGTGGCCGTCCTGACGGTGCTCGTCCTGGGCTGGGCGGCCGAATATCTGGGCAGTCGGACCGGTTTTCCGTTCGGCCATTACGATTACACCGACCGCCTCCAGCCACAGTTGGGCGGCGTCCCTCTCCTCATCCCGCTGGCCTGGCTGATGATGCTGCCGTCTTCCTGGGCGGTGGCGGCGCTGATCGTCCCGGAGGCCGGCAGCGGACGCGCCGTGAAGCGTTGGTTCGCCTTCGCTCTGGCAGCCTCTCTTGCTATGACGGCCTGGGACCTTTTTCTCGACCCGCAGATGGTCGCCTGGGGATTCTGGGTCTGGGAAAACCCGTCCGGTTATTTCGGCATCCCCTGGGTCAACTTCCTCGGCTGGATGCTGGTCACCTTCGTGATCACCCTCATCGTCCGGCCGCGCCGTCTGCCGGTCGCGCCGCTCGCCGCCGTCTATGCCCTGACCTGGCTGCTCGAATTCGTCGGTCAACTGCTCTTCTGGAACCTGCCCGGCCCGGCGGTCTGCGGATTTCTCGGCATGGGAGCCATGCTTCTGTGGGCGGGATGGTCGCATAGACGGCAGGGAAGCCCATGACTCTTTTCATTTTCTTCGTCGCCGGCGTTCTCTGTCTGATTGCCCTGATCGCCTGCCTCAACGCGCTGACCTTTCCGCGCCTGGGCCGTTTTGTCGGCAGGAGGACGGGGCGCAGGCCGTTCGTGTCGGTGCTCATCCCGGCCCGGGACGAGGCCGCCCGCATTGCCGCGACCGTGCGCAGCCTGCTGGCGCAGGACTATCCGCGCTTCGAACTGGTCATCCTCGACGACGCCTCCCGCGACGGGACGGCCGACGCCATCCGCGCCGCGGCCGCCGGCGACCCGCGCCTGCGCCTGCTGGCCGGGGCCGATCTGCCCCCCGGCTGGCTCGGCAAGAACTGGGCCTGCGCCCAACTGGCCGAGGCGGCGCGCGGCGAGGTGTTGGTCTTCACCGACGCCGACGTGGACTGGTCTCCCGGCGCCCTCGCCGCCCTGATCGCCTACCTGGAAGCCAGCCGCGCCGACATGGCCTCCGTCTGGCCCACCCAGCGCACCGAAACCTGGGGCGAACGGCTGGTCGTGCCGCTCATGGCGCTGACCATCGTCGGCTACCTGCCGGTGCTGGGCGTGCATTATCTGCCCTTCGTTTCGATGGCCGCCGCCAACGGTCAGTGCCTGGCCTTTCGGCGGGAGGCCTACCATCTGCTCGGCGGCCACGAGGGCGTCAAGGCCTCGATCATCGAAGACATCACTCTCGCCCGGCGGGCCAAACGCCTGCGTCTGCGCTTGCGCCTCGCCGACGGCGACGGGCAGATCGCCTGCCGCATGTACGCCGGCTGGCCCGAGGTCCGCGACGGCTACGCCAAGAACATCCTGGCTGGGCACGGCAATCTATTCTTTTTGTTCCTCTCGACCCTGTTTCATTGGGCGATTTTCCTGTTTCCGCCGCTCTGGCTGCTGACCGGCTGGGCCTGGCCGCTGGCCGGCTGGCCCTGTCTGCCGCTCCTGCTGACGGCGCTCGGCGTGGGGACGCGCATGCTGACCGCCGCCGTCACCCGTCAGCGGCTGGGGGACGCCTTGCTCCTGCCGCTCTCGGTGCTGGCGATGACGGCGATTGCCGGACGGGCGGTCTGGTGGCAGGCGCGCTACGGCGGCCCGCAGTGGAAAGGGAGACGAATCCAACTATGAACGACTCCGTTGTGATCATCGGGGCGGGGATCGGCGGCCTGAGCGCCGCCGTCCGCCTGGCGGCGCGCGGTTTGCGCGTAGTCATCATCGAGCAAAACGACCGCGTCGGCGGCAAGATGGGCGAGATTCGGGCGGCAGGCTTCCGCTTCGACACCGGCCCCTCCGTCATCACCATGCGTCCCGTCTTCGAAGACCTCTTCGCCGCCGCCGGCCGTCGGCTGTCCGACTATTTGACTCTGCTGCCGGTCGATCCGCTGACGCGCTATTTCTACCCCGACGGCTCGCGCCTCGACCTCTCTCGCGCCCTCGCCGATTTGCTGCCTCAAATCGAATCTTTCTCCCCCCGCGACGTGGACGGCTACCTGCGTTACCTGGCGCACGCCTCCCGCATCTATCGGCTCACCCGGCGGGTGTTCATCTTCGGCCCGCCGCTCTCGCTGAAGAGCGCGCCGGATTTCCCCCTCCTCGATGTTTTCAAAATCGACCCGTTTCGGACGATGGCCGGTTCGATCCGTTCGTTCGTCGGCGACCCGCGCCTGCGCCAATTGCTCGGGCGGTTTGCTACCTACGTGGGGGCGAGTCCCTATCAGGCCCCGGCCACCCTGAACGTCATCGCGGCGGTCGAACTGGCAGGCGGCGTCTGGTATCCGCAGGGCGGGGTCTATGCGATTGCCCGCGCCCTGGAGAAGTTGGCGCGCGAACTGGGCGTCGAAATCCGCCTGGGGACGCCGGTCGAGCGGATCGAGGTCCGCGACGGGCGCGTGCGCGGCGTGACGACCCGCGCCGGGGAGTTCGTCCCCGCCGAGCGCGTCATCGCCAACGTGGACGTGGCCGCCGTCTACGCGAAGTTGCTGGCCCCCGGCGTCCTGCCGCCCCGCCTGCTGTCCCGGACCCTGAACCGGCCGCCCTCCTGCTCGGGCTTCCTCCTGCTCCTGGGGCTGGATCGCGCCTTCCCCGACCTGGCGCATCACAACATCTTCTTCAGCCGCGACTACCGCGCCGAGTTCGACGACATTTTCCGGCGCGGCGTCCCGCCCGCCGAGCCGACCGTCTATGCGGCCATCACCTCCAAGACCGACCCTTCGCATGCCCCGCCGGGGGGCGAGAACTGGTTCGTGATGGTCAACGCCCCGGCCCTCGGCCCCGCCTGGGACTGGGAGGCGCAAGCCGCCGCCTACCGCGACCGCGTCCTCGACCGCCTGGCGGCGTTTGGGTACGACCTCCGCCCGGCGATTCGCTTCGAGCGGATTCTGACGCCGGCCGACATCGAGCGCCAGACCGGCGCTTACCGCGGCGCGCTCTATGGGGCCTCGTCCAACCAGCGCCTGGCGGCTTTCCTGCGTCCGCACAACCGCTCGCGCCAGGCGCGCGGCCTGTACTTTGCCGGCGGGACGACCCATCCCGGCGGCGGGGTCCCGATGGTGGCGCTTTCGGGGGCGGTCGCGGCCGGGATGGTGTTGGAGGATTTAGAGGGTTGAAGGACGAGAGCGGTTTCTCTGGGCGGCGCTGTCATCTCCAACTGGGCATGCTGTCGAGGCTGTCGCTGGTTGTCAGCGGCGTGACCAGACCGCCGTTGGTGTTCATGATATAGAGTTCGTAGTCGCCGCCTCGGTCGGAGACAAAGGCAATCCACTGGCCGTCCGGCGACCAGCAGGGCGCCCAGTTTTCGCTGGTCTCATTGGTCAGGCGATACAGTCCTTCACCGCCGATGCCGATCAAGTAGATGCTGCCCGGCAAATCCAGCAATTCCCAATTGTCTATGTAGATTATGGCCATGCGATTGTCCCAACTTTCACCGACCCAGAAGGAACGGTTGTCGGTGATGGCTTCGGTCGCCCAGCGGGTAAAGGCGATGAATCGGCCGTTCGGCGACCAGCGCGGCGAGCGGTCCCAGTCTCTGGTGTTGGTCAATTGCGTGGGCTGGCCGCCGCTGGCCGGGATGATGAAGAGGTTGTAGCCGCCGTCCTCGCGGAACGAGGCGTACACAATCCGGCTTCCATCCGGCGACCAGGAAGGGTCGCGGTCATCGTAATTGTCATAGGTGACGAGGGTGAGAGTCGAGAGTTCCAGGCCTCGGTCGCCGATGCGCGCCGTCCAGATTTCGGTCCGCTGGGTTCCGCTGCGGGCCGAGACGAAAGCAATCTGCTGTCCATCGGGCGCCCAGGCTGGATCGTAGTTGTCGCCGGTGTAGGTCAGGCGCGTCAGCCCGCTGCCGTCGATGTTGATGAGGTAGAGCTGCTTGTTCCGGTCGCGGTCCGAGACGAAGACCACCCGCCGTCCATCGGGCGACAGGTCTGGCGACCAGTTGTTTCCCGGCCCATTGGTGAGACGGCGCAGGCCGGAGCCATCCGGCCGCATGACGTAGATGTCGCTGTTGGCGTCCGCGTTTGGTCGGGAGGCGAAGACGATCCATTCTCCTCCCCCTTGCGGCGTCGGGCTGGGGGTCGGCGTCGGCGTGAGGGTGGGGGTGGGGGTAGAAGTGGGGGTCGGCGTGACGGTCGGGGTGGGGGTGGCGAAGAGGGCGGGGACGGTCGTGCAGGAGAGAGCAGCGATGGTCATCGGAATCAGAAGAACCAGAAGCATTTTGGATCGGCTTGTTTTCCTTGTCATTGGGTCTCCTCCTTGGCGAATGAAAGAAACGAAACGGGTGTATCTTCGATTATAGGAAATTTTGTAACCCCAAAAAAGTGACTTTTGTCCCTTTCGGCCGAAGATCCGTAATTTGCGAAAAGGCTGCTGGAATACACCTCTCGATCCCCAGAGAACCAGCGTCTCATTCTCATCCCGTCTTTGCAAAATCGGTTACAATTTCCTCATGCGCGTCATCCTGACCCACGAGCAGGCCGATTTCGATGCGATTGCTTCGCTGTTTGGCGCGGCGCTCCTCGACGAGGGGGCGATTCCCGTCCTGCCGCGCCGCGTCAATCGCAACGTGCGCTCCTTCCTGACCCTCTACGGGGCCGACCTGCCCTTCATGGACGCCCGCGACCTGCCCGCCGGGACCGTCGAAGCCGTGACCCTGGTGGACACGCAGTCGCTGGTCACGCTCAAGGGGATGAGCGCCGCCACCCGCGTGCGCGTCCTCGATCATCACCCCGTGCGCCCCGGCCTGCCCGCCGACTGGGAGGTGCGCGCCGAGGAAATCGGGGCGACCACCACCCTGCTGGTCGAACAACTTGCCGAGAACGGATTCGGCCTGACTACCCTCCAGGCCACCCTGCTCCTGCTGGGCGTGTACGAGGACACCGGCTCGCTGACCTACGTCCGCACCACCGCCCGCGACGCCCGCGCCGCCGCCTGGCTGCTCGAAGCGGGCGCCGACCTGCGCGTGGTCACCCGCTTCCTCAACCCGCCGCTCTCGCTCGAGCAGCGCGCCGTCTATGACCAGTTGCTGACGAATGTCAAAACGCATCATATTCACGGCTACCGCGTGGTCATTGCGGCGGCCGAGGCCGGCGGACTGGTGGAGGAAATCTCCAGCCTGACGCACAAACTGCGCGACCTGCTCGACCCCGACGCCCTGTTCGTGCTGGTGACCACCGTCGAAGGGACGCGTCTGGTGGCGCGCTCGGCCGCCGACGGGATTGACGTCTCGGCCATCGCGGCCCACTTCGGCGGCGGCGGCCACGACCGGGCTGCGGCCGCCCTCGTCCGCGCTGCCGACCGGCCGCCGGGTCCCGAAACGCTCGCCGCGCTGGAGGCCGAACTCCTCCAGATTTTGCCGCGCTACATCCGTCCCTCGGTCAGCGTGGCGCAGATTATGTCCGGCCGCCCGCGTCTGCTCGACCCGTCCACGCCCGTCCACGAGGCCGCCCGCCTGATGCAAAAGTACGGCTACGAGGGCTTCCCGGTGGTGCAGGAGGGACGCGTCGTCGGTCTGCTCACCCGCCGCGCCGTGGACCGCGCCCTGGCGCACAAACTCAACCTGACCGCCGCCAGCCTGATGGAAGCCGGCGAAGTGACCGTCCGCCCGACCGATTCGGTCCAGCATTTGCAGGCCGTGATGACCGACTCCGGCTGGGGGCAGGTGCCGGTGGTGGACGAGAGCGGCCGCGTCGTCGGCATCGTCACCCGCACCGACCTGCTCAAGACCCTCGCCCCCCGTCCGCCCGCGGCCCGCGCCCGCAGTCTGGCCGACAAACTGGAGCAGGCCCTGCCGCCCGAACGCCTGACCCTCCTGCGCGCCGTCATCGCCGCGGCCGCCGAACAGAACGCCGCCCTCTACATCGTCGGCGGCTTCGTGCGCGACCTCCTGCTCGACCGCCCCGGCCTGGATTTCGACCTGGTGGTGGAGGGCGACGCCATCGCCCTCGCCAAAGCCCTCGCCCATCGCTACGGCGGGCGGGTCACCGGTCACAGCCGCTTCGGCACGGCCAAGTGGTTCCTGCACGACGGCTTCAAAGTCTCCAAACTCGGCATCCACAGCCGGGCGGCCCTGCCCGAATTCCTCGACTTCATCACCGCCCGCACCGAATTCTACGAGCGTCCGACTGCCCTGCCGACCGTCGAGCGCGGCTCCATCAAACTCGACCTGCACCGCCGCGACTTCACCATCAACACCCTCGCCCTGCGCCTCGACGGGCGTCACTACGGCGAACTGCTCGACTACTGGGGCGGCCTGGCCGACCTGCGCGCCGGCCTGGTGCGCGTCCTGCACTCGCTCTCTTTTGTGGACGACCCGACCCGCATGCTGCGCGCCGTCCGCTTTGAACAGCGTTTCGACTTCCGCATCGAGGCCCGCACCCTGCAACTGATGAACGAGGCCCGCTCCCTGCTGGAGAAACTCTCGCCGGAGCGCGTCGGACACGAACTCGACCTCATCCTGGACGAACCGGCGGCCGTCTCGATGCTCGCCCGCCTGGACGAACTCGGCCTGCTGAGGGCCATCCATCCGGCCCTGCCCTGGGACGACTCGCTGAAGGCGCGGCTGACCGCCGGACTCGACCAGCCGCCGCCTGCCGGGTGGGGGCCGCTCCCGGACCTGCGGCAGACGCCGCGCCGCCGGGCGTTGGGCTACCTCCTCTGGCTTTCCGACCTGCCCCCGGCGCAGATTCACGCCGTCTGCGCCCGCTTGCGTCTGCCGGTGACGCTGCGCGCCGCCCTCCTGGCCGCCCGCGACCTGCGCGCCGACCTTCCCGCCCTGGCCGGGGCGAAGCCGAGCGCGGTCGTCGCCCGGCTGGAGGACGTCCCGCCGCTGGCGGTCTTTGCCGTCTGGCTGGCGGCCGCCCCCGAAGAGCGCCTTCCGCTCGAAGCGTATCTTGCCCGCTGGCGGCGCGTCCGCCCGCAGACGACCGGTCACACCCTGCAGGCGCGCGGCCTGCCCCCCGGCCCCTCCTTCCGCAAGATTTTGCGCCGCCTGCGCGACGCCTGGCTGGATGGGGAGGTGAAGAGCGAGCAGGAGGAGCAGGCGCTGTTGGAGAAATTGCTTGCCGCGTAGGTTGGACTGCCAGTCCGACCTGCGGTTACAGGAGCAAATTGTATGACCGATTGGCAGCCCTACCTCGACTTCGCCGTCCAGACCGCCTACCGCGCCGGACGCCTCACCCTCGGCTACTACCAGACCGGCCTGCGGCCGGACTTCAAGGCCGACGATACCCCCGTCACCGCCGCCGACCGCGCCGCCGAGGAATTCATCCGCGCTGAAATCGAGCGCCGCTTCCCCGGCCACGCCATTCTGGGCGAAGAATTCGGCTTTTCCAGCATCCCCGACTCTTTAAACAAATCCGTTCTAATCCGTGATTCCGTGACAGAGTCCGTTGACCAATCCGTTCCCATCCGTGATTCCGTGACAGAGTCCGTTGACCAATCCGTTCCCATCCGTGATTCCGTGACAGAGTCCGTTGACCAATCCGTTCCCATCCGTGAATCCGGGCCAGAGTCCGTTGACCAATCCGCTCCAATCCGTGATTTCGTGACAGAGTCCGTTGACCGCTGGCGCTGGCTCATCGACCCCATTGACGGCACCAAATCCTTCGTGCGCGGCGTCCCGCTCTATGGCGTCCTGATTGGGCTGGAGGTCGAGGGCGTCGTCCGCGTCGGCGCGGCCTACTTCCCGGCCCTGGACGAGATGCTCTGCGCCGCCGACGGCCTCGGCTGCTGGTGGAACGGGCGGCGGGCGCGTGTCTCGGAGGTGGCGCGGATGGAGGAGGCGTACGTTTGTTACACGAATCTCCGCAACATGCCGAAGTACGGACGCCAGGCCGCCTTCGAGCGTCTCAACGCCCGCGCCTTTGCGATGCGCGGCTGGAGCGACGCCTACGGCTACCTGCTGGTTGCCACCGGCCGCGCCGAGGTGATGCTCGACCCGGTGATGAACGTCTGGGATTGCGGCCCCTTCCCGCCCATCTTCCGCGAGGCGGGCGGATACTTCGGCAGTTGGAGCGGCGAGGAAGGCCACACGTACGGCGAGGCGATTGCTTGCAACGGCGCTTTGAAAGACGAGATTTTGCGTCTGGTTAATGGAGAATAGGCGCCTCGGTGTCTAGCGGCTTTCCAGGGCCTCCAACAGGGATGCGCCGTGCAGGCCGCTACCCAGCGCCGATTCGGCATCGAACCAGCCGAAGCGGAGCCGCAGTTCCCCTATGTCTGTGACAAAGTTGATGGAGAGATAGCCGGGCTGCGGCCCCGGCGTCGCCTCGACCGGGAAATGGCTCAGCAAGACGAGCAGAATTTGCTCGGTCAGCCTGCCGAGCGCCTCCCGATCGTCGAGGGCTTCGGCGTGGACGGTAATGTAGAAATCGGTCTCCCTGGCCACAAAATAAGCGACCTCGTTGGTGCGGCCGTCGAAGCAATGTTCGCCGAATGCCTCCGCGTGGGCCTCCAGGGGGAGTTGGATACTTTCTTGCAGGGCGCTTTCGAGTTCGGCGGAAAGTTCCGGAAGCGGTTGGGTCGCCCAGTTCCAGCCGCACTCGGTGTAACTTAAGGTGGTCGTGGACGTAGGAGCGGGGCTTGGGGTGGGGGTCTTTGGCGGGGGCGTGAGCGACGGCGTGGGCGCGGCCGTCGTTTTGGGTTGGCAGGCCGCGGTGGCCGTCAGCAGGCTGAAGGTCAGGATCAGGAGCAAGACTCTTTTCATAGATTCCTGGCGCAGGGGGCGTTCCCTATCTCCCGCAGCGTTTCCAGCGGCAGCGCCTCGACCGTTCCCCGATAGCCGTCCGTTGTGACGGCCATGCACAGGGAGTTGTAGATGGCTTCCTCGGTCGTTTCGATGGCGGCCAGGAAGAGCGGCGAGAGCAGGGCGTTGGGCAGTTCCGGGTAGGCGTGGACGGCGGCGCGGCGTTCGGGCGTCCGGCGGACGGATTCGGCGGTGGAAAAGGCCAGGGCGTAGTCGCCGGAGCCGTCGCTGAAGGCCGCGCCGGCGCGCGCCAGCCCGGCGAAGGCCCGCCGCGCCAGCCGCGTCAGGTTGCGGTCCGAGAGGGGGGCGTCGACGGCCAGGACGATCAGGATCGAACCGTCGGCCTGGTCCAGTTGGTCCTTGAGGAAGTACTGACCGAGCCGCTGGCCGATCGGATGTCCGCAGACCTGCAGGACGCCGCCGAAGTTGGTCTGGACCAGCGCCCCGACGGTGTAGCCGCCCAGAGAGTCTGGCAGGCGGCGCGAACTGGACCCGATGCCGCCCTTCCAGCCGAAGCAGATGGTCCCCGTCCCCGCGCCGACCGCGCCCTCGGCGACCGGCCCCTCGCCGGCGGATTCGATCGCCTGCCGGATCTGGTCGCTGGTCAGCGCCCGCTTGCGGATGTTGTTGAGCCAGCCGTCGTTCGTCTCGCCGACCACGGCGTTGACCGAGCGGACCTGCTCGTTGCCGGGCTGGGCCAGCGTCCAGTCGAGGACGGCTTCGACGGCGCGGCCGACGGCTAGGGTGTTGGTCAGCAGGATGGGGGTCTCGATCTCGCCGAGTTCGACGATTTGCGTGTAGCCAGTCATCTTGCCAAAGCCGTTGGCGACAGCCGCTCCGGCGGGGACTTTTTCCTGAAAGAGGTTGCCGCCATGCGGCAGGATGGCCGTCGCGCCGGTGCGGACGTCGTCCCCCTGGCGGAGGGTGAAGTGGCCGACCCGAACCCCTGGAACGTCGGTGAGGTCGTTGCGCGGGCCGGTCGGCAGGATGCCCGGCGCGAGGCCGAGGTCGCGCAGGCGGCAGCGGGGGGAGGAATCGTTCTCGGTTGGTTTCATGGTCAGGAGGCAGGAGAGGGGACGGCGCGGCCGGGCCGTCCCTCGTGGAGGCGCAGCAGGAAGACGCCGCCCAGGATCAGCAGGCCGCCGGCGATTTGCAGCCAGGTCAGGCGTTCTCCCAGCAGAAAGTAGGCGATGACGGTTGTAAAGATCGGTTCGCTGGAGACGATCAGGTTGGCGACGCTGGCGGGGAGCAGGCGCAGGCTGACGTTGTAGAGGCCGAAACCCGCCAGCGTGGGGCCGGCGGCGAGCAGAAAGAGCGCCAGCCAGCCACCCCAGGCCCTTCCCAGCCAGAGGAAATCGGCCGGTCGTCCGATCGTTCCGGGGATGAGCGGGCCGGGGAAGAAGTTGAAGAGAACCAGGAAGAGCGCGGCGCAACCGAAGGTGTAGAGCAGACTGGTCCACGGGTTGAGGCCGCGCCCCGAGGCGACTCGTCCCATCAGGCTGTAGGCGGCGTAGCCGAGGCCCGAAAGGATGCCGGTCAGCAAGCCGGCCGGGTTGAGGTCCCAGACGGCGGGGTTGAGGGCGTCGGCCACCATGGCGCAGCCCGTCAGGATGGCCGCGACGGCGACCATTTTGGCGGCTCCGAGGCGCTCCTGAAGCAGCCAGCGGCCGAGCAGGGCGGTGAAGGCTGCCGAGCAATAGACCAGCACGGTGGCCACCGCTGCGCCGTTGAGGGCGACCGAGAGAGTCCACAGAGCGTTGAAGATGGCCAGGACGAAGCCGTAGCCGACCAGCAGAGGCAAATGTCGGCGCTCGGCGCGAATCAGGGCCGGGCGGACGATGAGCAGAATCGGCAGGAGAGTCAGGACGACGAAGGCGTCGCGCCAGACGGCCAGCACCAGGGCGGGGAGGCGATACGTCTCGGTCAGGTGGCGGATGAAGATGCCAGTCAGCGAGAGGATGGCGGCGCTGGCCAGGGCAATCGGGTAACCGCGGCCGGGATTTTTTGTAGAGGCGGAAGCGTCGGGCATGATCCGATTATACCGGTTTGAGGGAAGGACATGGGGAATGGCTGAGAAGAAGCCTCCCCCGCTCTGCCAGATGGCGCGGGGGAGGCAAAACTCATCGCTCCTTTTTCTTCTCTTTCTTCAGTTTTCTTTTCTCTTTGGGATCCAGTTTGGGTTTCTTTTTTGGCTCCCGGCGGGCCTTGTCTCGGCTTCCTTTGTCTGGCATAAGTTCCTCCTCACTTTGGTTGATTGAGATGGCACTGGTTTTTTGTCGCAGCGCCGTCCTCTCTGAGGCGGCTGCTTATATGATAGCACGAAAATGGGCCGTTATCGCGGAGAAAAGGCAGATGCCTTTCGATGCTGTCTCATCCGGCCACGTTCTGGGCGCGCCGGTTCGTTGGTCGGATGCAATGCGATGCAAAATTTAAGATTGGTGTATAATCAAAGCAGCATGACGTCATCTGCAAAGTTACTGGTCATCGAGGGCAAGCACGCTGATTGTCCTGTTTTTGTCCCTGCTCTCCGCAAGAAGGGCTTCGAAGCCGAATCTGTGCTGAGCGGGAACGAGGCTTTAAAATTACTCAGCAAGAAGAATTCTTTCAATGTGGTCATCGTCAACGCCGCCTCGCTGCGGACCAGCGGGAAACGCATTTGTCGTCTGCTGCGCGAGAAGGCCGGGGGGGTGCCCATCGTACTCATCCTGGCCTCGTCGGATGATACGGTCAAGAGCGATGCGGATGTCGTCCTGTCGCTTCCTTTCACTGCCCAGAAGTTGGTCAATCGGATTCGCCAGTTGCTTCCGTGCGATGGACGCAACAGTTTGCATGCCGGCCCTCTCCAGTTGGATTTGGAAAACCGCGTCGTCGTGAGTTCGGGGAAGCGGGCGCGCCTGACCCCGCGCCTGGTTCGCTTGCTCCAGATGCTCATGGAGCGCCGCGGCGAGGTGATCGATCGCAAAGAGTTGTTCTCGCAGGTCTGGGAGACGGATTACACCGACGACACGCGCACCCTGGATGTCCACATTTCCTGGCTGCGCGAGGCGATCGAGGCCGATCCAAAGCAGCCCAAATTCTTGAAAACGGTGCGGGGGGTAGGTTATCGCCTGGACGTTTGAGAGCGCGGGGCGGGGGCCTCAAATCTGCCCCGGCGCGATCCGGATCTGCTCGCCGTTTACGGTAACCGCTTGCACGCAGGGACGGCTGGGCGGAGCGGGCAGATCGAGCGAGAGGGGGATATCGGCTATGCGGTCGGGACGGCGGGCCTGGGCGCGGCTGCGAAATACGCTGCCGTCCCAATCGGGATCGACTTCCCAATAATCCAGTTCAATTCCCTGTGGATGGAGACGGATCTGTCGGCCAGAGATTTCCAGGCCGATTTTGGTTTCGAGGGCGGGGATGGCGCAGGAAGCCTCGCGCTCCAGGGTGAAAGGAGTCTTCTCGGCCAGCAGGCGCAGACGGGTGGTGTGCACGGCGCGCCAGGCCACGTCGCAGGCCAGGAAGCGCCGTCCGTGGCGGGCGGCGACGACCGGCAAAGTGCCCGAGCCGCAGAAGAAGTCGGCCGCCAGGTCGCCGGGACGGGAGGAGGCCAGCAGGATGCGTTCGAGCAGGGCCTCGGGTTTTTGGGTCGGGTAGCCGGTGCGTTCGGAGTGCAGGCGGGCGACCACCGGAAAGTACCACCAATCCTCGGGTACTTTGCCGCGCTCCAGGTCGGGGACTTTTCCGAACCCGGCCCGCGGGGAGGCTTCGAAGGTCTTGACGGTATTGGGGTTGTAGGGTTCGCGCACGGCGTCGGCGTTGAAGGTGTAGTTTTTGCTCTTGGTATAGGCCAGGATGGTGTCGTGTTTGCGGTTGAACGCCCGCCTGACGGGCGAAGGGCCGTGATAGACCCAGACGATTTCGTTGAGCAGGTTTTCGCGGCCGAGGAGTTCGTCGAGCAGGAGGCGGGCGTAGGCGTTGGCGTGCCAGTCGAGGTGCAGGTACAGGGTCCCGTGAGGGGCGAGCAGGCGCGTCATCAACGCGAGGCGCGGGTAGAGGAAATCCAGATAGGCGTCCAGGTCGCTCCAGTGGTCGGCGTACCCTTCGGCCAGTTGCCATTCGCGCGGCCGGCGCGAGTCCTCGCCGCGCCCGATGCGGGCGGGGTACCGTTTGTTGGTGAAAAAGGGCGGATCGGCGTAGATGAGGTCGAGGCTGCCCTCGTATTCGGGCAACAGGGCTGCCATGACTTTCAGGTTGTCGCCCAAAATCAAGCGGTTGACCGGCGGCTGAGGGGTCTCCTGCGCGCCGGGGTAGATCAGCGCTTCGGTTTCGAGCGCGGCGCCGGAAGGCGCGGCTTTCGATTTGGTCGGCCAGAGGAGAGTGGGCATGGTCAATAAATGATGACTTGCGTCCCGAAACCGCGGCGGGCGAAGGTTCGCTTGTCGATGTCTTCGAAGGCGGCGGCCGGTTGCAGCCAGCGGAACAGCCATTTGGCCTCTGGCGTGCGCATGTTGATGCAGCCGCGGCTCATCGGGACGCCGAAGTTATCATGCCAGTAGGTGCCATGGAAGGCGTGGCCGCGCTCGGTGAAAAAAGCCACCCAGGGCACGCCGGGGATGACGTAGTCTTCGATGCCGGCGCTCAAATCCGCATATCCCATGTGTTTGGAGGGCATCTTGACTTGAATGTTGAAACGACCGGTGGGCGTATAGGTCGGTTCCTGGTCGGCGGCGTTCAGACCGGCCAGACCGGAGGAAATGGTCACTTGAAAGACGGGTTGGTCGTATTCGAAGCAGGTCAGGAGTTGCGCCGCCAGCGAGACCTCGACGCGTTTTTGCTCGAAGGGGACATCGGGCGAGATGGGGTCCAGTTCGTGAGGGGGAATGATGCGCACCTGCGTAGCGGGGACGTAATAAATGGCCTCGTCCAACTCGTCGAGGATGCGATACCAGGGGCCGCCGTCGGGGCCCTCTTCGATCCCCGTGATCCAGTGAATGGACTCGTAGTAGAGCCGATACGTGGTGCGCCAGCCGTTGCGCGAATCGTAGCGATAGGCCTGGGCGTATGGAACGGTAATTTCGCCAAGCAGACCGGTTTCAGGGATGTCACTCAGCGGCTGATTGTAGATGACCTTGACTTTTTGGAGGCGGGCGCGGTGCATGTACCCGCCCCAGACGCGATACCAGACCGGGTTGTAGGCTGGCGTTTCGGCTACCACCGTCTCATAAACGTGGACGATCGAATCGCGCGGCCAGGTCGCCACGATGCGGTATTCGTCGTTGGGTTGAACGTGGACGCTGACCGAATCCTTGGCCACCCGCACAAGTTCCACGTCTTCGAACAGGTTGTTCTCGGGCAGGAAAGGGTTAAAGGCCAGGCTGCCCAACGCCAGCCCGCCCAGTTTGAGAAAATCGCGGCGTGAAAGCGAACGTTTCATAGGCCGAATTTTACCTGAAAAAGAGACCTCCGGGGTCTCATTTGGAACCCGGAGGCCGCGTTGTCCGTTGCGCCTCGGTCAGGCCTGCGCCGGGGCGGGAATCATGTCTTTGAGCAGTTCTTCGAGCGCCATGGTGTGCGTGCAGACGCCGCGAGATTGGAAGAAATCGCAATCGCACGACCATTGTCCATTCTCGTAATGAACGCGGTGGGTGTTGTTCTCTCCGGCGATGCTGACAGTAAACGATTCGAAGGTGAAACGATGTCGTTCTTGAGCGTAGCGCTTGGCTTTCTGAATCTTGCCGATCATTCCAGAATCCATGGGCTTCTCCTTTTGTGAAAATAACGAAAGGCACGCGCAAGGACAGCGTGCCTTTCAAAAAAACAGACCCGGATATTGCACCACAACTCGCATAGGCGTTTACCTGCCCTCAGTATAGTGCGATTTGGCGCGGAAGTCAACCGTTTGACCTGCTTTGTATGGATTTTGTCAGGAAAGCGTCAGGCAGCCGACGAGGGGACGGTCAAATATTCGTCGCCGTTGTAGCGGCGCAGTTCGGGCCATTTCATGGTGATGAGGCCCACCCCAATCAAGCAGCCGATCCCGCCGCTGATGATAGCCGCCGGGACCCCGAACAGGCTGGCAACGATCCCAGCCTCGACCTCGCCCAGTTGCGGCCCGCCCTGGAAGAAAATCTGGTTGACCGAAACCATGCGCCCGCGGATGTGATCGGGGGTATTCAATTGCCGGATGGTGTTGCGGATGATCGTACTGACGGCGTCGGCGGCGCCGGCCAGCGCCAGGCCGAGGAAGGCGACCAGGAAAGCCAGCGTGACCGACAGCCCCGGCAGGACAAAGAGAATCACGCCGGGGCCGATGCGGTACGCGAATCCGAACAAAATGGTCGCCAGCCCGAAGACGGTCACGGCCGAGATGAACAACCGTCCCTGGCGGCGCAGGGTAGCCACTTGCGAGAGAATCCCGCCGGCGATCACCGAGCCGATCGATTCGGCGGCCGACAGCCAGCCGTAGCCGATTTCTCCCACCCGTAAGATGTCGCGGGCGACGATGGGCAGCATGGTCTTGGCCGAGGCGAAGAAGGTGGCAACGAAGTCGATCAGCATGGTCGAAAAGATGATTTTCTTCGAGAAGATGAAGCGGAAGCCTTCGATGGCCGCTTCGATATGAATCCCCGGCCTTTGCTTTGTGTCCTGGGCGACCGCTCCCATGGCAATCAGCGCCGCGATGACCGCCAGGAAAGAGAAGGCGTTGAATAAGTAGGTGTATCCCTGCCCCAATGTGGCGATGACGACGCCGCTCAACACCGGGCCGATGATCGCGCCGGTGTTCATGGCAATCGACGACATGCTGAAAGCGTTGGGCAGGTCGCCGGCGGGGACGAGGTTGGGAATCAGCGCCTGGCGCGCCGGCCCGTCGAAGGCTTGGGCGGCGGCCTGGACGGCCGTCAGCAGGTAAATCAGCCAGATGGTGATGCGGCCCTCGAAGGTCAGGACGGCCAGGGCCAGCGCTGCTAGCGCCATGACGGTTTGGGTCAGGAACAAGATGCGCCGCCGGTTGTAGGTGTCGGCGGCGGGGCCGCCCAGGAACGAAAAGATGATGACCGGCAGGATGCGCGCCAGCCCGATGCCGCCCAGGGCCAGCGGATTCGGCTCGCCGGTCAGGGCGCGGATGTGCCAGTGCAGAGCGGCCCATTGCATTTGCGAACCGGCGATGGAGATTACCTGTCCCGACCACAGGTAGAGATAGCGGCGATGACGCAGCGCGGGAGGAATGTGCATAGGAGAAAATCTCGCGTCTTGCCGGTAGAAACGATCCGGGAAACCGGGTCTCTGCCGGCCTCTGCTTTCAAGTTATGTTCCCCAATCGCGCAGATATAAGAAATCGTATCCCACCGTCCGGCTGGAGAGTTTGGCGACCGGAGGCGGAATGCGCTTGAAATGGTTGCGGCGGACGCGTTCGATCACCTTGCGGACGAAGTCCTCGGCAAAGCCGGCTTCGACGCACTCTTCCGGCCGATAGCGCTGATCGACGAGCAGGAAGAGCAGTTTGTCCACCTCTTCGTAGGTGAAACCCAGTTCGCCTTCGTCGGTCTGACCGGCCCACAGGTCGGCGGAGGGCGGCTTGGCGAGGATGACTTCGGGGACGCCGAGGGCGCGCCCCAGTTGCCGGACCTGGGTCTTGTAGAGGTCGCCGAGCGGATTCAGGGCGCAGGCCGAATCGCCGTACAGGGTGGTGTAGCCGAGCAGGATTTCGGTCTTGTTGCTTGTGCCGACCACCAGGCCGCGGAAGGCTTCCGATTGGTCATAGGCGATGATCATGCGCATGCGCGCCATAATGTTGCCCTTGCGCACCGCCGACATCTCCGCGTCGCGGTGGATGAGAGGGTCAACCATCTCGGTGATGGGGATGGTCAGCGCCTGGCAGCCGGTCTGTTCGATGATGAGTTGGGCGTGTTCGAGCGAGTCGGCGGCGGAGGTCTTGTAGGGCAGGCGCAGGGCGAGGACGTTTTCGGGGCCGAGCGCCTCGACCGCCAGCAGACAGGAGACGGCCGAGTCCAGCCCGCCGGACAGGTTGACCACGGCTTTCGTATAGCCAACCCTGGTGATCTCCGAGCGGATGAATTCGACCAGCAGTTTGCGCACCAGAGCGGAGTTGATCGACAGGTCAATCATGGCGCAAAATCCTTTCCAGTTCGCGCCGGACCAGGTCGGGGCGTTCGTCGCGCAGGAGAGGCAGGCGGCTGCGGGTGCGGCGCAACTGGTCGAGGTCAAGTTCGGCGAGGGTCAGGGCCTCTTCGTCGTAGGGACCTTTGGCCAGGAGGGTGCCGTCGGGGTCGTAGGCGGTCGCGCCGCCCCAGAATTTCAGCCCGTCCTCGAAGCCGACTCGGTTGGTGTGGGCGATGAAGACGGTCAGCAGTTGAGCGTAAGTCTTCGTCACGGTCTCGACCGTCTCGGCGGAGCCGATTTGTTCTCCGGTAATGCCGCGCCCGGGCGATGCCGAGGACATGAGCAGCAAGTCGGCGCCGTCCAGCCAGAGCAGGTAGGGCGAAGAAATGTGCCAGAAGTCCTCGCAGATGAGCATTCCCAGGCGGCCAAAGCGGGTGTCGAAGGCGCGGAAGCCATCGCCGGCGGCCAGGTAACGCTTCTCGTCGAAGAGGGTGTAGGTGGGCAGGTGGACTTTGCGGTGAATGTGGACGATTTCGCCCTCTGCCAGGTAGGCGCTGGCGATGTAGAAGCGGTGACGGGCGTCTTCTTCGACGAAGCCCACCACCAGGTCGAGGTCTTTGCTGGCCTTGAGCAAGGCTTTGAAGAGCGGATCGTCGGCGTGGGGGCGGCGGGCAAGGGCCGGCACCAGGTCTTGCAGGACGTAGCCGGTCAGCGAGAGTTCGGGAAAGAGCAGGATGTCTGCGCCCGAGGACCAGGCCTCTTTGGCCAGGGCCAGGTGTTTCTCCAGGTTGGCCTGCATCTCTCCCAATCTGGTGTTGATTTGAGCCAGGGCGAGGGTGACTTTCATGAGATAATCTTACCATAAATGAGAGACGAGGCCGTCGGCCTCGTCTCTTCTGCGGAGAGGGTGGGATTCGAACCCACGGTGGGGACAAGCCCCACAACGGTTTTCGAGACCGTCCCATTCAACCACTCTGGCACCTCTCCCGGCGCGGCGGCTATTATATCGTATTTTGCTCTGGGGAGAGGGGGGAAATCAAAGTTCGAGATCGGTGAACAGGTCAGGATAGACGACGCGGCGGATGCCGGCCTCGGCCAATTTGGCGCGCAGGGCGTCGGCGGCGCGTTCCTCGCCGTGGACGAGGATGACGCCCTTCGACCGGCTGTTCAGGGCGGCAGCGTATTCGGTCAGCAGGTCCTGGCCGGCGTGGGCCGAGAGTCCGCCGATGGTGACCACCTCGGCGCGGACGGCGTATTCCTCCCCGTAGATGCGCACCGTCGGTTCGCGGTCGGCCAGGCGGCGGCCCAGGGTGTTCGGGGCCTGCCAGCCGACGATCAAGACGGTGTTCTTCGGATCCTCGATGTTGTTCTTCAAATGATGCAGGATGCGCCCGGCCTCGGCCATGCCGGAGGCCGCGATGATGACCATGGGTTCTTTGCGATCGTTGAGCGCCTTGGATTCTTCGACGGTCTGGATGTACTTCAGGTTGGAAAAGGACAGCGCCGGGTGTTTGCCGATGCGGATGAATTGAAGCGTTTGTTCATCGTAGCATTCGGGGTGTTTTTCGAAGATTTGGGTGGCGTGCAGGGCCAGCGGGCTGTCCACATAAACGGGGATGTGCGGCAGCGTACCGGCGACAGCCATCAGATGGAGGCTGTAGACCAGTTCCTGGGTGCGGCCGACGGCGAAGGCCGGGACGATGACTTTGCCGCCGCGGCGGACGGTCCGCAGGACGGCCTGGTGGAACTCGAGGTGGGCCTTGACCGGGTCGCGGTGGGGTTTGTCGCCGTAGGTGCATTCCATCATGAGGTAGTCTGCGTCGAAGGGCAGGATGGGGTCGCGCAGGAGGGGCAGGTCGCGGCGGCCGATGTCGCCCGAAAACCACAGGCGGGTCGTCTGCCCGCGCTCGCGGACGGTGAGCCGGATGGCCGCCGAGCCGAGGATGTGCCCGGCCTCGATGAACTCGGCGGTGATTCCCTCAGCGACTTCGAACGGCTGGCCGTAGGGCCATCGTTCGAACAGCGGGGCGACGCGGGCGGCGTCCTCTTCGGTGTAGAGCGGTTCGAGGGGATATTCGCCGCGTTCCTGCCGGCGTTTGTTCAGCCATTGGATGTCCGCCTCCTGGATGTGACCCGAGTCGCGCAGCATGATGTCGGCCAGGTCGGCGGTGGGCGGGGTGGCGTAGATGGGACCGGCGAAGCCTTGCTTGACCAGGTTGGGCAGGTTGCCGCTGTGGTCGATGTGGGCGTGCGAGAGCAGGACGGCGTTCAGCCCGGCCGGGTCGAAGCGGAAGTTGCGGTTGCGTTCGTAGGTCTCGGCGCGGCGTCCCTGGAAGAGGCCGCATTCGAGCAGGAGGCGCGCCCCGTTGGCCTCCAGCAGGTACTGGGAGCCGGTGACGGTGCGGGCTGCGCCGTAGAAGTGAATGCGCATCTTGCCTCCGGGGCGGTTATCTCTTTTTCTGGATCGCGGCCAGGATTTGAGGGCCGAAGCGCTCGATCCGCCAGGGGGCGTTGGGCATGGCCTCGGCCAGGTCGGCGAGCGTCTTCGGGGCGCGTTCGGCGATGGCGTGCATGAACGGACGCGGCAGGACGATGTCGGAGTCGACGCCCATTTTGCGGGCGGCCCCCTTGCGCCACTGACTGAGGGCCTCCAGCCGGTCGAGGTAGGCCTGGCCGGGGCGGGAGGAATGCGTCCGGCGCAGGGGGGCGGCCTGGCGGCCGCGTTCGACCGCGGCCAGCAGTTCGCGCCCGTAGGCGTGGATTTGGCGGCCGGTCAGTCCCAGGCGGCTCAAGTCTTCCAGCCCGGCGGGCATTCTCTGAGCGAGGACGATCAGCCATTTTTCGCCCAGGACTTTGAACACGGGCCGGTCGAGACGCCGGGCGCGGCCTTCGCGCCATTCCCACAGTTCTTGCAGAACGGCCAGTTGCTGGCCGTCGAGGCGGTGGGCGCGGCCGAGTTTCTGCCAGGGCGCCTCCTCGGGTTTGTTGTTCCCGTTGCCCAGGGCCAGGCGGGCGAATTCTTCGAGCGCCAGCGGCCACAAGCCCCGCGCCGTCAGTTCGGCCTGGAGCAGGTCGCGCAGGTCGAGCAGGTAGTGCGTGTCCAGGCGGGCGTAGTTGAGCAGGTCGGGGGGCAGCGGCCGGCGGCCCCAGTCGGCTTTCTGGTAACGTTTGTTCATCTGGATGCCGAATTTCTCGCTCAACAGTCCATCCAGGCCGACGCGTTTGTATCCGAGAATGCGGGCGGCCTGCATGGTGTCGAAGAGATTGACGATTTTGATTCCGTGGTCGCGCTGCAGGCCGATGAGGTCGTATTCGACGGCGTGGAAGACTTTTTCGATGGCGGGATCGGCGAACAGGGGGGCCAGGGGGGAGAGGTCTTTCAGGGCCAGAGGGTCGACGAGATAGTCTGCCTGGGGGGTCGAAAATTGCAGCAAACAGACCTGCTCGCGGTAGGCGTGCAGGGAGTTGGACTCGGTGTCCACGGCCAGGCGCGGCTGGCGGCGCAGTTCGTCGGCCAGGCGCGCCAGGGCGTCGGGGGTGGCAATCCAGGCGGGCGGCGGGAGCGGCTTCATCGTCTCGATTATAAACCCCCTGGGCGGACTTTTTCCATCACCAGGGCGTCTTCTCCGTCTTTGTAATAGTTGGGCCAGGTGTCCACCGAAAGATACCCTTCCTGCAGATACATTTGGATGGCCGCCTGGTTCGAGAGGCGCACGCACAGGCGGATGCGTTTGCCTTGCAGTTGGCTTTCGCAGGCGCGCAGGAGCGCCCGTCCGATGCCGCGCCGCTGGTAGGCGGGCAGGACGCCGATGGTGGCGATCCAGGCGATGGGTTCGCCAGGGCGCAGGTCGCCGGCGATGAAACCGACCATCTGGCCGTCCTCGACGGCTTTCAGGCGCACCACGCCCGACCAGGTCAGGACGGCAATCAGGTCGAGCAGCGGCCAGGCGTCCTTTTGGAAGCAGGCCTGTTCGAGGCGGCGCAGGGCAGATAGGTCGCGCAGAGAGGCGGGCAGAATCTCCATCGGCAGGGGCATGAAAAGGCCTCCCGTTGGGCGGGAGGCCTCAATTCTAACACGATGGAACGGCGGCGGGCTATTTCTCTTTCCCTTTGGCGAATTGCTCGACCAGCGAGGTGAATTCGAGCGGGAAGATGAACTTGGTCGCTGCGCCGCTGCCCAGCGCCTTGAGGGTGTCGAAGTATTGCAGCGTCATGGTCTTCTGGTCGACGGTCTTGGCGACGGCGAAGATCTTCTCCAGGGCGGTCGAGAAGCCCTCGGCGCGCAGAATCTGGGCCTGGCGCTGGCCTTCGGCTTCCAGGATGGCGGCCTGTTTCTGGCCCTCGGCCTTCAGGATGGCGGCCTGTTTCTCGCCTTCGGCCACGTTGATGGCTGCCTCGCGCGTACCGGTCGACTCGGTCACCACGGCGCGGCGGACGCGCTCGGCCGACATCTGGCGGTTCATCGCCTCCTGCACCTCGCGCGGCGGGATGATTTCGCGAATCTCGACGTTGGTGACCTTCACGCCCCAGCGCTCGGTGACCTCGTCCAGGCGGGTGCGCAGCATGGTGTTGATGTGCTCGCGCTCCGAGAGGACGTCATCCAGCGGGATGCCGCCGATGACGGCGCGCAGGGTGGTGGTCGCCATGCCTTGGGCGGCGGCCTCGAAGTTGCTGACCTGCAAGACCGACTCGGTCGGGTCGAGCACCTTGTAGTACCAGATGAAGTCGATCGAGATCGGAGCGTTGTCCTTGGTGATCGAGGTCTGGTGGGGAATCTCGCGCACCTGCTCGCGCAGGTCCACCTTGACGGCCCGATCAATGACCGGGATGAGCAGAATCAGGCCGGGGCCTTTCGTGCCGATGCAGCGCCCGAGGCGGAAGACGACCAGACGCTGGTATTCTGGCACGATGCGGATGGCGTTGGCCAGGAAGATCACGAACAGGATGACGACGAAGGCGACGCCGCATAACAACAAGGTCAGTTCCATAGTTCTTCTCCTTTTGAATTATTTGACTTTTTCGGTTGGTTCGACAACAAGGACAAAGCCCTCGCGCCCTACCACGCGCACCATTTTGCCGGCCGGGATGCTTTTTTGGCTGCGGGCTGTCCAAAGTTCTCCGGCGACCTGGACCGAGCCGGTCTCGTGAATTTCGGTCTTGGCCTCGCCGATCTGGCCGATCAAGGACGAGAGGTCGTGGGCCGGGCGGGCGAGATGCGCCTGAATCGTCTTGCGGACGACCAGCCACAGGAATCCGCTCGAGAGCACCGAGCCGAGGATGGCGAAGAGCGGGTCAACGCGCGGCGCCCAGCCGGAAGGGGGAAAGATGTACAGCGAACTGAGGATCAGTCCGAGAATGGACAGCGCCAGCGCCCACTCGCGTTTTGGCTTTCGGATGGAGTAGATGAACGGTACGATACTGAGGACCAGGAGAATGAGCGCCCACAGGTTAATTCCCAGGTTGAAGAGGGCGTAACCAGCCAGGGCCAGACAGAAGAGCGCCGCGACTTCCAGGATTCCCGTCCCCGGCGTGACGATGGCCAGCAAGGTCAGAACCGATCCGGTGACGAGAAATAGATAGGCGATGTTAGGATTAAGCAGGAATGTCTCCATTTTATGTCCTTCCTGGTCGCTTTTTATTATAACATGGGAGGGGTTTCCGGCCCTTTAATCATACGCACCGGCAGAGGGTTGGTTTTACGCCTGAGCGGGTTTGGGGTAGAATACAGCCCTGGACTCTGCTTGCCTGCAGGCGAGTCCGGTTCGCGAATCTTCTGGCGCTGCGCGCCGGATTATTTATGGAGTCTGAGTGAAGTTCAATCGAATCTGTGTCCTGGGCCTGGGCTACATTGGCCTGCCCACTGCCAGCGCGTTTGCGGCTCACGGCGTCGAGGTCGTGGGTGTGGATGTCAACGCGGACGTCCTGGCCACCTTGCAACGCGGCGACCTGCACATTCAGGAGCCGGGGCTGCGCGAAACCTTCGAGACGGCGCTGCGCTCCGGCCGGCTGACGTTCTCCGAGAAACCGGTGGAGGCCGACGCGTTCATCATCGCCGTCCCGACGCCGTTTCGGGAAGACTACCTGCGCGAAGGGGCGGGCAAGCGCTACAAGGTGGCCGACCTGCGCGCCGTTCTCGCGGCGGCCGAGGCGATCGTCCCGGTCTTGCGGCGGGGCAACCTGGTCGTGCTCGAGTCGACTTCGCCGCCGCGCACGACGGTGGACCTGGTGCAACCGGTGTTGGAGAAATCCGGGCTGAAGGGCGGCGAAGATTTTCTGCTGGCCTACTCGCCCGAACGCGTCCTGCCCGGTCAGATCGTGCGCGAACTCGTCGAGAACGCGCGCGTCATCGGCGGGGTCACGCCGGCGGCGGGACAGGCCGGGCGCGATCTGTACGCCGTCTTCGTCAAGGGGCAAATCGTCGTCACCGACGCGACCACCGCCGAGATGGTCAAACTGATGGAGAACACCTATCGCGATATCAACATTGCGATTGCCAACGAGTTCTCGCGGCTGGCCGAGCGTTTCGGCGTGGATGTGTGGGAGGCGATCTCGGTCGCCAATCTGCACCCGCGGGTCAAGATTCTCAGCCCCGGGCCGGGGGTGGGCGGACATTGCATCAGCGTCGATCCGTGGTTCTTTGTCGAGGCCGCGCCCGACCTGGCGGATTTGATCTACACGGCGCGACAGGTCAACGATTCGCAGCCCCGCTTTGCCTTGCGCCTCGTCGAGCGCGCCCTGGGTTCGCTGGCCGGGCGGCGAATCGCCGCGCTGGGGCTGGCGTTCAAGCCGGATGTGGACGATCTGCGCGAAAGCCCGGCCGCGGAGGTGGTCCATTTGCTGCAAGAGGCGGGGGCGCGGGTGCGGGCGTTCGAACCGTTCCGCCCTGAGGGGCTGCCCGGCATCGAATGCGCGGCCAGCCTGGAAGAGGCCGTGCGCGAGGCGGAGTGCATCGTCCTGCTGGTTCATCACGCCCAATTCGTCGCCCTCGATCCCGCCGAACTGGCGCGGCTGACTCCGGCCCGCCTGGCCGTGGACATGCGCAACGCCTGGTCGCCCGCGGCCTGGGAAGCGGCCGGGTTCCGCCTCTTCCGGCTGGGGGTGGGAAAGTGAGAATCGCAGGATGACCGTTCGGGTTCTTTCGGTGTTCGGCACCCGTCCGGAGGCGGTCAAGATGGCGCCGGTGGTCAGGGCGCTGGCCGCCGCGCCGGGCGTGGAGGCGCGGGTCTGCGTCACCGCGCAGCACCGTCAGATGCTCGACCAGGTGCTGCATCTCTTCGAGATCAAGCCGGACTACGACCTGGATTTGATGCGCGAGGACCAGTCGCTGGCCGAACTCTCGGCGGCCATCTTCACCCGCCTGGACCCGGTGCTGGAGCAGGTCAGCCCGGACTGGGTGCTAGTGCAGGGGGATACCACCACGGTCGCCGTCACGGCGCTGCTGGCGTATTACCGCCGCATCCGCGTCGGCCATGTGGAGGCGGGGCTGCGGACGGGCGACCGCTGGCAGCCGTTTCCGGAGGAGATCAACCGGCGGGTGGCGGGCGTCATCGCCGACCTGCACTTTGCGCCGACCGAGTGGGCGCGCCAGAACTTGCTGCGCGAGGGCGTGCCGGAGGCGGCTGTCGTCGTGACCGGCAATCCGGTCATCGACGCGCTGAACGTCGTCGCCCGGCAATCTCCGCCGCAAGAGGTGGTGGAATTGCTCGGCAGACTGGGGATTGAGCCAGATCGTCGTCAGTCGGATCGTCGTGGAGGGAGGAGGCTCATTTTGGTGACCGCGCACCGGCGCGAGAATTTCGGCCAGCCGCTGGAAAACATCTGCCTGGCCCTGCGCGACCTGGCCGGGCGCGGCGATGTGGAAATCGTTTATCCGGTGCATTTGAATCCCCACGTCCAGGAGCCGGTCTATCGTCTGCTGGCAGAGACGCCGCACGTCACCCTCCTGCCGCCGCTGGATTATCTGCCGCTGGTTCATCTGATGAAGCGCGCCGCGCTGGTGTTGACCGACTCGGGAGGCATTCAAGAGGAAGCGCCGGCCTTTGGCGTGCCGGTGCTGGTCTTGCGGGCAGTGACCGAGCGGCCCGAGGGGGTGGAGGCCGGGGTGCTGAAACTGGTCGGAACCGAGCGCGCCGCGATTGTGGGCGAGGCCAGCCGTCTGCTCGATGACCCGCTTGCGTACCAGCAGATGGCGCGGGCGGTCAATCCGTTCGGAGACGGTCGGGCGGCGGAACGCATCGTTCGGGCGCTCTTAAATTTTCGTTAGGTTTTCATATTGTCCCTGTCTGTCGGATTGTGTATAATGAAGACAACAGGGTGTCAGTCTCGTGATCAAACGTGGTGTATTACTTTTTGCCTGCCTGGTTTTGCTGGCGGCAGGGCGGCCTGTGCATGCCCAGCAGACGACGGGCAGGTATTTCCCGGACACGCGCCACAACTTGATTGGCGAATTCTATGCTTTCTATCAGAGCGTTCCCGAGGCGGAACTGGTTTTTGGATCGCCCATTACGGAGCAGTTTGTGGACCGCGCCGGGGTCACTGTCCAGTATTTTCAGCGCGCCCGCTTCGAGTGGCGGCCGGAGATGCCGGTCGGTCAGCGGGTGCAGTTGACGCCTCTGGGCTCGCTGCTCTACACGCCGGGAGCGCCGTCGTTGAATATCAACGTGGCAGGCGCTTGCCGCTCGTTCCCCACCGGATTCTCGGTTTGTTATGACTTCCTCACTTACTACGATGCTCACGGCGGGCTGGCGCGCTTTGGCAATCCGATTTCGGCCTTCGAATTCCAGCCTGACGGCCGCATCGTCCAGTATTTCGAGCGCGCCCGCTTCGAGTGGTATCCCGAACGGCCGCGCGGCCAAAATGTGACCCTGTCCGATC
Source organism: Chloroflexota bacterium (assembly GCA_019873655.1). Lineage (GTDB taxonomy): Bacteria > Chloroflexota > Anaerolineae > Anaerolineales > Villigracilaceae > JAFGSI01. Next base: position 25,893 of record JAIOAU010000019.1, on the reverse strand, counting down.
TGGGACGCATTTACTTCGACCGCGTTGGCGAGGACCCGTTGCGACTCTTGCCCGTCCCGCCGCTCGAAATCGTTGCGCGGGGCGCCGATTCCTCGCTCACTTCGCTGCGCGCCTCTGCTTTCGCCGGCAAAGCCGTCACCCAGCCCAACGATACCCAGCGCATTTTTGTCATTGTGCAGGACCAAACGCTCATGCCGGTCGAAGGCGCCCAGGTGACCGTGACCATCAATTTCTCCTATGGGCCGGCCCAAACCTATCGCGCCGTAACGGACGCCAACGGCGTGGCGATCATCGCCGACATTCCGGTGCGCGACCAGGTGCCGGGTAGTTTGATCGAGGTCAACGTGCGCGTGGAGAGAGGGGGCTTGATTGCCACGACGACCACTTCCTTTCGTATCTGGCGCTGAATGAAATCAAATGCAAGGCGGATGCGGACAGGCATCCGCCTTTTTTGCTGGGTATAATAAAGGCACAACACGCCTGGCTCGTTCTTGACAGGCGGCCGGTGAGTGTGATTCTAGAATTAGGAGGAAAGAAATGAATCTGGCAGAATTCGTCAAAGGCCTGGCTACTTTGTCCTGGCTGGTAGTCGCCGGGCTGATTGTCTTGGCGGTGGTGCGCGCCTGGCGCTCCCGGCCCGTGCGCGGATTGAGCGGAATCATCGTTGGGGCTGTGGCGCTGGCTGTGGTGCTGACGCTGCTTGCCGCCGGCCTGGTCTTCGTTCAGCCGGAGGAGCGGGGCGTGGTCATCTCTCCCTACGACCCGCAAGGCTACCGCAGCCAGGCGCTGGGACCCGGCCTGCACTGGATCATCCCTGGCGAGACGGTGCGCCTCTACTCGATTTCTCGGCAGACCTACACAATGTCGGTCGCGACTACAGAGGGAGATGTATATGGCGACGATTCCATTCGCGCCCGCACCAATGATGGTCAGGAAGTGTACATTGACGCCTCAGTCATTTATGCCGTTGATCCCGACCGAGTTGTGCAATTGCATATCGATTGGCAGGATCGTTACCAAGATGAAGTTGTGCGGCCGCTGGCGCGAGGTATTATTCGCGACATGGCCTCGCAATATGGCGTAGAAGAGATCGTCAGTACCAAGCGCGCCGAATTGGAAGAGATGATCTCGAACCAATTGGCCGCAAAATTACAAGAAAATGATCTGATTCTGATCGATTTCGTCCTGCGCGATATTCACTTCAGCGAAGAATATGCGGCTGCGGTCGAACAGAAACAAATTGCCGAACAGCAGGCGTTGCAGGCCCAGTTCGTCGTCGAGCAGCGCCGCCAGGAGGCCGAACAGGCCCGCCAGGTGGCTCAGGGCCAGGCTGATGCGGCGGTCATTGCCGCCCAGGGCGAGGCGCAGGCTACTATCATTCGCGCCCAGGCGCAGGCCGAGGCCTGGCGACTCCTCGCTCAAGTGCTGCGCGAAAACCCCGAACTGTTGACCTACGAGTACATCCAGCGGCTGGCCCCCAACGTGCAGGTCATGTACCTGCCCAGCGACGCGCCGCTGCTCCTGCCGCTGCCCAATCCATAAGAGGAGTTCGATTTGGCGGAAAACGTTCCCACAAGCGGACGCCAGATTCGCCTGACCAGCCTCTCCAGTTGCGCCGGTTGAGCGTCCAAACTCAACGCGGAGACGCTGGCGCAGGTTCTGCGCCCCATTCAATCTCTCTTCGAGGCCGGTTCCTACCCGGACCTCCTGGTCGGCCTCGGCGGCCCCGATGACGCCGCCGTCTGGCGGCTGGATTCGACGCGCGCCCTGGTCGTCACCACCGACTTCTTCACCCCGGTCGTGGACGACCCCTACGATTACGGCGCGATTGCCGCCGCCAACAGCCTCTCGGATGTGTACGCCATGGGCGGACGTCCCTTTCTGGCGCTCAACGTCGCCGCCCTTCCGCCCGACCTGCCGCCGGAGGTCAACGGCGAGATTCTGCGCGGCGGCGCGGAGAAGTGCCGCGAAGCAGGCGTCGTCCTCGCCGGCGGCCATACCGTGCAGGATAAGGAGCCAAAGTACGGGCTGGTGGCGCTGGGCTTCGTCCATCCGGAGAAGTATCTCTCGAAGGGCGGGGCCAGAGCGGGCGACGCGCTCGTCCTGACCAAGCCGCTCGGCTTTGGCGTCACCACCACCGCCCTGAAACAGCAAAAGGCCGCGCCCGAAGATGTGGCCGAAGTGGTCGGCTGGATGAAACGGCTCAACGACAAGGCCGCCGCGCTGGCCGTCGAATTCGGTCTGCGCGGCGGCACGGACGTGACCGGCTTCAGTCTGCTCGGTCACGGCATGGAAATGGCCGATGCCTCCGGCGTCGGCCTGCGGCTGGAGATGGAGAAAATCCCCTTCGTCTCCTGCGCCCAAAAATACGCTGAGATGTGGACCTTCCCCGGCGGGACGGCCGACAACCGCCTCTATTTTGGCCCGCGCGTCCGTTTCGCCGAGAGAATCTCCGAGGAGCGGCAAATGCTGCTCTTCGACGCGCAGACCAGCGGGGGGCTGCTGCTGGCCGTCCCGGGGTCCGAAACCGCCGCGTTCCTGAAGCGGGCGCAGGAGATAAATCAGCCGGCGTGGGTCATCGGCGAGGTTGTCGAAGGAGCGGGCATTGCGGTGGTCTGACCTTTCTCTTCCCTGGCAGGCCTGTCTCGAACTGGCCTGGGAGGCCTATTGCGAGGACTGCATTCCCATCGGGGCCGTGGTGACCGGCCCGGATGGGACCATTCTCAGCCGCGGCCGCAATCGAATTTTTGAGAAGGTGAAATCGGGCAACGGCGCGGCGCTGGCGCACGCTGAGGTGGAAGCCTTGCGCGCCCTAGACCTGGACGCGGTGGACCCCCATGCCTGCACGCTCTACACCACCACCGAACCCTGCCCGATGTGCATGGGGACGTTCTACATGTCCGGCCTGCGGACGCTTTGTTACGCGGCGCGTGACCCCTACGCGGGGAGTGCAGACCTGCTGGGCGCAAACTGGTACATGAGCCGTAAACGCATTCAAGTCTCTGGGCCGGAGCCGCGGTTGGAGACAGTTATCACCGCCTTGTTCGCCGAGCAGGATGCGCGAATGCACGGCGGTCAGTTGCCGGAGGGCCTGTTTTGGAAGCGGTACGAAGAAGCGATTCCGCAGGGCGTCCGCCTGGGGCTGGAACTGGCGCAAGCCGGGACTCTGCTGGATTTGCGCCAGCGCGGCGCATCCGCGCCGGAAGTTTTCGAAATTTTGCTTTCGAAGGTCGAATGAGATTGGCAGTCGTTCACCTGCCGCAAATTTGTTTATGGACTCTGTCTGGAACGAAATTCTTGCCATCTTTCTCCTGATCGTTTTCAACGGCATCCTGGCCATGTCTGAAGCCGCCATGCTCTCGGCGCGCAAGGCGCGTTTGCAACAACATGCCAATGAGGGCAAACGCGGGGCGCAGACCGCCCTGAAACTGGTCGAAGCGCCGAATCAGTTTCTTTCGACCATTCAGATTGGCATCACCGTCACCGACATTTTGACCGGCGCCATCACCGGCGCGCTGGCGGCCCGCCTTTCGATGAACTGGCTGGCGCGGGTCCCGGCGCTGGAAGCCTTCAGCGCCGCCATCGGCGTGGCAATCGGCGTTGTCGTGACTTCTTATTTTTCTATCGTCCTCGGCGAACTGGTCCCCAAGCGGCTAGCTTTGCAGAATCCGGAACGCCTGGCAGCGTTCATGGCCGGGCCGATGACTTTTATCTCCAAACTCTTTACTCCTTTCGTCTGGCTGCTGGGCAAATCCACTGACCTGATTCTGCGCCTGCTGGGCGTCCGCCAGGTGGCCGAGATTCCGGTGACCGAGGAGGAATTGCTCGTCCAGCTCGACCAGGGCACGCAGGCGGGCGTCTTCGAGGAGACCGAGCAGGACATGGTGGAGGGCGTCTTCTCGCTCTCCGACCAGCGCGTCAACGCCCTGATGACGCCGCGCAACGAAATCGTCTGGCTGGATGTGAACGACACGGCCGAGGAAATCCGCCGCAAGATGGCCGAAAGCCCCTACTCGCGCTTCCCGGTCGGCGAGGACAGCCTAGACCGTCCCGTCGGTGTCGTCAAGGCCAAGGACGTCCTGCTGGCGAATATCCGCAGCGGCAAGGACTTGACGAAACTGGCGCGCCCGCCGATTTTTATCCCCGAAACCGCCTTTGGTTCGCGCGCCCTCGAAATGTTCCGCGAGACCCAGCGCGACCTGATGCTGGTGGTGGACGAATTCGGCGTGGTGCAGGGGCTGATTACCTTGGCCGACATTCTCGAGGAAATCGTTGGCGAGTTCGGCGGCGAGCCGCAGGCCACCCAGCGTCAGGACGGGTCCTGGCTGCTGGACGGCATGATTTCCAACGAAGATTTCAAAGAAATTTTCAACCTGCGCCATCTGCCGGCCGAGGAAGAGTACGAAACCCTGGGCGGCTTCGTCATGACCCACCTGGGACGCATCCCGAAGGCCGCCGACCGCTTCGAGTGGGGCGGTCTGCGCTTTGAGGTGATGGACATGGACGGCAACCGGGTGGACAAGGTGCTGGTGACGGCGCTGCCGGTCAAGTCAACATCGGAAAGCAAAAACGATACGTAATACGAAATACATACTGCGTATTACGTATTGCGTAGTTCTTCCCCCGGAGCCAATATGCCCGAACAAACCTATCCCTCCCGCCGTTCGCCCGTGATGGGACGCGGCGGTATGGTGGCTTCCTCCCAGCCGCTGGCGACCGCCGCCGGGCTGGAGATTCTCGCCCGGGGCGGCAACGCCGCCGACGCGGCGGTGGCCGTCGCCGCGGCGCTCAACGTCACCGAGCCGACCTCCACCGGCATCGGCGGCGACATGTTCGCCCTCTACTACGAAGCCGCGAGCGGTCGAATCGCCGCCCTCAACGGTTCCGGCCGCGCCCCGGCCGCTCTGACCCTCGACCGGATACGACGCGAAGGGCTGACCGAACTGCCTCCCTACCACCCCTACACCGTCACCGTCCCCGGGGCGTGCGCCGGCTGGTGCGACCTGCTGGAGCGGCACGGGACCCTGGGCCTGCCTGCCGTTCTCGCCCCGGCCATCCGCCTGGCCGAGGAGGGCTTTCCGGTCGCGCCGGTGACCGCGTACTTCTGGCAGCGCGCCGCCGAGCGGCAGTTGAAATCCGCCCTCAACGGCCTCGAGATGACCCTCGACGGCCGCGGCCCGAACCCCGGCGAGACGTTCCGCAATCCCGGCCTGGCGCGCACCCTGCGCCTCGTCGCCGAGGGCGGCAAAAAGGCCTTCTACGAGGGCGAGATTGCCGAAGCCATTGTCTCCACCTTGCGGGAGGCGGGCGGCTGCATGACTCTGGACGACCTGGCGGCCCACACGTCCACCTGGGACGAACCCATCTCAACCACTTACGGCGGCCTGCGTCTGTGGGAATGTCCGCCCAACGGACAGGGAATCACCGCCCTGCTGGCCCTGAACATCCTCGAAGGCTTCGACCTGCCCGCCGACCCGCTCCATCCCGACCGCCTGCACCTGGAAATCGAAGCCCTGCGCCTGGCCTTTGCCGACACGCGCTGGTACGTGGCCGACCCGCATTTTCCAGGAGTCCGAAATCTCCAGACTTCGGACATCCGAAATCAGGAGATTTCGGAGTCCGGTTATTTGGCCCTCCTCTCCAAATCTTACGCCGCCGGGCGCCGCAGACTCCTCGACCCGCGCCGGGCGACCCTCAACCAGCGGCGCGGCGCGCCGGTCGCCGGTTCGGACACGGTCTATTTCTGCGTGGTGGACCAATGGGGCAACGCCTGTTCGTTCATCAACAGCAACTACATGGGCTTCGGGACGGGCATCGTCCCCAAAGGCTGGGGCTTCACCCTCCAGAACCGCGGTCACAACTTCAGCCTCGACCCGGCGCATCCCAACGCCCTCGCGCCGGGCAAGAGGCCGTATCACACGATTATTCCGGCGATGATTACGAAAATAGGTAAACAGGGATTAGGGAAACAGGAAACCTTATCACCTAATTCCTTATTACCTGATTCCTTATTACCCGATTCCTTATTTGCCGCCTTTGGCGTCATGGGCGGATTCATGCAGCCGCAGGGACATTTGCAGGTCTTCCTGGCCCTCGCCCAGGGTCTCGACCCGCAGACGGCGCTCGACCTGCCGCGCTTCTGCATCGAGGACGGCACGGCAGGCGGGACGGTCGCGCTGGAGGAGGGGATTCCGGCCGAGACGATTGCCGATTTAGCGGCGCGCGGCCATCCGGTCCGGCGCGTGACGGGCTGGGAGCGGGCGCTCTTCGGGCGCGGACAGGTCATCCTGCGCGACCTCGAAACCGGCATCCTGACCGGCGGCTCCGACCCGCGCGCCGACGGCTGCGCGATGACTCTCCTCTGACATTTTTGTAAACCGAGGTTATAAGGATTTTACAAGCGGTTAAAATGGGTTTTACTTCTCCTTTTTACAATTAGGAGGTGAGAAAGGAGATGTCATGAAGAAAACTATTTCTATTTTTCTATTTGCGTCTCTGTTCCTTTCGGCGTGCAGCCTTTCCGGTCCAGAGAGCACACCCTCCTCTATGCCTGCCGAAACGCCGGTCGAGGAGGTCCAGGCTGATACCTCTGGGCCTCAGTCTTCTGGAACAGCCGTCTTGCTGTTTACCATCGGAATGCATATCGAGCCGATGGGCGAGACGGCGCAGGGGTATCGTGGTGGTCAGGCAGATTATCATATTCCGGAGTTCTTCCAGCGCCACGTGCAGGATATTTTGACGGTGACGGGCATTGTCGAGGCGCACGGCGGGCGGATGACCATCCAGGCCCAATCGCCCTTCACAACAGTTGCCATCCAATCGGGCAATCCCATTCTGGCCGACCTGGCGGCGCGCGGACATGAAATCGCTCTTCACTTCCACGAGGACGCGCATCTGGGAGAAAATTCCGAATCCCTGTCTCCTCAGCAGTGGTGCGAGGTGATGACACAGGAGATTGCCTTCATCCAGCAGGCCAGCGGCGTGAGCGATATCCGCTATTGGAGCGGCGGAAATCTTTATCCAGATGTCTATGAGGCCGCGGCGTGCGCAGGCCTGGACGTGAACAGCGACTGGAAGAATCCGCAAACGCAGACCACCGACCTTTCGCTCGTGGGTGTGAATCCCTGGCGGCCGGCCGGCGGCACGGACGGGATGGATTTTACCCTCTTCGCCCAGCACGACCCGAACGGGGCGATTATCTTCCTGCCTGAAGGACAATACGATCGCTCTAATTTTGCATCCATGCGCCGCGGTCAGGAGATGGGCGGCGATGAAGCCTACTTCGAATATCTCGAAGCCCAACTCCACGCCTCGTTGGCTGTTGCCGAGCCGGGCAAAGTCAACGTCTTTCACTTCACCATCCATCCCGGCGAGTTTCGCGGCGACCCCCATCAGCCCTTCGCTGTCATCGAACGTTTCCTGACCGAAGTGGTAGACCCGCTTGTCGCCAGCGGCCAGGTGCGGTGGGCCACCTTTTCAGAGATGGCAGATGCTTTCATGGCGTGGGAGGCGGCAAATCCGGGTGCGCCGCCACGATAGCACCGGCATACGAGTAAACAGATAAACAGAAAAGGGTTGAAGTATGAGAACTTTTGCCCTTTTGTTTGCCAGCCTTTTTCTTGGGGGATGCGCGGCAATTGCGCCTCTGGCGTCAGAAGTGGAGACTCCCACTGCCGTATTCACCTCTTCGCCGACCGTTTCAACATCTACAACCTCTACTGGACTTGGCGCGACTGTCGCTTTGCTCCAGCAAGCGCAGGCCGCCGACCCCGAACGTTATCAATTTGCCCTTGAGCAGGGCGCGCAAATCAGCCCCACGGCAGACGGAAGAAGTTTTTACCTGTTGTGGCTGCCGCAGGGAAGTGATCCTTCTAATCTGCCGCCCATACTCGTCACCCTGCATGGACATAGCAGTTGGGCCTTTGATGAATTTTTCCTGTGGCAGTCGTATGCGGCGGAACGCGGTTATGGAATCCTTGCCCTCCAATGGTGGTTTGGCGGGGGCGAAGAAACCGGCGATTATTATCTGCCGCAAGAAATGTATCCTCTCCTCGAAAACATTTTGCGCGAGAATCGTGTCCGTCCGCGAACTGTTCTGCTTCACGGTTTCAGTCGCGGCTCAGCCAACACCTATGGGTTAACCGCTCTCGACCGCACTTCGGGAAACAACTTTTTCCTGTTAACGATTGCCAATGCCGGCGGCGCGGCGCCCGATTTTCCCATCAACCAGTCCATTGAGCGAGGAGAATTCGGGCCACAACCGTTTGCCGGGACGCACTGGATCATGGTCTGCGGCATGAACGACCCCAACCCCGAGCGCGACGGTTGCCCAGCCATGCGCCGAACCCGTGACTGGGTGACGCAATACGGCGGTGTAGTGGAGATGTTGATCGAGGATCCAAATGGCGATCATGGCGCGTTCCACCGTAACCCGGCGAACATCCGCTCCGCGCTGGATGTTTTTGCACAATTGCTTGGTCAATAGGAGAAAATTATGAAGATTTTCTCTCTCTTATTCGCCAGTCTCTTGCTCATGGCTTGCGCCTTGACCGCGCCGCTGACGCAGGGAACGAACACACCGACCGCTGAACGAATTTCTTCGACCGGAAACGTTCCAACTACCACTCTCGTGGCAACGTCTTCTCTCCTTCCGCCTGTGCCTGGCGGCTCGTGCGGCGATGGCGTGTGTAATGGCCCGGAGAACGCGCAAAACTGCCCGGCGGATTGCTCCGCTCTCCCCTCTCCCAGCGAGAGAATGGGCAGGGGTGAGAGTAACGAGTATACCGTCATCAATCCAGCCAGCGGCGCAGCGTTGTATGTGGCCGTTTTCTATCCCGACGACTGGGATGGGCAGGGCAAACTCCCGGCCATCGTCCTCGTTCCCGGCGGCAATGGCGATAGCAGCGCTTTTGCCCGTCCCTCGCCCGGCGGCGCGACGGTGGAGATTGTCAATCAGGCCGGTTATGTGGCGGTCCTCTTCGACCCTGATGGACGCGGACGCAGCGGCGGGACGGAGAACTACAACGGCTTCATTCATCAGGACGGGCTGGCGGAAGTGATTCGTTTTGCCGCGACTCTCCCCGGCGTGGACCCCGCCAATATTGGCCTGGTCACCTACTCTTACGGAATCACGATGGGTGCGGGCGCACTGGCGCGGCATCCCGACCTGCCGGTCAGGTTCCTGATTGACTGGGAGGGCCCTGCCAATCGAAACGACACCGGCGGCTGTGACGGCGCGGGGCTGGGACATCTCGGCGATGTCGCATCCTGCTCCGATGAAGCCTTCTGGGCCGAGCGCGAAGCCAGCACATTCATCGGTCAGATTCATGTGCCGTATCAGCGCCTGCAATCGCAGACCGATCACGTCCAACCCGATAGCGCCCACGCGATTCTAATGGTCAACAACGCGGTCAATGGCGGCGTTCCCTGGGTGCGGTTGAACAACGAACTGCCGAACCAGACCTATGACCCCGCCCATCCGCCTGCCATGCTGCCCGATGCCGTCCTCGACCGTCAGCGCGACCGGTTGATTGTAGAATATGCTCGGGAACTGTTCGCTTTTCCATAAACCGCGCCAGAGATGATTTTGTGAGGTCGCAGAGTCCGCATTTGCAAGATTCATCGGAGGCCCTATGAAACCGACATATTTCCTCTTGCCCTTGTTCCTGCTTTCGGTGCTTGTTGCGTGCGCTCCTGTGGCTGAATCTGAATCGTTGCCGACCAACACCCCCCGCTCTCCAGAGTCTATTTCCACGCCGACCGTTGCCCCGTTGCCGCAGCCGAGCGCCTCGCCTATTCTTCCCCTCGCCGAACGCCCCTGCTTCCCAGGTGAAAATAGCATTGGGATCCCCAATCCCGACCCCAATGGTCCAGCGTTCCATCAGGTTCTCATCGCACGGTCGTCCGATGGGTTGACCTGGCAGACTGATGACCGCGTTATCATTGATAAGGCCTCGGTGCCGGAAGGGGTGCGTATGCCCGACGGACGCTGGATCATCTATGCTGCAGATGGCACTACCCTTGGCGGTCCCGGCCTGGTGTATGCCGAGTCGTTGGACGAGGGCGAGACGTGGACGTGCGGCAAAATCAACGTCCCGGGCGCCGACCCGGATATTGTGTTCCTGCCCGACGGACGTATCCGCCTGTACTTTATTGAATTTCCCGGCCCCCACTCGCTCACGCCGGAACCTACGCAGCGACCCAATCTCGTGAGGAGCGCGATCTCATCTGACGGCAGAAATTTTGTCGTTGAAGAAGGCACGCGTCTCGAGGGGGTTAACTACACCGACCCTGACGTCCTGCGCGTGGGCGATACCTGGTTCATGTATGTTTCGACCGGCCCCATGGCCTGGGCAGCGCAATCGTCCGATGGATTGACGTTTGAATTGATTGGCCAGGTAAACGACGGCGGGGCGGTCTCCAGCAGTTACCTTTTCCCCGATGGAACGCTGCGCCATTACTTTTGCGGAAATGGCGGAATCCTCAGCGCTATCTCCGTGGATGGGGCCGCTGCTTGGCTGGTAGAACCGGGGATACGCATCGTCCAATCGCCGGATGTCCAGATGGTTTGCGATCCCTCCATCTCGTCTGATGGTAGAGGCGGTTACTGGATGGTGTACAAAATTCAGCCTAGAGGCTCGAGAGAGTAATCTCAAAACTTTGAGAAAATTTCCTTTTTGCCAGCGTTCGCTTAATTTTCCTGTTCCTGCAAGGAGAATGACGATGTTTGGCATTAACCTGGCATCTTTCCTTCGCCGCCGCATTAACACCGTTCTCGCCACACTGGGCTTCTCCCTCTTTTGCTGCCTCAGCGGCGCGCTGATGACGTTTGTGTTCAGCCCCGCGCAGGCATTGGAGGCGCTCCGCATTTCTCGCCTGCCGCAGATGAATGCTCAGACCATTCAAGCCGCTGCGCCAGGTGAGACCCTGCTCTTCACCGCTACCCTGACCGATAACGTCCCGCCCCAGGAGGGGGTGGACATGGTCGCCTGCATCGTGGAAGAGTGGCAGGTGACCGTCCCATCCGAGGGCGGACGCGGCGGCGATGTTCCCCAGCCCTCCGGTCACTGGGAAACGGTCGAAACGGTCGCGCCGGAGTTGACCGTCGAACTCGGCGGGCAAAGGATTGCGCTCCATCGAACCACAAGAGTCCGCCTGAGCGGCGCGTTGCACGAAACAATAATCGAAAGCGATGCCCCGCTTCGGGCGTCGGACGGAGAGAATCTCCTCCCCGCTGGCACGCGGCGCTATCGCGGCTTGAGAGACGGTGACTTGGTCACCGTGCTGGGGAAGAAAGCCAGCGATGGCGGCGTGATCCCCGAACATCTCTTCGCCGGCGACCGCGTCGCCTTCGAGGAGAGCCAGCGCGAAGCGGCGCAGGGACTCTTCTCCGCCGGCCTGTGCGCCATGGCAATGGCGCCTCTCGTGCTGCTTGGCGGCCTCTTGTTTGCCCTCTTCCGCCGAAAGTAGATTCTCTCATGCCTGTCAAGCGGCGAGGCGTGCACGAGCGCAGCCGGGGCAAAAGTTGGTCAACTCGATGAGTTGTCCCGCCCGCGACCATAAGACTATGAGACTATGAAACTGTTGCTCACCTTCCTTTTCGGCCTTCTCACGATTGTCATCGTCCTGGCATCAGGCTTCCTGGCCGCCCCGCTTCGGGAACGCTTTGTCTGTCTCCTGCAGAAGCGAAAGGCAAGTCGCGCCAGATGGGCGAAGCGGTACGACGGACATTTGCTCGCCTATTGGGAAACCGGCTGGGAGGGGCGGGTGGTCTTTACCGTCTCCGTCCCCGGCCTCGGCCGTCCCCTCCCGCTGGAAAACGGCCAGCGCTTGACCATCTACGCCGAAGACGGAAGCGTCCTCTGGTCTGGCATCCTTTGCTTTGTGAAAGTAAGGTGGTGGGACCACTGGAAGTATCCGCATAAGATCTGGTCATTCGAGAAGCAGGCGGGGGTATCGTACACACAATGGATAGCGTGGTTTATGCGCCAGCCGCCGTTGAAAGCAACGGTGGAAATGAGCGCCAGTTTCTAAGGAAAAAATACGACTGACCCGAATCATTCCCAATCCGACGAGCATCCAATCGTGACCGCTCAGGAATTCCCGACCTTGTTTGAACGTGTGCCAAAACTCTTGCGTTTGGCATACCAACAACAGAAAAATGGCGATGTTGCCTCTGAACTGCAAGATGAACCGCGACGAGAATGCCGGAAAAAGGGACAACCTTTTCTATTCGATACCGTATCGGCACATCTAGACAGAAATGTCCATACTGTGGACGGATGGACGATGTGACATTTGTCACATAAGATTGTGACAAATGTCGCTTGAAGGAGGACGCTCAATCATTACAACATTGGTAAACGTTTACAAAACAGGTAAATAAATGTTCCGCATCAATCGTCAGACCGATTACGCTGTCCGCGTGGTGCTGGCCCTGGCCAAACAGCCGCAGGGGACGCGCCTTTCTTCCACCTCGATTGGGAAGGAAATGCTCATCCCGGCGGCTTTTTTGTCGCGCATTGTGGCGCAACTGGCGCAGGCAGGATTGGTGCAGACTTTTCCCGGCCGAGACGGCGGGCTGCAATTGTCCCGGCCGGCAGAGAAAATCAGCCTCAAGGCGGTATTAGAAGCGATCGAAGGCCGTTTGCTCCTTTCCGAGTGCATGTTGGGAGAACAGGCCTGTCCGTTCGAGACGAAATGTCCGGTGCGGGTGCGTTGGAGTCGCCTGCAGCAAGCCATTCTGGACGAACTGGAGCGCACGACTTTTGCTGAACTGGCAGCCGAAGCATCCTTTGCCGAGGGGTGGGTGAACGTTCTGCCGGTCGATTCTTAATCTGGAGGTTCATCTATGGATCCTGTCCTTCTTTCCCGGCTGCAATTTGCAGCCACCACGATCTACCACTTCTTCTTCGTCCCTCTTACGCTGGGGCTGGTCTGGGTGGTGGCCGTGCTGTACACCCTCTATTACCGCACCGGCGAAGAGAAGTGGAAGCGCATGACCAAGTTTTGGGGCAAACTCTTCCTCATCAACTTCGCCATGGGCGTGGTCACCGGCATCGTGCAGGAATTCCAGTTCGGCATGAACTGGTCGGAGTACTCGCGCTACGTGGGCGACATCTTCGGCGCGCCGCTGGCCATCGAGGCCCTGCTGGCCTTCTTTATGGAGTCCACCTTCCTGGGCATCTGGATTTTCGGCTGGGAGCGCGTCCCCAAGAAACTGCACCTGGCCTCCATCTGGATGGTGGTGCTCGGCTCGAATCTCTCGGCGCTCTGGATTCTGATCGCCAACTCGTTCATGCAGAATCCGGTTGGCTACGACCCGGCCAGCGCCGCGACTTCCCGCCTGGTGCTGAACGACTTCGGCGTCCTCATCTTCAACCGCAAGGCCTGGCTGGCTTTCCCGCACACCATTCTGGCCAGCCTGACCACGGCGGCGTTTTTCATGCTCGGCATCAGCGCCTGGCATCTGGCCCGCAAGCAGAACGTGGAAATCTTCAAGAAATCGTTCGAAATTGCCGCCGTGCTGGGATTGGTCTCTGTGCTGCTGACCGGCGTGATCGGCCACGAGCAGGGCGTGGAAGTCATGCAGTCCCAGCCGATGAAGATGGCGGCCATCGAAGCGCTCTGGTACAACGACCCGAATGTCCCCGGTTCGGATTTCTCCATCATCACCCTCTTCGATTCGACCGGCAAGGGCGAGGTCTGGTCCTGGCGCATTCCGCGGCTGCTCAGCCTGATTTCCTGCTTCAACTTGACCTGTGAAGTGCCGGGGGTTCAGCAGGTCCAGGCTCAGTATGAGCAGATGTACGGGCCGGGCGATTACATTCCCCCGATGGTCATGGTCTACTGGGGCTTCCGCGTCATGTTCTACTCGGCGCTGCTCATGATTGCGGTTTCTGGTCTGGGCGTGCTGGCGATGATGCGCAAGCGCGTCGAGCAGATGAAATTGCTGCGCTGGTTCCCGCTGACGATTCTCCTGCCCTACCTGGCCAACACCGGCGGCTGGATTACGACCGAAGTCGGCCGCCAGCCCTGGATCGTGCAGGGGCTGCTGCGCACGCAGGATGCCATGTCGCCGAATCTGACCTCGGGCATGATTTTGTTCACCCTGATCGGCTTCGTCGCCGTCTACGCCGCCCTGATGGTCGCCGATGTGTACTTGCTGGTCCGCTTCGCCAAGGCCGGGCCGGATGCCACCGACCGCGGCGTCATCGGCGAACCGGTTGCCGCTGAAAATTAAGGAGGCCGTCATGTTTGACCTGAACACCCTCTGGTTCATTTTGATTGCCGTCTTGTGGATTGGCTTCTTCTTCCTCGAAGGCTTCGACTTCGGCGTGGGCATGCTCCTGCCTTTCATCGGGAAGAAAGATGAAGAACGCCGCGTCGTCATCAACACGATTGGCCCGCATTGGGACGGGAACGAGGTCTGGCTGTTGACCGCCGGCGGGGCGACCTTTGCCGCTTTCCCGCACTGGTACGCCACCCTGTTCAGCGGCTTCTACCTGGCCTTCTTCCTGCTCCTGCTGGGTCTGATCGTGCGCGGCGTGGCCTTTGAATTCCGCTCCAAGAATTACAGCCCGAAGTGGCGCGCCTTCTGGGACTGGGCCATCTTCGGCGGGTCGTTCATCCCGGCGCTGTTGCTGGGGGTGGCGTTTGCCAACCTGGCGAAGGGTTTGCCGATCGACGCCAACATGATGTTCACTGGCAACCTGTTCACGCTGCTCAATCCCTACGGTCTGCTCGGCGGCCTGACCTCCGTGGCGGTTTTCCTGCTGCACGGGGCGATTTTCCTGAGCCTGAAGGCCAACGGCGAGATCAAAACCCGCGCCGAAGGATGGGCGAAGAAACTCTGGCTGCCGGCCGTCATCCTGGCCGTCCTCCTGGCCGCGGCGACCTTCTTCTACACCGACCTGCTCTCTTACCGCGGCGCGGCCTTCGCTGCCTTCCCGGCCCTGTCTTTGATTGCTCTGTTGCTGGCCGGCTGGTTCGTCCAGCGCAAGCAGGCCGGGCGCGCCTTCGTGATGACCGCCCTTCACATTGTGCTGGCCCTGGTCACCTTCTTTGTCATCACCTTCCCGCGCGTGATGATTTCCTCCACCAACGCCGCTTACAGTCTCGACATCTGGAACGCCTCGTCCTCGCCCTACACGCTCAAGGTGATGACCATCGTGGCTGCCATTTTCGTCCCGCTGGTGCTGGCCTATCAGGCTTACACCTACTGGGTCTTCCGCAAGCGGGTGACCACTGACAAGAGTATGCTGACCTACTGAGAGACTCGGTCGCAAAGCAGAGCGGTGGAAGGTTGATGGGGCTTTGCATCAACCTTTCACCGCTTCATGTCTGTCGATTATTCGACTCTCGACTTTCAGACCGCCGACTTCCCATGCACCGCCGTCTGCTTTCCCTGGCCCGCGCCGCCCGCCTGGCGCTTGGCCTGACCATCCTGGCCGGACTGCTGACCGGCTGGCTGGCCATCGCCCAGGCGCACGGTCTGAGCCTGCTCGTGGACGCCGTTTTCCTCGGCGGAGCCGACCTGCAGGCCGTGACCGGTTTGCTCGGCTTCCTGCTGGCGGTCATCTGCCTGAGGGCGCTGCTGGCCTGGGGCGGGGAATCCGCCGCCGGGGCGGTGGCGGTACGCGTCAAGCGCGACCTGCGCGCCAGATTGTTCGACAAATTGCTGGCGTTGGGGCCGGCCTACACGCGCGGCGAGCGCAGCGGCGAACTGACCGCCGCGGCCGTCGAGGGCGTCGAGGCGCTGGACGCTTACTTCGGTCAATATCTGCCCCAATTGGTGGTGACCGCCGCCGTCCCGCTCTCGATTCTGCTCTTCGTCTTTCCCCTGGATTGGATTTCGGGTCTGGTCCTGCTCCTGACCGCGCCTCTCATCCCGCTCTTTATGATTTTGATCGGGCGGACGGGCGAGGCGCTGACGCGCCGTCAGTACACCCTGCTGGGCCGCCTGTCGGCCTCTTTTCTCGATAGTTTGCAGGGGTTGGTCACGCTCAAACAGTTCGGGCGCGAGCGCGACCGCATCGCCGAACTGGCCGACGCCTCCGACCGCTATCGCCGGGTGACGCTCTCGGTCTTGCGGGTCACCTTCCTTTCGGCGCTGGCGCTCGAATTGCTGGCAACCTTGAGCACCGCGGTCGTGGCGGTCGAGATCGGTCTGCGCCTGCTCTACGGCTGGCTGGAGTTCCGCCAGGCGTTTTTCGTCCTGCTGCTGGCGCCCGAATTCTATCTGCCGCTGCGCATGCTGGGCCTGCGTTTTCATGCCGGCATGGCCGGAACGACCGCCGCCCGCCGCATCTTCGAGATTCTCGACGCGCCAGTCCCGCGCCAGGAAGCCCAGACGCCTGACGTCCCCTCTGCCTGGCCGGGGACCCTCCCGGCTGAGTGGTCGCTCGTCCTGGAGGGCGTTTCCCTGACCTACCCCGGCGACTCGGCTCCGGCCTTGCAGGGCATTGACCTGGAAGTCCGCGCCGGGCAGCGCCTGGCGCTGGTCGGGCCGAGCGGGGCGGGGAAGTCCACCCTGGCGGCGCTGTTGCTGCGTTTCCTCGAGCCGAGCGCGGGGCAGATGACGCTTCTCGCCGAGGGCCGCTCCACGCCGCTGACGGCCATCCCGCTGCAGGTCTGGCGGGCGCAGGTGGCCTGGGTTCCGCAGACGCCGTATTTGTTCCATGATACGCTGGCAAACAATTTGCGCATAGCCAAACCGAGTGCCAGCCGGGAGGAGATGGACGCCGCCCTGCGCGCCGCCCACCTGGACGAATTCGTCCGCAGCCTGCCGCAGGGACTCGAGACGGTCATCGGCGAGGAGGGGGCGCGCCTGAGCGGTGGACAGGCGCAGCGTCTGGCGTTGGCGCGCGCTTTCCTCAAGGACGCCCCCTTCCTCATCATGGATGAACCGACCTCCAGCCTGGACCCCGAGTCCGAAGCCCTCCTCGAGGACGCGGTTCATCGTCTCATGCGCGGGCGCACCGTCCTGACCATCGCCCACCGCCTGAACACCGTCGTCGGGGCCGACCGAATCTTCGTCCTGGACGGCGGGCGGGTGGTGGAGCGCGGCGCGCACGCTGAGTTGTCGAACGCTGGCGGCTTGTACGCCCGCCTGATCGGGCGGGGAGAGACGGCGCAGCCGCCCGAGGCGGAGCAGACCTCCCGGCCGTCTCCGCCCCGCCTGACGGAGGCCCCGTCCGATTCGCCCTCGATGGATTTGTCCCTTCCCCGCCGGGCGCCGCTCGTCTTGCGCCTGCTGCATTTTCTGAACGGCTCGTGGCGATGGGTGGCGTTGTCGGTCTTTCTGGGAGCGTTGACGGTGGGGGCAAACGTCGGCCTGATGGGGACTTCGACCTGGTTGATTGCCTCGGCGGCGCTGCATCCGTCCATCGCTGATTTGCAGATGGCCATCGTGGGGGTGCGGTTCTTCGGACTGGCGCGCGGCCTCCTGCGCTACCTGGAACGGCTGGTCTCGCACGATGTGACCTTTCGCCTGTTGGCTCGCTTGCGCACCTGGTTCTACGCCCGCCTCGAACCGCTGGCTCCGGCGCGCCTGATGCAGTACCGCAGCGGCGATCTGCTCAACCGCATCGTCGCCGATGTGGACGTGCTGGAGAATTTCTACGTCCGTTCGGTCGCGCCGCCGCTCTCGGCCCTGATCGTGACCCTCCTGACAGCGTTCTTCCTTGGCGCTTTCCACGAACCGTTGGGCTGGATGTATGCCGGCTTTGCTTTGCTGCTCGGTTTCGGGCTTCCGCTGGCGCTGCAGGCGCTCAGCCGGCCGGCGGCGGCGAATCTGACGGAGCGGCGGGCGGCTTTGCGAGTCCGTCTGCTCGATGGGGTGCAGGGACTGGCCGATTTGCTGGCCTTCGACCGCGGCCGCGATTTTGCCGCCCGGATCGCAGCGGAAGCCGAAGCGGTCGGTCGGGCGCAGCGTCGGCTGGCGAATCTGACCGGCCTGGCGGCGGCGGCCAACGTCCTGCTGCCGGGTCTGGCGCTCTGGCTGACCCTGCTCCTCTCGATCCCTCTGGTGACCGCCGGGGTGCTGTCGGGCGTCATGCTGCCGGTGCTGGGGCTGGTGGTGTTGGCCAGTTTCGAGGCCCTCACGCCTCTGCCGCTGGCCGCGCAGACGTTGGCGGCCAGTTTGGAATCGGCCCGGCGGTTGTTCGAGATTGTGGACGCCCAGGCGGCCTCTCCGGCCGCGCCGCCGGGCGGACGCGTCGCCTTCGCCGCCGCGCCGGCCTGGCGGGTTTCGCACCTCACCTTTGCCTACCCCGGCGGCGAGCGGCCGGTTTTGCAGGATGTCTCCTTCGACTTGCCGCCCGGCAAACGCCTGGCGGTGGTCGGGCCGAGCGGGGCGGGCAAATCTACCCTGGCGGCGCTCCTGCAGCGCTTCTGGGATCCGCCGCGGGGCAGCATTTTCCTCGATGGACGCGATCTGCTGGACATGACGCCTGCCGAGGCGCGGCGGCCGCTGGCGGTCGTTTCCCAGCGCACGTACTTGTTCCATGCCAGCCTGGCCGAGAATCTGCGTCTGGCCCGCCCGGAGGCCAGTTTACAGGAACTGGAGGCGGCGATTTCTCAGGCCCGCCTGCGGAATTTCCTCGCCTCGTTGCCCGATGGGTATCAGACGCTGGTCGGCGAGCGGGGCATGCGGCTGAGCGCCGGGGAACGCCAGCGTCTGGCGATTGCCCGCGCCTTGTTGAAAGACAGCCCGCTCTTCCTGCTCGACGAACCGACCGCCAATCTGGACGCGTTGACCGAGGCCGACATCCTGGCCACCCTGCTGGCGCAGACGCGCGGCCGGTCGCTGCTGCTGATCACCCACCGGCTGGTGGGGCTGGAGGCCATGGACGAGATTCTGGTGCTGGAGAGGGGCCGGGTGGTCGAGCGAGGCCGCCACGCCGACTTGTTGCAGCAGGGCGGGCTGTACCGGCGTCTTTACGAGATTCAGAGTCGTTTTCTGAAAGAAAATTGAGAGGAATTGCTGGAATGCAAACGGCGGACTGCCAGCAGCAACTGAAATGGCTGTCTCCAAATCCTCTTCAAAAACACAATGGCCGCCAGAACTGGCGGTCATTATGCTTTCGTAGGGCAAGATATGGTCTTGCCTCTACATTTTTCAAAATAGCAATCGCCGCCAAGGCGCAAACGACATTAAGGTTGTCTCTTGGCGAACTTGAAATGTTGCTTGGCGCTCTCTGCGTTACTTGGCGGTTGTATAGAGCCTAATGGGTGACGACTTTGGGCAATTGTTTGGCTTGTTCGATCCAGTCGGCCACCTGAGTGGGGCCGGGCATGCGGTTGACCAGATTCTTGGCCTGGTTGACCTCGACCATTTTCTGGTACAGTTTTTCGGGGACGCGCTTGGCAAGTTCGGCCACCGTGTCCACGCCGGCTTCCTCGAGCAGGTCGGCGTATTCGCCGCCGATGCCCTTGACGCGGAACAGGTCGGCATGGTTGACCCACTCGAGGAGCAAGTCTTCGCTGATGCCCGTCTCGGCGGCCAGGGCCTTGCGCCCTTTGGCGCTGGCGGCGGCTTTCAGCAGGGCCTCGGTGGTGTGGATGCCTGCTTTTTCCAGTTTTTTGGCGTATGCGGGTCCAATACCTTCAATAACCTTGATATTCATATCTGTTCACTCCTTTGGGAATATTATAAAACATCCTGCGCATGCTGGAACAGGAGATTCGGGGGATTCGGGAAACCAAAGAGCCTGTGAGGTCTCACGGCGCGACGACAATCTCGATGAAGATGGGTTCGCCAAAAGGGTCGCCGGCGGGCGTGAAAGCCTGCCAGCCGGAGCGGTACGAGCCGGGGGTTGGGGGCGCAGTGAAGAGGATGCGTATCACGGCTTGAGTCCCGGCGCGGGCGGGATAGAGCGCCTGTTCGACGTCCGCGCCGAGCGGATCGCCGAAGATCAGGCGCAGACGGTAGCGGCTGTCCCAGTTGCAGGTGCCGCTGTTTTGCACCAGCCATTGCTTGTCGAGCGAACTGCCGGGGGGGACGCTCGTCCCGTCCGGGATGGTCAGGTCGCCGAGGAAGTCGAGGTCGGCGACGCAGGGCGGGGGCGGCGTGGCGGTCGGCTCTGGGCTGGGGGCGACGGTTGGGGTGGGCGAGGCGGTCGCCGTGGGCGGCAGGGGGGTGGGCGTGACGGTGGCGGTCGCGGTGGGGGCGGTCGTCGGCGGCAGGTAGGTCGGAGGGGGTTCGCCGCAGGCTGTCAGTCCGCTCAACGCGGCCAGAAGGGCGAGGAAAAAGAGAAACACAGGCCGGGGGGCAAATGCTGGTCGCAATGGCTGGCCTGTGTTCATGGGGGTCGCCTCTGCCGGATGCTTATTCGCCGAGGTCGGCCTCGTCGCTGTCCGCGGCCGGGGTGAGCGGCAAGGCCACTTCGCCGCCGGCGGCGCGCTGGCGCACGACCATTTCGATTTCCTGGGCCAGGTCGGGGTTCTGGCGCAGGAATTCTTTGGCGTTTTCGCGGCCCTGGCCGATGCGGATGTCGCCGTACGAGAAGAAGGCGCCGCGTTTTTCGATGATTTCGAGTTGGGTGGCCAGGTCGATCAGGTCGCCGACTTTGGAGATGCCCTCGTTGTACATGATGTCGAATTCGGCGGTGCGGAAGGGGGGCGCGACCTTGTTCTTGACGACGCGGACGCGGGTGCGGTTGCCGACGATTTCAGCGCCGATCTTGATGGCCTGGATTCGGCGCACGTCAAGACGGACGGAGGCGTAGAATTTCAGCGCGTTGCCGCCGGTGGTCGTCTCCGGGTTGCCGAACATGACGCCGATTTTCTGGCGTAGTTGATTGGTGAAGATGACGGCCGTCTTGGTCTGGTTGATGGCGCCGGAGAGTTTGCGCAGCGCCTGGCTCATCAGGCGGGCCATGGCGCCCATGGTAGCGTCGCCCATATCGCCTTCGATCTCGGCGCGCGGCACCAGGGCGGCGACCGAGTCGATGACGACGACGTCCACCGCGCCCGAACGCACCAGCGTCTCGGTGATTTCGAGGGCCTGCTCGCCGGTATCGGGCTGGGAGACGAGCAGGTTGTCGATGTCCACGCCGCAGCGGGCGGCGTAGGCCGGGTCGAGGGCGTGTTCCATGTCCACGAAGGCGCAGGTGCCGCCCAGTTTCTGGGCCTCGGCGACGATGTGCTGGCAGATGGTGGTCTTGCCGGAGGATTCGGGGCCGTAGATTTCGGTGATGCGGCCGCGCGGGATGCCGCCCACGCCGAGAGCCAGGTCGAGCGAGAGCGAGCCGGTGGGGATGGCGTCCACGACCATGCTGTGGGCTTCGCCCAGGCGCATGATGGAGCCGTCGCCGTAGCGTTTGAGGATGTCGCCGACGGCTTTTTCGAGCATGGCGCGCCGCGCTTCGTCCATGCGGCCCTCGGATGCAGAATCGGATTTGCGAGCCATAGTTGACCTCTCGTTTGGTTTTCAGGTGCGCAGGTGTTTTGGCATCGAATGACACGAATTTAACGAATGGGTTGAAGGTTTCGTGTTTTTCGGATGTCCATGCACAGTATAGCACAGATGTTCGATACGTCAAGGGGCGGGGCTGAGCGCCTCGAGGGGGTCGGGCGTGGGAGGCGGGCCGGGGGCGAAGCCCAAATAGCCCTGGAAGGTAAAGTAGGAGACCCGGCCGGGCAGGATTTCGATCTCGGTCTCTTTTCTGACGCCGTAGTAGAAAATGCGGACGGTGTAGAGGCCCGCCGGCAAGTCGCTGATGACCAGGTTCTCGCGGTAGTAGGGGTCGGAGTTGACGGCCTCCGAGCCGTAGGTGCGCACTTCCCAGGTCTGGCCGCTGTCGGCGGCGATGACGAAGACCTGGTAAGTGGCGAGCAGGTTGCGGTTGGTGTCCATCACCCGGCCGGCCAGCACGCCCCAGCCCTGGGGCGGCGAGAGCCACAGTTCGGGGTTGTAGGTCGAGAAGAATTGGTCCGAGCCGAGGCGCACTTCGAAGTGCAGGTGCGGGCCGGTGGTGTGGCCGCTGTCGCCGACGTTGCCCAGCACTTCGCCGGTCGCCAGCCACTGACCGGGGATGACGTCGATCTCGGAGAGATGGGCGTAAACGGTGAAGAGAGGCTGGTTTTGGTAGCCAAAGTCGTGGCGCAGGACGACGGCCCGGCCGTAGGGGGAGGCGGGGTTGTCTTCGAACAGGCCCCAGCCGGCCGAGACGACCGTCCCCGGGCCGGCGGCCAGGACGGGCGCGCCGTATTCGGCGGGGATGTCGATGCCGGTGTGCACCTGCCCGCTGGAGAAGAAGACTCCGCCGTAGCGGTAGTTGGGCAGCGGCCAGTTGACCTCGTCGGCGGCGATCGGCCGCTCGAGGTAGAAATGGTCGTAGGGCGAGGGCGCCCAGGGCACCGGATAGAGCGGCGGACGCCAGGCGGAGATCGGTTCCATGGCGGTGGGCAGTTCGAAGCGCAGGGCGTCGGCCGGGGCGGCGGGAGGCGGGGGAGTCTGATCCGGCGCGAGCGGGTTGCCGGGGTCGAGGGCGGCGGTTGGGGAGGGGGTGGGGAGTTCACCGGCAGGCGTTTCGTCCCCGGCGGCGCGGCCGCAGGCAGACGAAGCAAGCAGAAGGACAGCCAGCAGGAGCGGAAGGATGGTCTTCATGCTAGGGGGTGAAAGTCGGGCGCGGGGTGGGAGTGCGGGTGAGGGTCGGGGTCTGGTAGCCGCGCGGGGTGCGGGTGGGGGTGCGGGTGGGCGGGATGACGACGGTGGGGGTGACGAGCGCCTCGGGCGGATAGAGTTCGAGCATGGCCGAGCGCCAGTCGAGGCCCTGGGTGAAAGCAAATTCGTTGAAGCGCGCCCCGCCGAAATAAGAACGCCAGTTGGCCAGGGCGGGCAGGCGCTCCCAGCCGTACTGGGCGGCCAGGGAGGTCAGATCGAGCCAGTAGCCGCCCGGGACGGCAGACATCAACGCCCCGCCCGCCTCGTAGGCGGAGGGGTCGCCACGGTAGCGCAGGCTGAAATCCCAGGGTATCTGGGTGAGCGGCTGGCCTTGCGAGCCGTCCTGGGCGCGGGTGCGCAGGTAGACGCGCCAGTAGGTTTGCGGGCCGATGTCTTCGCGCACCGCGACCATCCAGCCGGCGTTGAGCAGGACCGGGTTGAGGCTGAAAGCGCGGCCGGTGTAGAGCCAGTCTTCGCCGCGGCCGGGTTCGAGGGGGATGGTCAGAGGCACGAAGGCGTTTTCCAGGTTGCCGAGCACATCCCAGCCGGAATCGGCGGCCAGGCGGGCGCGCAGGGCCTGGAAGGATTCGTCCGCCATGTCGTGTAGTTGCGGGTAGGGGGCGTCCACGCCTTGCAGCCGGACCAGGTTGGCCCGCCCGGCGGGGACGTTGGGGGCAGGGGTGATGGCGGGCAGGTAGAGGGGCGGCAGGCTGGCGGCGGCGGCCTGTTGCAGGGCGGGCGGGAGCGGCCAGGCCAGAGAGGGCAGCGCCGCCAGGCCGCGCAACGCGCCCGGCAGGAGGACCGGCGGGAGCGTCAGCGCGCCGTTGTCGGCCGCGTAGGCGGTCAGGAAGGTCTGATTGGCGGCCGGCAGACGGGTCAGAATCTGGCCCTCTCCCCGCCAGACCGGCCAGTCTCCCGAACCGATCCAGCGCGGGGCGGCGTTGGGCTGGCGGCTGTCCCAGACGTAGATGCCGGAGAGTCCGGTCTCCAGGCTGGTCGAACCCCAGGCCAGACGGCTGCCGTCGGGCGACCAGACGGGATGGGACTCGACGCTGTTGGGGCTGCGGCTGAGGTTGGTGAAGCGCTCCTCGCCGACGCGGTCGAGGTCGGCGAGCCAGATTTCGGGGTCGCCGCTGCGGTTGGAGACGAAGGCCACCTGTCTCCCAAGCGGCGACCAGACGGGGGAGGTGTCCATGGCCGGGCCTTCGCTGACGGGAAGGGGGGACTGGGCCGGGTCGGTCACCGAGCGGACGTAGATGTCCAAACTGTCTCCAACCAGGGTTTCATAGACGATCCATTGGCCGTCGGGCGACCAGGAGGGAGCGCCGTCGTAGGCGGGGGTGTCGGTCAGGCGGTTGACCTGGCCGGTCTGCAGGTTGAGGGCGTAGAGGTCCCAGTAGCCGTTGCGGCGGGAGGCGTAGGCGACCCACTGGCCGTCGGGGCTGAGGGCGGGGGAGAGGTCGTCCCAGGGGTCGGCGGTCAGGCGGGTGAGGGGGAGGATCTCCGGCGAGTAGGCGTACAGGTGCGCATAGCCGCCTTCTGTCAAGGAGAGGAGCAGCAGGTTCTGGAGCGCGCCGGGGGGCGGCGGGGTGGCCGTGGCTTCGGAATCGGCGGGCTGGAGGGGGGTGGGGGAGGCCGATTCGAGGGGCGTCAGGGCGGGGCTGGCGGGCGTCTCGGACCCGCAGCCGGCCGCGCCGACCAGCGGCAGACTCAGGCTGACGAGGAGCAAAAGGAGGCGCGAGAGGCGGGGGGCAGGGTTCATGGTTGGGAGAGAGTCAGGGAAAGGAGAATCATCGGGTCAAAGGCCTGGTACTGGCCGCTCAGGAACCAGGTCTCGTAGGCGGCCATTTCGACGGGGGTGGCGTCGCCAGTGTAGTAGGCCATGGCCTCGAAGGTGAAACCCGGCGGGCCGTAGCGGGTTTCGAGGTGCAGGTGCGGGGCGACCGTCCAGCCGGTCAGGCCGACGCGGTTGAGGTATTCGCCGCAGGCGACGGCCTGGCCGATGGCGAGGTCGGGCGGGTCGGCCAGGTGGGCGTACTCATGGTAGACCGAAAATCCCTGCGGGATGCTGACCGCTTCGATGAGCGCCGCCGGCAGCCGTTCGTAGGGCGTCTCGATGAGGATCATGTGGCCGGAGGGCGGCCGGTCGAGGACGACGCCTGCCACGCGGCCGTCCATCACGGCCTGGACGGGGTCGTAGAGGGAGGATTCTTCGTCGCCGAGCGCCCAGTGGCCCAGGTCGAGGCCGTAGTGCCGATCGGGGGGAGCGGGGAGGAAGGACCACGAGACGAGGGAAGGCAGTTGTTCCAAAGGATGGTTGCGCAAGGGCGAGCAGATGGGGGGGATTGAGTGATTGGGGGATTGGGTGATTGAGGGATTGGGGGATTGAGTGATTGGGGGATTGGGGGATTGGGTGATTGAGGGATTGGGGGATTGAGTGATTGGGGGATTGGGGGATTGGGTGATTGAGGGGGTGGGGGATTGAGTGATTGAGGGATTGGGGGATTGGGTGATTGAAGGGGTAGGGGAGGAAAGAGGCGAGGAGGCTGAAGTTGGTTGGACAGAGGGGGAGCAGGAGGCGAAGAGAGCGGTCATTAGTAAACAGTAAATAGTAATTAGTAAACAGTGTCCAGTGTTCAGTGTTCGGTGAACGGTGTTCCGTGTTCGGCGGGGAGGGCGGAGGGAGGGGGGCATCATTCGGCGGGAGGGATGTCAAAGGCGATTTGGCGGCGGTCGGTCTCGCCGAGGGCGGGGTAGAGGATGGTAGCGGTGAGGGTGTATGTGCCAGGTGTCATGTGCGATGTGTCACGTGCCTGTGGGCGGATGTGCATGGTGAGTTCGAGTTTCCAGCCCATCGGTTCGACCAGGCTGGTCGAGCCGCAAGGGGAGCCTTGGGCGTCGGTCAGTTCGAGTTCGAGGTTGGGGCGCTGGAGGAAGGGGGTGAGTTCGAGGGCGACGCGCACGCGGCGGCCGTCGGGGTAGGGGTCGGCGCGCAGGGCCCGGATGCGGACGGATTCGGGCGGGAAACGCTCGATGTCCGGGTCGAGGAAGAAGGCGTCCATGGGGGGAATTATAGCAGGGTTGGGGGAGAAGAGAGTGGGGAGTGAATAGTGTGTAAAGTCTCATAAATTCGTACCTTTACAGTCTCATAAAATCATACCCCTGACAAAGGGATAGGGAGCGGCAATTGAAAAGGCTCTGGAGCAGGCAATTCAGCCAAAGCA
>JAIOAU010000018.1 GCA_019873655.1 Chloroflexota bacterium | reverse complement strand
GAACCCCTGAAATCCTGGAAGGACTTCACTATTTGGCTTTTGCTATCCTGATGCTTCACCAGTTCGTCCGATCCATCGCTCATCTTTTGTGAAAGTTCATAACAGGCTCTAGTTCCCGAAGAAGCAAGTGGCTGTTCAAAAAGTAGGGCTGCCCCATCTTTTGGGACAGCCCTTACAGCGCCAGAGAGGAACCTGTTTCCTGGCAGGAAACGGGTTCTTGTTGATCGTTAAGGCTCCGGTTCGATCCGCACCAGGACGGCGCGCACGACCTGGCGGTAACGGTAGGTGTTGTTCGCTTCGTTGTAGCCGCGGCAGGTGATGAGCGTCAGCCAGGCGTAGTCCTCATGCTGCAGGGCGGTCATGTTGCCCGGCAGCACCTGGCGGTTGCTGCGCACTTCGTAGATGTAGCGCTGGCCGCCGCTGTGCAGGATAATCTGGTCGCCGAACCGCAGGCTGGACAGGTTGACGAACGGGCCGGGCAGACCGTCGGGCGTGTAGACGTGAGCGGTCAGGACCGAGTTGCCGGAGCGGCCGGGGTAGGCGGTCCCTTCCAGGTAGCCGACTTGATTCCACAGCCAGGTCACATCCCAGCCGTTCTCGCCGAGCGGAACGCCGACAATGGGGATGTTCAGGTTGAGGGCGGGAATCTCCAGGCGCAGGTCGCCGGTTTGGTTGTATTGCTGATCGGCTGCCTGAGGCGGCAGGACGGTCACCCGTCCGGGGGCGAAGCCGGTGGACGGCAGAGAGGTGGCGCGCACCGCTGCGCCCGCCTGGACGCGGTACACATCGGCCGGGTTGAGCGGGTCGTAGCGCCGCTCGTGCGAGTTGATTTGTTCGTAGGCCGAGAGGTAGGTATCGGGCGGCGCGGGGACTTCGCCGGGCAGGCTGGTCCATTCGACGCTGGCGGTGTTGGTGACGGAACCGCCCGGCGGGACGTTGCCGAAGCGAGCCGTGAATTGGATGGTCGATTCACTGCCCAGCGGCAGCACATCCCAGACGGCGCGCAGCAGCGGGCGGCCGGTGGCCGGGTCCACGCCGGTGTCATCCAGCGTGGTGGGAGGCACACCCGAGCCGACTACGAATTGCAGCGTGCCGGGCACATAGGTCAGGCCTGCGGGCACGATGTCGTTGACCACCACGTCGAAGCCGTCCATCTGGCTGTTGGCGGTGTGGAAGACGCGCACGGTAAAGACCAGCGGCATGCCGGGGGTGGCAACCTGACGGTCAACGGTCTTTTCCAGGTCCAGGTCCGGTTCGAGGATGTTGATGGCCGGGGCGATGGTGCGCGTCACCGAGCCGACCGACCACTCGAGGCGGGCGCTGTTGTCGAGAGTCACGTTGCGGACGTTGGAGGTGATGTCCAGGACGACGACGCGATAGCGCAGGACGATGGTCTGGGTGTCGGTTGGGTGAGCGTTGGTGATGGTGCCGAAGTCGAAGCGCACGGTGCGGCCCAGGTTGCTGATGAGCGGGTTGCTGCCCGCGCCCGCGCCGTGGTTGCACGGCCCAAGCGGGTTGAGCGGGATTTCGCTGCTGGTCAGGTCGGGGCCGGCGGAGACGTATTCGCAGTCCACGAAGGCCAGGCCGCTGTCGAGGTTGTCGGTCAGGATGTAGGTGTCGGTGCTGGCGGCCGGGATGACGAGGGTCAGTTCGAAGGTCAGGATTTCGCCGATGGTGGCGTCAGGGTTGACCGTGCCGGGGTAGTTGTCGTCCACGAGGCGCTTGATCAGGTTGCGGTCTGAGTTGAGGGCCACGTTGGCGCGGGCGGCGTAGTCGTCGAGCGCGCCGCCGGGGCCGTCGGCGCCGGTGCGCTCCTCGGGTTGCGGGCCGGGCAGGGAGGTCCAGGTGACGTCGGCGGTGTTGCTGAGGGCCGTGCCGAAGGGCGCGGTGACGAGGGCCTGATAGGTGATGGTCAGGCTGCCGCCGAGCGGGAAGGTGGCCACATCGACGCGCATTTGCTCGGCGCTCAGGTCGGAGTTATCCACCACGCCGCTGACGCCGCCCGAGGCGCTGATGGCGACCGACTGGAGGTCGAGGCCGGCGGGCAGGTTGTCAATCACGACAACGTCGAAGGCGGCGGCGTTGCTGGTCGCATCGTGGGCGACGGTGACGGTGAAGGTGAGAATCTGGCCGGGAGCGGGCAGGTCGTCATCCACCGTCTTGAGGATGGTCAGGGTGGATTCGACGATGTCGGCGCTGGCGGTGTCGGTGTAGTCCACGCCGGCGACCGTCATGGTGGCCGAGTTGACCAGCGGCGGCGGGGAGGCCTGATTGCCGACCTCATCGAGGACGACGGCGTCGAAGACGATGGAGAAGGTGTTGTTCGCGTCGTTGTTGTCGGCGGCCACGGTGACCTGGCCGATGGTGATGATCAGGTCGTCGCCGCTGCCGACCGGCGGGACGGTGGGAGTGACGCTCCACGCGCTGACGAAGCCGTTGAAGCCGGTGGTATCCAGGCTGGCCGAACCAAGCACGTAGCGCAGACCGACCGGCAGGTCGTCGTTGATGGTGATGCCGGGGGTGGTGCCTTCGGGCAGGGTCACGTCCAAGCGGAAGGTGATGACCTCGCCGATGGCAACGGCCGGGTCAATGGTGTGCGGCGCGGAGGTGTGGCCGATGGACTTGCTGAAGGCCGGGTCGGCGATGTTGAAGGAGACGACCAGGCTTTGGGCGGCGTAGTCGTTGAGTGCGCCGCCGGGGCCGTCGGCGCCGGTGCGCTCGCCGGTGGGCGTGCCAGCCAGGCTGGTCCAGTCGGCGTTGCCGACGTTGTCGATGATCTGGCCGGGGGTGATGTTGGACTGGATGACGGGGTAGAAGTCGACGGTGACGCTGGCGCCCGGGGCGACGGAGGCGACGGTGATGTCGATATTGGAGGCGGTGGAGTTGTTGGTGATGGCGCCGACCGAGCCGCTGGTGCTGATGACGAGGTCGGGCGCGCCGGTGGAGGGCAGCAGGAGAGCGGTTGCCAGGGCGTCGGTGATGTGGACGTCCATGGCGCTGCTGACGGTGGCGCCGGTCGCGTTGGCGAAGGTGATGCGGTAGTGGACGACGCCGCCGGCATCGAGCGGGGTGGGCAGGGAGACGATGGTCTTGCCGAAGGTGATGCTGGGCTCGACGACGGTGACGTCCACGCGGTTGGAGGTGGTGACGGGGTTGGTGCCGACCTGGTTGGTGGCTTCGTTGGAGATGACGTGTCCGGCCTGGTTGGCGGCGATGTTGGTCACCCGCGCCCGGAAGCGCAGGAGGATGGTGTTGTTGGCGGCGTTGTTGTCGCCGTTGACGGCCACGTTGGTGAAGTCGAACTGGACGCTGCCGCCGTCGCCCGGGGCGACCAGGGTGGACTGGCCGCCGATGGCGCCGTTGAAGTCGGCGGTGAGCAGGCCGCCGCTGGCGGCTGCGGTGGTGATGATCTCGGGCGAACCGGAGACGACTTCAAGGCCGGAGGGCAGGTCGTCGAGGACAGTGTCGGCGGGGGTGGTGCCTTCGGGGAAGGTCAGGAGGATGGCGTAGGTGATTTCTTCGCCGATGGCGACATCCGTACCGGTGGTATGGGAGGCCGAGGTGGCAAAGATCTGCTTGGCGATGGTCACGCCGGGGACGGTGACGTCGTCGCTGGACTGGTCGTAGTAGTCGTTCCAGGGGCGGGCACCGGCCGAGCCGTCGCGCTCGCCGCTGTCGCTGCCGCTGGCGCCGGGGGTGTTCGATCCGGTCGGGTTGCCGGTCGTGCCGTTCGGGCCGGGCAGGCTGGTGTAGGTGAGGTCGGCGGTGTTGGCGATGACCTGTTCGGGCGTGGCGGTGGCGTTGAGGGTGGCGGTGTAGGTGACAGTCACCGAGCAGCCGGCAGGGACAGCGTCGATGAGGATTTCCATGTTGGGCGGCGCGCTGTTGTCGGTCACGCCGATGGCGCAGTTGCCGGCGCTGGAGATGTTGATGCTGCCGACGTCGTAGGTCATCTGGGAGGGGATGGTGTCGGTCAGGCGGACGTCGAAGGCGGTGGTGTTGTTCGCGCCGCTGGCGTTGGAGAAGGTCAGGGTGTAGGTGATCTGGTCTCCGGCGTCGCCGCTGGCGGGGACGGCGGTCTTGAGCAGATCGGTGATGGACGGCTCGGCGATGCGGACGGTCGCCGCGGTGGAGGTGGAACCGATTTGCGTCCCGCCGATGAAGACGTTGAAGGTGTTGGAGCGATCGTCGCCGGCGTCGTTGCTGCCAGCGTTGGTGTTGTCCACCAGGGCGTTGAATTCGATGACCACGAACTCCTGGTCGGCGTCGCTGTCGCTGTTGAGCAGGGTGCCGAGTTTGAACCAGACGTCGGTGCCGGTGGCGTAGACGTCCGGGTCGGCGGCGGTGCTGTTGTCGCTGCCGACGTTCGAGTCGCCCAGGACGCACAGCAGCGGCCGGGCGGGCGAGTTGGCGTCGGCCGAGTTGCCGCTGACGGTGCAGCCGCCAGGAATCGGCTGGACGATGCCGACGCCGGTCGAGGTGATGCCGGCCCCGTTGGAGACGAAGGTCAGGCGGGCCGTGCCGTCGTCCAGGAAGGTCAGGCCGTCGGGCAGGTTGTCGCGCACCTGGAAGTTGGGCGAGGTGCCTTCGGGGATGGGGACGATGATGCGGAAGCGAACCACCTCGCCGATGGCCACGTACCAGGGGTTGGTGTTCTCGGCGGTGGAGGCCTCGGAGGTCAGGACGACGTACTTGTCGGTGGCGATGGTGTCCACGGTGAAGCGAGCCGATGTGGCCGGGTTGGAGGCGACGTAATCGTTGAGACCGCCCGCGCCGGTGCGCTCGGTGGAGTTGGTGTTGTAGGCCGAGCGCGGCGCGGTGAAGTCGCCGTCCAGGCTGGTCCAGCGCACGTAGGCGACGTTGTCGATGGTCTGCTGGGGGTTGGCCAGGTAGGAGACGGTGCCGGTGAAGGTCAGGGTGATGGTGCGCGGCGTCTGGCTCAGGAGCATGTCCCAGGGGGTGACGGTGGAGAGGGTGTAGCCGATGGTGTTGTTGCCGGTCAGGCTGAAGTTGGCCGTTGTAACCTGCGAGGCGGTGTCGGTGACGCTCGTCAGGGCCATGTTCTCCATCAGCGTCGGGAAGGCGTCATCGAGGGTGACGTCGAAGGCGTCGGTGATGGTCGGGCCGCTGATGGTGATGGTGTAGGTGAAACTGTCGCCGGCGTCGCCGCTGGTCGGGACGATGGACTTGGTGATGGTCAGGGCCGGTTCGCGGACCTGGACGTTGGCGGCCGAGACGGCTGCCTGGCTGCCGCCCGTCCAGGAGTAGGCGGCCGAGTTGTTGATTTGCGTGTTGTGCTGGTTGCCGCTGGTGTTGAGGGCGATCACCCGATAGACGATGGTGATCGTTTCGGGGACGGCGTTGTTGCGGTCGGCGTTGGTCAAGTCGCCGAGGTTGAAGGTGATGCGGCGGCCGGGCGCGGTGGCGCCGCTGCCGAAGGAACTGATGAGCGGGTTGCTGCCGCCGCCCGTGCCGGGGACGCAGTTGGTGCAGACGCCGCCGGAATCGAAGGTCATGACCGTGCTGGTCATGTCCGCCGGGTCGGAGACGGTGACCGAGACCAGGTCGAGGAAGGCCAGGCCGGCGTCGAGCGTGTCCACGATTTGGGCGCCGGGGACGGTGCCTTCCGGCACGGTGACCACCAAAGTGTAAGTAGCGTATTCGCCGATGACCACCTGGGTGGCGCTGTTGGCGGAGTTGGTGATCTCGGTGCCGGTCAGGGTCTTGGTCATCGAGGTCAGGGTGGTGGCGGTGGCGTCGTCGGTGATGGGCGAGGGGGTCGGGACGTGGTTGGGGCCGCCCTCGTCACCGGCGTAGTGGACGACTGTGCCGGTGTTGGTGATCGTGCCGGGAGAAATCGTGCTGCTGGCTTCGAGATCGTAGGTGATGAGGATGATGTTGTTGCCCAGGTTGGGGTCGTGGGCCGAGCAGACGCCCTGGCCGACCGGGTCCACCAGGCGGATGCCGGTGGTGAACAGGTCGCCGGGCGCGGCCGGGGTGTTGTCGGGGCGGGTGTAGGCGATCGGGCCGGTGCCATTGCCGTAGTAGATTTGCAGGTTGAGGCCGCCGGACGGAATCTGGAAGCCGGCCGGGAGGGTGTCGATGATGTCGATGTCGAAGGCGCCCTTCAGGCTGGAGCCCTGGTTTTCGATGACGATGGCAAAGGTGACGATGTCGCCGGCGTCGATGCCGACCACGTTATGGTTGATGGTGAATGCGCCGCCGCTGTGCAGGTTGGTCGAGTTGATGGTGCCGGTCCAGCGCGGGCTGTGGGTGGGATCGAGGAAGGTCACCGGCGGGACGGGGGTGACCGGCAGGTAGGTGGCCGCCGGGTTGCTGCTCCAGATGGCCGATTTGCTGGTCACCAGCACCGGCTCGGTGAGGACGAGTTGAACGATGGCGTCGGCGGTGACGATGCCGCCGTTGGTGCTGCCCTCGTAGGCGTGGGCCTGGTTGGTCAGGTAGAGGCCGTCGGCGAAGGGGTTGGTGGAGACGGTGACGCTGAAGAGGAGGTCAACCGTGTTGGGCTGGTTGAGCGGATTGTCGTAGTCGCCGTAGTAGAAGTTGACGCTGTTGTTCGTCCCGCTGGTCGAGAGGGTGGGGACGATGCCGGAGTAGGCGTAGTAGGTGTCGGCCGGGCCGAATTTGGCCACGCCGGCCGCAGGCGGCGCGACGCTGACGGTGTTGTCGAAGGAGGTCACCTCGGCGGCGCTGAAGATGGGCAGCGGCAAGTAGTCGGTGAATTCGAGGTTTTCCTGGTCGCCGAAGGGCATGGTGTAGGTCAGGCGGTAGGTGACCACGTCGCCGGGTTTGATGCGGTAGGGGCCGCCGGCCGGGCAGACGACCGCGTCGGGGCAGATGACGCCGTTGATGGCGTAGATTTCTTTGGTCAGCGCGCCGGTGCCGAGGGTCAGCGAGGCGGTGGCGTCGTCGGTGACGACCGGCAGGCCGGTGGAATCGAAGGTCAGGGTGTTGAGCAGTTGGCCGGTGACCGTCTCCTGGTCGCCGAGGATGTCGCCCTGGTCAACCGACCAGTCGCCGGAGGGGTAGTTGTCGGTGAATTCATCGTCGATGACGGCGCGGAAGACGATGGTGACGGTCGTGCCGCCGTCGTTGTAGGAGCCGCAGTCGGGGTTGGCGCTGCCGGTCAGGGGGACGCAGCCGCCGAGCAGGCGTCCGGCTTGGGCGTGGTCGCGGGCCGGGCCGGGGGGCAGGGAGGCGGCGCGCGCTATCAGTTCGTCCGAGATTTCGAAGCGGACGATGGTGGTGCCGTCGCTGGACGGGTCCTCGGGGGCTGGAGGCGGGCCGTCGGTCAGGTCTTTGTTCGACATGACGGTGTAGTTCGTCATGGCGGCCGCGCCCAGGCTGAAGCCGTTGCCGCTGACGGCCATGGTCGGCGTGAAGGAGGCGTCGAAGGACTGGCCGTCGGAGAGGATGTCATCCAGGAAGAGGCCGTCGAAGGCGAAGAAATCCGAGACCTGGACCTGAATCGTGTATTCCAGGACGCGGCCCGGGGCGGGCGCGCCGCCGCCGACGACGGTGAATCCTTTCTGGGTGGCCAGCGAGCGGTCGGTCAGGGTGTGTTCGCAGCCGAACGGGTCAATGGTGATGGCCTGGGGCGCGTCGCGCGTGTCGATGGGCGTCCAGGTGCCGGAAGCGGAGGCCTGGTTGCAGGTCGAGACGGCTATGCCGTTGGCCGGGTTGATGACGCGCGCCCCGTTGGCGTTGTCGCGCGGGATGAAGAAGGAGAGGGTGGTCGAGGCGTCGCTCGAGCCGGCCCCGCCGGTGACGGCGGCCCAGCGGACGATCAGGTCGTTGTTGGGCGGGTTCTGGGGCGCGCCGCTGACCGGCTGATCCACCAGGGTGTAGCCGGCCGGGCTGGCGGTGGCGGTCGGGACGTACTGGGCGTTGTTGTCGAGGGCGTCGGTGATGGTCAGGTTGTTGACCGTCTGACCGGCGGCGATGTCCACCGTGACGGTGTATTGGCGGGTGAAGTTGGGGCCGGTGGCGGTTTCATCGGAGGTGTTCGAGGGGCCGGCGTAACTCTTTCTCAGGGTGATGACCGTGGGGGTGGCCGCGCTGGTGACGTAGCCGCTCAGGGTGGTGCTGGGGTCGTCGCCGCAGCACCAGTCATCGAGGGGGGTGAAGCCGTATTGATAGCCGCCGCGCGCCCGGACGGTGAGCGGGTATCCCAGGTCGGCCAGGTTGCTCATCTGGACGGTGACGCTGACCGTGGCCGGCGGCTGACCGGCGGTGAACGAGCCGAAGGGCAGGCGGATGACGACCAATTGATTGCCCGGCGTGCCGTTGACGGTGATGAAGTTGCCGCTGGCGTTGCGCACCAGCGGGTGAGGCAGGGTGCCGCCGGAGCCGAAGGTGTTCACGAACAGGTCCTGGGCGGGGATGGGGTTGCCCAGGTAGGTGGCGCTGACGAAGGTCAGGCCGTCGTCGATGGCGGCCCCGGCCCCGTCGGCGCCGATGGTCGGCAGTTCGAACTCGATGAACGGGCCGTAGCCGGTCTCGCTTTCGGGGTCGGTGTTGTCGAAGGTGATGGTGAAGGTGATCTGGGAGCCGATCATCGCCTCGCCCAAGCCGCCGATGACGATGGTCGGAGGATCAATGACGCCGGGGAGGTAGGCTGGCGCAGGTTGAGGCTCCAGGGGGACAGAATCCGCCCCGGGCGCGGCCAGGGCGGTCGTCGGCGCGGCCGCCGGCAGGGCGACCAGGCCGGTGAACAAGACCATCAGAGTCAGGACATGCAAGAGAGGAATCGAGCGGCGGGGCGATTTGGGGTTCATGGTCAATTCTCCCTAAATTAAAATTTGAAAGCGAAACCTGCCCACAGCCGGTTTCGCTACTGGCTCCTCAGGCTCATTTCCTCCCAAAGGGGAGTGAAGCGACCAAGTCTAAGCCTGATTCATCGCTTCCGTGGTTAATCGATTTTTAATTTTGACGGCATTTTAGAATGGCTTGTCAAAGTTGTCAACCGAAATTGGCTTACAATTTTTTTAGCGAAGAACCGATTCAACCTTTTTGCTGCAGAGATTGTTTGGAAGGTAAAAGCATCGAATTTCGCGAATTCTTCAAATTTTTTCGTAAAATTCGTGTCATTCGGTGCTGATAAGCAGCGACCTTTTTGCTGCAGGGATTGTCTGGAAGGTAAAAGCATCGAATTTCGCGAATTTTTCAAATTTTTTCGTAAAATTCGTGTCATTCGATGCTGAAAAGCAGCAACCTTTTTGCTGCAGGGATTGTCTGGAAGGTAAAAGCATCGAATTTCGCGAATTTTCCGAATTTTTTCGTAAAATTCGTGTCATTCGATGCTGCAAAGCATCAACGCGCCAGCCGCAGCAAAAGTCCAAAGACATTCCGCCTGAGTCCGTTCCCCGGACGGCGGCGGGCAATTTGGGGTAAAATCCAGTCGCAGTTCATTTCTTGGAGGCGTCCGTGTCTTTCTCTTTGTCTCCCGATTTGCTGGAGGCCATCCGGCGCGCCCTGGCCGAGGACATCGGCCCGGGGGATGTGACCACCGAGAGCATCGTCCCGGCCGAGGCGGTCATGCGCGGCCATATCATCGCCAAGCAGGACGGCGTGGTCGCCGGGCTGGATGTGGCCGAGGCGGTCTATGCCCTGGTGGATGAGCGCATCGTCTTCGAGCGGCAGGCGGAGGAGGGGGCGCGCGTGACCCGCGGCCAGACGCTGGCGGTCGTCAGCGGGCCGGCCCGCGGCCTGCTCACCGCCGAGCGGACGGCGCTCAACTTCCTGGGGCGGATGTCGGGCATCGCCACGTTGACGCGCGCCTTCGTGGACGCCGTCGCCGGGACGCGGGCGGTCATCCTCGACACGCGCAAGACCGCGCCGGGCCTGCGCGCCGCCGACAAACTGGCCGTCCGGCGCGGCGGGGGACAGAATCACCGCATGGGCCTCTACGACATGGTGCTGATCAAAGACAACCACATCGACTTCGCCGGTTCGATCACCGCGGCGGTCGAACGCGCCCGCGCCGGCGCGCCGGGGCTGGAGATCGAGATCGAGGCCCGCACCCTGGACGACGTGCGCGAAGCCCTGGCGCTGGGCGTGGAGCGCATCCTGCTCGACAACATGACGCTGGAGATGATGGCCGAGGCCGTGCGGCTGACGGCCGGGCGGGCCAGGCTGGAGGCCTCCGGCAACGTCACCCTCGAGAACGTCCGCCGAATCGCCGAGACTGGCGTGGATTACATCTCATCCGGCGCGCTGACGCATTCGGCGAAGGTGTTCGATGTGAGTTTTGATTACTGGGACCGTGGACGGTAGACCGTGGACCGTCTACCGTCTATTTTCCACCGTTTTACTGTTAGGAGAGACCTATGAATCCCGAAGTTCAGCAAATGTACGAATCTCTGAAAGCCAAACTGGGCAAGATTGCGCCCGACGTGGAATTGCGCTACAAGGCCGAACTGGCGGTCGAGATCAACCGCTTGAAGAAGGAACGCAACGCCGTCATCCTCGGCCACAATTACATGGAGCCGGCCCTGTTCCATTCGGTGCCCGATTTCACCGGCGACTCGCTCGATCTCTCCCGCAAGGCGGCCCAGACCGACAAGGATGTGATCGTCTTCTGCGGGGTGCGCTTCATGGCCGAGACGGCCAAGATTCTCAACCCGACCAAGACGGTGCTCCTGCCGGCGGCCAAAGCCGGCTGTTCGCTGGCCGAGTCGATCACCGCCGAGGATGTCCGCATGCTGCGCAAACGCTTCCCGGGCGTGCCGGTGGTCAGTTACGTCAACACGTACGCCGATGTCAAAGCCGAGAGCGACATCTGCTGCACCTCGTCGAACGCCGCGGCGGTGGTCGAGTCGCTCAAGGCCGAGACGGTCATCTTTCTGCCCGACGAGTACCTGGCGCGCAACGTGGCCCGCGAGACCGGCAAACACATCATCTTCCCGACGCCCGGGACGCCCAATTTCCCCGATTCGACCCTCGACTATCAGTTGATCGGCTGGCGCGGCCGCTGCGAGGTCCACGAGAAGTTCACCGTGAAGGACATCGAGACCGTCCGGGCGCAGTTCCCCGACGTGCTCATCCTGGCTCATCCTGAGTGCAGCCCGGAGGTGGTGGCCGCCTCGGACTTTTCCGGCTCGACCAATGCGATGATTCGCCACGTCCAGCAGACCAAGGCGCGCCATTATTTGCTGCTGACCGAGTGCGCCATGGGCGACAATATCGCCGCCGCCAACCCGGACAAGGAGATGCTGCGTCTGTGCATGGTGCGCTGTCCGCACATGAACATGATCACGATGGAAGAGACGCGCGACGCCCTGAAGTACAACCGTTACGTCATCGAAGTCCCGGAGGAGATTCGCGTCCGCGCCTACCGCGCCGTCGAGCGCATGATTCAAATCGGCTGAATTCCTCAATGCCCCAATCACTCAATGAAACCATCACCCAATGAAAACCACTGACGTTTTGATCATCGGTTCCGGCATCGCCGGCGCGACGGCCGCCTTGCAACTGGCGCGCAACCCGCGGCGGCGGATCATCCTCATCACGCGCGAGGCCGACCCGCACGAGTCGAACACGCGCTGGGCGCAGGGCGGGATCGTCGGCCGCGGCGCGGATGACAGCCCCGAGTTGCTGGTGGCCGACATCCTGGCGGCGGGCGCGGGGGCCAGTCTGCCCGCCGCGGCGCGCATCCTGGCCGAGGAGGGGCCGCCCTTGCTGGAGGAGATTCTCATCCGCCAGGCGGGCATCCGCTTTGACGCCGGTTCGGGCGGCGACATCGAGTACGGGCAGGAGGCGGCGCACTCGCGGCGGCGCATTTTGCACGTCGGCGACGCCACCGGCCGCGTCATCATCGAGGGCCTGATGCGCCTGCTGCGCGGCCTGCCGAATGTCGAACTGCTGACCGACGCCACCGCCGTGGACCTGATCACCTTCCCGCACCACTCGCGCGACCCGCTGACGGCCTATCAACCGGTCACCTGTCACGGGGCCTACGTCTTCGACCGGCGCGGCGGGGCGATTCACCGCACGCTGGCCGCCGCGACCGTCCTGGCGACCGGCGGCCTGGGGCGGCTCTTCCGCAACACGACCAATCCGCCCGGGGCGCGCGGCGACGGCCTGGCGATGGCCGCCCGCGCTGGGGCGCGCATCCTCAACGCTGAGTACATCCAGTTTCATCCGACCGCCCTGGCCGCGCCGGGGGCGGAGGGCTTTCTCATCAGCGAGGCGGTGCGCGGCGAGGGCGGAGTCCTGCTCACGCCGGAGGGCAGGCCGTTCATGGAAAAGTATTCCCCCGAATGGAAAGACCTGGCGCCGCGCGATGTGGTGGCGCGCGCCATCCACACCGAGATGGAAGAGCATGATTATTCGCACGTCTTGCTCGACATTGCCACGCGCCTGCCGGCGGCGAAGATCAAGCAGCGCTTCCCGACGATTTACGCCGAGTGCCTGCGCGCCGGCATCGATATCACCCGCGAACCCATCCCGGTCGTCCCGGCGGCGCATTACTCCTGCGGCGGCGTCGCCGTGGACGAATGGGGGCGCACGAACATCCTGAATTTGTACGCGGTCGGCGAGGTCGCCTGCACCGGCCTGCACGGGGCCAACCGCCTGGCCTCGACCTCGCTGCTGGAGGGTCTGGTCTGGGGGCGGCGCGCCGCCCTGGACATCGAGGCGCGCCTTGCCGAGGGGCAGATCGTCCTGACGCCCGGCCTGGAGCGGCAGGTGCCTCCCTGGGACGAATCCGGGCTGACGCAGGACTCCGACCCGGCCCTCATCCAGGGCGACATGCAGACGATCCAGAATATCATGTGGCACTACGTCGGCCTGATTCGCTCTGGCGACCGGCTGTCGCGCGCCATCCGCGAACTGCGCCATTTGCAGAACGAAATCGAGACCTTCTACCGCGTCACCAAGTTGAGCGACGGGTTGATTGGGCTGCGCAACGCGGTCGAGGCGGCGCTGGTCGTCGCCGACGCGGCGCGCCATAACCGTCAGTCGCGCGGCTGCCACTACCGCGCCGACAGCGTGGACGGCGGCGACCGGCTGTTGTAGAGGGCTGAATTCAACGGTGGAAAGAGGGGGAGTCGTCAGGACGCTGGCCAAAAGAGAAAGCCCGAGGCGTCTTCGACGATCATTTGGCTCAGTTTCGTCGAACTGATTCAACCTTTTTGCTGCAGAGATTGTCTAGAAGATAAAAGCATCGAATTTCGCGAATTCTCCAAATCTTTTCCGTAAAATTCGCGTCATTCGATGCTGAGGTATTTGAAAACGGGGCAAAACAACAAGCCGGTTAGCGGGGGTAAATCTTCTCCCACGGGTCTTTCAGGAAGTTGCCCAGCACTTTGTCGGGTTCGCCCTGGGCGGGGAGGACGTCGCCGTCGGGTTCGAGGTAGAGCCAGACCCGGCCCGCGCCTTCGGGGAGTTCCTCGTCCACCACTTCGAGCGCGGCGGGATTCTGCGCCGAGTAGGGGACGGGCAGGTCCCAGCGCAGGGTCAGGCCGAGTTCGGCGGCGCGGTTGCGCAGGGCGAGCAGGTCGTCTTTGAGCGAGGCGTCCGAGGCGCTCAGCGAGAGACTGCGCACCTCCAGCCCGGCCAGCCGTTCCAGCACATCGCCCGCTCTCTTGACATTCTGCGGCGTGACGGTGAGATGCACAGTGACGAAGATGTCCTCCGGCATAATCGTCTCCAGAGCCTTCCAGGAGGCTTTTTCATCGGGCTGGAGCAGGAAGAGGATGTGGTCGAGGCCGGTCTGGAGCAGGGTGTTCAGGTAGTCCTTGTCGGCCAGTTTCAGGCCGTCGGTGAGCAGACCGGTGACCATGCCGCGCCCTTCGGCGTGGGCGATGAGGTCGGGCAGGTCGTCGCGCAGGGTCGGCTCGCCGCCGGTGAAGGTGACGTGCGGGATGCCGCGCATCCAGGCTTTGTCCAGGATGGTCTTCCACTCCTCGGTGGAGAGTTCGCGCTCGACGCGCTTGGTGGGGGCGTAGTCTGCTTTTGCGCCGGGAGGCAGGCGGTAGGTCAGGGCGCAGTCGAGGCGCAGGGGGGCGGTGAGAGCGGCCGAATGGGGCGCGACGCGCTCGAAGTCGAGGAAGGTGACCGGGTCGAGGTCGGGGGTGTGGATGAGGGTCTGGACGCGGTCGCGGAAGTCGGCGAAGTCGCGCAGGGCGGTGTCCCGGTTCACGCGGTAGCGGCGGGCGAATTCCTTGGCCACTTCCTCGGGCGGCGTGCCTTTCATCAGGTGGTAGGCGTACTCGGCGGCGGTGGGGTTGAGGTGCAGGACGGTGGAGGCGTTGACGATGAGCAGGCCGGAGCCGTCCGGGTGGAGGCGCAGATGCAGGCGGTAGGCGGGTTCGTCGCCGGGCGGGGACTGGTAGTGCAGGTGCTCGGCGGGAAGCGGCTGAACCTTGGTGAAGCGTTCACGGAGCCAGGTGGTGAGAGATGACATGGGGTACTCCTTTTGGACGATAGACGGTGGACCGTGGACGGTGGATGGTCAATCGTCCATCGTCCATGGTCATTTCCGAATGAAGTGGGGCATGTCGAAGGGGATTTCCATCGAGAGTTCGACAAAGCCGGCGTATTGGCCGTCCCGGTACCAGGGGGTCTGGTAGATGAGTTTCTTGCGGCCGTTCTTCTCGATGGTGTAGATGTTTTTCTCCCGCCGTTCCATCATGCGTTCCAGTTTGCCGCGCGCCGGGGCGGGGTGGCAATCGAGGACGTTGGAGCCGATGAGGGCGCGGCCGCCGTCTTCCCGAAACACTGCTGCGGCGGCGTCGTTCATGTCGAGAATGATGCCGTCGGCGTCGCAGATGGTGATGGCGAGAGGGAGTTCTTTGAACCAGGAAAGGTCGGGCATGAGTCTCCTTGAGAGGTCGAAAGTCAAAAGTCAAAAGTCGAAGGTCAGAGGTCGAGCGTGGGAACGTTTGCGCGTTGGAAGGTTGGAACGTTTTCGAATTGGAGGGGACAGCCGCCGCCGCATTCGGCCAGCAGGAGGCAGCCGTTGCATTTCTCCGGCAAACCTTGCCGCTCGCGCAGGCGGACGGCGAGAGGATGTTCCCAGATGGCCGGCCAGTCGTCGGTCAGGATGTTGCCGAGTGGGTGGTAGTAGGACTGGCAGGGCAGGACGCCGCCGTCGGGTTCGACGCACATGTTGTAGAGGGCGGCGGTGCAGCCCTTGACGCCCAAATCCATCTGTACGGGGTCGAAGTTGCAGTATTGCGTCGGCGTGTACCAGATGAGGCGCTGGCCATGCGCTTCGGTTTTGGCGCGGGCAACCTCGAGCAGGGGGGCGAGTTCGGCCTCCGAGAGGCCCGTCCCGACGGTCGCGCCGCGCCCGGAGTAGATGAGCGCGTTCAGGCCGACGGTCGGGACGCCGAGGTCGGCCAGGAAGTCGAGCGTGGCCGGGATGGTGTGGACGTTCGTCCGCAGCATGGTGGTGTTGGTCATGACGAAGAGCGGCGAGGCCAAGGCGTTGCGCAGGCCGCGCACGGTCTGGTCGAAGGCGCGGGCGCGCACCATCTGGTTGTGGACTTCGGGGTCGGAGGATTCGAGCGTAATCTGGACGTGGTCGAGGCCGGCTTCGACGAGGCGGGCGACATACTTCGGGTCGGCGAGGCGGCGGGCGTTGGTGTTGAGGCCGGTAATCTGGCCGTTGGCTTCGGCGTGGGCGATGAGTTCGGGCAGGTCGTCGCGCAGGGTCGGTTCGCCGCCGGTGAAGATGATGTGCGGGATGCCGAGCGACCAGGCTTTATCGAGGACCAGTTTCCAGTGTTCGGTGTTCAGTTCGCCAGTGTTCGCGCCGGGAGCCGGATGCTGGACGTTGTAGCAGTGGGCGCAGTCGTTGTTGCAGCGGTAGGTAAGGGCCAGGTCGAGACGGTAGGGGGCGGTGGGACGCGCCGAGAAGGGGGCGACGGTCTCCAGGTCGAGGTCGTGAATCGGGCAGGCGCCGTCGGGGCGGAGGAGTTCCTGGAGTTGCTGGTCGAAGGTCTGCAGGTCGGCGAGGACTTGCCGGGAGGAGACGTGGTATTCTTTGCGGAAGAGGCGGGCGATTTCGTCCCGGCTCCGGCCTTCGAGGAGCAGGTAGGCCATGCGCGCCGCGGTCGGGTTGAGGTGCAGGACGCGGCTGGCGTTGACGATGAGCGTGCCGTGGCCGTCCGGGTCGAGGCGCAGGTGGACGCGGGACTTTTCGTCCGCGCCCTCGAGGCGGTAGTGGTAGAGGCCGGATTTTGGATTTACGATTTTCGATTTACGATTGAGCCATCCAATCATTGAGTTTTCTCCAGATTTCTCGGAAAATCGTAAATCGTCAATCGCCCATCGTAAATCATCTTCCCCCTCCCGCGCAGGCGCAGGCGCAACCGGCGCAGGCGCACGCGCAAGCGCAGGAGTGTCCGCCTCCGCCGCTCCATCGTCCGCCGCCGGAGGAAGCCTTGGGGATGGGGTTGGTGCGGCTGGTGACGCCGGATGTAAATGAGCCGATGTCGCCCAGGGTGCGGCTGGCGAGACTCTGCACGCTGGAAACGACCGAGGCGGCAAAGGCCGAGCCGGGCACGCTGACGCGTCCGCCGCTGGGGACGGTCGGCGCGGCCACTTTGACGCCGCCCCCGCCGATCGAGGCGGGACGGTAAGACGGGTCAAAGCGGCCCCACCAGCCCGGGACGTAAACCGGGCCGGTGAAGACGCGGCGGGTGCGCTCATCGTAGTCCCTGTCGAGCATCGTCCATTCGAGGGCCTGCTCGTACATTTCGCTCTTGACCTCGGGCGTGCCGGCGGCCTCGATTTGCTGCCAGGCGCGCTCCATGATGGCTTTGTAGTAGTCAACGGTCTCGCGGCGGCTGAAGCCTTTCATCTTGTCCGAGACCGCCTTGACCAGTTTGACGGTCATCTCCTGCAGGGCTTTACGGCGGGCGGCCAGGGTGGGTTCGGCAAAAGCAGCCAGAAAGTCCTTTTCGTATTCGTGCAAATTTTCGGGCAGGGGCGAGGCGATCTTCAATTCGAGCGGATCGCGCTGAACGACCTCGGCGGCGCCCTTTTTGACGACGCCGAACAGAATCATGGTCATCACTTTGTCGAGCGGCTGTTCCATCAAGATGGCGGCTTCGACGGCGGTCAGGCCGCGCTTGATGCCGTGCCCCTCGATGGAGATTTTTGGCGGCATGTATTGCAGTTTGCGTTTGCGCTCGTTGATGACGCCCAGGATGGGCAAGCCGATGAAGAGAAACCCAAAACAGCAGAAAAAGAAGATCGCTCCCAGGCTGCTGAGGAGGCCAGTGATCAGGTTCTCGAAGTCAGCAGCGGAGCGGCTGACGATCGCCTCAGCGGGAACGTATTGTTTGGGGAAGGACGCCCCAAAGGTGTATTGCGTGTATCCGTTGGCGTTGGGACAGGCCCAGGTGTACTGGACGCGTCCCTGAGAATCCAGCGACGTCTGGGGCGTGTTGCTGCAGGGCCAGCCGATCGGCGGGCGTTCGTGGTAGCGGCCCTCGTTGGGTTGGACGCCCGGCGGCAGATGGAAGACGACGGTCAGGTCCGTGTTGCCATGCACGAACTGCGATCCGAACCAGGTGGGGCTGAAGACGCCGCTGGCATAGTTTTCATCGGCGTCATCGGTGTAGAGCACGCGCGCGACGCGCCCAATATAGACGTGTACGCTGCCGCTCTGGCCGGGCTGAATGGCGTAGCCGCCCAGGTCAACGGCAAACCCGTAAGCGCCGCCGCCCTGATAGTCCGAGGAAATGGCGACCGGCTGTCCGTTTACGTCCGCCGAGATGCTGGCGCGGTCGAAATTGCCGTTGGGCATGCCGACGTCGACGAAATCAATGGCCGCTGCGCCGCTATCGTTGGAGAAGACGAACAGGTAATCGATGGCCATTGTCCCGTCGCTGTTCCAGAAAACGTGAACGATTTCCTGGGACAAGCGGAAAGAGTAGTTCTGAGCCGCGGCGCTGGTTGTGACGCTGAAAAGCA
The DNA here is from genome assembly GCA_019873655.1 of Chloroflexota bacterium. Lineage (GTDB taxonomy): Bacteria > Chloroflexota > Anaerolineae > Anaerolineales > Villigracilaceae > JAFGSI01. The sequence continues at coordinate 41,832 of JAIOAU010000018.1, read as the reverse complement.
CCACCATTAACAAAAGCGCGCTGGCGAGACGGAGTTTCATATCGCCTCCTTGTGAGAAGTGAGACCAGAAGAGCGGCGCTGGCTCGTCAACAGACGGCTGTTACCACTTCGGTTCTTCGGTCAATTGGTAAACGGTCTGGCAGTAGGGGCAATGGACCATCGGCGCGCCGTTGACGATTTTGATGTCGTCGGCGTGCAGCGTACCGCCGCAAGACTTACACTTGATCGCTTCGAATGAGGTTTCCCCGGGCAGGTCCACCTTGAGGGTGACGTTTTGGGCGGTTTCTTGCTTCGTCTTGCGGACGGCCAGAACGATCAGCGCGAGTCCGCCGCCCAGCACGATCAGACCGAGACAGGCCAGGGCCATCCCCATCGTAGCCCACGAGGACTGACCTTGAACCGGGTCCAGCGAAGCGAGGTAGAGAAAACCGCCGAGGCCGAGTCCGCAGGCGGCCATCAGGAAGAGGATGACCGCTCCGATATACATCCAGGTTACAGGTTTCATGAAGCCTCCACACGTTCAAAGAGATATACGATAAGTCATGAATAAGTGTAGCATTTTCGAGCGCCGAGCGCAAATGACATCTATCCTATTTTGCAAATTGGCGAGGGTCAACTTGCCGCGCCGTTGCGCTTGATCAATCCATAGACTTTGACCGTCGGCAGAATGGCCAGGATGCCGTTGCCGGGCTGGTCGAGGTCGCCGACGACCGCCTGGGTCGCTTCGAGCACTTTTTGCGCCAGCGCTTCGCTCTCCACTAGTGTAAAGAGCGTGTGATTGATGTCCGCTTCATGATGATAGAAGTCTTCCAGGCTGGGCAGCAGCGGCAGGTCATCGCGCAGGCCTTCCTTCTGGCGGATGCGCCCCAGGCCGGTGCTGGGCAGGATGGTCACCCCGCTGACTCCGGCCTGCTCCCAAGCGTTCAGTACTTGTTCCACTTTGTCGGGGTCGTTGAGGACAAACAGGATGAGGTACATCAGACGCCCTCCTCTGAATCTTCGAATGCTTTTGCTTCTGGACTCTTCTTGAATAAGGCGCGCAACAAGGGGGGAGTCACCAGCGTGCTGACAATCACCACGCCGACGATGGCGGAGAATTCGTTCTGGCTGACTATCCCCTCGATAATCCCTACACTGACGACGATCAGCCCCACCTCGCCGCGTGAAACCATCCCGGCGCCCAACTGCCAGGACTCGCGCCAGGTCAGGCCGCCTAGGCGCGCCCCCAGGCCGGCGCCGACCAGTTTGCTCACAATGGCCGTCAGGATGACGGCCAGGGTCAGCCAGAGCGCGTCGGGTTGAATCTGGCGCAGGTCCACCGAAAGCCCGATTCCGACAAAAAAGATCGGCACGAACAGGCCATAGGCCAGCGCCTGGATGCCGGCTTCCAGCCGTTCCTTTTCGCGGGTGCGGGCGAACATCAGCCCGGCCAGGAAGGCCCCCGTGATGGCCGCCATTTCGCCGATCAACTCGGCAGAGATGCTGTAGAGCAGCATGACGATCAACGCCAGCGACAGGACGCTTTGGCTGATGGGCAGACGAGCCGCCAGCCGCGCCAGGCGGGGGAGGACCCATATTCCAAAAGTCAGCGAGAGGCCCAGGAAGAGAGCCATGCGCCCCACGATATGGATCAGCCCGATGGCGCTGGCGCTCTCGTTCCTCATCACCAGGAAGCCGGACAGGAGCAGGATGACCAGGATGTCGTCGAAGACGGCCGCGCCCAGCAACCCCAGCCCGACGCGGCTGCGCAGCACTTTGAGTTCCATCAGCGTTTGGGCCGAGATGCTGACCGAGGTCGCGCCCAGAGTCAGGCCGAGGAACAGCGCGGCCTGAGAGTCCAGGCCGAACAAAGTCCCCGTCCCCCAGCCCATCAGGACGGGCAACAAGACGCCGACACTGCCTGCCAGGGCGGCCACCCGCCTGTTCCGGCTCAGTTCAGAAAGATGCAATTCCAGGCCAGCGATGAACATCAGCAGCAAAACGCCGATTTCGCCGAGTTCGTGAATGATTTCGGGCAGTGTCTTGTCGCTGACGAAGGCCAGGTGGGTAATATCGAGCAGCGAAGGCCCCAGCAGGATGCCGATCACGATTTCGCCCAGCACAGACGGCTGGCCGAGACGGTTGCTCAAATAACCGGCCAGTTTGGCGGCGATCAAGATGATGGCGATTTCGAGGGCAAGTTGCAGGAAGGCGCTCATAGGGAAGACCCGGTTAGTTTACCATGAGTCTGCGGCAAAGACGGACGGCTCTTGAGGAGATCGCCTTGGGCGCGCCGTCTGACGATTTCATTCGTCAATTTTGGGGTACACTTAACCATCCTGTTTTGAGTGGTGTCGCCGATGCCCACCCTTCCGTTGAACCAGGCCGCTGCTTTGTACGACGTCGCCCCTACGGCTTTGCGCCTGATGCGCGGCGGCCATCATACCCACGTGTATCGCTTCTCCAAAGACGGCGCCGATTTTGTGCTGCGCCTCATCCCGCGCGGGGAGGACCAGGAACTCATTTATCTGCAGGCCACCGTCCACTGGTTGCAATATCTGGTCGAGGGCGGGGCGTTGGTTCCCGAGCCGATTCCAACCAGGAACGGTTCGCGGGTGGAATCGATCCTTCACGAGGACCAGGAATGGCTGGTCGTGGCGGTGACGCTGCCGCCGGGTCTGTTGGCCGAGACTCTCGGCCTCGACCGCTGGGACCCGGCCTTGTTCCAGGAACTCGGACGTTCGGTTGGCGCGGTGCATGCCCTGTCGCGCAAATACATTCCTCCGGCTGGCCTGCGCCGGCCCGACTGGGACGCGGCGGTCAACCTGTTCAACCATCCGCCGCCCGAACACGAGTGGCTGGCGCGCAAGCAAGCGGCCGTCCTCGAACGCATCCGCAAACTGCCGCGCGGCGGCGATGACTACGGCATGATTCACGCCGGCCTGCACTTCGGCAATTTCGTCATCGATTTTTCCAGCCGCAGCATCTCCCTGATCGATTTCGACGACTGCGCCTACGGCTGGTTCGTGATGGACCTGGCCGTCTTGCTCTTCGATATTCTCGTCCTGTATGAGGGGCCGGAACGGCTGGCGTTCGCCCGCGAGTTTATGATTCACCTTTTGAATGGCTATTGCAGCCAGACTTCGATCAGCCGTTTCTGGGTGGAACAGATTCCGCTCTTTCTGAAACTGCTCGAAATCAACCTATACGCCGACCTGCTGTACCTGGAAAAGACCGACCATCTCGATCCCTGGGTGCGCAAATTCCTGCCCGGCCGCCGCGAGAAGATCGAGAACGACGTTCCCTATATCGACATCGATTTCGAAACGCTCCTCTCGGCCCGTCGGCAGTTTTCGCTGGCGAGCAGCGCCCGCCCTCGCAAACCGGTCTCTGTCAAGCGGGTCGAACCCTCGACTTCGCGCCGCAGCGGGCGCACCCAGTCCCGTCAGCGGTCGGCGTTGCCTTTGTGGCGCGAAATGCGCCGCCTGATCGCCGTCAAACTGTACCTGGCCGACCGCGTCTCCCGCGACCGCGCCGCCCGGATTGCCGGTCAATCCAGCCTGGAGTTCCTGCTCGACTTGAGTTTCTACAACATCTTTCCGCTGGAAGCCGAATTGATCGAACTGGAAAAGCAGCATGCCGAAGGTGATTTGTAGCGCCAGCCCTCTGGTCTATCTCTACCGCATCAAGGCCTTGAAATATCTGCCCCAGATGTTCGATGAAGTCTGGGCGCCTTCGGACGTCCTCGAAGAGTTGCAGCGCGGTCTGTTCATCGGCTTGGACGTGCCGCGCCTGTTCGATTATGATTGGATCCGCTACGCCGATCCGCAGGCCACCCTGCCCTCGGCCTGGCTTGCCCAGGAATTGAACCTCTCGGACCTGGTGACGCTCTCGCTGTGCTTCGAGATTCCCGATTCGGTGGCCTTGCTCGACGACGGCCGGGCGCGCAAGACCGGGCGCGTCGCCGGGCTGACGGTCTGGGGCACGCTGCAAGTGCTGCTGGAGGCCAAACAGCGCGGCCTCATCAAACGCATTGCTCCATTCGTCAACCGGCTGGACACCGAGGCCGGCATGTGGCTGACCGAGGACATCCGCCGCCGCATTCTGCGCCTGGCGGGCGAGGCGCGCCCAGCGCCTGCGGAGGAAACCTGATGCCTGCCAATATCGAAATCAAAGCCCGCGTCCGCGACTTCGCCGACCTCGAGGCGCGCGCCGCCGCCCTCAGCGATTCGCCTTGTCAAGTCATTGTCCAGGAAGATATCTTCTTCCACGTTGGGCGCGGCCGCTTCAAGTTGCGCATTCTCTCTGCTGACCGGGCGCAATTGGTGTATTATGAACGCCCCGACCGGGCCGCTCCGAAACGGTCCGATTACTTCATCTTTGAGACCAACGACCCGGATCATTTGAAGACCGTCCTGGAAGCGGCCCTGGGGGTGCGCGGCGTCGTCCGCAAGACCCGCCGCCTGTATCTGGCCGGGCAGACGCGCATCCACCTCGACCGAGTCGAGGGGCTGGGCGAATTCGTCGAACTGGAAGTCGTGTTGCGTCCCGGCCAGACCGACGCCGAGGGCCGCGCCGTCGCCGACGATTTAATGTCCCGCCTGAACATCTGCCAGGAAGACCTGGTGGAGGAGGCCTACATCGACTTGCTGGAGAACGCCTGAACGATGGTCCCCCCAACCTCCCAAGTCGCCCCGCCCGACGCCGGCGATTCGGAGCCGCAGTGGAGGGCGGCGGTCGACGCCATCCTGCGCGACGCCTGCCGGCTGGACCCGACTCGGCCGATCGTTGCCGGCGTTTCGGGCGGCGCGGATAGCCTCTGTCTGCTCGGCGTCTTGCACGAGGCCGGCTATCCGGTGGTGGCGGCGCATTTCAACCACCGCCTGCGCCCCGAAGCGGACCGCGAACAGGCGGCGGTCGAAGCCCTGGCGCGTTCCCTCGGCCTGGATTTCGTCGCCGGGGCCGCCGATGTGGGCGCATTCGCCGAGGCGGAGGGACTGTCCATCGAGCAGGCCGCCCGGACGCTGCGCTACCGCTTCCTGTTCGCCGAGGCCCGTCAGCGCGGCGCCCAGGCCGTGGCGGTGGGTCACACCGCCGACGACCAGGTCGAGACGGTGCTGATGCATTTCCTGCGCGGCTCGGGCCTGAGCGGCCTGAAAGGCATGACCTGGCGCGCCCTGCTTCCTTCGTTCGATCCGGTCATCCCGCTCGTCCGTCCGCTGTTGGGCTTGCGGCGGGCCGACACCGAGGCCTATTGCCGCGAGCGCCACTGGCAGCCTGTCCAGGACCCGAGCAACGCCGATCCGGCCTATTTGCGCAATCGGCTGCGCCACGAATTGCTGCCTGCTCTCGAGGCCTACAACCCGCGCCTTCGTCAGGCGCTGCTGCGCGCCGCCTCTGCCTTGCAGGGAGATTTCGAACTGCTGGATGAGATCGTCGCGGCGGCCTGGGAAAGGGCGCTGCGCCTTTGCCAGCCGGGTTTCGTTGCCCTCGACCGGGCGGCGCTGACGGGGATGTCGCGGCCGCTGCGGCGCAACCTGTTCCGGCGGGCGGCCGGCCTGCTCCGTCCGGGGCTGGGCGACCTGGATTTTGCCTCCCTGGAACGCGCTGCCGATTTGCGGCCGGCCGACCTGACCGGCGGCCTGCGTCTGTTCGTGGAGGGGGGACTCATCTACCTCGCCGCCTGCGAAGCCGACCTGCCGATGGCCGACTATCCCCAGGTGGACGGCCCGCGCCCGCTTCTCGAGCCGCGAACCGACCTGGGCGGCGGATGGACGCTCGCCATCGAGCGGATGGCGCGGGATGAAGTCCTGTCAGACGACTACTCATCATCCGACCCGTGGACGGCCTGGCTGGACGCCGAGGCGCTCGTTGGGCCCCTGTCCGTCCGTCCCCGCCGGCCCGGCGACCGCTTTCAGCCGCTCGGAATGGGGGAGCCGATGAAACTGCAGGACTTCTTTGTGAACGCCAAACTGCCCCGGCGAGCGCGGGCCCGCTGGCCGCTGGTCTGCGCGGGAGAGCAAATCGTCTGGGCGCCGGGGCTTCGGCTGGCGCATCCTGTACGCGTCACGGCTGGGACGCGCCGTTTGTTGAAATTGCGCCTCTTTCGGATGTAACTTTTTACGCCGGTCTGCATCCAAAAGCGCGGAGGTTTGCATGGACCAGCCGCGTGTGCTCATCTTTACCACACCTACTTGTGCATTTTGCAACATGGCAAAGAAATATTTCCGCGAGCGGGGTATTCGCTTCAAAGAGGTGGATGTCAGCCGGGACGCGGCCGCGGCGCGCGACATGGTGCGTCGTTCCGGTCAGCAGGGCGTTCCGGTGATCGACATCGGCGGGAAGATCGTGGTCGGTTTCGACCGTCCCAAGATCGACAAACTGCTCGGCTTGCGTTGAAACGAGCCGATTGCGAATTCATTTTGACAAGGAGAGTGTTTTATGACCAAAATCGAACCGCTGGGGACGCGCGTCCTCATCCGTCCGCTGGAACAGGAGAGCAAGACCTCTTCTGGTTTGCTTCTGCCCGAAACGGCCAAAGAGAAGCCGCAGATGGGCGAGGTCATTGCCATTGGCGATGACGAGTCCATCAAGTTGCGGGTGGGGGACAAGGTGTTGTTTGCCAAATACAGCGGCACCGAATTCAAACTGGACGGCGAAGAATACCTGTTGATGGAATGCTCGGATGTCCTCGCCCGTTTGAAGTCGTAGCCGCGTGGGGCGAAACAAAAAGGCTTCCGCAAGGAGGCCTTTTTGTTTCTTGACAGCGGTTTTGGGGGAGGCGTTACTGGCCTGCCAGTTGGCGCAGTTTGGTCTGGATTTCGCGCCACTGAATCTTGGAGACGCCCAGTTTCTGGCGAATCTTCTCCGGTTCGACGTTGTTCAAATAGTCGATCAGCGCCGAGGTCCAGCGGCACATGTCGAAGGAGAGGTGTTTGCGCAGGCCGGCGTCTCGTCCGATGTCTTCGAGCAGATACTCCAATCGGCGCGGCGACCAGGGGAACAAGCGGTCGACCGGTTTGTATTGTTCCAGGTATTCTTCATAGGCGGGAATCCAATCGTCGGGCAGGGGCAGTTTGCGCTCTTTGTAACGGTTGGCCGGGCTGGCGTATCGGATGAAGACGATCGGTCCGCCTTCGGCTTCCAGATCGATATGATTGAGGTGAATTCCCAGGCATTCGGATTTCTTGATGCCGGTCGAGAGGAGCAAGGCCAGCAGGGTGTAGGGGCGGGCGTCGGGTTTGGCTTTGCGGCGGTAGCGGTCGGCGGCCAGGAGGGCGGCCTCCATCTCGGCCTCGGTCAGCACCTCGGGCAGCGGGCTGACGACCGAACGCTGGACGACTTTTTCGGCCGGATCGACCAGGATCACCCCGCCTTTGTGCAGCCAGCGGAAGAAGGATTTCAGGGAGGTGATTCTGCGGGCGAGCGTTTTGGGAGAACAAGGGACGCCCCGCTCGCTTTGCATCCACTCGAGGAAATGGTTCAGGTCTGCGGTGGTGATCGCGCCCAGCGTGCGATCGGGCGGCAGATACTCGCTCAACAGGCGTACGTCGGAGAGGAAAGCCTTGACGGTATGGGGCGAACGGCCCTGATCGTAGAGGAAAATTTCCCAGGCGTTCAGCGCCGGCGCAAGGCCGGTTTGAGGGGTCAGATGGGCGGTTGTTCCAGACATGGACACCTCCTTGCTGCGTATAGTTTAGCAAAGGAAGATGATTCGTGTCAACAGGGCTGATTGGCGTTTTGGAATCGCCGCAGATGGCGTCGAAGAGTCCGGCTCGTCTGCGCAATCTGCGGCAGAGCGCGTTGAGCAACCTGCGCTTGACAGGCTGGGCGTGGAAGAATCCGGCGGCTTTCGGCGTCGAGCGTGGAGGGGGCGGCCTCAGGGGGCCATGTGGTAGGGGTCGAAGCAGGGCTGATAATTCGCGCCGACGATGACCACGTAGGAAACGTTGGCCTGCATGGGGGCGGAGACGAGGGCGCTTTGCGGCAGGCCCAGGATGGCCAGGAGGGAGGCGGCGCGAGCCGGGTCCTGATCGGCTGTCAAATCATAGAGATAGGTGACGGGATAATCGTGACGGTCGGCGGGGGCGAGGCGGGTTTCGTAGCCGGCGTAGTTCAGGCGCTCGGCGGCCAGCGAATCCCAGCCGGCGTAGAGCGTGCCGTTGCGGACTTCGACGACGATGGACTCGGCCTGGGGGGCGCGGGCGGCGGGGGCCAGGGCGCGGGTCAACATGGCCTGGATGGCCGGGCTGTTGGGCAGCAGGACGCTCGCCCCGGCGGGCGTCGTCCACGGCGTGACGTATTCGCGGTTGATGTAGTAACTGCGGATGTCGGCGTTGGTGAGGGTGACGGCCAGCGGCGAAAGTTGCAGGATGGTTTGCAGGTCCAAATCGGTGGTGACGGCGGAACTGAGGTCGGCGTAGAGCTGCGGGATGCGGTCGAGGGCGTCGGCGCGCAGGGCAGCGGCGTAGATGGCGCGCAGGACCTCTTGCTGGCGTCGGCCGCGGTCGAAGTCGCTCGAACGCTGACGCGAGCGGGCGTACCAGAGCGCCAGGTCGCCGTCCATGTGGACCAGGCCGGGGCCGACGGTGTAGAGCGCCCAGTTGTTCTCGTTGTTGGGGTCGAGGGCCGGGGAGCGCAGCCGCCAATCGGTGTAGGGACAGGCGACCGGCACGTCAATGCCGCCCAACGTGTCAACGATTCGGCGGAAGCCGTTGAAATCTACCATGGCCAGGTGGTCGATGCGGATGCCCAGGTTGTACAGGATGGTATCTCTGAGCAGGGCCTGTCCGCCGCCGGGGTATCCCTCGCGGTTGCCGTACAGGTAGGCGGTGTTGATGCGATCCATGCCGTGGTTGGGGATGTACACCCACAGATCGCGCGGCACGGAGATGAGCGTGACCTGTCCGTTGAGCGGGCGGACGGCGGCGATGACGATGGTATCGGTGCGGAAGGACGGCCCGCCGCGCGTGTCGGAGCCGAGCAGGAGGAAGGTGACCGTCTGGTTGTCGGTCAGGATGGGGGAGGGAGGCGGGGCGTAGCCCGGGCTGTAAAAGGCGGGGGGCGTCCAGTTGGAGGGCAGGAGAGCGTTCGGGTCGTAGGTCGGCTGCGGGGTGCTGGCGGGCGGCAGGACCACCGTAGGCGTGGAGGAGGGAGTCCAGGTGGGCAGCGCCTGGGCGGTGATGGGGATGGCGGTGCTGGATGGGGAGGGCGAGAGGGCCGCCGTCGAGAGGGGGATTTCTTCAGCCGGCAGGGGCTGAAAGGGGGTCAGCGTGGGGGTGGGGACGAAGTAGCCGGAGGAGGGGGCTGCCGATGGATCGGGGGCGGCGGTGCAGGCGGTCAGCAGGCTCAGCGAGAGAAGAACGAGCAGGGAACGTTTCATGGAAGGCCTATTGCTTGTTGCAGAACAGCCTGGATGGCTTCTGGTTTGGGCAGCAGGTAGTACGCTCCGCTTTCGGGTTCCAGCCAGGGGATGACCTGGTCGGCGCCGATCTCGTAACGTTCTATGGTCTGCGGGTCGATGGACTGCAAAAGCGGAAGGAGTTGCAGGGCCGTTTCGAGATCAAGGTTGGTCTCGACCGAGTTGCGGTAGAGGGAGTAGAGTTCGGGGACGCGGCTCAGGCCGTCGAGGCTGAGCAGTTTGCGCCCGATGGCGATGAGCACTTCCTGGGCGCGGCGCAGGCGGTCGTAGTCGCTGGTGCTGTAGCGGGCGCGCACGTACCACAGGGCGGTCTCGCCGTCCATGTGGACGGTTCCGGGGCCGACGGTGTAGGGGCGCGGATAGCCGTCGCGCTGGTCGGTCAGGGCGCGGGCGGTCTCGACTTCGATTCCGCCCAGTCTGTCCACGATGTCTTTGAAACCGCTGAGATGGGTGAGGACGAAGTATTGGGGCCGCACGCCGAAATTGTAGGCCAGGGTATCGGCCAGGAGTTCGAAGCCGCCGTGCGGATAGGCGGTGTTGATGCGCTGCATCTGCCAGCCGGGGATGTACACGTAGAGGTCGCGCGGGAATCCGACCAGGGTGAGCGAGCCGCGGCGGAGGGTGAGCAGGACGATGGTGTCGGTGCGGAACGAACCGCCCTCGGGGCGTTGATCGGAGCCGAGCAGAAGAATCGAGACCTGGCCGGCCGGCTGGGGAATCGGCGCGGCCGGGGCCGGGACGCCGGTGGCGGCTGGCGTCGCCTGCAGGGTGGGGGCCGTCTGCCAGGGCGGCAGGGCGGGGGTGGCCTCGATGGTTTCCTGAGGCGCAAAGGGGGTGGCGGTGGCGGATGGCTGGGCCGGCAGGGTGACGGTCATCATCGGTGTCGCCTGGGGGACGCTCATGGCGCCGCAGCCGGCCAGGGATACGGAAAAGAACAGAATGAAGAGCAGGCGCGCCAGCAAGCGGCGCGGCGGCGGGGAGTCGCTGGCGCAGGAGTCGGCAGGTCTCATGGCGAGGGCGTGGTTGGAGTAGCCGACGGAGCAGGCGAGGGTGTTGCGCTGGGGGTCGGCGCAACGGTCGGCGTTTGGCTGGGCGTAGCGGTGGCGGTGAAGGTCGGCGACGCCTCGGGGGTGGAACTCGCGCTGGGGGACGCGGTGAACGTTTCACTCGCGGTGGGGGTGGAGGTAAGGGTCAGCGTGAATTCGGGGGTCAGGGTGAAGGGCGGCCAGGGTGGCACGTAGAGTCGCTGGCCTGGATAGATAATGGTGGAGGTCAGGCAGTTGGCGGCCTGGAGTTCGGGGTAGCGAATTCCGTAGCGGGCGGCGATTTTGGACAGCGTGTCGCCTTGCTGAATGATGTAGGTGACCCATCCCCGCGGCGGACGGCAGGGGGTAGCGGTGGGGAGGGGAAGAGGCGGAACGTAGAGGATAAAGCCGACCGGCAGGCTGCTGGTCAGCAGGCAGTTGTTTTGGGCCAGCAGATTGGGGCTGGTGCGGTAGCGCTGGGCCAGGCTTTCGAGCGTATCCCCTGCCTGGACCTGGTAGGGAATCCAGTTGAATGGCGGGGGACAGGTGGTGGGCGTAGGAGGCGGGGTGGGCGTTTCGCTGGGAGGAATGGGCGTGGCGGTGCTGGGCGGCGGCAGGGTGAAAGAGACCCAGGTCGGGGTGGCTGTGGCCGGCAGGGTCATGGTGGGGGCCAGCATGCGGCCCTCCGCCAGAGAGAGCGAAAGGCCTCCCAGGATGAGGATGGAGGAGGCCAGAGCAATCGCCAAACCGCTGAGGAATTGCCGCAACCCTCTCATGACTTTTCTTCCGAAGGCGTGACCGGCAGCAGCACGCTGAACGTCGAGCCGACGCCGGCTTCGGTTTCGACCCAGATGCGCCCGTGCTGGGCTTCGACCAGGGTCTTGGCGATCGAGAGGCCTACGCCGGTATCGCCGAGACCCTGAATGAGCGAGTTATCGGCCCGGTAGCGGCGGGCAAAGACGCGCGGGATGTCCTCGGCGCTGATGCCGCCGCCGGTATCCGAGACCTGGATGAGCAGGTAGTTCTGATTCTTTTCCTTTTGCATTTGAACCCGCAGGCCAATCGTTCCTTCGGCCGGGGTGGCGGCGCCGGCGTTTTGCAGGAGATGAATCAGGATTTGCTGCAAGGCTTCGCGGTCGGTCTGGATTTGCGGCGGCACGCTGGGCACGTCCAGCCGCATGGTGATGTTCTTCTCGCGGATTTGCGTGCTGGTGTAGGCCATGGCGTTGTCGATAATGAGGTTGATGTCGATCGGCTCGGGCTTGAGGTCCATGCGCCCGGCTTCGAGGGTGGTCAGTTGAATCAGGTCCTCGATCAGCCCGCCGATGCGTTCGGTGGAGCCTTTGATGCGCTCGACGAATTTGCGCTGCAACGCGCCCAGGATGCCGACCGATTCGCCGAGCAGCAGGTCGGTGTAGCCGACGATGGAGGACATCGGCTGGCGCAGTTCCTGGGAGATCGAGGCGATGACTTCGGCCTGTTCGTTCGAGATCGCCGAGGCGGGCCGTTTTTCCAGTTCCAGGATTTTCATCTCGGCCTGGGCAAGGGCGTTTTGCAGGCGGGCGACCTCTTTGAGGGTCAGGCGCAGTTCATTTTCCAACTGCTGGACTTGCGCCGAACTCGTTTCGGTCGGCAGGACGCCCTGGCGCACCTGCTCCAATTCCGCCCGCAGTTGGTCGATCGTGCGCTGCGATTCTTCCTGAACAGCCAGCAGAGCGGCGATGTTTTCTGCCTGCATCTCGACCTGCGAGGCCTGTCGGCTGAGGGCTTCGTATTTTTGAGAGAGTTCCTCGTACTTTTTCTCGGCTTCTTCGGCTTTCCGCCTGGCTTCTTCGAGCGCGGCGCGGCTCTTCTCGCCTTCCACTTCCAATTCGGCCAGCCTTCGGCTGCGTTCCAGGATGGGGACGAACAGGGAGGCGACGTTCGTCAGATAGGTCTGGTCTTCGGCGCTCCACAGGCGGTTCGAGTAGGGAGAAAGGAGCAGCAAGCCGCCCAGCGGACTGCGGTCGGAGGCGCTGATCGGCACGCTCAGCAGGTGGCCGGGGTTGGTGAGTCCCAAAATCTGTCCCAGCCCCTTCAGGTCCGAAGAGGTGCTGCTGGCCGGCAGGCGCAACGGACGGCCGCGCTGGAGCGCGTTGGCCAGGAGCGGAATGCTCTCTTTGTCCACGGTTGTCCCATCCAGGGCTTCCTCGCGAATCAAGTCGTAGCCGCAGACGATGTTGAGGGTCTTGTCATCGTTGAGGGTCAGCAGGAAGCACAAATCGGCCAGCATGGCCTGGGCGATGCCGCGCGTCACGGCCCGGCTGATTTTTTCGGGGTCCAGTTCGCCAGCCAGGGAAAGGAGGGCGTGGAAAGTCTTTGGGTCGGTGCTGTACCGCCGCCGTTCGGGAGATGGCTGATCAGACCGGGTGACGGTCGGCTGGGGCGGGGTTCCCAGCGGAAAGCGCTGCGGCAGAGTCAAGAGGATGGGGAAGAGCGCCAGATGCGCCAGCCGCACCGCGCCCGGGAAGTCGCCCGACATCGGAAGAAAGGTCCCGGCCAGATGGCCGAGGAAGGCCAGCAGGAGAACGGCCAGGCCGTTGCCCCATCCGTTCGGCCGGCGGACGAGCAGGATGACCAGGCTCAACAGGATGACGGCCAGGCTGAAGGCGTGCCAGGCCAAATCGAAGACGGAAAGGTTGAAATCCCCGGCTGGCGTCTGAGTCCAGAAGACGAGCGTAGCGCCGAAAGCGGTCACCCCCAGCAGGGTCAACAGGATGGCCGCGGCGTCGGCCAGCCGAACCGGTTCGGGAAAGGTCCACAGCCAGGCGATCCACACCAGGCTGAGCAGGCTGACCGCCCGGTCGAGCGGCGGCAGGACGGTCTGCGGGTCGAGCAGTCCCTGCCAGACGAGGGCGCTGAAGAAGAATTGGAGCAGTTGCAATCCCAGCAGGACGATCAGTCCGGTCGTCGTGCGCCGCGCCTGCGGGAATTGACTGAGCCGCCAGTGGTGGATGGATCCCTGCAGCGCTCCCCCAATACAGATCACCAGGCACAAGTGATAAATCAAGTTGCCTGAAGGCGTGGTCAGAAGGGCGAAGACATTCCCGAGGAATGCGTTCATGGTCTTTAGGATTATACTTCTACTTTCGATAGTTCGTCTTTCGATAGTTTATCCCAATTTTCCTTTGTGAAAGATAACATTTTCGTATGGACTATAATTGACCCATGCGCCGCGCCCTCGTTGCCTTGCCCGGCCGACAGATTCTCGTCCTGCTGGCGATTCTGACCTCGATCCTCCTGCCGCGCCCCTTTGCCGGCTGGCTGGACCTGGAGCGGGCGCGCTGGCTGGAGGCGGCCAGCCGCGCCGGCGAGGCGGCGTTGGCTTACGCCGGAGCGGCCGAACGCCTGCCCTGGCAGGCCGGCTTGTGGGAACGGGCGGCGCTGGCGGCTGTCGCGGTCGGAGACATTCCCCAGGCTCAGGCTTATTTTCTGCGCGCGGAACGAGACGGCCTGACCTCCACCGGCTGGATTGCCCGCGGCGACCTCTACTGGCAGACGGGCGAGGCGACGGCCGCCGTAGAGGCCTGGCGGCGCGCCCTGCCGGAAGCGGAGGCCTGGCTGCGTCTGGGGCGCGCCTATCGCCAGCGGGGAGCCTATGAGCAGGCCGTCGAAGCATGGCGCGCGTACCTCGCGCTCGTCCCCGATGACGCCGCCGCCCGCTACGAACTCGGCCTGCTGTTGTGCGCCGTCCGCCCGCAGGATGCCCTGCCCGAACTGATCCTGGCGGCCCGCCTGAATGCGGACTATGAGCCATCGGTGAGCGTTTTCCGCTCCTCTTTGGGCGCAATGGATGAAGAGGCCGAACCGGCGTACTGGTTGGTGACGGCAGGGCGCGGCCTGCTGTCCCTGGGCGAACTCGACCTGGCGCAGGCGGCCTTTGAGCGGGCGATTGTTTTGCGGCCCGATTACGCCGAGGCCTGGGCCTGGTTGGGCGAAGCCCGTCAGCAGGCTGGCCTGGACGGTTCTTACCCGATCATGAACGCCCTGCGCTTGAATCCCAACTCCGTCCTGGCGCAGGCGCTGGCGGGCATGTACTGGCTGCGGCGGGGGGACGCCGACCGGGCGATTTTCTATTCCAGCCGGGCGGCGGCCGCCGAGCCGGACAACCCGGCCTGGCAGGCTGCTCTGGGCGAGGCTTGGGAGGCCAGGGGCGATTTGATTCGCGCGCTGGCCTACTATCAGCGCGCGACGGAGATGGCCCCGACGGAGGCCCTCTACTGGCGCGCGCTGGCGGCCTTTTGTCTGCGCAATGCGGCCGCCCTGGAGACGGCCGCGCTTCCTGCTGTCCAGCAGTTGCTCGCCCTGGCCCCCGACGACTGGCAGACGCACGACCTGGCCGGGCAGGTGATGACCGAACTCGGCTATCCGAATGAGGCCGAATTGCATCTGCGCCGCGCCGTCGAACTGGCCCCGGAGCAGGCCGATCCCTATTTGCACCTGGGGATGCTGTACCTCCGTCTCGGCAACGCTCCTGCCGCGCAGACGTATCTGCAGCAGGCCGCCGCCCTCGACCCCGACGGTCCCTCCGGCTGGCGGGCGCAGCGGTTGTTGGAGCAGTATTTTCCTTGACGCCGGGGTACAGCCTTGCGCCTCTGTCTGTTACAATGACAACCAATCACCCCGGAAGAGTCCTCGTCATGCGCCGATTTTCGCTTTTCATCTTGCTCGGCTTTTCTTTTCTCCTCTCGGCTTGCCTGCCGGCGACGCCGCTCAGCCCGACCGTCCCGCCTGCGGGCGAGACGTTTCTGGATGATTTTTCTTCTCCGGCCACCGGCTGGCTGGTCTCCTCCAGCCCGGTGGGTGAGATGAACTACTATCAAGGGACGTTCCGCATCACCGTGACGACTGCCCAGTATGACCTCTGGACGCTGAGCGGGCGCGTCTACCGCGACGTCCGCCTGGAGGTGGATGCGGGACGCCTGTCGGGTCCCTTCGACAACCGTTTCGGCCTGATTTGCCGCTACCGCGACCCCTATAATTTCTACTTTTTCATCATTTCCAGCGACGGCTACTTCGGCGTCGGCAAGGTCACGGGCGGCAACCGCATTCTCTTCGGCGGTCAGGCGATGATCTCCAGCCCGGCCATCCTGACCGGCGTGGCTCCCAATCACCTGGGCTTCGACTGCCTCGGCGACCTGCTGACCGCCTCGGTCAACGGGCAGGAGATCGCCCGCTTTCGGGACGGCGATCACGCCGAGGGCGAGGTCGGCCTGCTGGCCGGTTCGTTCGATGAAATCGGCGTGGACATCATCTTCGACAATTTCCGCGCCGTCGTTCCGTAGATGGTCGTTTCTTTCGTATAGGCATGAAGGTTTTTCTCGATACCGTCGGCTGCCGTCTGAACCAGGCTGAAATCGAGACCATCGCCCGCCAGTTCCGGGCCGCCGGTCACGAAATCGTCGCCAGCGCGGCGGAGGCCGACCTGACCATCGTCAACACCTGCACGGTCACGGCCGAGGCGGCCTCCGATTCGCGCGCCGCTATCCGGCGGGCGGCGCGGGCCGGGACCGGGCGCATTCTGGCGACCGGCTGCTGGGCCACGCTCGAACCGCAGGCGGCCGCTGCCCTGCCGGGGGTTTGGCGCGTCGTCCCCAACCAGGACAAGGACGCGCTGGCCGCCGACCTGCTCGGTCTGCCGCAGGCGTTCTTCGACCTCGAACCGCTCGCCCGCCAGCCCCTGCCGGGTCTGCGCGCCCGCACGCGCGCCTTTCTCAAAGTGCAGGACGGCTGCGACAACGCCTGCACCTTCTGCATCACCACCCTGGCGCGCGGCCCGGGCCGTTCCCGCTCCGTGGAGGCCGTCCTCGCCGAGGTGCGGGCCGCGCTCGCCGGCGGGACTCAGGAGGTCGTCCTGACCGGCGTCCATCTTGGCTCGTGGGGCCAGGATTTGACCCCGCCGCGGCGGCTGGGCGACCTGGTCGCGGCCATCCTGGCCGGGACGGAGACGCCGCGCCTGCGCCTCTCCTCGCTCGAACCGTGGGACCTGGAGCCGGATTTCTTCGCCATCTGGCAGGACTCTCGTCTCTGTCCGCACCTGCACCTGCCGCTGCAATCGGGCAGCCCGACGGTGCTGCGCCGCATGGCGCGCAAGACGACGCCCGAGGCCTTTGCCGACCTGGTCGCCGCGGCCCGCGCCGCCATCCCCGACTTGGCCGTGACCACCGACCTGATCGCCGGTTTCCCCGGCGAAAGCGAGGCCGAGTTCGCCGAGACTCTGGCTTTCGTCCAGGCCATGCAGTTCGCCGGGGGGCATGTCTTCACTTACTCTCCCCGCCCGGGGACGGCGGCGGCGCGCCTGCCGGGGCGGGTGGCAGGCGAGGTCGCCCGTCGGCGCAGCGCGCTGCTGCGGCAGGCGCTGGCCGAGTCGGCGCAGGTTTACCGCGCCCGTTTCCTCGGCCGCGCCCTGCCGGTGCTGTGGGAGACGGCTTCTCCCCTCGCCGGGGGCCGCTGGCGGCTGGAGGGCCTGACCGGCAACTACTTGCGCGTCTCCGCCGAGGCCTCCCAGCCGCGCTGGAATCGGATCGACCTCGTCCGTCTGGAAAGGTTGGACGATGAGGAATTGACGGGAAAGATTGAACCTCTTGCATAAGTCCATCCTACGCCCTGAGCGGAGCGACGAGCAGAACGAGGAGCGCAGTCGAAGGGTGAGTGAAAAGAAACTCAGACTATCCTGGAGAAAACGTCCTTCGATTGCGCCGCACAACCCTTCGGCAGGCTCAGGGCGTGCGGCTCCGCTCAGGACGGTGAAGCACTTTTGCAAGATGTCCATTGTATAATAAGGATGATTTCGAGGAGGAAAAATGACGGCTCAAATCATTGATGGAAAGGCCATCGCCCAACAGGTGCGCGAGCAGGTCGCGGCCGAGGTGGCCAAACGAATCGCGGCGGGCAAGCCCAAGCCCACCCTGGCGACCGTCCTGGTGGGCGACCGGGTCGACTCGGCCACCTACGTGGCCTCCAAGCAAAAAGCCTGCGCCGAACTTGGGATGGGATCGGTCAGCCATCATCTGCCAGCAGACGTCAGCCAGGAAGAACTGGAGAAGTTGATCAAGAAACTGAACGCCAGCAAGAAGATTCACGGCATCCTGGTGCAACTGCCGCTGCCGGCGCACTTGAACGAGGAGCGCGTCCTCTCGCTCATCAGCATTGAGAAGGACGTGGACGGCTTCTCGCCCATCAACATCGGCCGGCTGGCGCAGAAGGGCCGCGAACCGCTCTTCGTCCCCTGCACGCCCTACGGCTGCATCTACCTGCTCGAGCAGGCCGGGGTGCCGATCGAGGGCGCTCACGCTGTCGTGCTGGGGCGCTCGAACATCGTCGGCATGCCGGCCGCCTTGCTGCTGATCGGCAAGAACGCCACCGTCACCGTCTGCCACTCGCGGACGCGCGACCTGCCTGCGGTCGTCCGCCAGGCGGACATCCTGATCGCCGCCATCGGCAAGGCCAACTTCGTGCG
The DNA here is from genome assembly GCA_019873655.1 of Chloroflexota bacterium. Lineage (GTDB taxonomy): Bacteria > Chloroflexota > Anaerolineae > Anaerolineales > Villigracilaceae > JAFGSI01. The sequence goes on along the minus strand of JAIOAU010000018.1, from coordinate 23,909 downwards.
CGGCGACTGGATCAAGCCCGGCGCGGCGGTCATCGATGTGGGCATCAACTCGGTCCCCGACGCCACCAAAAAGAGCGGACACCGCCTGGTCGGCGATGTCCACTTCGAGGAGGCCAAGGAGGTAGCGGGCTGGATCACCCCCGTCCCGGGCGGGGTCGGCCCGATGACGATTGCCATGCTGATGAAGAATACCCTGCGGGCGGCGGAGTTGCAGGACAAATGAAGGACGAGGGCGGCCGTGCGGCCGCCCTTGCGTTTACTTGTTTCCTTCTTGTCAGGCAATCGGCCCATGCACCTCGACCAGCATGGCCAACCGTTCGGCGATGCTCTCGACGATGGCGTCCGGGACGCCGTCGGCGGCCTTGGATTGCAGGCGCAGGTCGATGGGGTTGTTGACGTAGTCGGCGACCAGGAACAGGCCCTCTTCAGTGAGGCCGATTTCGCTTGAGAACAGGTCGAGGCGGCAGACGCGGGCAATGCGGGTTGTGATGTCCCAGAGGGGGCGCAGGCCGAACGTTCGGGCCTGGTCCTCGGTCACGGGGGCGTAGAGGTGGGTTTGGGTGTCCCACCAGCAGGGGTAAACCATGCCGCCGCAGTACAACACGCGGAACCAGGCCGGCCGCCCATCCAGAAGGCAGGGCTGGATGTGGGCTTGCAGGATGTATTTTTCGTCCGGCTGCTGCTGGCGGGCGGCGTGGACCTCCTCGAGGGTGGAGGCTTCGATGATGACTCCCTCCCCGCCGCCGCCGTGCGCCGGTTTGATGGCGAAGCGTCCGCCCAGAGGGGTCAGGTCGATGCCGAGCAGGGCGGGGGCGTCGCGGAAGGGGGCAAGCAGGATGGTGTAGGGAACGTGGATGCCGTGGCTGAGGAATTCCAGGTGCATGGTGGCTTTGTCGTCGGCCCAGCGGCAGAGTTCCTGGGGGTTGATGCGGAAGACGCCGCGGCCGCGCGCCCGGTCGGCGAGCGGCTGGAAGGCCGGGTCGGCGTCCGAGGCGCGGTCGAGGAAGGAGCGGAAGGCCAGTCGCCGCTGCGCCAGGCCCTCCAGGACGGCGTCCAGGTTGGCGGGGGTGACGGAGAGGCAGGTCAGGCCGCGGCGGGCGCAGGCCGCTTCGAGCAGGGCGACGAAGTCGGCGTCGTATTCCCAGTTCCAGGCCAGGCACAGGTCGAAGAGTTGCATGGGGGATTCCGGGCTATCTCTTCTGGTAGACGCGCACGTAGTCCACCCACATGCTTTGCGGGAAGACGCTGGTCTCATCGGGCGAGCCGGGCCAATGTCCGCCGACGGCCACGTTGAGGATGAGGTAGAAGGGTTGATCGAACGGGGCGGGGTATTTTGCGCTCGGCATGGAAGTGAACCACTCGGTCTCGCGGTGGTACAGAATGTCGTCCACGTACCAGCGGATTTCGTTCTCCTCCCACTCGATCGCGAAGACGTGGAAATCCTGATCGAAGGTCGCGCCGTTGGGGAGGTCGTAGAATCCGCCGCTCTGTTGGTGGGGGTTGCCGTAGTGGAGCGTGCCGTAGACGCGGAAAGGTTCCCGGCCGATCAGTTCCATGATGTCGATTTCGCCGCTGGCGGGCCAGTTGCCGTAGTTGGCGCGCGCCGGCATCATCCAGATGGCCGGCCAGATGCCCTGGGTGTTCGGCAGGCGGGCGCGCACCTCGATCCGCCCGTACAGGAATTCATGCCAGACCATCGTATTGAGGCGGGCGGAGGTGTAATGCCGGCCCATGTAATCCTCCTGGATGGCCGTGATGACCAGCATGCCGTCCTCGATGTGGGCGTTTTCGAGGCGGTCGGTGTAATACTGCAACTCGCCGTTGCCCCAGCCGGTCCCGCCGGTCGAATGGTTCCAGTTGGACGGATCAGGCGGGGAGCCGTCGGGCAGGTCGAACTCATCGGCCCAGACGAGCCGCCAGCGGGGCGCGCAGGCGGTGAGGGGGAGAGAGAGGAACGAGAGAACAAGGAGGAGAAGCAGAACTCTTTTCATCGGTTTCGAGCAATCACGGCAGGCTGACTCGGACCCACGGCGTGTAGCCGTGTTTCTCGGCGCCCATCACGTAGGCGACCCGGGCGCCGTTGCAACTGGCGTCGTCGTTGACCGAGGCGGAGGTGGTGTAGGAGCCGACCACGTCGAACACGTAGGCGCCGTTGCGGCAGACCCAGGCGGCGACCACGTAGGGGGTTTGTAGGGAGTCGTCGCCGGCGCGCAGAATCAGCGGGTCCCAGGAGAAGTTGACGGTCGTCCCGCTGCGGGCGGCGCTGACGCCGGTCAGGGCGGGGTAGTAGGGCGAGATGGGCAGGATGATGAAGGGGTCCACTTCGGGCAGGGTGGCGGGGTCGCCGCGCACGTTGAGCAGCGAGGCGTTGACCCAGCAGGGATTGGTCCCGCCGATGGCGCGCACGAACAGCCAACTGGCGTTGTAGTTGCGGCCGATGGCTTCCATGTTGCTGCCGGCGACCAAACCGTATTTATAGAGGAAGGGCGCGCCGGGGCCGTAGCGGCAATTGGCCTGTTCCCGGACCTCGAAGCGCAAGACGACCGGCGTCGGCGTGAGGGTGATGGTCGGCGTCTCGGTGGGGGTGAAGGTGAGGGTGGGGGTGAACGTCTCGGTGGGGGAGGGGGTGAAGGTGGCCGTGGGCGTCTCTGTCGGCGTCTCTGTTGGCGACGGCGTGGGGGTCTCGGTGGGAGGAAGGGGGGTGTCGGTGGGGAGGGCGGTGGCGCTTGGGACGGTCGGCGCGGCTGGAGAAGGACTGCCGCAGGCAGCCAGCCATAACGCAAGCAGGAAGATGAGGGGCAGAAGACGGAGTTTCATATGTCATCCTTTCCTGAATCCAAACGAGATGGTGTATGTAAAGAGGGGCAGACTGAAGTGGTCTGCCCCTGTGCCTGCCCCGAAGTCCTGCTGATTAGGGCGTGAAGGTGTTGGAGATGGTGAAGGAACTCGGTGAGCCGTTGTAGGAGACGACCTGGATGTAATAGCGCCCGCCCGGATTGTTGATGGTGACCTGTTCGCGGGTGGTGCCAACATCGTTCGAGTACCATTCGCCGAATCCCGACTCAGACAGGAGGGTGGAGTAGGAACGGTCTACATAGAGGTCCAAGTCGACGTCGGCGCTGAAATTGCTGACCTCGATGACGAGGCGGCTGCCGTTCTCTGGCACCCACAGGCAGAACATTTGATAGACCTGCTCGAAGGTGTTGCCGCCCTGAATGTTGCCAGAGGCGCTGGAATTCATGTTCAGGCGGATGCTGTTTCCCTCACATTCGCCGCCTGTGAAGGGTTCTTGCCCCCCTCCGCCTCCGCCGGTAGAGACCGTGCAGGCCAGGACCGACAGGGTCAGCATGGCGGCTGCCAACAGAATACCCCACAGTTTGGTTTTTGATGACATAGAGAACTCCTTTCATTGTGAATGATATAGAGAGCCGCGCGGCTCATTCATTATAAACCGTTTTGGTCAATACTTTGATGGCTTTTTCTGAGACTCCTTAAGTTCGGACGTTTGTGTTTTTAGCCGCGGATTGCGCGGATTTTTTGTGGAACGCGAATTTAACGATGACTTGAGGAATCGGTCAGGTTGCCGAGCAGACCTGGGGCAGGCGGACGAACCGCTTGGCGCACATGGTCTTGAAAGGCGCTGAAGGCCGAGTCCAGTTCGGTGGCGAAGGTCATCCAGTCAGAGACCAGAAGGGCCAGGCGGGGGTTTTATCGGGGAAGAAGAAGGGGGAGAGGAAGAGGCTGAGCGCCGAGCGGCTGAGCGGCAGTTGGCGCAGTTCCAGCACGACCGCCGTCCGGCCGACGAGGGGGCGCAGGATGTCGCGCTTGCGGCCGCGCAGTTTCTTGAGCGGGAACAACTGGCTCATCTCGGCGGTGTACGTGCGGCGCAGACGCTGGTAGCCGATGCGGAGGCGCAGGAAGGGCGTCACCAGGCGCAGGTGATCGGGGAAGACCTGGACGTAGGCCGATTTGCGGATGGAAGCCAGGAAGAGCGCCCCGCAGACGGTCAGCGCGCCCAGGCCGGCGGTGATCCACAGAATCCAGTCGGCGACCCAGACGACGGGGAATTGGGGGAAGTAGTAGGGGATGAGCGCCAGGCCGGCGGTCAAGAGCAACAGGGTGACGCCGCAAGCCATGACCGCCCGCCACCAGCGGTTCAAGAGATAGGTGTACAGCAGAAGCCGGTGACGATGGGCGGGGCGGGGCATGGTCATTCCTCGTCGGGGGAGGGATGGGGACGGGGGTTGCCGGGCGGGGTCTCGCCGGAGAGTTGGGCGCTGAGACGCTGGATGGAGCGTTCAAGGTGTTCGCCGCGCAGGCTGAAGGTGACGTCGCCGCGCGTGCGTTCGATGAGGCTGCGGGCCACGTCGGTTTGGCGGCGCAGGCCGTTGGTGATGGCGTCGGGGAAGTCCATCGTGACCAGGACGGAGAAGATGTCGTCCATGTGACCGAGCAGGTGTTCGACTTCGGCGGAGTAGCCGTGACGCAGGATGTCGAGGCAGCGGCGGCGGAGTTCGCCGATGGCCTCGGCCAGGCCGTTGAGGTAGGTGGCGGGAGGCAGGTCGAGTTCGTCGAGGGTGGGGAGAGGTTGGTGACGGATGAGGGCGCAGGTGATGGCGGCCTCGGCGTATTCCTTGAGGGCGTCTTGCGTGTAGCCAGCATAGTAGAGGTCGGGAAACTCGGCCAGTTCCCGGCGCAGGGCGGCGACCAGGTCGCGGGCCTCGGCCAGGTGAGCGTGCATCACTTCGTCCTCGGCGCGGTGGACGGCGCGGATGGCCAGGGCGCAGGCGCGCGTCAGGAGACGCGCTTGCGCCAGGGCTTTGTCCCGCGCCGCGTTGCGCGCCTCGAAAGCCTTGCGGATTTGTTCGGAGATGAGGTCGAGTTTGTGCATGCGCTATTTCTTGTCCGGCGGCGGCTCGGGCGGATGCGGCGGCCGGAAGAGTTGGTCGGCCAGGCTGGAGCCGCTGGGGATGTTGATCGGGCCGAAGGTGCTTTCGTAGCGGCCCAGGTTGTCGGTCAGTGCCTGCAGGAGCAGTTTGGCCCCCACCGGCGACATGATGACCCGCGCTCCTACGATGGCTTTGGTTTCACCGGGCAGGATGCGGGCGAATTCGATCACGAATTCGGCCGGGGCATGGGCGATGCGGGCGGTGTTGGCGTATACCGGCTGCAGGTCGGGAGGGACTTCGATGGGAAGAGGGACGGGTCGGGGCGGAGGAAGCGCCATGGGGGCCTCGCTTTGTCAGAAGGGGATGTTGTCGTCTTCGCCGCTGGCCAGGGTTTCTTCGACCATCGGCGCGCCGGCGCCCATCTCGCTCTCGGCGCGCGAGGAGAGGAAGCGCACGGTCTGGGCGGTGACTTCGAAGGAGGCGCGCGCCTGGCCGTCTTGCCCCGTCCAGATGCGCGGGCCGCCGGTGGCCTGGTCGGCGGTCAGACGGCCTTCGACCAGCACCTTCGAACCTTTGCGCAGATATTGATTGCAGATTTCGGCCTGCTTGCCCCAGGCCGAGATGCGGAACCAGATGGTCTCTTTCACCAATTCGCCGTTGTTGTTGGTGTACTGACGGTTGGTGGCGACCGAGAACGAGGTCACGGCCTGACCGGAGGGCGTGTAGCGCATTTCGGGGTCGCGGCCGACGTTGCCAACGATGATCAGGGTATGGTACATGGGATTCTCCTCTTGTGGTCTGGAACCGACGCGTTTGCGGCGGTGAACGAAATTCGAAATCAATTGTACATCACATTTCCCATCTGACCAAAGGGATTTCCATCTCTTCCGGCGTCCATCCGCCGTGATGGCCGTAGTATTTCTGGACGAATCGGTCTTTTTCGTACCACCAGACCGACTCGCCGCGGCGGGGCAGAATCACCAGGTCGCCGGCGCGGGCGCGGAAGCGTTCCGAGACCCGCGGCCCGAACCAGCCCTCGGCGATCATCTCCTCCACGAGGCGGACTTCCGCCCGCCCCTCCAAGCGGGTCGCCAGGAAGCGACGGGCCTCGTCCAGCAGGCCGGGGCGGATGGGGAGGAAGAAGTCGCGGCAGGCGCCGATGGGGACGATCGGGCGTCCGGCGCGGTCGGGCCGGAGGAATTTCTCCACGCCGGCGAAGCGCGGGTCGGTGTTGAGATAGAGGGTCGTTTGGGGGTCCACCTCGGTCTGGCCGTGGTCGGCGGTCAGCAGGAAGAGGGTCCGGCCGGCCGGGCGCAGGCGGGGCAGGAAGACGTTTTCCAGGGCCAGCAGGAAGTGCAGGATTTCGGCCTCGGTCTGCGGCGCGGCGGGGCCGTAATCGTGGCTGAGGCTGTCGATGCGGTCGTAGTAGAAGACGAAATAGGCGGGGGAGGAGGAGCGGGTCAACGCTTCGGCCAGATTGGTCAGCGCCTCGGCGGGCGTCTTGAAGCCGCGCGCCGTCGCGCCCTGGTAGAGCGCCTCCGAGTAGGTGGAGGGGGTATAGTCGCGGGACTGGAACAACGTGGCGGCGACGCCGCGCTGGGTCAGGGCAGGATAAATGGGTTCGAAGGGGTAGAGCCGGCGCGGGTCGAAGCCGACCGCCTTGAGCGTGTCGCGCTCCGTTGTCCCGGCGAAGGAGAACAACACGGGGGCGATGACGGCGTCCAGGGCGGGTTCGTAGACGTTCCACTCCAGAAGTCCATGCTCGCCGACCGGCTGACCGGTGTGCAGGGTGGTGAGATGGGCCGAGGTGGTGGAGGGAAACTGCGCCGTCAGTTTCTCGACGGCGGCCTCCTGGCTCCGGCAAACGGTTTTCAGGAAAGGCGCGTCCTGGAATTTTTCGAAGAATCTCCAGCCGAAGCCGTCGATCAGAAACAAGACCACGTTGGCGTAATGGCCGGAGGTCAGCGAGTCGAGGATGCGGCCGGGCAGGGAGGCAAAGCCGCCGGAATCGTAGCGCGGCTTGACGAAGGAGGCGGAGGTCATGAGGGCGCGCTTTTAGATGGTCAGCGTGATGATCCCGGCGATGGTCAGGATCGTCCCGAGAGCGACCTTCCAGGTCAGCGGCTCGCCGCCGAAGATGATGCCCATCAGCGCCCCGAAGAGGGGCGAGGTGAAGGCAATCGGCATGACGCGGTTGAGCGGCGCGCCCTTCAGGGCGGCGTAGAAGCACAGCATGCCGATCGCGCCGGCGACAATCCCGCCGCCGATGACCATCATCAGGATCGCCTTCGGCCCGGCCTGCGGCAGGGTCTTCCACTGCGGGTAGGAAACGATTCCCAAAATGACCAGCGCCACCGCCGTGCGGATGGTGATGCCCATCTGCGGCGAGAGTCCGCCCAGGTGCAGGCCTTTCTTCTCGAAGTAGCCGCCGACGCCCCAGGCGATGGCGGTCAGGAGGGCAAGCAGTTGTGCGTTCATCGTCTTCTCCTTGAGGGTGGATTTGCGCCGATTGTACTCGAAGAACGACGCCGACTCTTTCGCGAAATCCGTGTCATTCGATGCTGCAAAGAAGCGCGGCCTTACTCCATCATCATCCTCGCCGCCCGGCGGCCGATTTCCACGGCGAAGTTCGTCCCCCGGTCCCAGGGATAGACCTGGCTCATCGAGGCAAAATACACCCCTTCCACCGGCGTCCGAATATCCGGGATGTTTTGCGAGTGATTGACCAGCGGCACCGGCTGGGCGTAGGCCGTGCGGAACAGCCACGTCTTCCGCACCCAGTCCGGCTCGAACTTCGGGTTGAAACGTTTCAAGACCGGCAGGAAGCGCGCCAGCAACTCCTCCTGGCTCAGGCGGAAATACTCATGCTCCGGCTCCAGGTAATCGCCCAGATAGACGATATGGTCGCCGCCGAAATGCTCCGGCGGGACGTAGTTCGTATGCTCCACCAGCGCCAGGAACGGATAGCCCTCGCGCTTCGGCAGGTTGAACCAGTAATAGCCCTCCTCCGAGAGGCGGTGTTTGAGCGCCAGGGTCAGCACCACCGCGCCCATGGACTTCATCTGCCGCAGGCCGTAGAGGTACGTTTCGGGCAAAGACGGAACGAGCCGCGTCATCGCTTCGGGCGAGAGCGTGACCAGGACTTTGTCATACGCCTCGGCCTGGTCGCTGCGGACCGTCACCCCGCCCGCGCCGGCCTCCCGCTCGATGCGCGTCACCGGCGTCCCGAGGCGAATCTCGACCCCCATCTCCTGCAGGCGGTCGGCGAACAGGTCGGCGAAGCGCTGGAAGCCGCCCTCGAAGGTGCCGAGACGAGTCGTGCGCGCCTTGAGCCGCGCCCACATCCAGGCCATCGTCACCTGCCGGTAGTAGCGCTCGCCGAACTTGCCGATGAGCAGCGGCTCCCACATCATCTCGTAGACGCGCTTCCCGGCCCACTTGCGCATCCACTCGTCGGCGGTGTACTTCTCCAGGGCGCGCCAGTTATTCGTCAGGCGCAGGAACAGCCCCACCAGTCCGAAACGGACTTTGTTCACCCCCCAGCCCAGGCCGGGGAAGAGGAGCGCCTTGACGACCGAGTCGAAGGGGTAGAACTTCCCCTCGTGGTACATCACCGTCAGCGGGCGCGGGAAAAGGACTTTGTCCTCCCAGCCCAGTTCGCGAATCAGGCCGAGGATGTGCCGGTCGCTGGCGAACCAGTGGTGGTAGAACTTCTCCACCGACCAGTCCCAGTGCGGCTCTTTGAACCCGCTCGCCAGCCCGCCGACGTAGTCCGCGGCCTCGTAGAGGGTCACTTCGTGGCCGGCGCGGCGCAAGTCCCACGCCGCCGCCATGCCGCCGAAGCCTGCTCCGATGATGGCGATTTTCATGTTGTTTTCTCCTGTGGCTCGCAGGCCGGTAGGTCGGATTGCCAATCCGACTTACTGATTGAGAAAATCATCCAGCCCGATGGCTGTTTCAGGAAAACTTTCCAGGATTTGCCTATCCGCTGTAACCAGCCGGATGCCCAAATCTTGCGCCAGGGCGACGAACTCGCAGTCGTAGGCCGAGCAGCCGCTGGCCGAGGCCAGGCCGAGAACGCGGTTCGATGGAACCATAAACTCGCGCCCGCGCATCGTCCGTTGCGCCTCGTTCAGGATTTGCTGCGCCTGTTCCGGCGAAAGCCTTCCTTTGCGTACATACCCGGCCAGCACGTTGCAGAACTCACTGCGCCACAAAAGCGGCGCGGCCCATTCGGGGTCTTTCTTCAGCAGGGCGCAGGCGCGCTCTGACCAATCGGTGCTCAGATGCAGGCGAACGATGAGATTGGTATCCACCACAATCATTGCCGGCCCTCGTTCTTCAGGCGCGTAATCTCCTCGTCGGTGACCACGTAGGGAGCGGTCAGTTCGCGGACGCGGCGGGTGCGCTCGAGGGTTTCGGTCACGTCCAGCGGGCGCGGCAGGACTGCCTGCTCGATGATGGCGAGCAATTCGCTGTTGATGCTGCGGCGGTTGATTCGGGCGCTTTGTTTGATGCGCTCGTACACTTCTGGCGGAATGTTTTTCAGGGTGACGGCGACCATAACGGCCTCCAATATGGTTTCATTTTGAAACCATTATGGAATACAGGCGCGGATTTGTCAAGATGCTTTTTCGACAGCCTCGAAAGGCCGTCCTACACTTCCGCGCGCAGCGAATCGCTCCACTTGACGCCCTCCCGCGCCAGGTAATATGCGCCCAGCGCCGTAATCGGCAGCCAGAGCGCCACATGCAGGACGAGCGTGTATCCTGCCGCGACCGGCTGCGGCACGCCGTAGGCCATCAGCACGGCAATCCCCGGCGCGTCGAACGTGCCGGCGTAGGCTGGCGCGGAGGGGATGGTCGTCGCCAGGTTGACCACGCCGTTCATCAGCATCAGAGCGAAGAAACCAACCTGCCCCTCCAGCCCAAAGGCATGTAGCACGAACCAGTACTTCACTGTCTCCAGCAGCCAGATGACTACCGAGGTCATGAAGACCATCAGCACATTGAACGGCGAGCGCAGGGAAGCCAGCCCGTCGAGGAATTTGTGCATGATGGCGCTGGTCTTCTCGCGGAGAGGTTTCGGCAGAAGACGGTCAATGAACCATTGACCGAAGCGGGCGGTCGTCTGCGGGAACATGGCCGCCAGCAGGAAGACGAGCAGGGCGGCGGCGAAAATCCCCGCGCCCCACAGCGAGAGGGTTTGCAGGTCGCCCACGAAGCCCGAGTCGGCGGCGGCCAGGCGCGCCAGTTCGGGCAGGTTGACGAAGACGAAGCCGAGCATCACCACCCCGTCGAAGATGCGCTCCACGATGATGGTCGCCAGCGAAGCCGAGACCGAGACCCCCTCGCGCCGCTTCAGGATGACCGCCCGCAGCACCTCGCCGGCGCGCGCCGGGTAGATGTTGTTGCCCATGTAGCCGATGCAGGTCACCGGGAACATCGTGCGGGTGGGGATTTTCTTGATGGGGCCGAGCAGATAATGCCAGCGCCAGGCGCGCGCCCACACGCCCACAAAATAGACAGCCACACCCGGCAGAATCCACCAGTAGTTGGCGGTTTTGACCGCCTGCCAGAAGTCGCCCAGTTTCAGTCCGCGCAGAGCCAGGTACAGGAAGGCGATGCTGATGAGCAGTCCGACCCAGAATTGCCAACGTTTGAACATAGGGGCATTGTACCATTGCCCGGGCGCGGTTCGGAGGCCAGTCCCCCAGCCGATGGCGAGGCGAACTCAGTAGCGGCGGGTGTTGAGATGGGTGATGGCGACGGCCAGGGCGTCGGCGGCGTCGTCGGGGCGGGGGATTTCGGGCAGGAGCAGCAGCGTCCGCACCATCTCCTGGACCTGGCGCTTGCCCGCCGAGCCATAGGCGGCGACGGCCTGCTTGACCTCGTTGGGCGTGTACTCGAAGACCTCCAGCCCGGCCTCGGCGATGGCCAGCAGCACCACCCCGCGCGCCTGGCCGACCGAGATGGCGGTCGAGATGTTGCGCTGGAAGAACAACTTCTCCACCGCGCACGAGTCGGGGCGGTGGAGAAGCAGAAGTTCGTTCAATTGATGATAGAGGAGGGCCAGTCGGCGGTGAGCAGGTTCGCTGGGCGGGGTCTGAATGATCCCGTAGGCAACCGCTTGCAGGCTGCCGTCGGGGAGGTCGCGCACCAGCCCGTAGCCGGTGGTGGCCGTCCCCGGGTCGATGCCCAGCACCAGACTCATCTCATTCGGCCTCGAGGGCGGCCCAGGCCTCGTCCGAAATGCGGACGTTGTGATAGACGTTCTGGACGTCGTCCAGGTCTTCGAGCGATTCGATCAGCCGCATGACCGAGAGGGTCTGCTCGGTGGACAGTTCCATTTCCTGTTTGGCGATCATCCGCAGGCCGGCCTCTTCGACTTGAACGCCGGCGGCGCGCAGTTTGTCGCCGATGGATTTGAAGGCCTCGACCGGCCCGGTGATCTCGATCGAATCGCCGTCCTGGGTCACGTCGTCGGCCCCGGCCTCGACGGCCAGTTCGAAGGCTTTGTCGTAGTCGAGGGCTGAGGCCGGGAAGACGAAGTAGGATTTGCGGTCGAACTGCCAGCCGACCGCGCCGACCTCGGCCATGTTGCCCCCGCCGCGGCTGAGCAGGTGGCGGATTTCGGCCACGGCCCGGTTGCGGTTGTCGGTGACGCATTCGATCATCAACGCCACGCCGTGCGGCCCGTAGCCTTCGTACATGATCTGCTCGATAGCGGCCCCTTCTTTGTCCTCGCCGGTGCCGCGTTTGATGGCGCGTTCGATGTTGTCCTTGGGCATGTTGTTGGCGCGCGCCTTTTCGATGGCCAGCGCCAGGCGGACGTTGGTATCGGGGTCGCCGCCGCCTTCGCGCGCCGCCATGACGATTTCGCGCGCCAGGCGGGTGAATAGCGCGCCGCGTTTGGCGTCCTGGGCGCCCTTCTTGCGCCGGATGGTGGCCCAGTGGCTGTGTCCAGACATAAAAACACTCCTAGAAGTTCCACGAACGTGGGGATTTGCAAAATAGCCTGCCCATTATACCATGAGTACCCTCTAGGCAACGAAGAAGCCGACGGCCAGGACCCCCGGCCCGGCGTGGACGGCAATGGCGGGCGGCAGGGGGTAGATGGGGATGTCGGCGATTCCGGTGCGGGACCCCAAGTCGGCGGCCAGCGCCCGGGCCTCCTCCTCGGCCTCGATTTGCATCACGCACAGACGCGCCTCGGCCGAGCGGGGGCATTGTTCCTCGACGATTTCGATGAGACGGCCCACGGCGCGCCGTTTGGTGCGCTGCTGTTCGAACGGTTCGACCTGTCCCTCGCGAATGGTCAGGATAGGCTTGATTTGCAGCATCTCGCCCAGCAGGGCTTTGGCGCCGCCGATTCGGCCGCCCTTTTGCAGGTATTCCAGCGTGTCCACCAGGAAGAAGATGCGCCCGCGCGGAATCCACTCGTTCAGCCGGGCGACGATGGCGCCGGCCTCCAGTCCGTTGCTGGCCCATTCGTGGGCAAGCAGGACCAGGCTGGCCAGGTTGCCGGCGATGGTCTGCGAGTCGACGACGTGCACTTCCAGGCCGGGGAAATCCTGGGCGGCGACGCTGGCGGCCCGCACCGTCCCGCTCACTTTGGACGAGGGCGCGACCACGACCACGCTTTCGCCGCGCCGGGCGGCGTCTTCATAGATGGGGTTGTACAGGGCGGGCGGGGGCGCGGCTGTCTTGGGCAGGGTGGACGAGGCCCGCAGTTTGCGCAGGAAGGTAGCCGTGTCCAGTTCGGTGTCGTCGCGGTAGGATTCTTCCCCAAAGATGACGATTTGCGGAATCATGGCGATGCCCAGCCGATCGGCCAGGTCGAGCGGCAGTCCGCTGGTGGTGTCGGCGACAATTTTGACCATATGAAACCTCCTCGAAATAATCAATGCTCCGGCTGTAGAAAACGCTTCACATCAACGCTCTGGTGTAGACGCGGTGCCGTTTACAAAATTCTACGCCAAAGTTGGCGATTTCGCGCAGCATGTTTTCGTTGGTCGTGTCGATCTGAACGAAGTCGCCGATTTTATACTGAAGTTTCCCGTGCAGCGTCTTGGCGATTTCGGCAGCCAGGATGGCCGAACCTCCCAGGCCGCGGTATTCTTCCTTCAAGCCGATGCCGTTCAGGTTGACCCATTGCGTCCGCTTGAACTCGCGCCATAAGGTGAACCAGCCGAAGGGGAACAGGCGTCCCCGGGTCTTCTGGAGCGCTTCGGAAATATCGGGATACCCCAGGATGAAGCCGACCACCTCGTCGCCCTTCATGACCATCTTGATCAGGGATGGATCGGCGAAGGACAGCAACATGTCGGCCAGGGCGGCCAGGTCGTCGTCGTCCACGGGGATGTTGTCGCGCACGCCGCCGAGGGAGGCGTTGTACAACTCTTTGAGATGGGGGATCAGGCGGCGGAGTTCGCGCCGCGAGCGGAAGTTGACCACCCGCAGGCCGCGCCGGGCGGCCACCCGCTGGGCGAGTTCCTCGACCCGCTGGGGGTAGACGGCCGTTTCACGCCGCAGGTAGCCGGAGAGGTAATCGCGGTGCGGGCGGAACCCGGCCGCCTCGACCAGGGCGGGATAATAGGGCGGATTGTAGGCGATGCCGAAGGCCGGCCGATGTTCGAAGCCCTCGACGAGCATACCGCGTCCATCGAGCGGCGTGAAGCCGCGCGGGCCCATGATCTGCGTCAGCCCGCGCTGCCGCGCCCAGTCGAAGGCCGCCTCGAACAGCGCCGCCGACGCTCCTTCGTCGTTGATGCACTCGAACCAGTAGAAGAAGGCCGTCTGGGAGTGGTAATAGTCGTTGTAGCGGCGGTTATCAATCACCGCAATCCGGCCGATTGGCTCGCCGTCCTCGCCCCAGGCCAGGAAAAACGCCGCCTGAGAGTAACGGTAGAAAGGATGCCGGTGCGGGTCGAGAAGTTTGCGCGCTTCTGTTTCCAGCGGCGGGACCCAAAGAGGGTAGTTCTGATAGATGCGGAAGGGCAGTTCAATAAAGGCCCTGACCTGTCGGCGGTTGTGGAGGTCGAGAGGAGTAATGTACATGGTCAATTTGGTTTGGGAGTAGGACAGGGGCGGATGGCTCCGCCCCTGTTTCGATTATGCGGCCTGTTTTGCCTTCTCCTGCTCGGCTCGCTCGGCCATTTGCGTCCGCAGGGTTTTGATATCGCCATCGATGAAGAACAGAGCGCCCAGGTAGAAGACGAAGCACAAGACCCAGGCGGTGATGCAGATGGTCAGGATGGCCGTTTTCAAATTCGAGGCGTCGGCGATGATGCCGGCCAGCAGAGGGGCAAACGCCGCCCCGCTCGACTCGATGAAGTACTCCACCGCCTGGGCGGTCGAGCGGACCTCGGGCGGGGTGACGTCGAAGACGGTCGAGATGACGTTGGGCGAGGAGAGCGGCATGAAGAGGGCGGTCAGCGCCATGAAGATGAAGAAGGTCAGCCGGGCTTCGATGGGGGTGTTGATGGCCAGGAACAGGAACAACGCCCCGATGATGACGCCGGTGCTGGAGACCAGGATGCGGCCTTTGTTGGTGCGCTTGAACAGCCAGTCGCCCGCCGCCCCGCCGACGAAGTAACCGGAGGCCAGAATCAGGATGATGGGCGCCATGGTGAACAGGATGCTGCTCTCGTCGTAGAAGCGCTCTTCGGCCAGGTAGGTGAAGAACCAGACCGTGATGACGTTCCAGGGGAAGACGCCGGCAAACCCCTGCAGGAAGACGAACCACATGGTGCGCTTCTTGAACACTTCTTTGGCGGCCGCCCACGAGAAGCGGTATTGGCCGATCTCCAGGTTCTCCAGTTCGGGTTCGGCCTGGCCGCGCGGCATTTCCTTCACGCCGAAGAAGATCAGCACGGCGACGATGATGCCCAGCCCGCCGGTCAGGTAGAAGACCGAGCGCCAGCCGCCCAGCGCCGGCGCGACCATCAGCGCCAGAATCATGCCGAGCAGATAGCCAAGCGGCTGGGCCAGTTGCAAGAGGCCGTACATCTTGCCGCGCAGGCGCGGCCCGAAGTAGTCGGCCACCAGGCTGTAGAGGCCGGGGTAGGACGAGTCGTCGATGCCGGTCGAGGCGCGCGTCGCCATGAACCAGGGGTAGTTGGCGCGCCCGCCGGGGATGATGGCGCTCAGCCAGGTGGTCGAACCCCAGATGAAGGAGGCTAGCGCCAGCAGTTTTGCCCGGGCGTAGCGGTCGTACAGGTATCCCCACACCGGGTAGAGCAGCGTGCCGACCAGCATTGCGCCCGTCATGACGGCCCCCATCTGGGTTTTGTTGATCTCGAAGTCGGCCATCACATCGGGCAGCAAGGGGTTGATCAATTGCTTGTCAATCTGGTGCAGCAACATGAACAGGAAGAATACGAGGATGATGAACCCCCTATAGAAGCGGCTTTGTTTTTTCACGTCAGCACCTCTTGTTGTGGAAAGGATGACTTGCGCGAGTAGAAAAAGTTTACATGAGAATGCCGCGCAAGTCAAATCGTTGGCGGCAACGAAAAATGAAAGTTGCAACTTTTGCTCTTCGCTCGCATCTGATACAATACGCTTATCTCTTTTGCGAGGCCAACTATGTTTAATCTTTCCGGAATTTCTTCCTCCAACGCCGCGCCGCGCCATGCGCGCGTTCTGATCCTGGGCGCTGGCCCGGCCGGACTTTCGGCGGCTCTCTACGCAGCCCGCGCCGAACTGCAGCCCATTGTCTTGACCGGCACGCAGATTGGCGGTCAGGCCGCCCTGACCCACACCATCGAGAATTATCCCGGTTTCCCCGAAGGGGTCGGCGGGGCCGAACTGGGCGATCTGTTCCAGAAGCAGGCTGAGCGGTTCGGCGCGACAGTCGAATTCGGTTCTGCCCATCGCGTGGACCTCTCGGCGCGGCCTTTCCAGATCGAGACCGACAGCGGCCAGTACACCGCCGATACCCTCATCATTGCTACCGGCGCCAGCCCCAATCATCTCAACGTGCCGGGCGAGGCCGAATTGACCGGGCGCGGCGTTTCCTATTGCGGCACCTGCGACGGCTGGTTCTTCAAGGACAAGAAAGTCGTCGTCGTGGGCGGCGGCGATTCGGCCCTCGAAGAAGGCATCTTCCTGACCCGTTTTGCCAGTTCGGTGACTATCGTCCATCGTCGCGATACGCTGCGGGCGGGAGCCATTCTGCAAAAGCGCGCCCGCGAAAATCCCAAGATCGATTTCATTTGGAACACGGTCGTGACCGAGGCGGTCGGCCAGGACAAGTTGACCGGAGTCCGCCTCAAGAATCTGCAAACCGGCGAGGAGCGCCTCTTCCCGACCGACGGCCTGTTTATTTTCATCGGCCATACGCCCAATACGCAGATGTTTGCCGGCCAGTTAGAGATGGAAAATGGCTATATCAAAGTGGACGAGCGCATGCGCACTTCTGTCGCGGGCGTCTTTGCGGCGGGCGAGGCGGCCGACCCGCATTTCAAACAGGTGGTGGTTTCGGCCGGGATGGGCGCGGCGGCGGCCATCGAAGCGACCCGATACTTGCAGGAAATGGCCGGTTGAGCGCGGCAAATGATGGATTTTTCAAAGGCGCTTTGGGCTGGTTTTCGAGACAGCCCAAAATCGTTTTCGGCCTGCTGAAAGTATGACAGGAAGGGTGATAAAACGTACTTTCATTTGCTCTTGAATTTTTGTATAAATTAAATAAGGTGTCCCCGTCTGTTTTCGAAAAGGAGGCTGCATGAGTGCAAAGATTTCGATCATCGGCGCCGGCATGACCGGCGCCACCACCGCCCACTGGCTGGCCGAGCGCGAACTGGCCGACCTGGTGCTGGTGGATATTGTGGAGGGCATGCCGCAAGGCAAGGCGCTCGACCTTCTTCAGTGCATGCCGGTCATCGGCAAGGACGTTGCAATCGTGGGCAGCAACGACTACGCTGCCACCAAAGGGTCGGATATTGTCATCATCACGGCAGGCGTGCCGCGCAAGCCGGGCATGAGCCGCGAGGACCTCTTGACGACCAACGCCCAAATCGTCCAAACGGCGACCGAAAACGCCCTCAAAGAATCGCCCGACGCGATTTTTGTTATCCTGACCAATCCGCTCGACACGATGGCTTACCTGAGCATGAAAGTTGGCAAATTGCCGCCTCAGCGGGTGGTCGGTCAGGCCGGCATCCTCGATTCGGCCCGTATGCGCGCCTTCGTGGCCCTCGAGACCGGCGTGAGCGTGGAAAACATCGCCTGCTACGTGCTGGGCGGCCATGGGGACGAAATGGTCCCCCTGACGCGTCACTCGAACATCGCCGGCATTCCGCTGCGCGACTATTTGCCCGCCGACAAATTGGCGGCCATCGTCGAGCGGACGCGCAAGGGCGGCGGCGAGATCGTCAGCCTGCTGAAGACCTCGGCCTATTACGCCCCGGCGGTGGCCGTGGCCCAGATGGCCGAGGCCATTCTCAAGGATAAGCATCTCATCGTCCCCGCTTCGGCCTATTTGCAGGGCGAATACGGCTTGAAGGATATCTTCTTCGGCGTGCCGGTCCAATTGGGGCGGAGCGGCGTCGAGCGAATCATCGAATACACGCTGGACGCCGAGGAAAAGGCCGCTTTGGAGAAATCGGCGGCGGCGGTCAAAGAAAGCATCCAGGTCTTACACAATCTGGTCAAAATCTGATCCGGTCTCTGTTTGGAAGGAGGAAACCATGATTCTGCACGAGAAAATCGCCGCCCAATTGCCCGAGTGGCGGGCGCGCGTCACCAAACTGGTCAAGGAAAAGGGCGAGGTTATTGTTGATAAGGTCAGCATTGGACAGGTCTATGGCGGGATGCGCGATATCAAATCGCTGGTGACCGACATTTCGTTTGTCGATCCGGCGACCGGCATCAAATTCCGCGGTATGTCCATACCCGAAGTGTTGGAGAAACTGCCCAAGCCCGAGGGGGCTACCATTCCTTATGTGGGCGCGTTGTTCTATCTTTTGCTGATCGGCGAGGTGCCTACGAAAGCCGAGGCCGAGGCGGTCGAGGCTGAGTGGGCCAAACGGGCGAAGGTGCCGGCTTACGTCTATGACGTTCTGCGCGCCATGCCCAAAGATACCCATCCGATGGTGCTGTTCTCGCAGGCGGTGTTGGCGCTGGAGGGCACCTCCGAGTTTGCCCGCCGCTACAAGGAGGGCATGAAGAAGGACGTCTATTGGGAGCCGACTCTCGAGGACGCCCTGAATCTGACCGCCAAACTGCCGGTCATTGCTGCTTTCATTTATCATCTCAAGTACGGCGATGGCAAAGAACCCGAGTACGATCCCAAGGCCGATTTCGGGGCCAATTTTGCCCGCATGATGGGCGTCAAGGATAAGGGCTACGAAGACCTTTCGCGCCTGTACTTCATCCTGCACTCGGATCACGAATCGGGCAATGTTTCGGCGCACGCCACCCACCTGGTCGGCTCGGCGCTCTCGGACGCCTACTATGCCTTCTCGGCTGGCCTGAATGGTCTGGCCGGTCCGCTGCATGGTTTGGCAAACCAGGAATGCCTGGGATGGCTGATTTCGGTGCGCGATCAATTTGGCGGCGTGCCCAGCCGCGAGGACCTCTACAAGTTCGCCTGGGATACGCTCAACAGTGGCAAGGTGATTCCTGGCTACGGTCATGCCGTCCTGCGCGTCACCGATCCGCGCTTCACCGCCCAGTTGGATTACGCCAAACAACATTTCCCCGAAGATACCCTTGTTCGAATCGCGGAACTCGTCTACGACGTCGTCCCGCAGGTGCTCAAAGAGCAGGGCAAGGCCAAGAACCCGGCCCCCAACGTGGACGCGATTTCCGGCACGTTGCAGTACTACTATGGGGTGCGCGAGTTCGACTTCTACACCGTCCTGTTCGGCGTCGGCCGCGGCCTGGGCGTGATGGCCAACCTCGTCTGGGCGCGCGCCCTCGGACAGCCGATCGAGCGTCCCAAGTCGGTGACCACGGCCATGCTCGAAGAGGCAGCCGCGAAGGCTGAATGATTTTGCCGGTTTCTGAAGAGCAAATCTCCCGGTCGGTAAGGCCGGGAGATTTACGTTAGGAGTGGCTGCCAGATTCGCCCTCCCGATCAGTTTTGCTGGATTTCGCGGTATTCCTCGTCATCCGGGAACGGATAGACGATGTATTTGCCATCGCGTTTGATTTGCAGTTTCGAATAGAACATGGGATGGATGGCGCACCTGTCGTCGCTGCTCAACACCAGCCGATCGTTCATGTTGTATTCGAAATCTGCCTCCACGATCCCGCTTTTCTCGTCTTCTTTTCTGACTCGACCGACGATTCCCAGTTCGGTTACCAGACGGCGGAAACCGTTCGCTGTATAACTACCCTTGGGCCAAAATCCAGAAGTCCGCTTGGCGACTTGATCTAGGTAGTTGCCCGGGAAAATGGGTGGGGCGGCCGAAAGAGCGGTCACAATGTCTGACGCGCCAGGGTAGATCTGGCTGTAGGAACTCAAGATTTCTCCGGCCAGTTCCGACTCGATGCTGGCAACGGCGCGACTGATCGAGATATCTTTGAAGTACGGGAATTTTCCTTGTTTGGTTGCATCTCGGGCAATGCGATTGCACAGAATGACCATCTGGCGGGGACGCATTTGGGTATGACGCAGGATATAAGGCAGGCTTTGTTCTTCGCGCCCGCACAGGTTACGAACCTGCTTTCCGAAAAACGGGTCCCATAGTTTCTGGCGAATTTCGCGTTGATCATTCCAGTCAATGGAATTGAAGGGCAGACGATAGCCGGATTCTTCGAGGTACTTATAGAACCGCCAGGTGATCAGGCGCATCAAATCTTTGGGCCGCCAGAGCAAATACACAGGATCACGGATGAATTTCGTCGGGTTGGTGATGACGGTTTCCTGGATATGAGGAAAGATTTCGGCGGCGACAAAAGCCTTGACGTGAATTCCTTTATGGGCGTAGGCAATATTGAAATTGTTGGCGCATTGAATCAGCGATGCGGTGACTACCATCATGGGCGGATTGTACAGGTCATAACGTTCGAAGGTGTCAATGGCGATAATGACCGGCTCACGGGCGGTAAATTCGAGCACTTTTTGCTGAGCGTTCACAAATATAGGGGAGGTGAGCAAGTCAGAGATTTCGTCTGACAATCGGCCGCTTTCATCTACATATTTTTTGATTAAACCAGCCAGGACGTCGTGGATGAAGTGCGAGGCATTGCCCTTGCGTATCATGACGTCGGCTGCTTTAATTTGCGGGTCATGCTCACGATACTCGTTGAAAATCAACGTCCAGATCAGGTAATCCCAGATTTTGACCACCTCACCGATAGCCAGGTCGATGGAAATAAAATTGCGGTCGGCTATGCCTTGAAGAATGTGACTGTAAACCTGCGGCTCATTGACGTCAATGCTATGAGCGTTGCGGATATGATTTTGAAAGTTGAAATATTGAGTCAGCGATGTTTTGCCTGAACCGCGCCGGCCTACAATCAAATAGACGTCACGATCGAGGACATCTTGATTGAAGCGGCTTTGATTGTAGTAGTACTGGTGATACTGATCTTGCAAGACCTTGATTTCGTGTTCGCAAGATTCTTCCCCAAATGGGTGCAGACGGATAGTTTCTGCGGCGGATTCGGGTGGCGCTGAGAGAGTCATTGCTTCTCCACAGAGCAGGTAAGTAATGAGGATCGGGAATCAGTATATATTAAATCTCCTAAACTTGCCACATCAAAGGGACATCTTTTTATCGCCCAAACGTCTGGACGAGGAAGTAAATGAGCAGGGCCAGCGCCGCCAGGCCGATGGCCAGGCGCAGAATCTTGTCTTCGGAGGGCTTGGGGTTCTTGTCCATGGTTGTTAGGGGGAAAGAGGCGGTAGGCGAAACTCAGGGCTTGACGGCCCGTGTGGCGATGTAGGTGGGGTGATATTTGCTGATGGGCGAATCGGGGCAGATGTCTTCGTAGAAGCCGGTGATGTGAAAGCCGGCGTCTGTCTGCCCGCCGATCAGGTCGGTCAGGCTGTGGCCGAACTCGAGCGGCGTGCCTTCGTCCATGTACGCCTGCAATTCTTCCTCGCTGAAACTTTCCAGGTCGGAGTACGGAATGGCGTAACGGACGCGCAGCCGCCTTTGCTCTTCCAGAGTCGTGCCAAATAGATAATAGATAGGATTGGCAAATCCGGCCAGCAGCAGGCCGCCGCGGCGCAGGACGCGGTAGGCCTCCCGCCAGACGGGACGCACTTCGGGGCAGAAGACGTTCGAGACGGGATGGAAGACCAGGTCGAAGGTCTCGTTTGCAAACGCCGATAGGTCGCGCATGTCGCCCTCGACGGTGCGGATGGTCAATCCCTCCCGTTCGGCTACCTGACGGTCGCGTTCCAGTTGGGCGGGAGAATTGTCGAAGATGGTGACGTTGGCTCCCAGGGCGGCAAAGACCGGGCCTTGCTGCCCGCCGCCGCAGGCCAGCCCGAGCAGGTCCAGGCCCTCGAAGGAGGCGGGGAACCAGTCGCGGGGCACGGGCCGGGTCTCGGTCAACAGGACGGCGAACTCGCCCCGCCGCGCCGCGGCGACGACCTCGGGACCGACCGGCACGGTGAATTTGTTCCCTGCTTCGACCTGACGATCCCAGGCAAAACGGTTGTATTCGCGCACATTGATTTTTCGTTTCATAGAGGGTTGGCTTTCTTGGTTCTCGGCCGCGAAAAATTTCCCGGCTTGCAGGCCGGGAAAGAGAATGTTTAGCGGGTGGGGGTTGCCTCGGGGGCTGCGCCGCTCCAGGTGAAATCGCGCGGCGCGCTGACTGCCCCAGCCTGAGTCCAGATGGGATTGCCGCGGTCGTCCGTGCCGGTTCGGCGGACGACGACCACCGTCCAGCGCATGATGTGCGGCAGATTGTCCCGCGGGCGGAACGAAACCGGGACGATGTATTTGGTGTCGGTCACGTATTCGACCAGTTCGCGGCCGGTGCCGTCGGTCACGTCCACGATGGTGACCTGGTAGGCTTCGTTGTCGCGTAACGTCCCGACCGAGGCCCATTGCAGGGTGACCGTGTCATTTGCCAGGGTGAAGGGTTGTCCGTCGGCGGGCAGCAACAGGTTCGGGGCCGGATAGGGGGGCGGCGGGGTCGGGGTCGGCGAAGGGCCGGGGGTGGCGTAGCGTTCACAGAGCGGGATGATCAGCGGTTGTCCCAAATAGACGTTGTCGGTCGTCAGGCCGTTGTAGGTTTTGATGGCATCCATCGGGACGTTGTAGTTGGCGGCGATGCTGCTGAGGGTGTCGTTGCGCTGGACGGTGTAGGTGACCTTTTCGCAGGCGGCAATGGTGGCCTGGAACGGTTCGAGAGTCGCCGTCGGCGGCGGGGGAGGCGTCGGCGTTGGGCGGGGGATGAGCAGGATTTGCCCCACTCTCAGGTCGGTGCAGGAGAGCGAGAGGTTGTTTTGCTGGATGATGACGTTGGCCGAAACGTCGAAGAAGGCCGCAATCGAGTAGCAGGTATCGCCGGCGCGCACCTGGTACTCGATGGGCGGCAGGGGGGTGGGGGTGGGCGTGTCGGTGGGCAGGAGGGTGGGGGTAGGGGTGAGGGTGATGGTCGGCGTTTCGGTGGGAGTCGGTTCGGGAGCGGTCTGCGTCCCGCCGCCGCGCAGAATCAGGAAGACGACCAGCGCCACGATGCCCAGGAAAAGCGCCAGGAAGCCCAGCGCGGCCGGCAGGCTGAGCCGGATTTCCGGCATCTGGGCCCCCTGGAGGGATTTCTGAGATTTGGGTTTGGCTTCGACGGCGAATTCGCTGCCGCACACCACGCAGCGGGTGGCGTTTTCTGCAACCCGCGTCCCGCAGGTGGGGCAGAGTTTGGTTGAGGAAGTCTCTGGACTCATACGGGAGGCGATTATACCATGCCGCAGGCTTTTTCCGGGCGTTTCGGCGGGCTCTTAAAGTCGGCCACGGATTACACAGATTTCATGGCTGGGTTTTCAAACATATTTCGATCTTGTTGAACCGATTGACCCTCTCGCTCCAACGATTGTCGGGAAAGGGAAAGCATCGAATTTCACGAATGTCCCAAATCGGCTCGATTGTGCAAGGTATTTTCTGTAAATTCAAGGTCAAGAGCATCCTCTGAAAGAAAAACGAGGGGGTATCTCGCCGTTCATCACGTCTGTCAAGATGGGGCTTTTGCTGAACCGACTCGTTTATCAACGAGTCCTAACATGTTTGCAAACGAGTCTTAACACGTTTACCAACGAGTCTTAACAAGTTTGTCAACGAGTCTTAACACGTTTGTAAACGAGTCTTAACACGTTTGTCGGCGAGTCCTAATATGTTTGCCAACGAGTCTCGATATCTTTGCAAAGGCCTTTCGATCTTTCCAAACCGATTCCATTCTGCCTTATGAAGAGCCCGTTTCCTTGAAGGAAACGGGCTCTTCATGGGCTCTTCCAGGGAAGCGGTCTCTTTTTGCTCCTGAGCCAGAGCCAAGATTGATGGATGAGGCTGAGACAAGGCCGGGGTCTGAGGCGGGGGAGGAGAGGATGAAAAAGGCAGAGGTGTCATCATCAGCGTCGTAGGAGACAGGAGAGGCAGGAATGTTGTTGTTCAGAGCATGGTTGGTGTAAAACGAGGTGTTTTTGAGTTTTGTCCAGGCGCCGGGGATGGGGGTGGGGGTGTTGGTGACAGTCGGCAGGATGAGGGGCGGAGGCTGGTCAGTGGGGTTGGGGGTGGTCAGGTCGCAGCCGCACATGAGTTGGAACTGGTTGGAGTTTGGCGGGGTGAGACAGATGCGGATACCGTAGGTGCTGTAGGCTCCGCAGGCGCCGGGGTAACAGGACCAAGGGCTGTAGTCGCCGGTGCAGGCGATGAAACTGCCGGTTGGGACAGGCGTGCCCGGGCCAAGGGTCGGGGTTGGGCCAGAATAGGTGGTAAAACAGGTTTTGGTTAAAGGGTTGCAAAAAGAAGTGCAGTTGGTGACAGAGCAGTTTTGGCCGTTGCAGTCGCAGCCGCAGTTGATGAAATTGCAATAGCCGGATGAGGTGGAACAAAGC
>JAIOAU010000017.1 GCA_019873655.1 Chloroflexota bacterium | reverse complement strand
GAACCCCTGAAATCCTGGAAGGACTTCACTATTTGGCTTTTGCTATCCTGATGCTTCACCAGTTCGTCCGATCCATCGCTCATCTTTTGTGAAAGTTCATAACAGGCTCTAGCAAATCACGTCACGAACCCGTTTCCTCTCAGGAAACGGGTTCGTGACTCTCAGGGAACGGGTTGAATGGCCGTCGGCGCGCCCAGACTGCCGGGGGGCAGGGTGAAGATGCTCAGGTCGGTGCAACTCGGACTCGCCGCCCGCGCCGTCAGGCCCTCTTCGGAGACGACAGACACCTCGATAGAGGTATCCACTCGAAAGCCGGTGTCGACCGTCAACTTGAGCGTCACCTGATAGCCGTTGGCCAGCGCCTCCACGCAGACGGTCTTGTCGGGGTGTCGGCGGGCCTCATCCGAGGCCGAGAGCGTCGCGCAGACGTTGTGCAGCACGATTCCGCCCGGGTTGGCCACCGTGACGTAGGCGTTGGTCACCTCGCCCATCCCGTGCCGGACGTCCAGACTGGTGTTGCAGCCGACGAGAGAGACCGTGAGAGTCGGAGGGGGCGTGGCGGTAGGCGTGGGGGTGGGGCTGGAGGCGGGGATGGGAGAGACCGGCAGGGGGGTGTCGGTCGGCGGAACGAGGGTCGCCGTCTCGGTTGGGGTGGCCGGGAAGACGAAAACCGGCGTCGGCGTCACGATCCGCGGGGTGGCGGTCGGCCCGGGGGCGGTCGGCGGCCCAGGCAAGGGGGTATCCGTAGAATCGCAGGCGCTCAACAGGAGGAGCAGAACGAGCAGGGCAGCAGACAGGCGGGTCATGGCTCAGCCCATCTTTCCGGTCAGGTAGGCGTCAGTCAGTTCCTTTTGGGGACGGGTGAAGATTTGCTCGGTCGGACCGAATTCGACCAACTCGCCCAGCCAGAACAGGCCGGTGAAATCGGAAACCCGCCCGGCCTGCTGCATGTTGTGGGTGACGATGACGATCGTGTAGTCGCGCTTGAGTTCGGCGATCAGGTCCTCGATCTGGCCGGTGGCGATCGGGTCGAGCGCCGAGGTCGATTCGTCGAAGAGAATGACCTCCGGCCGGACGGCGATGGCGCGGGCGATGCAAATGCGCTGCTGCTGGCCGAGCGAGAACCCGAGGGCGTTCTGCTTCAACTGGTCCTTGACCTCGTCCCACAGGGCCGCCGCCCGCAGACTGCGCTCGACGATTTCGTCCAGTTCGGCGCGGCGGCGCGCCAGCCCCAGGACGCGCGGCCCGAAGGCGACGTTATCGTAGACCGACTGGGGAAAGGGATTGGGCTTCTGGAAGACCATCCCCACCCGCTGGCGCAAGGCGGTGACGTTGAACTCGCGGGCGTAGATGTCCTGCCCGTTGAGCAGGATTTGGCCCTCGAGGCGCGCCCCGGGGATGGTGTCGTTCATGCGGTTCAGGCAGCGCAGGAAGGTTGACTTGCCGCAGCCCGAGGGTCCGATCAGGGCCGTGACCCGCCGGGGCTGGATGTCCATCTCGATCTTCGAGAGCGCCAGGAACTTGCCGTAATAGAAGTTGAGATTACGCACGCGAAAGACAGGGTTTGCTTCCACGAGGACTATTGTACCCGATTCTTTTTCGGCCTGCGCGATTGGAAAGCGTCCACCACGGCGGCTCGGACGCTCTGTCACCCCGGGATCGTTAAAGATCGTAGGTCAAATTGCCAATCCGACCATCATTTCGCAAAATTCGCGTCATTCGATGCCCCTTCAGTCCAAATTCGACAAAATCGGAGTAAAAGGTCATAATTCGAGCATGACCTCTATCACTTGTTCTGCAAGAATGCTTTTACTACAATTAAGCCGATAAATTGTATCTGGATTAGCGGAGAGAATCATGCAAATCACCCGACAAGCCGACTACGCCATCCGCGCCGTCCTCTATCTGGCCCAACTGGGGCCCAATCAGCGCGCCGCCACCAGCACAGTCGCCCAGGAAAAGCACATCCCGCCGTCCTTCCTGGCCAAGATCATTTCTCAACTCTCGATTGCCGGTCTTTTGCACACCTCGCGCGGAGCGCGCGGCGGCGTCTCCCTGGCGCGCGACCCGAAAGACATTTCCCTGCTCGACGTAGTCGAGGCGATTGACGGGCCGATTCTGCTCAACGAATGCGTCAGCGATTCGGGGGCCTGCGATTTCGAGGAAGAGTGTCCTCTGCACCCCATCTGGCAGGAAGCGCAGGCGCAACTGGTCGAACGTCTGCGCAACACGCATTTCGATCAATTGGGAAAGTGAAATCCCCTCTCGCCTGAAAACGTTCATCTCTCACCTGCTCGGGTGAGAAGGTAACCTGCTTGTAACCTGCTTGTTCGGGGGCTAAGCCCCCGAACAAGCAGGCGTTAACTCAGCCCCGAAAGAGCAAGGGGCTTTCCAAAAAGCAGGGGCTGCCCCATCTTTTGGGACAGCCCCACGATGTTTTTGCTTTTCAGCCGTCGGTTACGGCTTCACATAAACGGTGTATTCGTAAACATAGTCTCCGGCCGCGTAGTCGGTCGCGCCGATGCCGTCGTTGATTGGATTGACGAACGTCGCCGTGATGGTCAGGTGATGCTCGCCCGCCGGCCAGTTCGTCAGCAGGGCATAGATGAAGCGGCAGGCGTTGCCATCGCCCGTGTCGTAGTCATAGGTGAACAACTGCTCTTGCGGCACGACCTGGCCGTCCAGGACGAACTGGAAGCGCATGGAGGCAAAATTCTGCTCCAGGACGTCGGCGCGGGCGCACCAGACGTAGGTCCAGATCAAGTCCTCGGAACGCCGCAGCGGGACGGTATAGGTCAGGGTGTGCGGTTCGAAGATTTCTTCGTTGTACTGCTCGCGCGCCCGATCCTGCAGCCAGTCGGCCTGGCCGAGCAGACCGGCCTCCGCCTGGGCCTGATTCGTCACCAGCGTGGGCGGACCCGAAGGCTCCAGGCCGGCCCCCGGCGGCAGCAGGATGGCGTTCTCGCCGAAGCGCAGGACGACGTCCTCCTCGGTCAGAACCGTCTGTTCGGTGATCGGCACGCGCAGGGTCGGCTGGACGCCGGTCCCCTCGAGGAAGAGCGTCCCATCCGGCAAGAGATAGCGCCCGGTCGGGAACTGCATCGTGAAGCCCTCGGGCATGATGAACTGGCCGCGGCTGACCTCGCCGAACATGCTGGAGGTCGGGAACATGCCCACCACCTCCGCGCCCGGCACCTGGCTGAAACCGTAGGCTTCCTCCTCGCAAGCGCTGGCGCAGGCCGGCCCCACCAGCACCACAATCTTGTCGAAGCGGTATTGATTCTCGTTCGGCAGGATGCGGTCGGGCGTGCCTTCCGGCTCGAACTGGCCAGTGTTTTCATTGTAGTAATAGGACTGGCCAAGCGGAATTTCCTGGTCGGTCAGGAAACCGGCCAGGCCGAGGGGCGTGCCGCCGCCGTTGTAGCGCATGTCGATGATGATGCCCGGCACTTCCAGAGACTCAAACGCCTGCAGGGCGCGCTCAAACAGTTTGATGGTCAACTGGATGTCATCGGCCTCGGAATAGACCGCCACGTAGCCGACCCCCGAATCGAGGACGCGGAACTCGACCGGCAGGAGATTGGTCGGCGCGCCGTAGTAGATCGAGGTGCGGCTGAACGATTCGCGCTCGGCGATGGCCGTCAGGGTCACGGTCTGGGGCTGGCCGCCGGGGTTGACAAAGGTGACCGTCGCCTGGTCGCCGGGCCGGGCGCGCAGCAGATAGCGCGCCTGCTGATAGCGAATCTGCCATTCGGTGGATTGCGGCAGCGCCCACGGGACCACCCGACTGACCGCCTCGCCGATCGGCTGGCCGTTGAACTCGGTGATCTCCGCCCCGACCTGCATGCCGGCCGCCAGGGCCGGGCCAGGATTGCGGACATAGACGACCAGGAAGCGGCCGTCGTCCAGTTCACGCATGGCGAAGCCATAGCCGCCGGCGGTGTCGTCGAGGAACAACTGGGTCTGGATGTCGCCGCCGTCCAGGCCGACATGGCCGTCGGAGAAGCCGCGCGTGAAGTCGCGCAGCGCCAGGTAGAAGGCCTGCGGGTCGTTGTCGGCCTCGGCCTGCGCCACCCGCGGCCGGATGGCCACCACCAGGGCGTCGTAATCCGGCTCCTTGCCGGGGATGCCGTTGAAGGCGTAATTCATGCGCAGGAACTCCACCAGGGCATCGAAGGCCTCGGTGTAACTCATCTCCGAATAATCTTTGACGGCGTAATCGGAGGGTTCGTACAACGGCACGACCGGCTCGGCCTCTTTGAGGAAGGCAAACGGCGTCTGGTCCAGGTCAACCACCGTCCAGCCGGCCGGGATGGGCGCGGTCGGGTCGTCGGCGGTGAAGAGCAGGTTGTCCGCGCCGTAGCCGGTGGGGAAGGCCTGATTCCCGTCCGGCGCCCAGACGAGCAGCATGCCGCCGTTGACCTCGTCCTCCCGCTCCGGGTCGGTGCGGACCGAGGAGAAGCCGCTCGGCCAGCCGCGCGAGCGGTCGTCGCCCTCCGAATACGGTCCGCCGTAGACGTTCGGCCAGTACGAGACGGCGAAAATCTGCACGCCGGCATCCGTCTCGCCGTCGTTGTCCACATCGACGAACTGACCGGTGGGACGGGCGGGCAACTGCAGGGTGTATTCGGCGTGCATGTTGTCTTCGTCCATGTCCATGTAGCCGAGCGTCTGCGAAGCGACCGGGATTTCCCATTCCTGGTCGCGGATGACGAAGGCGTACATGTCCACCAGCGCCACCATGTGTTCTTCGAAGATGTAGTTAATGAAGGCGTTGGTGAAATCCATCGAACCGGTGACGAGATACGGTTCTTCGCCAGCAGCCGTTTCCGTCGCAGTGGGGGTTCCCTTGCCGCAGGCTGTCAACAGCAGCGCAACGGCCGCCAGCAGACTCAAAATCTTTGCAATCCTTCCCATAGGGTTCTCCTTTTTACGAAAGTGGACTGCGCTGATTATACAGCCGTTCTGGAATTTCGTCTGCCGGGGAAGCCACCCCCGGACAGAAAATAACCGAACTTACATTCCCCAGACAATGACATTTGGCATCTTTACAGGACAATTTTTGTCTCTATAATGGTGATTGAAAAGTAACTTTTCGATAACCAGAAAATAACTTTATAGACATAAATTATCCAATATGAACAGAAACCGCTTGCTGCTTCTCCTCCTGGTCTTGGCCTTGTTTCTGAGCGGGGCGCGCCCGGCAGCGACCTTTCTGCCCGTGACCGGCGCGGCGACCGCCCCCGTCGCCGACCTCCAGACGGCCCCTCTCCCCGACCTGGCCGCCTTCATCCGTCAGGTCGCCAACGGTCAGCCGCAGCAAGTGACCGGACTCTACGTGGAAGACGTGCTGGCCCTGCCCGTGATTCAGCAGCCAAGCGGACAACCCGCCTACGTCTCCACCGCCCCCGAAACCGTGACCCAGTTCGGGGCCGCTTCCGACTTCGGCTCGCTGGGCTTGCTGGCCCACAACACCCTGGCCGGCGCTCACTTCTTCGACATTCGAGTCGGCGACCTCATCGTGGTCATTTACGGCGACGGCCACACCCGCTCCTACCAGGTGACCGCCCTGCGCCGCTTCCAGGCCGTCAACCCCAACAGCCCGTATTCGAACTTCATTGATTTGGACCGGGGCGGCGCGTTGACCTACAGCGACCTGTTCTACCAGACCTATGGCGTCGCTGGTCAACTCGTCTTGCAAACCTGCATTGCCGCCGAGGGGAACGATTCGTGGGGACGGCTCTTCGTCCTGGCCTGGCCCTATGTACCCGAGCCGGCCGGCGCTCGCTGACGGATTCTCTTCCCAAATAACCATCGGGCAGAAAAATCTTCTGCCCGATTTGTGTTTATGGCGTCTCCGCGGTTTGGGAGGCCAATCGAAGCGGCCTGCCAATGGGGTAGGCGATGATAATCAGCCGGTGGGAGTTGCTCTCGGCAGGCCAGCAGGTGACCAGCGTCAGGCGCTCGTCGGCGGAGGTCGCCAGCCAGCGGGCGTTCTCCATGCGCACTTCCAGCGGCTGTCCGCGCTCGGGCAAGAGCAGTTTGGTCGCCACCGCGTAACGGTACTCCCATTCGCCCGCCTGCACCTGGATGACATCTCCCTGCCGGAGGGCAGCCAGGTTCTCGAACACCCGCCCGTAGGCGTTGTGATGGCCGTTCAGCACCGTGTTGCCCGGCGCGCCCAAGAGCGCCGAGGTATCCTGCCAGCCGGCGGCAAATTCGTTTGGCACCCGCCACTGATGATAGATTTGCCCGTTGAATTCGATGTCGCGGTAATGCACCGGCACGATAGGAGCATCCAGCGAAATGGAGGGGATGAGAATCCGCTCCGGCGCCAGACCGGTCAGCGGCGGCCGGGCGTCGAATTCCTCGACCGGCAAGCGGCCGGGGGTCAAACGGTCGTGATCCAGCGTGGGGGCGTAACCGCTGGGGCCGGCGCTCTCCGGCGATTCCTCGACCGGGACCAGCAGGGGAAGGAAAGCCTCCTCTTCCTGCGCATCCACCCTGTCGAAAGGCGAAACGGCCGCCCGCCGGTAATCCGACCACAGGTTCAGGCCGCCGGCCAAAATCGCCAGCGCCCCCAGAATCACCATCCAATTGAGATTCTTGAACATGGCGTCGCCTCTCCTTGCAAAGAAAGCCAGGCGCGTCCGGCGAAGTCGGCGCGCCTGGCTCCTTCAGGAATGCTCGTCTTAGAGGACGCTCTTGCGGCGTCCCAGGCCGTGCAGAACCAGGCCGAGGCCGAAGAAACCGAAGCCGAGGTTCATGAAGAGGCGCGGGGTCAGATCGACCAGGTCATCGGCCGCGCCGGTGACGGGGATCAGGATCGGCCCGCCGCTGCCCAACGGGATGATGGGGGTCTCACCGGGATCGCCGCCGGGCGGAGGCGGAGGAATCTCCCTGTCGACGGGACAATTTTGCGCGCCGGTCGCATCGCCCTGGAAGACGCCGCCGATGTAGAGCATGATGATGGAGCCTTCTGCTTTAGGCGTCGAGAACTCGTGGTTGCTGTTGGCATCGACCGTCGCCAGGCCAGCCAGCGCGCTGCCGTTGACCCGCCACTCCACATCCACGTCGTAGCCGTTGGGGTTGATGATTCGCCAGCCGAAGGATTCGGCGTTCGGGCCCAGGCAGAAGCCCTCGATCGTCAACTCTTCGAAGGGCAGGGGGCAGTCCTCGGGCAGGCTGCCCGACAAAGACCATAAACCTTCTCCGTCGCCAAAGGAAATCGTCACCAAAGCGTCGGCAAAGGCGGGATCGACATCGATGTCGATCGATTCACCCACCCCGAGCGTCTCGGAGCCAGAGGGGCCGCCCGCCACTTCCCAGTCGAAGGAGGCGGCAAAATCATTCTGGTTGGTCACGGTGAAGCCCAGGCAGTAGAAATCCAGGCCAAAGGGATCGTCTGAGGAAACCGGCACGCAGTTGCCCTCGTCGTCCACCTCCATGCCATCCGGAAGGTAACTCTGATTCCCGTCGATGTTGGGACACAGGTCAACGATCGGCACACAGTTGCCCTCGTTGTCCATTTCCATGCCCACAGGGATGGCGGCCTGATTCCCAGCAATGTTCGGGCACAGGTCAATGATCGGCACGCAGTTGCCCTGGCCGTCCACTTCCATGCCGGCAGGAACCGTGGTTTGATTGCCCTGAATGTTCGGGCAGACATCGACCGGCGGAGGCGGAGGTGGAGGGGTCGTCCCGCGGACGCGGTAATTGTCGCCCTTGTTGCCGACCTTGACCGAGTACTCGCCGTCATCGTCCGCGGCGACCGTATAAGCAGCAAAACAGAAATTGCCGTTGCTGTCGGTCGTCACAGTGCCCGAAGCCACGACGATATTCGGGTCGGCGCTGGCGCCGCCGGGCTGCCCTTTGATTTGCCAACTATACGATGTGTTGGGATCGAAGTTGCTGCCGTTGATGTAAACCACCTCGCCAATCGCAAAGTGATTGACATCCTGGCTGGCATCGCCGCAATCGCCGTTGGTCGTCCAGATGGCCCCCGAGTTGCCGCCCTTGCTGGCCGCGACCAGCTCGACCGGCAGCAGGCCAATGACCAGCGCGGCGACGAGAAAAGCAGCGGCCAGGGTGTACGACAAACTCCCCGCTGCTTTGAGAAAATTCGAATGTTTCATGTGGCGTCTCCTTGAGATATACCTGGTATTTAGACTGTGCATATCCGAATTATATAAAGCAAACTAACCTGGGACAACAACCCAGGTTAGGCTTAAGTAACTGCAAGGAGAGATTTACCCGTTCTTGCCGTCGAGCAGTTGATAGCCCACGTTGCGATAGTTGACCAGAATGTTGGGCGCAGAAGGCTGCTCTTCCAACTTCTGGCGCAGAGAGAACACCACCGTCTTGAGATGAACGCGGTTCTTGCGGCTATCCTCCCCCCACAGATGAGTCGTCAGGTCTTCGTACAGGACATGATGCGGGGCGCGGCGGGCCAGGAGGGCAAGCAGTTCGAATTCGCGCCGCGACAGGCGTACGATCTCCCCCCGCATCATCACCTCGCGGCTCAGATAATTGATGCACAATTCGATTTCGGGAAACACCTGGATACTGGCCGCTTCTTCCTTTCGCACCGATTGCAACACCCGCTTGAGACGGGCGATCATTTCGGGAGTGTAAAACGGCTTGGAAATGTACTCCGCCATGCCGATTTCCAAACCGCGGACGGCGTTGTCTCGGTTGGCGCTGGCCGTGATCATGACGATCGGGGCCTGCGTCACCCCTCGCAACATCTCGTAAAGTTCCCACCCATCGATCTCCGGCATCATCAAATCCAAGAGGATCAGATCGGGAGAGAGACCCGCGCACTTCTCCAGC
Source organism: Chloroflexota bacterium (assembly GCA_019873655.1). GTDB lineage: Bacteria > Chloroflexota > Anaerolineae > Anaerolineales > Villigracilaceae > JAFGSI01. Next base: position 52,451 of record JAIOAU010000017.1, on the reverse strand, counting down.
GCCAGGCGGTGATCGGAGGCGGTCGCCACATCGAAGCCGGCCTTGCGCAAGATAATTTTCATCATTTCGAGGTAATCGGCGTCATCATCCACGATCAGGACGCGCGCCCGAGATGCTTGAGATTCATCCAGGTCAAATCCCAGGGTCGTTTCCTGCAGTAGGCCAGAGGCGAGTTTCTGAAATTCACTCATCGAGAGATATCTTTCAAGTAAAATTGTCCCATGAAAAAGAGACAACGAATCAGACAATCAATATCATAATACTAATATTTTGGATTGCTGTCAATAGCCCGTCATGTCGTCCTTAAGTCCTCTCGATCTATCCTTGCGAGGAACAAAGCAACGAAGCGCCCCATACCACGTACGGAGATCGCTTCTCACGAAGACGCAGGGAGAATCGAGCGGCTCCAGGAAAGCCCCCATAGCGAGTTGACCCTATGCCTTCCTCCGACATCTTGCTGGTTTATGGCACGCGCTGGTGCGGCGACTGCCGCCGGACGCGGGCGTTTCTGGACCGACACGGCATCCCGTACCGGTGGATCGACATCGATCAGGACGCCGAGGCGGCCGCGCGGGTCGAGGCGATCAACCGCGGCTTCCGCAGCGTCCCGACCCTGATCTGGCCCGACGGCTCCGTGCTGGTCGAACCGTCGAACGCTCAACTGGCGATGAAATTGGGGATCGAAGAGAGATGATCAGGCGTGGCGACCGCGCCGCTCCGGCCCGGCCAGATAGCGAACGAGAACGGCGATCAGCAGACCGAGCGAGAACAGGCCGGTCAGGGCCAGGAGGATGAGGCGGACATCCGCTGGGCGGTCGATCATGGCCGCCGGCGGCGGGGTCTGGATGCGCTGACCCAGGCCGCGCACAAATTCACGCCGCGGAGCGATGGGACGCAGAATGCCTGCCAACCGCTGTTCGAGCGTATTCAAGCCCGTCTTCGAAACATCGACAATTTTCTGTCCCATTCCCATCTTTACTCTCCTGCCGGATAAACGACCAGTCCAATCGTCCCTGGCCCGAGGTTGGCGGCGACGGCCACCGAAAGTTCGGTCAGAATCAATTCTCGTACGTTGAAGAGTTTGGCGGCGCGTTCGGCCAGGGCCGCCCCCGCCTGGGGGTCGCGGGCGTGGACGGCGGCGGCATGAACGGGGCGATGCCCGAACTGTTGGTGGAGCAATTCGAGCACCCGCTCAACAGCCCGGCTGCGCGTCCGCACCTTATCGGCCATCTCCAACAGCCCCTCCCGCAGCACGATGATGGGCTTGACGTTCAACAGCGAAGCCAGGGCCGCCTGCAAGGCTCCCACCCGTCCGCTGAGACGGGCGTAGTGCAAATTGTCGAGGGTCAGGACGATGCGGACGTTTCGGCGGATGAACTCCAGGCGCTCGAGGATCTTTTCCAGACCTGCCCCGGCGCGTTCGAGCAAACGCGCTTCGCGGCACATCATGCCGAGGGCCGCCGAACCGGCCCCCGAATCAAACGGGATGATGCGCAGTTTGCCGGCCAGTTCGCGGGCGGCGGCCGCCGCCGAATCGAATGTTCCCGACAGGCGGCTGGTCACATGGAGGGAAAGAATGGTATCGCCAGCCCGCCCGATCCGCTCGTAGAGTTCCTTGAAGTGGAAAGGTGCCGGCTGGGAAGTTTTGGGGACCTGGCCGTTTGCATCCACGAGGCGGTAGAAGTCCTCGTTCGAGATCTCCGCCCCTTGCAGATAGGTTTGTTCGCCAAACCGAATCGGGATGGGAACGATGTGGATCCCGTATTGTTCCTGCCATTCTGTCGGCATGTCGGCTGCGCCGTCGGTCACGATATGGAACATCAGGTCTCTCCTTCGAGTAAGTCGCTATTGCCGATTTCGTCGCGCAAGGCCAACAGAGTACGATGATAGAGGCTTTTGACCGCCCCTTCGCTGCGTCCCATGATGGCGCCGATTTCGGCGTTCGAGAGATTTTCCACGAACTTCAAAATCAGCAAATGTTGGCGCTCGGCGGGCAGACGGCGGATGAGGCGCAGCAGCGATTCGCGCTCTTGGTTCATCATCAGGCTGGCTTCGGGGGCCTCCCCTTTGTACTGCAAGACGGGCGCGTCGGAGAGGGGAATTTCCTGTCGGCGGCTGCGATCGCGGTGCCAGTTGGCCACCAGGTTGTGGGCGATGCGATACAACCAGGCCGAAAAAGGCACGCCGCGGTCGGTGTAATTGCGGATGTGACGGAAGGCCCGATAGAACACGCGCGCCGTCAAATCCTCGGCGTCGTGAACATTGCCGGTGCGATAATAGACGTAGTTAAAGATGCGTTCCACATATTGTTCGTACAGAACGCCAAACGCTTCCTGATCGCCTTCGGAAGCCTTCCTGAGAACCTCTCGTTCTTCCTCTTTCCTCTGCACTGTTTGCGCCTCACCGGAGGGCTGCACAAGAAATAACCCTGCCGGAACAAGAAAGTTTCTGCGCAGTATATCATGATCAGTCGCGCTGTTCAGGAAAAGACGCCTCTTTCTCTTCTCACGCCTGCGCTTCCATAGTATAATCGAAGCAGTTCACAGATCGGCGCGATCGTCTCCCAAGTTCTCACGGCGATCAAGGAGTGTGCAGCGAAGGATTTAGGTGATTTTGGTGTCAGTTGCGGTTTGCTGGTGCGCTGTATCCGGCCGAGTCTGTGACGAGGCCGTTTTGATTTTTTACCTTCCAGATGGAAGGAGGTGAGAAAGTTGCCGAGCGTCAGTCTGCGCAATAACGAATCGCAGGAATCCCTGCTCAAGCGCTTCCGCAAGAAAGTGGTCAAGAGCGGCGTGTTGAGCACGGTGCGCCGCAAGCGCTGGTTCGTCTCCAAAAGCGAACAGCGCCGCATGGACGCCAAGAAGTCGATGAGGCGTTATAAGCGCCGCCAGGTCAAAGAAGTCGAATGACAGCAACCTGGCAGCAGCAAGCGGAACGGAGGCAAGATGGCTAAAGAGGAAGAAAAAATCCAGGTGGAGGGGACGGTGGTCGAGGCCCTGCCGGGTACCCAGTTCCGGGTTCGGCTCGACAACGGGCACGAGGTGTTGTCCTATCTTTCGGGCAAGATGCGCAAGTACTACATCCGCATTTTGCTCGGAGACCGGGTCAAGGTCGAGATGTCGCCCTACGATCTGACCCGCGGCCGGATCACCTATCGCCACCGCCGCGCCAGCGAAGAATCCGACCTGATCGGATAATCGTTTCCGTTTGCTCTCATTCAGCAATGCAACAGCCCCGACTGCGAGGCCGGGGCTGTTTTTCTTTGGGGGAGGCTCAGGGCAACCACCTGAAGGACTGCAACACCTTCATGTAATTGGCCCGCTCGTAGGCGGCCGGGTCCGGACCCTTGGCCTGGCTCAGACTGCCCTGCATTTGCGCCACCGAGGCGTATTCGTGGGCTTCCATCCAGGCCTGCATGTCGGCCAGCAGGGAGGCGGCGTAGGCCGGGCCGCGCTGGAGCAGGGCCGAGGCCAGCAGAGTGACTTTGGCTCCCGCCATCATGGCCTTCAGCACGTCCTCGGCGGTGTGAACGCCGCCGGTCAGCGCCAGGTCGGCGTTGACGCGGCCATAGAGGAGGGCAACCCAGCGCAGCGGCAGGCGCAATTCGCCGGAGACGCTCAGATCGAGGGTGTGCTTCACTTCGAGATTCTCGATGTCCAGGTCGGGCTGGTAGAAGCGGTTGAAGAGCACCAGGCCTTTGGCGCCCACGCTCACGAGTCGCCGCGCCAGGTTCGGCAGGGCGGTGAAGTAGGGGCTGAGTTTGACCGCCACCGGGATGCGCACGCTGCTGCAGACTTCGCTCACCAGGGCGATGTAGTTGTCCTCCAGGGCGGCCGCCGTCAGGTCCGGGTCGATTGGCAGGTAGTAGAGATTGAGTTCCAGGGCGTCGGCGCCGGCTTCCTCGATGCGGCGGGCGTACTTGACCCAGCCGCCGGTCGAGACGCCGTTCAAACTGCCGATGACCGGGATGCTCAAGGCTTTCTTGAGTTGCGTCACCTTCTCCAGGTAGGCGTCCGGCTTGAGGCTGTAGCGGCCGGTCTGCGGGTAGAAGGAGGTGATCTCGGGCGAAATTTCCGTGCCGGTGAAGAGGAAGTGGTCGAGTTCGAGGCTTTCGTGGATGATTTGTTCCTCGAAGAGCGAGTACATGACGAGGGCCGAGACGCCGGCCTCTTCGAGTTGCCTGGCGGTTTCGACTTTCTCCGAAAGCGGCGAGGCCGAGGCGACGATGGGGTTCTTGAGTTTCAGGCCGAGGTAGGTGGTGGTCAGGTCGGTCATAGGGTCTCCTTGGTCGCATCGAATGACGCGAATGTTACGAATGGGCAAGAAGTTTATGAATTTGATAGAGAACAAGATGGGACAGAGGCGTGCTCTGTCCCATCGTTTGTGATTTAGGCTTTCTCGCCGTAGTGCATGGCGGCCATCTGGGAGTAGAAGTTCCAGCGCGCCTTGGCATCTTCGCGGGCGAGTTTGAGCAGTTGCTCGGCGCGGGCTTCGTCGCTCTGGGTCAGCATGCGGAAGCGCGTCTCGCTGTACATGTACTGCTCGACCGGGATGCTCGGTTCCTTGCAGTCGATCTGGAGCGGATTCTTGCCCTCGGCGGCCAGGCGCGGGTCGTAGCGGTAGATCGGGAACAGGCCAGACTGGACGGCCATCTTCTGCTGTTCGAGGCCCTTGGCCATATCGATGCCGTGGGCGATGCAGTGGCTGTAGGCGATGATGAGCGACGGGCCCGGATAAGACTCGGCCTCGAGGAAGGCCTTGAGCGTGTGAGCGTCGCTGTAGCCCATGGCGACGCGGGCGACATAGACATTGCCGTAAGCAATCGCCATCAGACCGAGGTCTTTCTTGGGCATGCCCTTGCCCTGGGCGGCAAAGCGCGCCACCGCGCCGCGCGGCGTGGCCTTGGAGGCCTGCCCGCCGGTGTTGGAATAGACCTCGGTGTCCAGGACGAGCAGGTTGACATCGCGGCCGGTCGAGAGGACGTGGTCGAGGCCGCCGTAGCCGATGTCGTAGGCCCAGCCGTCGCCGCCCACGATCCAGACCGATTTCTTGACCAGCGAGTCGGCCACCGCGAGCAGGTTGGCGGCCTGCGGATGCTTGGACTTGGCGAGTTTCTCTTTCAGGATGGCGACGCGCTCGCGCTGCTGCTTGATGCCCAGGTCGGTGGTCTGGTCGGCCTTCAGGAGTTCGTCCACCAGTTGCTCGCCGACTTCGGCGGCGAACTGCGGCAGCAGGTCGCGGGCGAATTCCATTTGCTTGTCGAGCGTCAGGCGGAAACCCAGGCCGAACTCGGCGTTGTCCTCGAACAGGGAGTTGGACCAGGTCGGGCCGCGGCCTTCCTTGTTCGGCGCGTAGGGCGTGGTGGGCAGGTTGCCGCCGTAGATGGACGAACAGCCGGTGGCGTTGGCGATGATGGCGCGGTCGCCGAAGAGTTGCGTCATCAGTTTGACGTAGGGGGTCTCGCCGCAGCCGGCGCAGGCGCCGGAGAACTCGAAGAGCGGTTCGAGCAATTGCGAGTTCTTGATGGTCGTCAGGCTGATGGCGGTGCGGTCCACTTCGGGCAGGCCGAGGAAGAATTCCCAGTTGACGGCTTCGCTCCCGCGCAGCGGGGGCTGCGGGGCCATGTTGATGGCCTTGCGGGCCGGGTTGGTCTTGTCCTTGGCCGGGCAGGCTTCCACGCACAGGGCGCAGCCGGTGCAGTCCTCGGGCGCAACCTGGACGGTGTAGGCCATGCCGGGGAATTCCTTGAACTTCGACTCCATGTGCTTGAACGTGGCCGGGGCCTGTTCGAGGAATTTCTTGTCATAGACCTTGTGGCGGATGACGGCGTGCGGGCAGACGAAGACGCACTTGCCGCACTGGATGCACAGGTCGGGTTCCCAGACCGGGATTTCGAGGGCGATGTTGCGCTTCTCCCACTTGGTCGTGCCGGTCGGGAAGGTGCCGTCCACCGGCAGGGCCGAGACGGGGAGCGAATCGCCGTTGGCGGCAATCATCGGGCCGAGGACGTTCTTGACGAAGTCCGGGGCGGCGTCGGGGACCGGCGGGCGGCGGGTCAGTTTGCTCGTCACCTTGTCCGGGACCTTGACCTCGTGCAGGTTGGCCAGCGTCTGGTCCACGGCGGCGTAGTTCTTCTGCACGACGGCCTCGCCGCGCTTGCCGTAGGTCTTCTGGATGGCCTTCTTGATTTGGGCAATCGCCTCGTCGCGCGGCAGGATGCCGGAGATGGCGAAGAAGCAGGTCTGCATGATGGTGTTGATGCGCCCGCCCATGCCGGTCTTCTCGGCCACGTCGTAGGCGTTGATGACGTAGAAGCGCAATTTCTTCTCGATAATGTCGCGCTGGACTTCCTGCGGCAGGTGGTCCCAGACTTCGTCCGGGCCGTAGATGCTGTTGAGCAGGAAGACCGCCCCCGGCTGGGCGTACTTGGTGATGTCGTAGCGTTCCAGGAAGGTGAACTGGTGGCAGGCGACAAAGTTGGCCGTGTTGGGGGTGATGAGGTAGGGGGCCTGAATCGGCTTGGGGCCGAAGCGCAGGTGCGAGATGGTCATCGAGCCGGATTTCTTCGAGTCGTAGACGAAGTACCCCTGGGCATTGTTGTCGGTCTCCTCGCCGATGATTTTGATGGAGTTCTTGTTGGCGCCCACCGTGCCGTCCGCGCCGAGGCCGAAGAAGACACAGCGCACCGTTTCGGGGTGTTCGACCGAGAAGGACGGGTCGTAGTCCAGGCTGGAGCCGGTCACATCCTCGATGATGCCGACGGTGAAGTGATTCTTGGGCGCGGGTTTCTTGAGTTCATCCAGCACGGCCTTGACCATGGCCGGGGTGAATTCTTTGGACGAGAGGCCGTAGCGCCCGCCGATGACTTTGATTTCGGGACGCCCGCCTTCGACCAGGGCGTTGACCACGTCCAGGTAGAGCGGCTCGCCAATCGCGCCCGGTTCCTTGGTGCGGTCGAGGACGGCGATGGATTTGACCGTCTTGGGCAGGGCGGCCAGGAAGTGTTCGACCGAGAAGGGCCGGTAGAGGCGGACGCGGATGACGCCGACCTTCTCGCCCTTTTCCACCAGGTAGCGGACGGTCGCTTCGGCGGTCTCGCCGCCGGAGGCCATCAGGATGACGACCCGCTCGGCGTCCGGCGCGCCGATGTAATCGAAGAGGTGATACTGGCGGCCGGTCAGGCCGGCGAATTTGTCCATCACCTTCTGGACGATGGCCGGGGTCTTGGCGTAGAAGGGGTTGATGGTCTCGCGCGCCTGGAAGAAGACGTCCGGGTTCTGGGCCGTGCCGCGGATGATGGGGCGGTCGGGCGAGAGAGCGCGGGCGCGGTGGGCGCGGACGAGTTCATCGTCAATCATGAAGCGCAGGTCGTCGTCGCTCAACTGCTCGATTTTCTCGACCTGGTGCGAGGTGCGGAAGCCATCGAAGAAGTGCAGGAACGGCACGCGCGCTTCGAGGGTGGCGGCCTGGGCGATGCAGGCGAAGTCGTGGGCTTCCTGCACCGAGCCGGAGGCAATCAGCGCCCAGCCGGTCTGGCGGCAGGCCATCACGTCGGAGTGATCGCCGAAGATGGAGAGGGCGTGGGTGGCGACCGTGCGGGCCGAGACGTGGAAGACGGTGCTGGTCAGTTCGCCCGCAATCTTGTACATATTGGGAATCATCAACAGCAGGCCCTGGCTGGCGGTGAAGGTCGTCGTCAGCGCGCCGGTTTGCAGCGCGCCGTGCACTGCGCCGGCCGCGCCGCCCTCGGACTGCATTTCAATCACCAGCGGGACGGTGCCCCAGATGTTCTTCTTCCCGGCGGCCGACCAGTCGTCGGCCCATTCGCCCATGTTGGAGGATGGGGTGATGGGGTAAATCGCGCAAATCTCGTTCGTGCGGTGGGCAACCGAGGCGGTGGCCTCGTTGCCGTCAATCGTAACCATTTTTCTTGCCATAATCAGGCTCCTTCCATGAAATTCAGAGAGATAATCTCTGTTTTGGTCGAATACACCAATTGATAAGTTTAGCCGCGGCAAAGGTCTTGGAATAGTAATTTAATACACAAATTGCCCTGCGACTTGTCACAATCAGTTTTCCGCCGAAGCGACCCCGCCGAGGCGCTCGCGGGCCAGCAGGAGCGCCGCCAGCGACTTGGCGTCGGGCAACTGTCCGCGGGCAGGCAGGGAGAACGCTTCGGCCAGCGGGATTTTCTCGACGGCCAGGAATTCGTCAGCGTCGGCCTCGAGGGGGGCGGGGTAGAGGTCGGCGGCGAGATAGACGTGCATGTACTCGGTCGAGTAGCCGGGGGCGAGGTAGAAGCCGCCCAAATGTTCCAGCCGTCCGGCGGCCATGCCGGTCTCTTCGCGGACCTCGCGCCGGGCGCAGGCTTCGGGGGCCTCGCTCTCGTCCAGGGTCCCGGCGGGCAGTTCCAGCAGGTCCAGGCCCGCCGCGTGGCGGTACTGGCGGACGAAGAGCAGGTTTCCCTCGTCATCCACCGGCACGATGACCACCGAGCCGACGTGTTCGACGACGTCCAGTTTCGTTTCGCGGCCGTCGGGCAGGCGGACGCGGTCGCGGCGGATGGTGAAGGCGCGGCCGGGGTAAACGACTTCAGAGTTCAGCAGTTCGAAGGGCATGTTATTTCAAAAAAAACCAGGCGATGCTCCGCCTGGTCGAGTCGGATCTGGCAACGTTCAGGGGATGGATAGGGTTTGTCCGATTTGCAAGGTATAAGGAGAGGCCAGGTTGTTGACCGCTGCAATCTGGGCCGGATCCACATCCCCATAGTAGCAAGCAATACGATAAATCGTGTCCTCGCTGCTACTAACAGTATAGGTGGCCGGGTGAGGCCGCAGGGCGCGTTCGCCGGGGAAGGGGTTGCCGGTCTGCGGGATTTGCAGCGTCAGCCCAGGATAATAGACCATGCCATCGCTCAAGCCGTTCAGCGCCAGCAATTCATTGGGATCGACGTTGAAGCGGCGGGCAATGCAGTAGGGGAATTCGCCGGGCTGGAGCGTATAGGTCGCCGGCCGGCCAACGGCAGGGGTAATGGCGGGAAGAGGCGTGGCCGGCAAAACCGCAGGAGTGACCGGCATGCCGGTCGGCGGCAGGACGGGGGTGTCCGTGGGCGTCACGGCGACAATTTCGAGCGGGGTCGGGGTCTCCATCACAATCGTCGGCTGGGGCGTGCTGACCATGGCGGTCTGGGTGGCATACGCCCAGAGAAGGGCCATTTGATCCTCGGTAACCGTCTCGCCGCCTGCCAACGGTTCGGCGGACAAGGTGGGCGTCGGCAGAGAAGATGGCGCTGCGGCCGAGCGTTCACACCCCGCCAGAACAAAGACAGCGATCATCGCCGCCGCCAGGATGAAATAGATGTTCTTGGACATTCCTTCCTCCTCACAAGGAGTCGCTTGACGCGACTCTACAACGATAAGGTGATACTAGCACAACCTGCTTAAAGCGTCAAGCGGGCAATTTTTGGGCCGCCTCGCCTTATCCATACCCCAATTCCTTCATAATTTGCGCCTCGTCCTTCTTGCCGCTGACGCCGAACAACTCGCGCCAGAAGGTGTCGTCGTAGCGGCGCGACTTCACCGGCAGGGGCATCGGCACGCCCCAGCCCAGCAGGAGGACCTCCTCCTTCGGCTGGAGCCGCGCCAGCATCCCGCGCAGAGCGTCGCGGCCCGAAAGCCCCGAAAGGACGGCGTGGATGTCGTCCTCGTCGCCCAGCCAGCCGGAGATGCGCGTCCCCAACTGCGACATGACCTCATCGTAAATCTGCGACGGGCGCTGGTCCACGATGAGCAGGGTAACGTAGTACTTGCGCATCTCGCGGGCGATGCTGGCGAAGGTCGTCTGGGCGGCCATCTCGCGGTTCAGCAGTTTGTGCGCCTCCTCCAGCACGATGACCAGTTGACGCGGCTCGTCCTTGCCGCTGGAACGGAAGGCGTTCGTCTTGCGCTCCCACACCTGGCGGATTTTGCGCGTCAGCAGATTGGAGACGAAGAGATAGTCCAGGTCGCTCTCGAACTGGCCGAAGGACAGGATGACGTGCTTGCCCGCCTCCAGCGACTGGACGATTTCCCCGACCGAATCGGCGGCGGGCTGTTCGACGATGTAGGGCTTGTCGAACAGGCGACGCAGTTTGTCGTGCAGGCCCTCGGCGGCCATGACGTTGACGCCGTGCGCGTTGGCCCAGGCGGCGACGCTCTCCGGGTGCGGGACGCGCTTCGTCTTGCCGCGCTCGTCCTCGATTTCGATTTCGTCGCGGTTCATGGCCTTGAACTTGGCAAACCAGCCGCGCCCCAGGCTGTGTTCGAGGGCGTGCAGGACGGTCGGGGCGGTCTCGCGCAGGTTGAGTTCGCCGGTCAGCAGTTCGATGTCGGCGGGGGTGATGTCTTCGGCGGCGACTTCCAGGTTGAAGTCCGGCGTGTTGTTCCGAATCAGCGCCTTCGGCCCCAGGCCGACCACCCGCACGCGGCTGGCAAACTTGGTCTTCAGGCCGGTCACTTTTTCGCCCGTGTCGGAGGCCACGTCGTCGAAGCCGTACTCGTTGTGCATGTCGAAGACCAGCACCGAGGCCTTACCCTTGTGCATCAGCCCGGCCAGCAGGAGACGGGTCAGGAACGACTTGCCCGTGCCGGTCGCCCCGAAGACGCCCGCCGAACGCTGGACGAAGGTGTCGAGGTCAATGCGGACGGGATGTCCCTGCTCGCGGGTGTAGCCGATGATGAAATCGCCGCGATAGATTTCGTCAATGTCGCCGGCCGTCGCCAGGCGGACCGGGGCGTGGTGCGGCGGCACGGTCTTGACCGGGCGCGGGCGCGGCGGATTCTTGGCGTGTTCCTCCGCCCAGGCCTTGTACTCCGGCGTTCCCGGCTCCGGGCCGCGTTCGAGCATCAGGGCGGGCAGGATTTCGAGGTTGGTGAAGAGCGTCTGCCCGTGCAGGGCGCGCGCCAGGGCGGGCGGAAGGCGGCTCTCGCTCTGCTCGTCGGCGAAGCGCGGGTCGGTGGCGCCCAGTTGCAGGTCGGTGACGAGGCCGTAGAACAGCCACTCGCCGCTCTCGACGACGACGAACGCGCCCTCCTGCACTTCCTGGGCCGGGAGGGTCAGCCGGGCGCGGAAGGACTCTTTCAGTCCGCCGCCGATGATGTAGCCGATGGGGTCTAAGTTATCTGTCATAGTTTTCACCACAAGTTTATTCAAACACGAAGGTCACAAAGGCATTCGCAAAGGAGCACAAATTTTGTGGCCTTCGTGTTTCCTTCGAGTCCTTTGTGTTTTCACGCCTGTTTTTCATCCCAAATGACCGCGCAATCGCGGCCGCGATCTTTGGCCCGGTACATGGCCTGGTCGGCCTGGGTCAGGAGTTCGTCCAGCGAACGGCTCCCGGCGGTCAGCATCGCGCCGCCGATGCTGATGGTCACTGCAATTTTCCTGCCCTCGTATTCGACCGGCTGCTCACGGATGGCGGCGTTGAGGCGGGAGGCAATCTGTTCCAGCGTGAGGCGGGAGGCGCGCGGCAGCAGGGCGACGAATTCCTCGCCGCCGTAGCGGGCGACCAGGTCGGTGGGGCGCAGACTGGCGCAAATGCGGGCGGCGATTTCCCGCAGCACGGCGTCGCCCGCCTGATGGCCGTACTGATCATTGACGTTCTTGAAATGGTCAATGTCCATCATCAGCGCGGCGAGCAGGTAAGGCGGGTGCATACTGCGCTCATACAGTTGCTCGGCCTCCTGGAAGAAGCCGCGGCGGTTGAGCAGGCCGGTCAGCGGGTCGGTGACGGCCAATTCTTCCAGTTTGGCCTCGGCGGCTTTGCGGGCGGTGACGTCTTCCTTGACGGCGACATAATGGGTGACGTTTCCCTCGACATCGTGGATGGGCGCGATGACTGTGTATTCCCAATAGACCTCGCCGTTCTTGCGGCGATTGGCCAACTCGCCGCGCCAGGTCTTGCCTGCCAGCAAGGTCTTCCACATGTTCCGGAACGTTTCGGGCGGCGTCTGCCCGGATTGCAGGAGACGCGGGTTCTTGCCCTTGACTTCCTCGAAGGTATAGCCGGTGGAGCGGGTGAAGGCCTCGTTGACGTATTCGATTTCGGCCTGCGGGTTGGTGATGACGATGACGCTGGGACTCTGCTCGACGGCCACTGAAAGTTTGCGCAGTTCAGCGTTGGCGCTTTCCAGGTCGGCGGTGCGGTCGGCGACGCGCGCTTCCAGGTTGCGGATCAAATCGTCCAGCGCGTCGGTCAGGGTGTTGAAGGATTGGGTCAGGAAGCCAATCTCATCCTGGAATTGAACGGGAATGTGGCGGTGCTGTTGGTCGCGGTCGAACTGTTGCATTCCTGTTACGAGCGCCTGCAGCGGGCGGGCGATGGCGATCAGCATCAGGAGAGGCAGACCAAACAGGAAGACCAAGCCACTGGTCAGAATGGCAATCGCCAGCGGCAGGAGGAAAGCGTGGATGTATTGCCGGAAGGCGCGGTTTTGGTCGTCCAGCGCGCCTTCAGGGCCGGTCGTGAGCGGCAGGGCGGCAAAACTGACCGTCTGGCCGGAATCCAGGCCGGGCTTCGCCCCGATGACCCAGGGGGAGGCGTCGGGCCGGTCATTGACCTGGTACTGCGCGCCCTCGGGCAGGCCGTTGTAGGTCAGGTCGATGCGCCCGTCGGCGTGCAGGACAACCTGGAAGGTATATTCCCGCTCCGGGTGGTAAAACGCCCGCAGACGGTCGTAGGTGACAATGAGCCGGTCGGCCTCTTCTCGCAGGTAGATGCCGCCCTCCGGGCTCGCCTCGGGATTCAGGTCCAAATAGAGAGCAAAGAAGATGGGAATGTCGGAGAGGCGGTATTCCAGACTCCAATAGGCCATCGGCTGGCCGAAACTGATGAGACCATTGTTGCCGATGAACACCTGGGAATAGCGCTGGTTGTAGAAGGGGAAATCGAACGTCAACGTCCATGGAACATAGCCAAAACGATTGTCCGATTCGTCTGTGATGTCGAGTTTTTGTCCCCTTTCGGGCTCAAACTGGAAAGGGATTTCCGCCACGTTGTATCCGCCGCCCTCGTTGGGGGTGAAGCGGATGGAACGATGGTCAAGGAGCGGCGGGCGGTACTGGGCGGCGTAGGCGGGCGTCACCAGCCAGGCGACCACGCCGAAGAGCGCCAGCACGCTGGTCAGCACTGCGCCGGAAAACTTGATCATCAGAGAGGTGGATTCGGGCCGGGCGTTCAGGTAGTTGAAGGCAAACAGGAAAATGGTCACGAGAATCCCGACCGACATGCTGATGTGATAGACGGGGGTCGAAATCCCGGCGTAGGAGCGGACGATATTGAGCGCCGCCAGCGTCAGGGGGACGAGAAAAATCAGCGCAAAGCGGCGGGCGGCGGGGTTGCGCCAGTTGCGCACCGTGCCGCGCGCGAAAACGAAGATTACCCAGGCGAACAAGACGACCGGGGGGTAATCCATCTCCGGTTCGCGGAAGACAACCTCGGCGTGACGCAACAAACTGAAGCGCCAGATGGCAACTCCCGCTTCCAACAGCATATAGGCTCCGCTGACGGCCAGCGCCAGCCAGCGCTCGAGGCGCTGCTTTTCGACCGGTTGCGGGAACGAGTAGGCGAACTGGAGCAGGGCGATCAGCATGAGCGCCAGGATGGTATTGAGCAGATAGACCACCCTCAGCCGCTCGGTGGGCAGGAGCGACGAATCCAGGAACAAGCCCAACGAGAACAGGGTCACGGCGACGAAGAAGAACGTCAGCAGGCGGTCGGAGGCCGAGAGCGGCTGGCGCTTCTTTTGGAAAAACAGCCGCCAGACCAGGTAGGCGGTGATGACCAGCGACAGCAGGAACTGGTTGAGGTAACTGATGGAGGCGGGGGTCAGGTAGATGGAGGGCATTAACCGAAAATTCTCTTCTCTGCTAATTTTACATACTTTTCATCTGTTTCATACCCCACATACCTCCGTCCGCTCTGACGCGCCGCGATGGCCGTCTGCCCGGAACCCATGAATGGGTCGAGGACAACCTCGCCGGCGAAGGTGTAGAGTTGAATCAGCCGCCGCGGCAACTCGACCGGGAAGGGGGCCGGATGCCCGATCTTGCGCGCCGGTTCGGCCGGGAAAGTCCAGATGGATTTGTTGTATTCGAGGAACTCCTCGCGGGTAATTGTGCTGGCGCGGTTGGCCGGGTTTTCGCGCCGAAAGGTCTGCTTAGAGAAGACGAGAATGTACTCGTGGACGTCGCGCAGGGTGGGATTGGCGGCCGATTTCCACGACCCCCAGGCGGTGGACGGCGAGGCGCTGGCGGCCTTGTTCCAGATGATTTCGCCGCGCATCAGGAAACCCAGGCGGATGGCCTGCTCGGCGATGTACGCGTGCAGGGGAATGTACGGCTTGCGCCCCAGGTTGGCGACATTGACGCACATCCGCCCGCCGGGGACGAGCACGCGCCAGGTCTCGCGCCAGACGCGCTCCAGGAAGGCCAGGTATTCGTCCAGCGAGAGGTCGGCGTCGTAGTCCTTGCCGACGTTGTAGGGCGGCGAGGTGACCATGAGATGCACCGAACAGTCCGGCAGTTCGGTCATCGCCTCGGCGGAGTGGCAGAAGATGCGGTCGAGGCAGTCGGGCGGGAGGGGAGTCTCAAAGTACGGCGCGTCCTGCTCCTGGGGCTGGCCGGCGTAGAGGCGGCTGTTGTAGAACGGCGTCGAGTCGTGTCCGACCCGGCCGGGGGAGCCGAAGGAGGCGGTGCGGGTGGTTTTGCGTTTGGGCATGGTTTTTAAACACAAAGGACAGGAAGGATATCACGAAGGACACGAAGGGAGGATGGATTTTAGAACACAAAGGACAGAAAGGTTGGCACAAAGGAACACGAAGAGAGATGGATTTAAAACACAAAGGACAGGAAGGATATCACGAAGGACACGAAGGGAGGATGAATTTTAGAACACAAAGGACAGAAAGGTTGGCACAAAGGAACACGAAGAGAGATGGATTTAAAACACAAAGGACAGGAAGGATATCACGAAGGACACGAAGGGAGGATGGATTTTAGAACACAAAGGACAGAAAGGTTGGCACAAAGGAACATGAAGAGAGATGGATTTAAAGCACGAAGGACAGGAAGGATACCACAAAGGAGCACAAAGGGATCTCTTAAACGACCATGCGTTTGATGCCGTTTTTGAGATGGGGAACGGTGAAATTGATGAGATAGCCAAGACGGACGCCGGTGAGACGCAGATAGGTCAGGAGTTGCGCTTCGTAAACCGGATTCATCTCTTCAACTGCCTTGATTTCTACGATGACACATTTCTCGACCAGCAAATCCAGGCGCAGGCCACCCTCCATGCGCAGGTTCTTGTACACAACCGCCACCGGCACTTCGGATTCGACCAGCAGGCCGCTTTCACGAATTTCGTAGGCGTGACAGGTTTTATAGACGGACTCCAGCAGCCCAGGGCCAAGCGCCGTGTGGACGCGGTAGGCGGCGTCCAAGACGATTTTGCCGACTCGTTCCACTTCTGCAGGGATTGGCGCAAATGTCCTTTGAGTTCTCGAATCCATCGTTGTCTCCTTTTTCAACACTTTCAACACAAAGGATACCAAGTTTTCACAAAGGAGCACAAAGGTATTTTTTATATCTTCGTGGCCTTCGTGTTATCCTTTGTGTCCTAGTATGATTATATCGGTGCGGCATACCGGTTTGTGTCCAGGTGAAAAAGACCGTCACGAAGTGATGGGTAGCCGCACCGTTCTTGCACAAGACCGAACAGTTACTAGGGCTATGGAAGCCCGCATGTGCTAGCCAGGTGTGACATTGCATGTTAGCAAATTCTTTCAAAGGAGAAATGTATGTCTAACGAATGCTTTGTTGGCATTGACATCTCCCAAAAAGAGTTAGTGGTCGCCTTCGGCGGAGAAGAAACTTCGCCGGTCGAAACTTGGCCGTACACCGAAACACAGGTGCAGGCGCTCATCCAGGGCTTGAAGGAACGGCAACCGACCCTGATTGTCCTGGAAGCCACCGGGGGGCTGGAACGTCCCCTGCTCGAAGCGCTGCACGCCGCGGAACTGCCTGCGGTTCGGGTGCAACCACGTCGAGTGCGCGCCTTTGCGATTGCCGAAGGTCGGCTGGCCAAGACCGATACCTTGGATGCCCGCCTGCTGGCTGCCTTTGCCCAGCGCATGACGCCGCCGCCCACCCCCCAAGCGGACGAAACCCGCCAGACCCTCCGCGATTTGTTGACCCGCCGCCAGCAACTCCTCCAAATTCGCACCGCCGAGCGCAATCGTCTGGCGACTGCGCCAAAAGCCACGCGCAAGAGCATTCAACAGCACCTGGAGTGGTTGGACAAGGAAATCCGCCGTCTGGAACAAGAAATCCAGGCGGACATTGACCAGGCGGATGACTTCAGAGAGCAACAGCACCTCCTCACCAGTGTCCCTGGGATCGGCAAAATGACCGCCTTTCACTTGCTTGCTTTTCTCTCGCAACTCGAAGGCAAAAACGCCAAACAAATCGCTGCCTTTGTCGGACTGGCGCCCTATTCTCGTCAGAGCGGCCTCAAAGACAAGAAGAGACACATCTTTGGTGGCAGGCGCGAAGTACGCAACGTCCTCTATATGGCAACCCTGGCAGCTGTTCGCTTCAATCCCGTCATCCGTGCCTTCTTCTTGCGCCTGCAACAGGCAGGCAAACCTTTCAAGGTGGCTCTGGTGGCCGCTATGCGCAAATTGCTCACCATCTTGATTGCTATTCTCAAGCATCGACAACCCTGGAACCCTGCCCTGCATGCTAGAAACGCTTGACAAGAAACACAGTTACTTTGTGTTTCCAAATCCACGAATTTCTTTGTGACCTTCGTGTTGACCTTCGTGTCCTTTGTGTTTAAACCACCTCCCCCAACGCGCCCAGCACGGACATCAGCGCCGGGTAATCGTCGCGCAGAAGCGTGATGAGTTCGCGGGTGGCTTCCTCGACCCAGGCTTCGTTTTTCGTCTTTTGCTTCACCTGCAGGATGTGCGCCGCCAGCACCTCGCCGATGGGGACGTCCTCCGCCCGCAGGATGTGACGGAAGTAGCCGAATCGTCCGGCGGCGACGAAGCGCGCCAGTTCGGCGTCCGAGCAGAGGTAGATGACGTCCAGGCTGAGGGGCGGGCGCGGCGGCAAGAGATGATGGATTTTGCCGTCCAGTTCGTAGCCGACCGTCAGCACGCTCATCTCGACCGGCACGATGCGCCGCTCGCGGTTGTCGTGCATCACCTCCGGCGTGATGTGATCCGCCGTGACCAGTTGCCGCACCAGGCCGTCGTCGCTGATGTGGATGTCGGTGATCAGGCCGTAGACGGCGTAGCCATCCGAGAGCGGGGCGCGGACGAGCGCGCCCAGCGCCGGGGCTTCCAGTTGCGAGACCGGGCAGCCGGCCACGAAGCCGGTCGTTCCAGCGCGGAGAAGATGTCCAATCTGAATGCCTGTCATAACACCTCGCCAATCTTGGATCGAATTGCGCCAATTTGCGGAATCGTGTTCGCCCGCAGTCGGTCGGATTGGCAATCCAACCGACTACCTGTTGTCCTTCGCCGATTGCTTGCCCGATTTCTGCCCGACCTCGCCGCCGGCGCGGCGCAGTTCGAGTTCAAGCATGGCCTCGACCTGCTGTTTCTCCTCGAAGCGCACCACCGCAATCTCGTGGGCGCGGTGCAAGAGGTACGGATACGGCCGCGCTCCCATCAGGCGGCACTGTTCCAGCAGGGCGGCGTGCAAGGCGTTCAGGGCGGCCTCGTCTTCGGCGACCCAGCGCGGGAACTCGACCCGCGCCAGGGCGGGATGCTTCTCGTCGCCGGCGTTCAGGTAGAAGAAGTGCAGCGCCAGGTCGCCGGTGTAGTGGGCGCGCGAACTGGATTGCAGGCCGAAGACCGCAGACCGTTGGCCGCCTCGAAGCAGGCGGCTGAACAGCCACAGGTCGGTTGCGCCGCGCAGGGGATGACGCTGGCGCAAATCCTTCATCTCGTCCTCCGGCAAAGCGGCAATCTCCAGCAGGCGGATGACCAGGTCGGCGGCGGGCTTGTCCACGTAACCGGCGGGGACGACGCCCTGTTCCTGCATCTGCGAGAGGATGGACTTGTGCATTTCGAGATGACGGCGGTACTCCTGCTCGTCGGCGTTCTTCGCGCCCCACAGTTCGACCGGCCCGTCGGTCAGCGCCAGGCGCGGACCCTCAGCCTGCCGCGCCAACTCGAGCAGGACGCGCCGCTCGGCCAGGTCGCGGCGCAGGGCGAGGGCCTCCTCGGTCAACGCGCCGCTCTCGGTGTACATTTCGTCGTCGAACAGCAGACTGCTCTCGGTGAAGACTTCGGGGGCCGCGCCGGAGCCGGGGCGGAGGACGATGGCCCCGACGTTGACCAGGCTGTAGAGGACGGCCGCGTGCCGGTCGGGGGCGATCTGCGAGCCGTCGGCGGCGAGGAGAATCGGGGGAACGGAGGCCGGCGCGGGGTCGAAGGCCGAGTCGAGCGGCGCCCCGAGGGGGATGGCGCAGCGCAGGGTCGGGTCATAGCCGCGGGCGCGCTCGACCTTTTCGGCCAGGAGCGCCGCTTTCTCCTTCCAGGCCTGGAAGAGGTCCCAGGCGCGCTGGCGCTGGCGCTCCAGGGTCTCGCGGCGCGCCGCCGCTTCCTGCCCGATGGCGCGGATTTTTTCATAGACTTGCTGGAAGTTGAGGGTCATGCCTGTCCCTTAGAACATTTGTATCGGATTGTACAGGGATTTAGGGTAAAATACAAGGCGTGAGGGGAACTTTTTCTCACCTGACAACGTCTGAATTCCATATCACTTGTCTCAAAAGGAGGTTTGTATGCGTTCGAAATGGTTTGTTTTGGCGTCGGTGTTGATTCTGGCGTTGGCGTTGGCCGGCTGCGGTTCGCGGTCTTCGTCCGACCAGGCCGCGCCGCGCACTCTCAGCGTGACCGGCGTCGGCACCGTCTACATGACCCCCGACATTGCTTATGTGTACATGGGCGTGCATACCGAGAACGCCGATATTTCCGCCGCAGTGGATGAGAACAACCGCCAGACGCAGGCAGTCGTGGATGCGCTGACCGGCATGGGCATTGCGGCCAGCGATATTCAGACCAGCAATTTCTCGGTCTGGGGATCGCAGCAGTACGACCCGGTCACGGGGGCGTCTGCCGGCATCGTTTACATGGTGGACAACACTGTTTACGTGACCGTGCGCGA
Organism: Chloroflexota bacterium; assembly: GCA_019873655.1. GTDB lineage: Bacteria > Chloroflexota > Anaerolineae > Anaerolineales > Villigracilaceae > JAFGSI01. The sequence goes on along the minus strand of JAIOAU010000017.1, from coordinate 33,236 downwards.
CCTGGACAGACTGCCCCAGGTGTTGGACGCCGCCATCTCGGCCGGGGCGAACAACATCAACAGTTTGCAATTCGATGTGGCCGATAAATCTGCCGCCATGCAGGAGGCCCGTCAACTGGCGATGGAAAACGCTGCCAGCCTGGCGGCCGAACTGGCCGGGAACGCCGGTCTCGAACTGGGCGAGATTCAGAACCTTTCCTACAGCGATTCTCCGCCGGTTTACTATGGCTACGGCATGGGCGGCGGCGGAGGCGAGGGGGGCGCGCCAACCCCCATCAATCCCGGCAAACTGCCGCTGACGGTCTATCTAAGCATCACCTACGAGATTCGCTAAAGACTTGCGGGAAACCGCCCTCTCCAACCGGGGAGGGCGGAACTTTTCCGGGGAGAGCAACGTCAGATCAATGACTATTCCACTTCATTTTGGAGGAAAATCATGCGTACTCGCTTGCTGTTTGTGACCTTTCTCCTGGCGCTGAGCCTGGCGTTGACCGCCTGCAGCCCGACCACCATTTACACCCAGCCCGCGCCGGCCGAGCGCACCCTCACCGTGACCGGCAGCGGCATGGTGACCCTGACCCCCGACATCGCCTACGTCTCGATTGGGGTTCAAACCCGCGACGAGAGCGCCAACGCGGCCATCGCCGCCAACAACGCCCGCGCCGACGCCGTCATCCGGGTGATCCGTAGCCTGGGGGTCGAGGAACGCGACATCCAGACCACCAATTTCAGCATCTATCCGCAGCCGATCTATGATGAAAATTACAACCAGATCGGCGTGACTTACGTGGTGGACAACACCGTCTATGTGACCGTGCGCGACCTGGATGTGCTGGGCGAGTTGCTCGACTCGGCGGTGCGGGCCGGGGCGACCACCATTGGCAGCATCGCTTTCGACGTCTCTGACCGCGCCGAGGCGCTTTCTCAGGCCCGGCTGGCGGCGGTCGAGAACGCCCGCCGTCAGGCCGAGGAATTGGCCTCCGCCACGGGCGTGTCTCTCGGCGAGGTGCAAACCATCTCGTACTACGACAGCACTCCGCTGCCCTACGCCGACTCGGTCCGCCTCAACGCGCCGATGGCCGAGATGGCCGCCAGCGTGCCGGTCCAGGCCGGGACGCTGCAGATCACCACGACGGTCACGATCGTCTATACGCTCCGCTGAGGTTCAAGGAGAGAGTTGGAAATCGGGCCTTGCAAGGGCCGGCTGGGACGCAAAACGCCGAGAACCGGCGAAAAGATGGTCTGGAAAGCAAAAGCATCGAATTTCGCGAATTCTCCAAATCTTTTTCGTAAAGTTCGTGTCATTCGATGCTGAAAAGCAGCAACGCGCCGGCCGCAGCAAAAGTTTGAATCGCCTCTATCTAAAAGCATAATGGCCGCCCAATCTGGCGGTCATTATGTTTTCGAAACGGCCTGTGGGACAGCCCCTCGGCAGAGCGCTATATCAGAACCAGTCTCGTTTGACAAAAACGAATACAGCAATGGCGACCAATACAATCGAAATCAGCAGCACAATCAGAAATGCATGGGGATGGTCCTGGACAGGCAAGGCCACGTTCATCCCATAGAAAGAGGCCACGATCGTCGGGACGTTGATGATAATCGTCAGCGCTGCCAGGGCTTTCATGATGGTGTTGAGGTTATTCGAAATGATGGAGGCAAAGGCGTCCATCAGGCCGTTGAGGATATTGGTCTGAATGTTCGTCATCTCGATGGCTTGTTGGTTTTCGGTGATGACATCTTCCAGGAGTTCCTGGTCTTCCTCGAACTGATTGAACATGCGGACGCGTTGCAGGCGCTCCATGAGCACCAGGTTGGAACGCAGGCCGGTGGTGAAATACACCAGGCTCTTCTGGACTTTGAGCAGTTCCAGCACCTCACGGTTGCGGGTCGAGAGTTGCAACTGGTCTTCGAGCACCTCGGTGATGCGATTGATTTCCCGCAAATAACTCAGATAGCGGAGGGCGGTCTCCAGGAAAACGTACAACGCAAAGCGGTAGCGTTTGGCCGTCTTCAAACCCCGATACTTGCCGTTGCACAACGCGCGGGTAATATCGTTTTCGTAGCGGCAAATGGTCACCACGAATCGGTCGGTCAGGATAATCCCCAAGGGGATGGTAATGTGAGGAATATCGGTGCCGGACCCTTGAAAATAGGGGATGCGCAACAGGATGAAGACGTAGCCTTCTTCCCGCTCCATGTGCGCCATCTCATCCTGGTCGAGAGAATAGTTGATCAGGTCTGCTTCGATCCCCCAGGCCTGCAACTGGGCAATTTCTTCGGGAGTAGGGTTGACCGCGTCAATCCAGCCGCCGTTGACGACGTCATCGAAACGCTGCAATCCCTGTTCCGTGCTTTTGTAAATTGCCAGCATGACAGCCTCCCCGGCGCCGGAACATCACCCGAGAGGCCGATTCACCTCCCCGGCGGTCCCGCGCCTGCAATGTGATTTAAGCCTACGGTGTGCAGACTCAGAAGAATCGTTATCTTCGTGATCCATTCTGCATTTCCTTGCCATAAAAGACCAGTGCACCAATTTTACGCCCTCTCGGCTTCTCTCACAATACCTGGATTTACGAAAAAAGACAAAAAAAAACGGCTCCCGACCCGAGGCCGGGAGCCGCCCGACGACTACTTTACGCCTGCCTGCTCCACTTTGCGAATGACCATCACCACTTTTCCCTTGATCTCCAATGGCTCGTCTTTGCTGACGATGATCGGCTGCATGGTTGGATTGGCCGGCTGGAGGCGATAATGGTCCTCTTCTTTGAAGAAATACTTCAAGGTAGTCTCATCGCGATGGGGCAGCCAGATGGCGACCATTTCACCGTTGTTGGCCTTGGCGGCTCGCTTCATGATGACGATGTCGCCATCGTTGATCATGGCGTCGATCATCGAATCGCCCTGAACCCTCAACGCGTACAAATCGTCCTCTTTTTCCCGCGCGGGGATGACGCTGCGAGCGATGTCCACCGCATCGAGTTCGTCCCCCACATAGGTTGGACCGGCGTCAGGAACCAGGATGGGCAGACCGGCGGCGATGGGCCCCAAAATGGGGATTCGAATCAAATCCTGCGCTGGCGCGGAGTTCGGCAAGCGCAAGGCGCGCGAGTATCGGGCATCCCGTTCGATCAGCCCCAACTCAGACAATTGTTTGAGGTAGTAGGTGACCACCGAAGTCGATGAAATGCCCGTCGCCTTGCCGATCTCGCGGATGGAGGGGGGATACCCTTGCTCACGCACCCGTTTGTTGATGTAATCGAGGATTTTTTGGTGTCGCTCGGTCAGGCCTTTACGAGTACGGACCATGACACACGCTTCCTTTCTGAGCAAATTCGCTCATTTGTGCTACTATCATACACGAACATACGTTCTGTGTCAAGGAGAATTTTCGACTTTTCGGATGCGGGAAAACCGGGAAAAAGCCCCACCATCAGAATTCGCCCGCCCCGGGCAGGCGGAATTTCTCGATGATCAGGATGCCTGCGCCCGTGACGAGCATCAGAATCGTGGCCATGGCCATCGCCTGGCCGTAGTTCATGCCTCCCGGCTGGGAGAGGAAACGATAGATGGCGGTCGGCAGGGTGGGGTATTCGGGACGCGCCAGCAAAACCGCCGCCCCGAATTCGCCCAGCGAGACGGTGAAGGCAAAGACCGCCGCGGCCAGCGCCGCCCGGCGTACGATCGGCCAGTCCACCGTCTGCCAGACGCGGAAGGGGGAGGCCCCCAGCGAGGCCGCCGCCTGGCGCAGACGCTCAGGGATGGAGGCCAGCGCCGGCTGCAGGCTGCGGATGACGAAGGGCAGGGCAATCAGGGTATGGGCCAGCGGGACGAAGAACGGCGAGACCAGCCAGCGGCCGAAGGAGACGATGAATCCCAGGCCGAGGGTCACCGCCGAAGCGCCCAGCGGCAACATGAGCACAGGGTCGAGCGCCCGTTCCAGGCGGCCCGGGCGCGCCAGCGCCGAGGCGACCGGGAAGCCGAGGCTCAGCGAAAGAATCACCGTCAGGCTGGCGTAGGCCAGGGAGTTGAACAAGGCCCGGAAGGGCGGCACGTAGAACAACGACCCGCTGCGGTTGACGAACAGTTCGGCATAGTAGTCGCCGGTCAGGCCGTAGCGCACCTGACCGCGCTGGCCGAGGTCGGCCTCCAGGCGGGTCAGCGAGCGCGCCGGCAACGAGATAAGAGGCAGGACGAAGAAAATCACGAGCAACGCCGAAAGGCCGGCGACAAAGAGCCGCTGGCGCAGCGTGCGCGGACGGCGCAGGTTGACCTCCGCCGGCTTCGGGCCAACCGGCGCGGCCAGGCGCGCCGTCAGGCGGCTGTAGAGCGCCGAGAAAGCCAGCGTGCATAACAGTTGAATCAACGCCAGCCAGGCCGCCAGCGGCAGGTTGAAGAATTGAACCGTCTGCAGATAGATTTCCACCTCCAGGGTGGCAAAGCGCGCGCCGCCCAGCAGCAGGATGACGCCGAAACTGGTGAAGTCGAACAGGAAGACCAGCAGGGCGGCCGCCAGCAGCGGCGGACGCAACAGCGGCAAGGTGACCGCCGTGAACACCCGGCGCGGGTCAGCCCCAAGAGTCCGGGCGGCCTGCTCCAGGCGCGGGTCGAGGTGCGTCAGGGCGTTGCCGACCAGCCGGATGACGATGGTGGTGTTGTAGAAGACGTGCGCCAGCAGGATGGCCCCCAGGGTGCCGACGAATCGAATCGGCGGCGTTTCCAATCCGAAGGCGTTCATCAGCAAAAGGTTGAGCCAGCCGCGCCCCCCCAGCCAGGCATTGAAACCGGCAGCGACGACCACGGTCGGCAGCATGAAAGGGATGGCGGTCAGGGTGCGCAGCCAGGCGCGGGCGCGGAAGTCGTAGCGCGCAAAGAGCCAGGCGGCCGGCAGGCCGAGGAGGAGCGTCAGAAGCGCCGAGAGGGCGGCCTGAAAGAACGTGAAGGCAAAAACCGAGGCCGCCCGTCCGAGGGCGGCGGGGGTCAGGGCGGCCGGGTCCAGGCTGAGGGTCAGGATGCGAGCCAGGGGGTAAAAAAAGAAAGCCGCCAGGAAGAGCAGAGCCGGCGTCCAGAGAGCCAGGCGGCGGAGCAGAGAAAGGACGATTCGGCGGGCCGGCGCGAGGCCAGCCAGCCGAATCGTCCCCTTTGAAACCTGCCCGCCTGGGTTCAACGCAGCACCACCTCCGTCCAGGCTTCGATCCAGCGTTCGCGGTTGGCGGCGATCAGCGCCGGGTCGAGGCTGGCGGGCTGTTCGGCGGTCTGCGCCCAGCGGACGAATTCGGGGGGCAGGGCGGCCCGCTGGTTGACCGGATAGACGAACATCTGCAGCGGCATGTCTTCCTGGAAGCGGGTATCGAGCATGAAGTCCACGAAGGCCTCGGCCAGGGGCCGGTTGGCGGCGCCGCGCAGGATGCCGACGAATTCGATCTGCCGGTAGCAGGTGCCGGGGGCGGTGATGGCGGCGGTGGGGGCCGTCTCGACCGGCGGGTCGGCGTAGATGACCTCGGCCGCCGGGCTGGAGGCGTAGGAGACGACCAGCGGCTGCGGGCCGCGGCCGGACGAGCCGCTGAAGTTGGTGTAGTAGGCGGTGCCCCAGTCGTCCACCACGACCAGGCCGTTGGCGCGCAGCCCGGCCCAGTAGTCCAGGTAGCCGTCCTCGCCAAAGGCGGCGATGGTGGCGAGCAGGAAGGAGAGGCCGGTCGAGGAGGTGGCCGGGTTCTCGACCACCAGCAGGCCGCGGTAGGCCGGGTCGAGCAGGTCGGCGAGGGTCTGGGGGAGCGGCAGGCCGCGCTGTTCGAACCAGGCGATGTCGTAGTTGAGGCAGACGTCGCCGTAATCCACCGGCAGGGCGCGGTGTTCGGGGTCGAGTTCGAAGGCGTCGGGGATGTCGGCCAGGCGCGGCGATTCGTAGGGTTCGAAGATGCCGGCCTCGAGGGCGCGCGAGAGGAAGGTGTTGTCCACGCCGTAGAAGACGTCGGCCAGCGGGGCTTCGGCGCTCAGGATGGCCTTGTTGAGGGCCTCGCCGACCGAACCGCTGCGCAGAATCACGACCTCGACGTTGTGCGCCTGCTCGAACTCGGCGATGACTTCTTCGCTGATGGCAAAGTCGTCATGGGTCATGACGGTCAGCGTGGCGGGCTGCTGCGCCCGGCAGGCCGGCAGCAGCGCCAGGCAGAGGAAGAGAAGGAGAAAGAGGATTGAGCGTTTCATCGGGACCTCCCAAGAGATGAGTTATCCCTGACGGCGGTGAACGACGAGCAGCAAGCCAGACTCCAGCGAGACGGAGGCCGCCTCGGCGAGCAGTTCGTTGCTGACGCCGCGCGTCTGCTCCGGGTGGAGGGTCTCGGCGCGCAAGGGCCAGCGCAGGCCCTCGGCGACCACGCCGACGGCCGGGCCTCCCCAGGGCAAGAGGGAGACGAGGTCGCCGGGGCGGCCCTCGATGCGCGCCTGGCGGCGGACGAAGAAGGCCTCTTCGACGCCGTCATCGAGGCGGATGTCCAGGTCGGCGAAGCGCGGGGCGGTGAGCAGGGCCAGGTTGGCGAGAGTCTGGTCGAGGCGGCCGCCCAGGGCGGCGAGGACGACGACCGCGGCGCAGCCCTGCTGGAGGGCGAAGTCGAGGGCCAGTTCGAGGTCGGTCTGGTCCTTGTCGCGCGGGTGGACGAGGAGGCGCGCGCCGGCGGCCTCCAGCCGGCGGCGGTCGGCGGCGGAAAGCGAGTCGAGGTCGCCGATGACGGCCGCGGGCGAGAGGCCGAGGGCCAGGGCGTGGCGGCTGCCGCCGTCGGCGGCGAGGATCAGGTCGCCGGGCCGGACGAGGCGGCGGGCCGCTTCGAGGTCGGGCAGGCTGCCGTTGGCAAAGACAAGAGCGCGTGGGGGCATGTCACCACCATCAGGGCCGGGAAGCCCGTCGAAAAGAAAACCATCCTCCGGGGAGGATGGTGATGGGTCGAGCGCGTATCCCTCCGCCGGTATGATCCGGATCAGGTTCTGCGGGTCGAAGGCTGAACCTTCCTCTCAGCCCGTAGACGGGCTCCCCGTTGGATTGTCGGTGCTAGTATAAGGCGAGGCAGCGGGGCTGTCAAGATAAAAAAAGCCGGAGCGCCTCCGGCGAGAATCAACGCACGCGGCGTTTCCACTCGTCCTTGAGTTGCAACTGGCGCGGGCTGTCGCCGGAAATCAGGGCCAGGAAATCGGTCAGCAGGCGGTTGAATTTGGCGCTTTCGTCGATCATCGGGAAGTGGCCAGACTCTTCGAGGATGATCTGGTGGATGCGGTCGGGCATGGCCATGACGCGTTCATAGGTGGGGGTCTGGATGGCGGGATCGTTCTGGCCGTGGACGATGAGGCAGGGGGTGTTGAGGCTGTCCATGAGCGGCATGAGGCTGGCCCCATCGAGGTCGTTGAAGGAGGCGACGATGGCGGCCGGGTCGGCCTTGGGGGCGTCGGTGCGGGCCGGTTCGGTCAGGGGGTCGCGGCTCAGCAGCCAGTCGGCCAGGTCGGCGGGGGAGGCGGGCGAGCGCAGGCGGCCGTTGACGGCGCTGATTTCGAAGGGCACGCTGACGGCCATCAGGCGGTCGACCATTTCGGGGGTGCGGCGGGCGAAGAGGATGCTGATGAGCGCGCCCAGGCCGTGACCGACGAGCGCCACCTTGCCGATGCCCATTTCCTGCATGAAGCGTTCGAGCAGGGCGGTTTGTTTTTCGAGGCTGTAGCAGGAGGGGTCTTTGGTCGTATCCCCGAAGCCCCACAGGTCGAGGGCATAGGCGCGGAAAGACATCGCGGCGGTCTGCATGGCGGGCACCCAATAGCGCCAGGAACCCACCCAGCCGTGCAGGAAGATGATCGGACGGCCGCGCCCGAGCACCTCGTAATGCACAATTCGTTCGTCAATCAGGATCGCGCTCATGCCTCGATCGAGTCTCTCTTCATCTCTTGTGTTGGGCCAGAATCGTCTGAATGCGCGCCGTGAGTTGGTCGGGGGCAAACGGTTTGAGCAGATATTCGGTCGCGCCGGCCGAAAGCCCGGCCTGAATCTCGGATTCCTGACCTTTGGCGGAGAGGAACATGACGGGGATATCTTTCAGGGTCGGGTCGGCCTTGATGGCGGCGCAGGCCTCGTAGCCGGTCATGCGCGGCATGCGTACGTCCATGAGAATCAGGTCCGGCCTTTCCTGGTGGGCCAGGTTCACGGCTTCTTCGCCGTTGCTGGCGGCGACCACTTCGTAGCCGGCAAACCGCAGGGTGAAGGTAATTAGATCCCGAATGTCGCGTTCGTCTTCTGCAATCAAAATCTTTGCCATGGATGTCACTCCTCAGCCTTGTAGACGGGCAAGGTGAATGAGAACGTGCTCCCCTCACCCGGAATCCCCTTGCTGGTCATCCAAATGCGGCCCTGGTGCATTTCGACCAATTGCTGGACGATGGACAGACCCAGGCCTGTGCCGGGCGTCTCCAACACCAGCGGATGCTCGCCGCGGAAGAAACGGTCGAAGATACGTTCCTGGTCGGCGAGGTCGATGCCGATGCCGTTGTCCTGGACGTCCACCTGGACCTCGTCGCCCTCTTGATGGATGTGGATGTGAATCTGGCCGTTGGCGGGCGTGTAGTGGTAGGCGTTGTCCACCAGGTTGTCGAGGATTTGGCGGACGCGCTCTTCGTCGCCGCGCACGAGGGGCAGGTCGGGCGGGGCGTCGAGGCTCAGGCCCATCGGGCGGTTCTCCTCCTGCGAGCGGCGCAAGACGTCGGCGAGGATGTCTTCGGCAATCTGGCGCAGGTCGAGCGGCTGCATGCTCAGGGTGATGCGGCCGGCCTCGATGCGCGAGATGTCGAGCAGGTCGTTGACCAGGATGCTCAGGCGGTCGGTGTTGGCGCGCACGATCTCGAGGAAGTGGGTCTGGGTTTCGTTCAGAGCGCCCGCCGCGCCCATCAGGAGGATGTCCACGTAGCCCTTGATGGAGGTCATCGGCGTGCGCAACTCGTGGCTGACGGTCGCCACGAACTCGGACTTGAGGCGATCCACCTCGACCTCGTGGGTGATGTCGCGGAAGATGGAAACGGTGCCCAGAAATTCGTTGCGCCAGATGACCGGCGCCAGGTGGACCAAGACCACCCGTCCGTTTTCGAGGGTCAGTTGTTCGGCGTAGGTCTCGCCAGCCTGATAACTGGCGGGGTTCTCGGACCAGGTGTGGATGGTTTCCATCCAGGCCTGGGCGGCTTTGCCGAACAAGCCGACGAAGTTTTCGAGCGGCTGACCGCGCACCTGTTCGCCCTGGAGGTTGAGGATGCGCTCGGTGGACGAGTTGATAAAGGTAATCTTGTTGTCGGGGTCGGTGACCAGGACGCCGTCGGCGACGGCCTCCAGAATGGCCTGCTGACGGCTGGCCTCGACCTGCTGGCTGCGCAACATGCTGCCCAAACGCTCAGCCTGGTCGCGAATCAGTTCGTAGAGGTGGGCGTTGTTGATGGCCACGGCCACCTGCGAGCCGATGGCCTGCACCAGGTTCATGTGTTCGGGGCTGAAATATCCGACCTGGCGATGGAAGACCATGATGGCGCCGATGACCTCCTCGCCAACGGTCAGCGGGGCGGCGATGACGCTGCGATGCTGCGGCGCGTTGGAGGGCAGTTTGACCCAGCGCTTGTCCTTGCGGACGTCGTCCAGCAACACGCTCTGGCGGTTCTTGATGACCCAGCCGGCCAGCCCTTCGCCGACCTTGAGCGGGGTCGGGCGGGGGCCTTCGGTCATGATGGGGGTGACGTAGCCGTAGCCAGCGCGGTACTGGATGGTGTTGTCTTCGGGGTTGACCATGAGGATGCTGCCCTGCTCGGCGCCGATGGCGTCGTTGAGCAGCGCCAGGGTGCGGTTGAGGGCGCGGTCCAGGTCGAGGCTGGCCGAGACCTCGGTCAGGATGCGCAGGAGGGTCTCGGTGTTGCGCTGTTCGCGGGCCAGTTCGGCGGTGCGTTCGATGACGCGTTGTTCGAGTTCCTCCGCCAGGCGGCGGGTCTCGGCAAACAGGCGGCCGTTCTGGATGGCCACCGCGGCCTGGTTGGCCAGGGTGCTCAAAATCTGCTGGTCGTCCTCGGTGTAGACGTTCGGTTTGTAACTCTGGGCCGAGAGCATGCCGATCACTTTGCCGCCCAGGACGATCGGCACGGCGACGATTGAACGCGGCTGGCCCTGGCCATAGGTGCGGCCCTCGAAATTCTTGACCGCGGCGACGTCGGCAATCAGCAGCGGCTCGCCGCTGGAGATGACGCGCCCGCTCAGGCCCTGTCCATACGGCAGGCGGACGTTGGGGGCGCGCCCTTTGGGATCCATGAGATAGACGCCCTCGATCTCGTTGGCCTGCTCGTCCAGGAGGGCGATGACGAAGGACTCGGCTTCCATCATCTGGGCGGCGGCGCGGTGGATGGCGGCGTAGATTTCCTCGGGATCGAGGCTGAGGGCAATCTCGTAAGAGGCGCGGTTGATGGTGGCCAGTTGCTCGGCGCGCGAGACGGTGTCCTGATACAGCCGGGCGCTTTCGAGGGCAATGGCGGCCTGGTTGCCAATCGTGCGGGCCAGTTCGATTTCGGTCGGGGTGAAGCGATAGGTCTCGCCCATGTGAACGAACATCAAGGCCCGCAGGGCAGTGCCGCTGACCAGCGGCAGGACAAGCAACGAGTTGGTGCCCTTGAGCATTTCGGCCAGCGGTTGCAGGTCGGCTTCGGCGGCCACATTGTCGGTGCTGAAGACGCCCAGCGAATCGCGCAACCGGTCGAAGAGAGGAGCAGACGGCAGGTTGTGAGGGCGGAAGCGCGCCGGCTCGGGGACGACGACCTGCAGGACGGCCTCGCCGCCGCGCCCGAAAGCGACCACCGAGACGCGCCGGGCCGAGAGGGCCTGACGCAGTTCCTCGGCCGTCAGGCGCAGAATCTGCTCTTCGCTCAGCGAGCCGCTCAGTTCAGACGAGAGGCGGTTGAGCAAGGCCAGGCGCTGCGAGCGCTGATCGAGTTCGGCGGCGCGCCGCAGGCTCTCCTCGTACAGGCGGGCGTTTTCGAGCGCCACCGCCGCCTGGCTGGCAAACGTGGTCGCCAACTGAGTGTATTCGACGGTGTAGAAATGGGGTTCGGCCTTCTCGAGGGCCAGCACGCCGATGACCTCGCCCTTGGAGACCAGCGGCACACCCAGCCAGGATAACCGCTCGGCCTCGATGAGCGCGGGGAAGCGCGGGTCGGCGCGCACATCGCCAACGACGATGCCCTGCGAGGTGGTGATCATTTCATTCAACAGAGCCGAGTCCTCGACCGCCACCTCCAGGCCGAGGCGCTCTTCGTCATCGGGGAAGCCGCGCGCCGCCGCCACGACCATCGTCTTGCCCTGCCGCAGCCAGAGGATGGCGGTGTCGTAGGGCAGGACGGTTTTCAGTTGGTCGAGCAGGCCGGCGATCAGTTCGCCCGACTGGAGGCTGGCCGCCATCTTGGCCGAGACCTCGGTCAGGGCTTGCAATTGACCAGCGCGCTCCTGCGAAGCCTGCACCAGGCGGACGTTTTCGAGCGAGAGCGCCACCTGCTGGGTCAGCGATTGCAGCAAATTCTCATCGTCCGAAGAGAAGGCGGCCGGGGTATTGAAGTTGTCGAGCATCAACAAGCCGAGGATGCGCTCGCCGGTCTGAATCGGGACGAGCAGGCTGGAGACCGGCAGACGTCCGCCGGTGGCCTCGCGGTAGAGCAGCAGGTTCTCGGCCGCCAGGTTGTAGTCGCGGGCGAAGTTGATCTCTTCGACCCGGCGCGCTTTGCGCGTCTCGAAGACCTGGCCGGGCAGGGCTTCGCCGGAGCGGAACGAAATTTGAAGCAAACTGTCGATGCTGGCGTAGTTGGCGGCCACCGCCGGGACGAGGACTTGTTCCTGTTCTTTCCAAACCAACACTGCGCCGGCGTGGGCGGCGGTGACGACGCGCAGGGCGCTGTCGAGCAGGGATTTGAGGATGCTCTGCGGATCGAGGCCGCTCAACTGACGGCTGAAGTCCAGGAGCAGGTTGACTTCGCGCAGACGGCGGCGGGTTTCGGTCAGCAGGCTGATGTTCTGCAGGATGATGGAAACCTGGCGGGCAATCTGGTAATAGACCTGGCGGTCCTCGTCGGTCAGGGGAGGCATCGGCTCGAGGCTGATCGCCAGCACGCCTGCCACGGGTTTGTTGTCGATCAAGATGGGCAGACAGATGAATCCCTTGGCATGCAGACTGCTCAGGAGGGGCGTATCCCGCCAGGTGTCGTCCTCTTCCAGGTTCATGACCAGGAGGGTCTCGCCGGTTTGCAGGCTGTACCGCAGCGGATTGCGCTGGCCGAACAAGGCCTCGGGGCTGACGCCGCGCGGGATGTTGCCGAGGACATGCAGCAGGCGCGCCCCCTCTTCGGTGTTCTCGGCCACGATGGAGATGTGCATCTCCAGGTGGGTCAGAATTTCGCGTCCCAGGGCCTGGAGGGCGGAGGGGCCGTCCACTTGCCGGTTGATGGTCTCGGTGATTTCCAATCCGGCGCGGATGCGGCGGCTGCGCCGCTCCAGGTTGCGGATGGCGATCATCTGCTCCAGGTCTTTGTGCAGGAGGACGGGCAGATGGGTCTGGCTGATGGCCAGCAACTGCTGCTGGCGCTCCAGGCTGGTGGAAAGCGTCTCGACCTGGCTGCGGTAGGAGTTGAGGCGGTGGACGCTCTGGATGAGCAGGGCGGCCTGGGCGGCGAAGATTTCGATCGTTTCGAGGGTGTTGCGGTTGGGGCGCAGGCCGTCGCGGGGCGCGTCCAGGCTGATGACGCCGATCGTGTTTCCTTCGTCATCTTTCAAGGGGTAGAAGAGCGCGTCTTCCGGGTGCCAGGCGTTGGGAGTTTCCGCCGCCGGCTCGCGCATGACGACGACCATCTGGACGTCCTGGGTGAGGAGGGGGCGCTGGTCGTGCGGGATGAGGTAGCCCTCGCCGACCTTGAATTCGGGGCGCATCAACTGCTCGAGGGCCGAATACGGCTGCTGGCGGGCCTTCATCATGTTGAGCGTTTCGAGCGGCATGCCCACCCCGGCAACGCGCCGCTGCATGCCGGTCTCTTTGTCCACCACGCTGATCAGCACCACCTGGAAGGGGGTGGCTTCCTGGATGCCGTAGGCCAGGGCCTCGAGCGATTCTTCCAGGGGGCGGTCGAGGCCGATTTCGCGGGTGGTCTCGAACAGTTTGGAGAGCGTCTCGGCGCGCTGACGAAGCAGTTCGTTGCGCGCTACCTGTTCCTGATACCGCTGGGCGTTGCCCAGGGCAATCGCCGCCTGGACGGCCAGGGTCATGATGATGTCCATGGCCGTCTGATCGAAGCGGCGGGGTTCGAAGGCGTGCAGGTGAATCAGGCCGGCGGTCTTGCCCTGGTAGGCGATGGGAGCGATCAGGGCCGAAAGGACGCCCTCATGCGCCGGCGGCTCTGCGATTTGGGAAAAATCGTCCACCAGGCGCGGTTCGCCGCGCTCGATGACTTCGCGCTCGAGAGCCGAGAGTTGGGCGGCCGGCTCATCGCCCAGGTGGAAGACGAGGCGCGGCTCGCCCTGCGGCGGGGCGGTCATGTCGAACAGCAGGATGGTGCCGCAGTCGGCGCGGGTGGTGCGCAGGCTTTCGTCGTAGACCACCTGGAGCAGGTATTGCCAGTCGAGGGTGGTGTTCAGTTCGCGGCCGATGCGGGTCATGGCCGTCAACTGGTCGACGCGCCGGCGCAGGCTCTCGTCGGTCTGGGAGGAGAGCGAAGCGCCCTCCACCGCGGCGGCCAGTTGTCCGGCCGCAGTCGAGACGACCTGGAGGTCGTAATTGTTGAAGAAATCGGGTTTCTTGCTGGCCAGCATCAATTCCCCCAGGCTGCGCTCGCGCACGACCAGGGGGACGATGATGACCGATTCCATCTTGAGTTTGTCCACCAGCGGGCGATAGACGGAGAGCAGCCGCTCATCGGCCGAAAGGTTGCTGGAGAGGAAAGACCGCTGGCTGCCGGTGACGGTGAAATGGAATTGGGGATCGTCCACATAGATGCGGCTGAACGAGTCCATCGTCTCGGCCGAGACGCCGAAGAGCGAATCGAGGTGCAGGCGCGAGATGCCCTGGGCCTCGTTCAACAGGAAGACGGCCCCCATATCGGCCTGGATGAGGCGGGCCAGTTCCTGGACGGTGTAACGCAGCATTTCATCGGCGGTGGCCGAGGAACTGGTCAGGCTGGCGATGCGGCGCAAGGCCTCGGCCCGCTGGGCGCGCTGCCGCGCCTGCTGCACCAGGGCGACGTTGTCGATGATCGGGGCGGTCTGATTGGCGATGATGTTGAGCAGGCGCATTTCGTTGGACGAAAATGCGTTTTCCTGGACGCGGTGATTGGCGATCTGCAAGAAGCCGAGCGACCGCCCGGCCGAGACGAGGGGGATGAGGGCCACGTCGCGCCAGGACGCGGCGCGGGCGAAATCTTGGAAGCCCATCTGCCGCCAGAGTTCATCTTCTTGGGCGTTGCGGGTGATGAGCGCCTCGCGGCTCAGCAGGCGTTCTTCGAGCACGCCGCCGGCCGGGACGGGAAGGCGGTACAAGTCCACGAATTGGGCCGGCATGCCGATGAAAGGCACCTGGCCCTCCAGCGAGCGGCGGCTTTCGTTGTAGAGGAGAAAACCGAGCACCTGGACATCCAGCAAGGGGGCGACGCTCTGCACCAGGCGAGTAAACAGGTCGCGCGGGTCGCGCGTGGCCCCAATTGCCTGCGCCAGGTTGGCCAGGCCGCTCAACTCGGCGGTGCGACGCTGTTCGTCTTCGAGCAACCGGGCGTTGCGCAAGGCGACAGCGGCCTGCCCGGCAATCAATTGCAGGATGTCCAGGTCTTCGCGCGAGAAGGCCTCGGCGCTGGCCAGTCCCACCGCCAGGGTGCCCACCACTTCGTTCTGGATGAGGAGCGGCAGGCCGATGTAGGAACGAATGGGAATCTGTTCGCCGCTCTCCTCGTAGGGAATCTCGGTGTAGACGCGCGTATCGGGGATGAATAAGGGTTTTCGCTGTTCGATCAAATAAGCGGCGTAGCCCGTCGGCGGGCGCGGCAAACTCTTTTCGAGTTGAGAGGCGACCCGAGGTCCGGTGATGAAACGATAGACGACGATCTTTTCGTCGGCGGCGTTCCACAAGCCGACCTCCAGCAGGTCTGCCGGCAGGAGGCGCTGAACGTTTTCCATCAGCGTCTGGATGGTGGCGGTCAGTCCCTGGCTGACGGCCAGGCTCTGGCTGAACTCGGTCAGGATTTTGAGGGCCGAACCGGAGACCTCGTAGGCGTCGGGGGCGAGCGCGGAGGACACATCGGCGCGGCGCAGGCTGACCAGCAGAGCCGGCTGCGGGCCGGGGACGAAGTAGGAAATGCCATCCACCGGCCGGCCGTTGATCGAAAAGCGCGCCTGTCCCTCGGCGGCGCACAATCTCAGGAAGTCCTCGCTCGGGCGGACGCGGCGGGCCAGCAGTTCGAGGTTGGGCAGTTCCCCCTCGCGCAGGTTGAAATACTGCTGGGCCGTCTGATTCATGTACCCCACCCGTCCGCCGGCTTGGACCAACAGGGTGGCGAAATCATGGCCTCCCTGGTCGGGCAGGGAGGAGAAGGAGGCTTTCGGGATGGCCGGGCGCAAGCGGGGAATCAGGCGCGCCAAACCCCAGACCAGGAAAAAGAAGACGAACCCGGTCAGGAGCAGGCTGATTCCCAGCAATACCGACTGCCCGGAAAACATAAGCGAGGATTATCCTTTGGTCGGCAGAGGAGGCATATCCTGACGGCGCACCTCGGCGGCCAGTTCGGTAATCTCGCGGATATCGGCAAACGTCTGTTCTTTGGGCGTGACGATTCCCACCGAAAGGGTCATCAGGGGCGTCTTCTCGGTCACGCCGCCGGGGCCAGAGGTCAGAATGTATCCCTGCTGGCGGTCGATGAAGTTGTAGTGCGTCTGGACTTCTTCGGCGAAGCGCGCCTTGAGCCGCTGACGAATGTTCTCGGCCGCGCCCTCGGAGGTGATAATGATGAAATTGTCGCCGCCGGCGTGGCCGATGAAGTCGGTAGGATTGCCAAGTTCGTCCACCACCTCGCCCATCAGCATGGCCGTAAAGCGCAGGACGTCATCGCCGGCCACGAAGCCATAGACATCGTTGAACTGCGAGAAGTAATTGATGCGGATGTCCATGTAGGCCCAACCGTTCTGGCGGATGGTCTGGCGCAACTGCTCCTCGATCAGGCGGCCGGCGGGCAGGCCGGAGCGCGGGTCGGTCAGGGCTTCGCGCTCGGCGCGGCGGATGGCGCCCTGGACGCGCAACTTCAACTCCTCGATGTCGAAGGGCTTGGTGATGTAGTCATCCGCGCCCAGTTCGAGGCCTTGCAACTTGTCGCTGCGTTCGTCCTTCTGCGTGAGAAAGATCACCGGGATGTGGCTGGTGCGCGTGTTCGTCCGCAGGGTGCGGCAGACCTCATAGCCATCGATGTCTGGCAGCATGATGTCCAGCACGATGAGGTGAGGCAGCACCTGACGCGTCTTTTCGAGCGCGTCCGACCCGCGCGGGGCGACGTCCACGTCGTAGCCCAGCCCGCTGAAGTAAATCTTCAGCATATTGGAGATGTCATGATCATCTTCGACGACCAACAGGCGAGATTTTCCCATAGTGCCTCCCGTTCAACTGCGAATACGGCGGGCTTGGCGCGCCGCCTGGCGTATGGCTTGGATTTGTTCTTCCGTCACGGCGCGCTCGAACGAGCGGAAGCCGCTCAACCGGAAGCCGTGTTTGGCTGCCAGAGCGGAAATTTCCTGCACCTGAGCGCGCGTAATGTTCTTACCCAAAGTATAGTCCTCGAAACGGCCCTCCAGGGCCAGGGTCATCGTCTCCGCCATGCAGGCATAGGCCTTGCCCGGCGGAAAACCGAAGTTAAAGTGGAAGTCGACGGGCCCCGGCACGTCCACCATGCCGCCGTCTATGACTAATATATCATGTCTGACCGCGGCCACCATTGCAGAAACGTCACGAGGGCGGGCGACGTCGCACACCACGCTGCCCGGCTGTAAATGTTCGGGGTAGATGACCTCGTGCACCGCGCTGGTGACGGTCAGAATCAACTGGGCCTGGGCGATGTCGTTGACGCGTGTGCTCGTCCGCAGGACGGCCCGGTCCGGACCCTGCAACTGGTCGCGCAGCGCCTCGAGCGCTTCCTGGCGGCGGCCGATCAGAATCAACTCGGCCACATCGTCGGCCAGCAGGTCCGCGCAGACCCGGCCGATCGAGCCGGTCGCGCCGACCACGGCGGCCGTCGCCTGGCGGAGCGGAATCTCCATCACGCGCGCCGCCTCGCGCACCGCTTCGACGGCGATGGCGACGGTGTACGAATCGCCGGTCGTGACGGGGATGTCGAGGGCGCGGGCGATCGTCACGCCGGCGTCGCCGATGACGGAGGTGAAAGCGCCCAGTCCCAGGATTTGCGCGCCGAGCCTTTCAGCCAGGCGGCCCGTCTGAATAATCTTACGATAAACTGTCCATTCGCGCAACTCCATCATGCGGCGCGGTGTATACGGACAGGCGATGAACCAGCCGCGAATCTCTTTGCCGGTCGCCTGCGAGGTGACGCCGGTGATTTCGGAAATATAGACGGGCGGGAAAAAGGTCGAAAAGAAGTCTATCTGCCGCTCGCTGAGCAGGCGGCCAAGCAGGGGGAACTTCCGACTGACGTCCCGCTTGGGGTCAATCGGGTGGATGATGAAGGCAAAGGTGTCCACGCGCTTACCATGAGGTCAAGTCTGCCTCGCCGCGGCGGGGATACAGACGCGGGTGTTTGCTGGCATCTTTGAGTTTGTGATGATCGCTCTGTTCGTATTTGACGTCGCGGTCAATGATGCGGCGTTCGGCCGAACCGAACAGGACAACATCCGACTCGATGGTGCGGGCCGGGAAGACGATCATCCCCGCGCCGATGCGGCAATTGTGCCCGACGCAGCCTCCCAGCACCGGCCGGTTGGCAAACGCCAGTTGATCGTTGCCGTCCAGCGCCCGGATCGGCGAGGGAATCAAATTATAATCCGTAAACGTGTTCCCGGCGCCGATGAAGGTGTTGCGCCCCACCACGCACATCTGCAGACAGGTGTTTTGCGCCACCATGCCGTTCTCCATGATGGTGGTCATGAACAGCGAGGCGCGGAAGGGCAGGAAGGTGCCGTCGCCGACGACCGAGAGCATCAACTGACAGCCCTGGGAGATGTTGACGTTGCTGCCGATGATGCAATTCTCGATGACGGCCCCGGCGTTGATGGTGACGTTGTCGCCGATGGTGGTGGGGCCGTGGATGATGGCGGTCGGGTCGATGACGCAGTTCTTGCCCACCTTGACGAGTTTCGAGCACTCCAGCAATTGCTTGCCCTCGTACATGGCCGTGGCCAGGACGCCCAGTTTGAACCAGACGTCGCGGGCCAGCCGGTCCTCGAAGCGCGCCCCGCGGGCGAACAGGCCGAAGACGCCGTCGGCGATGAAGATGTGCGTCCAGCAGTCGATGGCCATCATGGCGCGCAGCGGGACCTGATAGACCAGGTCGCCGCTCTCGGTGGCCATGTAGGTCGGCACATGGTAATAGCCGATTTCGCGCGCCTGCATGTCGATGACCAAAGGTTCCACATCGGCTTCGGGGCCGTTGGGGTAATACCACAGGTCGGCGTAATACAGGTTGCCGGCCGGGGTGTAGGAGACCGAGAGCGGCAGGGCGTGTTCCCGGAAGGCGGCGTCATCCAGCGAAAAGGCGGCCCGCACGGCGCGGTTGCGTTTCTTGGCCTGGGTCAGGAATTCAGTGATGTAGTATTCATCGAAGAACAAATTGTCGCGGTAAACGATCATCGGTTCGCGCGAGATCGGCAGGCGCGCCCCCGGCGGGAGTTCGATTTCGCGATCCACGTAGGGGGCCAGCAGGTCGCGCTGATTCAGCCAGAGCGGCTTGTTCTGGATGCGCAAGTCGCGCGCCGGCTCGTTGAAGGGCGGAATGTGTCGCGGGGCCTGAAGGATGACTTTGAGCATAGATTATCCAATCGGAGTCCGGTTAATTACTATTGTACACGCGCTGTCCCCCGATGCAATACATTTCGTCTCTTCCACCTGGAAGTATTTGCCCCCGCTGACCCAGTATAACGACTCCTGGAGCAAGCCAACCGCCAGGTGACAGCAGGGGCCGTCGGTTTGGCGCTGCCAGCAGAGCGGACAGCGTTCGATGTGCCAGTAGAGGTTCTGCTCATCGGCCTCCAACCGCACCCGCTGGTCGGTAAATTCATTGAACAGCGCCGCCAGCGCTTCGCTGCCGGTCTTGATTTTGGTCGCCAGAGGCAGGAGACGAAACGCCAAATCAGTCAGTCCCAGTTCGGGGCCGAATTCGCGCAGGCCGTATTTCAAGCAGGCGCGCCCGGCGCGCAGCGCCAGCCCGCGTCCGCCGCGCGGGCCGTAGGCGTTCTCCAGGGCCGCTTGCAGCCGGCTGACCTGCTCGAAGGGAAATTTGCGGTCATGATTGTGGGGAGGGTAACGCCCGATGTATTCCGAAAGAGAGGCCAGGTTGAGGACGGCGTTGACGCCATTCCGCCCCAGAATCTCTTCCATGGCGAGCAGAATGATTCGCCCCATCGAGTTGGGATAGAAGTAGGCCTCTGCAGGTGTCTTCATCCGGCAGGCGTCTCTTCGTCCAGGAATTGTTTCAGTTTGTGCATGAAAGGCTCAGGGTCATCGAGCATGATGAAATGACCGGCCTGGTCGAAGCGTTCGATGCGGGCGTGCGGGACGCCCTCCAGCAGCGGCCGCCACTGATTGGGATGGACGATGATGTCCTTGTCGCCATACATGCCCATCACCGGGATGCGAATCTGGTTGAGCATCGGGCGCAAGTCGGTGCGGCGCAGCGAAGCAATGCTGAGCAGGAAGGATTCCAACGTGGTGCGCGACAGGTCCTTGTCCATCATGTCGGGGAAGCGCGGATCCTTGCAGATGAACGGCGAGGCGACGCGCATCCCCAGCCGGAACGCCCACATCATGTTGAACAACATGACCGCAATCGGACGCCGGCCGGCCATCTTCAACGCCCAGGCCAGCGAGGAGCCGACGATGGGAGACCCCACGACGACGACTTTCTTGGCCCGCCCCGGGTACTGAATCGCCACCGACAGGCTGACCGTCCCCCCCATGCTGTGACCGACCAGCGGCGCCGAATCGATGCCCAGGTGGTCCATGAACTGGTCCACCAGACTGACAAAATCCTGTACGGCGTAGGTATCACGTTTCTTGCCCGATTCGCCAAACCCCCAGAAATCGAGCGCATAGGTGCGGTAGAAGCGCCCCAGGTAGGTCATCGTCTCCTGCCACAGGCCCCACGAGCCGAGCCAGCCATGCAGCAGGATGACCGGACGCCCGCGTCCATAGACTTCGTAATGTACGATACCCTGGTCGGTGGTTATCGAGGACACGGCGTTTACAACAAGATGGAGAGACTATTTCTCCCCACCCTCCATCTCAGCCAGGATGCTGTAGAGCAACTCGAGCAGCACCGTCTTGACTGAGTCACGGTCGGTGGCCACGCAGGGCAGGAACTTGACTTTCGAATCCAGCCGCAGGGCGAGGCGCATGTCTTCCAACTCCCAGGCGTCTTTCTTGTCCTGTTTGTTGGCCGCAACGACATACGGAGTCGGAGCGTAAGCGCGAAAAGTCTCCAGGATCGAGCGCGCCTCTCGGAAGGTTTCCGGCCGGGTGCTGTCCACCAGGACGATGAATCCCAACATCCCCTCCGAGAGAATCTCCCACATGAAATCGAAACGTTTCTGGCCGGGGGTGCCGAACAAATACAAGACCAGGTCCTCATCCACCGTGATGCGGCCGAAGTCCATCGCTACCGTAGTGGCTTCCTTGACCGTTCTCTCCAGGGCGCTGGAAATTTTGCGCTCGGTCGAAACCACATCGATCTCGCTGACCGAACGGATGAACTCCGTCTTGCCAGCGTTGAAAGGACCTGTGACGACCATTTTGACCGTTTGCATGATGACTATCCTCGACAAAAGTTAGAGCGACCGAATGCGATTGATCAGACGGTTGACCAGCGATTTCTGCTCGTCCTTGTTCTCGGTCGGGAACATGCGCGCCGGAGGAGGCGCAGGCGCGCCCTCCGGACGACAAATTTCTACCAAACCAGCCTGCAACAATCCATAGACGATTCGGCGAATTTCCAAATCGTTCATCTTGGTTGCATTCGCAATCTGTCGGATGGTGTTCTTCGGGTTAATATAGGAAACCACCCGCCACTCTTCCACGCTCAAATTGACCTTGCGCAGATTGGCGTCCGGCCGGTCGGTGAACTTGAGCGCCATATCCAGGCTGGGGATCTCGTCTTGCAATTGCTCCCACTCGCGCAATTGCCGCGACCCTTCGATGATCAAATTCTCCAGGTCGAGGCGGACGTTGATGCGGTCTTCGGGAGGCAATTGGTCGTTTTCGAAACGGAAGAAACCTTCTACCCAGGTAAACAAGCGCTGGACGATGTCGGTAAAATGCTGCTGCAGATTCGTGAGAATGTCTTCCTGGGTGACGTAGCCGGCGTTGATGAGCAAGAGGCCAAGTTCCTTATCGGAGATGGACCCGGCGCGCTGCTGGATGGCCCGATACTGACCGGCAGAGAGTTTGTTGGCCTTATACAGGATGGACGCCAACCCGCCATCCTCGCGCCCAATTTGCGCGTAGGCCAGTTTTCCATCACGAAAAGACACCTGCGCCGTCTCGCTGGGACCTTCGACGATCAGCGTCCCCGTCTTGCGGGCCAGGTTGATGAGATTGAGGAGTTGCGTTATCGTAAAATCACGCAGATTACCGCGCAGCGCCATGGGGGCCTCGGAGAACGTCCCTGGAGGGGACACAAGGTAAAATGATTATACTTGTAAGGGGGACTTGCGTCAAACCTTCCAAGCCTAATAATTCTGTAGGGGAGTCATTGACGTGCAGCGATTTTCTATGCTATACTTATAAAAGTATTATACACGTAGAATAATACCAAAGGAGAACAGGAATGCCCGAACTCGACCGTCTGCTCGAAAACTGGGAAAGCGTCTACAAGAAAGGGCTGCTCACCTTCTGGCTGCTCCTCCTGCTGGATGAGAAGCCGCGCTACCCCTACGAGATGAGCGCCGAGGTGCTGCGCGCCAGTCAGGGGACGATGAGCGCCGACGACAACAGCGTCTACCGCGCCGTCAGCCGCTTCGAGGAGATGGGGCTGGTGGCCAGCGAAGCGGGGGCGTCCAGCCTCGGTCCGCCGCGCAAGTACTACCGTCTGACCGGGGACGGGCGCGAGTTGCTGCGCCGCTTCATCGAACGCAACATCCTGATTTTTCAACACCCCGAAGTGGCGGAGCGCATCCGCCGCCTTCTGGAGAAGGGAGAAAGCCATGAGCAATAAACCGCCTCTTTCCATCGAAAGACTCGAAGCCCGCCTGCCGCGCTGGGAAAAGTGGTTCTATCTCACCCTGGGCGCGGCGGTCATCATGCTGATTCAGGGGTTTATCAAAAACTACGAAAACACGCTCCTGACCAGCCTGATGTTCTCGCTGACGGGACCGCGGGGCGTAGATGTCTGGCAATTCATCCCGCTGTATGGCTACCAGTGGAGTTTCATCTACCTGTCTCCCTGGCGGATTCTGCTCTGGCTGGTGGTCGAACTGGCGGCGCTCCTGCCGGCGGCAATTTTGGGCCTGCACTCGCGCTGGCGCAGGGTGGCGCTCTCCAAACGCCTCGACCTCATCGGCGGCTTCCTGCTGGTGGGCTGGATCAACCTGCTTGCCCTCGGCGCGACTGACCCGCTCAACATGCCTGGGGGATACAACGCGGTCGTCATTCTCTATCTGCTCCTGCTCGGCGGCAGTTACTGGTCTCTGCGCCGCAAGCGCGACCGGGCGGAGGAGATTTTCCCGTAGCAGGATGAAAAGATGCCGGGCTTCGCCGAGAACCCCGGCCTCTCTTGTGATAAACTTATCTGCATGACTCCCAAGATCGGCAAACCCGCCCCCGACTTCACCCTGCCCTCCCACCTCGACCGTCCCGTCCGCCTGCGCGACCTGCGCGGCCGCAACGTCGTCCTGGCCTTCTTCCCCCTCGCCTGGACGCCGGTCTGAACGGCGCAAATCCCCTCCTACCAGGTCCTGCTCGACCGGTTCGAGGGGATGCAGACCCAGGTGCTGGGTCTTTCGGTGGACAGCGTTCCCTGTCTCAAAGCCTGGGCCGAGAGTCTGGGCGGCATTCATTACCCGCTCTTGAGCGACTTCTACCCCCACGGCGCAGTGGCCAAGAAATACGGCGTCCTGCGGCGCGAGGGCTACAGCGAGCGCGCCATTTTTGTTGTGGATAAGGCGGGCATCCTGCGCTGGGCCAAAATCTACGACCTCGACACCCAGCCCGACAACGACGAATTACTGCGCGTCCTGGGCGAGGTGGACCCCGAAGCGGCCGCCTGGGCCGCCGCCCATCCGCTGACCGGCTCCGGGTCCGCGCCCGAGGCGGAGGTGGTGATGTACTGCACCTCCTGGTGTCCGGCCTGCCGGCGGGCGCGCGTCTATCTCGAGGCGCGCGGCGTCGCCTACGCCGAGGTGGACATCACCCGCGACCGGGAGGCCGCCGCCCGCGTCCGCGCCTGGGCGGACGGCAACGAGACCACGCCCACGTTCAACATCCGGGGAAAGGTGATTGTCGGCTTCGACGAGCGTCAATTGGACGAAGCCCTGGGCTTGAAGACACGGTAAGGGCTGTCCCAAAAGATGGGGCAGCCCTGCTTTTTGGACCGTCCTTTGCTTCTTCAGGGGGCTAAGAGCGTCTAACAAAACCTATTGTTGTTTCTTCGGGGGCTAAGCCCCCGAAGAAACGGGTTGGAGCAGGTTGCTGGCCTCCCGAATGCGCCGGACAAAATCAGAGAGTCCTGTTTTTTCCTTCTCCGTTCAGCCCGCCCACATGTCCAGGGCAAACAGATAGGCGTTGATGCCCATCAGCAGCAAACTGGCGATCGTCCAGGCGCGGTCGAAGGCCTCGTTGCGGCCCAACCGGCTCAGGAAGAGGAACAGGGACGGGGCCGCCAGCACATAACGGTACATGCCCTGGATGTCGCCGCTGAAGAGGGCAAACAGGATCACCGTCAGGCTGAAGAGGGTGATTTCGGGATGCCGCTTGAAGGTGAAGACGCAGGCGATCAGCGCCACGACCGAGAAGAACATCTCCATCATGTGATAGGCCATGCTCGGCCCGCCGCTGTGAAAGGCCTGGTCGAAGGCGTATTTCCAACTTTCCCACGATTTGCCGAACTCCAGAAAACCGCGCCCGAACCAGGCGGCCTGGATGATGTCGAAGGTCTGGCCGAGCGGGGAAATCTTCCAGGCCAGGAAGGCCGCCAGCGGCAAGAGGGTCAGGCCCACCTTGCCGAGGTAGGGACGGCTGAAGAGCGCTTTCAGGTTGCGCAGACCCACCTCGCGCAGCAGGACGACGCCCATCGGGACGACCAGGGCGACGCCCACCGAACGGGTCAGGGCCGCGCAGACGGCCAGAATCGCCGCCCAGACCCATTTACGGCGCATCAGCAGGGCCAGCGAACCGAACGCCAGTCCCACGAACAGCCCCTCGGTGTACACCATCGTCAGGAAAAAGCCGCTCGGGAAGATGATCAGGTAGAAGGCCGCCCGCCAGGCACCGGAGTCCTCCAATTCGCCGCGCGCCAGATCGTAGAGGGCAATCATCCCGCCCAGCGCCCCCAGCGCCGAGACGATGACTGCCGCCAGCGTGGCCGTCGCGATGGCGTTCATCCCCAGCAGTTTCAACGGCCACATAAACAGCCAGATCATGGCCGGGTAGAAGGGGAAGAAGGCGTAACTGAGCGGAATCGAGCGCATGTTGCGCTGGTAATCGTTCAGCGGGTCGTCGTCGAACTGATTGAGGTTGACCTCGGCCTTGGTGACCAGCGGGTCCTCGTAGCCGGCGACGGCGATCGAGAGATAGAACTCGGAATCCCAGCAGACCTGCTGATTCATGAACGGTTCGAGCAGATAGGGCTTGCCCGCCTGGGCCAGGGCGGTGGTCTCGCGCGGCGTCCAGAACGGACGGGCGTAGTCGGGGCGTTGGGGCTGCATGCGCGCCGCCGCCCAGGCCTGGTAACCGATGACAATCAGCACCCAGGCCAGCCAGAGAAAAACGATGTTGCGGATGGTCTTGTTCTTGAACATAGGATCGTTCCTGGAAGGAATTGGTGTAACCGGTTACATTATACTCAGTTTCGGAGTTTTTGCACCCCCTGGAGCCTTCGAAGTCGCCGGGTCCGGGCTGGTTTTGTTTGTTTCAGAGGGGGGCTTGGCCCCCGGAAAGTCGGCGGGCGAAGCCCGCCTGGAAGCAGAGCGAAGACCCAGCCCGGCTCGAAGCAAAGAGCATCCGTCTCAATAGCGGAGCGGTTGTTCCTCCCCGCGCTCTGCAGGGCGGACGCTCGCCAGGCGGTCATAGGCGGCGTCGAGCAGGTCGAGAAAGGCCTGCGCCTCGGTCTGCTGGATGATTTGCGTCCGCTCCGGACGCGGGAAGCCCTGATGTTTGAGATATTGGATGGCGTGTTTGCGGAAGAAGAGCAGCCCCTTGCGTTCCCCATAGAATTGCAGATTGCGCCGCAGGTGACAGTGAATCATCTGGCGCGCCGTCTCGGGCGGGACCTGGGACCGGTCGAGGCGGGCGAAAATCCAGGGATGGCCGATGGCGGCGCGGCCGATCATGACCGCCTCGCAGCCGGTGTGACTCTTCATGCGCGCGATGTCGGCGACGGCGCGCACGTCGCCGTTGCCGATGACCGGGATGCGCACCGCCGCTTTGACCTCGGCGATGGCGTCCCAGTCGGCTGCGCCGCCGTAGCCCTGCTCGCGCGTCCGGGCGTGGACGGCGATCGCCGCCGCGCCGTTCTCCTCCAGGATGCGGGCGATCAGGCGGTAGTTGCGGCAATCCTCCCATCCCAGGCGAATCTTGGCTGTGACCGGCGTCTCCAGGGCGGCGCTCAAGGCGCGGAAGATGCGCGCCACCTTGAGCGGCTGACGCAGGAGGGCCGCGCCCGCCCCGCCCTGGTTCACGCGCCGATCCGGGCAGCCGAGGTTGATGTCGATCGCGTCGGGGCGTTTCTGCTGGACGAGCAGGGCGGCGCGCAGCAATTCGTCGGGGTCGTCGCCGTAGATTTGGATGATCACCGGCCGCTCGTCCTCCTCGAAGGCCATCCGCGGCTGGATGTGTTCGAAGGCCATCACCACGAACTCGGCCTTGACGAACTCGGTGTAGCACAGCGCCGCGCCCAGGCTGCGGCAGATGGAGCGGTAGGGCCAATCGGAGAAACCGTCCATCGGGGCGAGGAGAGCATCGCCATAGACCGGGACGCGGCCGAGGAAAAAGGCAGGGGTGCGCGCAGAGTCCATCCGGTCAAGTTTACCCCAGGTTGGCGGTTAAGCACCGAATCGACGCGAATTTCTCGGAGGTTGGCGGGCAAAGCCCGCCTCGAAGCAAGGCTAAAGTGTTCGTTTCGAGGGGGCTTGGCCCTCGAAAGTCGCCGGGCCCAGCCCGGCTCAAAACATATTTCAAAACATAGCCCGCCTGGAAGCAGAAAGAGCGAAAAGGCGGCGGGCGAAGCCCGCCTCGAAGCAATAAAGCCCGGCTCTACGATTTCAGCCGGGCGGCAAACGCCTGGCGGAACTTGGCCACTTTGGGGGCGACGACCACCCGGCAGTACGGCTGCCAGGGATTTTTCTTGAAGTACTCCTGATGATACTCCTCGGCCGGGTAGAAAGCCTCGAAAGGCCGGAGTTCGGTGACCAGCGGCGCCCCCCAGATGCCGGCCGCCTCGATCTCGCGCATCACCTCCTCGGCGACGCGCTTCTGCTCCTCGTCATGATAAAAGATGGCCGAGCGGTACTGCGTCCCGACGTCGTTGCCCTGACGGTTGAGCGTGGTCGGGTCGTGGATGGTGAAGAAGACGGTCAACAGGTCACGGTAGGAGAGGACGGCCGGGTCGAAGGTGACGCGCACGGCCTCGGCGTGGCCGGTCGTCCCGTCGCAGACCTGGTGATAGGTGGGGTTGGGGACGTGTCCGCCCGAATAGCCCGATTCGACCGATTCCACGCCGCGCAGTTCGTCGAAGACGGCCTCCAGACACCAGAAACATCCTCCCGCGAGAGTGGCTACCTGTAAGGATTTACCCATAAAAACCTCCAAAAATATCAGTGCAACGCACGTCGGGCGTGCGTTGCACTGACGCGCCGAGGCGCATCAAGCCAGCGCTTCGGCTGTTTCCTCTTTCTCTTTTTCCTTTTTGCCCGCAGGCTTCAGGACGATGTCCTCGCCCTCGACGTCCACCAGGATGGAATCGCCCTCGTGGAATTCTCCGGCGAGCAGGGCGTCCGAGAGCGGATCCTCGACCTTGTTCTGGATGACGCGCCGCAGCGGACGGGCGCCCATTTCGGGGTCGTAGCCCTGCTGGGCGAGCAGGTCGAGGGCGGCTTCGGTGGCGGCGAGGGTGACGTTGTGTTCGACCAGGCGCTCGGTCACCTTGGCCAGTTCCAGGCCGACGATGCGGCGGATGTCGTCGCGGTTGAGCGAGCGGAAGACGATGACGCTGTCGACGCGGTTGATGAACTCGGGGCGGAAGGTACGCTTCAACTGTTCGGTCAGTTTCTTGCGCATCTCCTCGTAACTGACCTTTTCCTCGGTCTTTTCATCGCGCTGCAACTTGAACCCCAGCGTGGTCTGGCGGCGAATCTCCTCGGCGCCGACGTTGGTGGTCATGACGATGATGGCGTTGCGGAAGTCCACCTGGCGGCCTTTGGCGTCCGAGAGATGACCCTCCTCCATGATTTGCAGGAGCATGTTGTGGACTTCGGGATGGGCCTTCTCGACCTCGTCGAAGACGATGATCGAATAGGGGCGGCGGCGCAGGGCCTCGGTCAACTGGCCGGCGTCCTCGTAGCCGATGTAGCCGGGCGGCGCGCCGACCAGACGGCTGGCGGTGTGGCGCTCCATGAACTCGGACATGTCCAACTGAATGAGCGCCTCCTCGCTGCCGAACATGAACTTGGCGAGGGCCTTGGTCAGTTCGGTCTTGCCGACGCCGGTCGGGCCGAGGAAGATGAACGAGCCGATCGGGCGGCGCGGGTCCTTGAGGCCGGCCCGCGCCCGCCGGACGGCCTTCGAGATGGCGCGGATGGCCTCGTCCTGGCCGATGATGGCCTTTTGCAGTTCGGCTTCCATTTGCAGCAGGCGCTGGCTCTCCTCCTGGGCGATCTGCATGACCGGCACGCCCGTCCACATGGCGATGACCTCGGCGATGTCGTCGGCGGTGACGACCGGGCTACTGGCGCGGTCCCAGCCCGATTTCATGCGCGCCAGTTGTTCGTTGAGTTCGAGTTCCTTCATCTCCCAGAGGCGCACATCCTCGGCCTTGCCCTCCTCCTGGGCCAGGACGCGGTTCTGGCGCACCTGCTTCAACTGCGTGTAGAGGTCCTTGGCCGAGCGGGCGGCGTCGGACTTGTACATGCGCACCCGCGAGGCCGATTCGTCGATCAGGTCGATGGCCTTGTCGGGCAGAAAACGGTCGGAGACGTAGCGCGCCGAGAGGCGCGCGGCGGCCTCGAGGGCCTCGTCCGAGATGACCAGGTGATGATGGTCCTCGTACATCTTGCGGATGCCCTTGAGAATCTCGATCGTCTCCTCGACCGACGGCTCCTCGACCAGGATGGGCTGGAAGCGGCGCTCGAGGGCCGCGTCGGACTCGATGTGCTTGCGGTACTCGTCCAGGGTGGTGGCGCCGATGCACTGCAACTCGCCGCGCGAGAGCGCCGGCTTGAGGATGTTGGCGGCGTCCACCGCCGAACCGGCCGAACCGGCCCCGACCAGCATGTGGAATTCGTCAATGAACAGGATCGAGCCGGTGGACTTCAACTCATCGATGACGCGCTTGAGGCGCTCCTCGAACTGGCCGCGGTACATCGTCCCGGCGACCAGCGAGCCGACGTCCAGTTTCAGGACGCGCTTGTTGAGCAGCGGGGCGGGGACGTCGCCCTCGACGATGCGCTGGGCGAGGCCCTCGACGATGGCCGTCTTGCCGACGCCCGGTTCGCCGATCAGGGCCGGGTTGTTCTTGGTGCGGCGGGCCAGAATCTGGATGACGCGCTCGATCTCCATCTGGCGGCCGATGACCGGGTCGAGTTTGCCCTGTTCGGCCAGGGTGGTCAGGTCGGTGGCCAGTTGGTCCACCAGCGGGGTTTTGGCCTCCTGGCGGCCCGGCTGGCGCGGCGACTCGGAGACGGAGGCCGGGGTGGGGCTGGCGCTCTCCTGCAGGACGCGCCGCACCTGGCGGCGGATCTGGTCCTCGGTCACGCCCAGTTTGCGCAACACTTCGACGCCCAGCCCGCCTGCGCGCACCAGGCCGAGCAACAGGTGTTCCGTCCCCACATAGTGATGGCCCATCGTGCGGGCCTCCTGGAGGGCAAGTTCGAGGGCCTGCTGGGTTTCGGGGGCCAGTTCGATCCGCCCGCCGGTGTAGCGGCCTTCGCCGCTCAGGCGCAGAATCATCTCGCGGACGCGTTCCACCTCGAGGCCCAGTTCCCGCAACACCCGTCCGGCCACGCCCTCTTCGCTCAACAAACCGAGCAGCAAATGTTCGGTGCCAATCAATCCCTGACGGGCGCGCTCGGCTTCCAGTTGCGCCAGCGAGAGCACCCGCCTTGCCCGTTGCGTGAATTTCTCCATACTCGCCATAATCGTCTCCTGCAGGACAAGATATGAATCCTGTCCCACCGCTACCCATTCGGATAAGAAGTGTCTGGTTTGATTCTACCAAAAAGCAGGTTGCTTTTTTGTATGAGGAAGATTAGAGTTCCGGCCGGGCGGCGGCTTGCTCCCCTTCGTCCCGGCCGTCTCTAGCGGTTGTCGCCGTCGCCGCCGATTTTGCCGCGCGCCAGGCGGTCGTACAACTTGGCCAGGTTGTGTTCGGCGACCTCGTCGAGCGAGAGGTCCAGTTCGGTGCAGACCTGCGCCAGGTACCACAAGACGTCGCCCAGTTCGCCCGCCAGCGCCTGGCGGGAGTCTTCGTCCATCACGCCGGCGCGGTCGCGGAAAATCTTCTTGACCTTGCCAGCCACTTCCCCGGCCTCGTTGACCAGCCCCAGCACCGGATAGATGACGGGGTGGCCGATGGCCGGATAGCGGGCGGTCTTGCGGGATTTGGTCTGGTACTCTCGAAAGTCCATACTCGGCTTTGTCCACCGTTGGAGGTCTGGCCCTATTCCTCCAGCAGATAGGCCAGGATCCACTTGGCCGTTGCCACCAGCGCCTCGGTGTGAGTGCGCTCGTAACTGTGCGAGGCGTCCACGCCGGGGCCGATGAGGGCCACGGCCACGTCGCCGCCGGCATGCCAGAAAGCCTCGCCGTCGGAGGAATAATAAGGGTAAATATCCACGCGGTAGGGGATTTGGTGCCGCTCGGCCAGGGCGCGCAAGCGGGTCGAGAGGCCGTGATGATACGGCCCGCCGCTGTCCTTGACGCACAGGGAGGCCGAGAACTCGTCCGAGTTCTGGCCCTCGCCGACGGCGGCCATGTCCACCGCCACCAGTTCCTGCACTTCGTCCGAGAGGCCGTGCGCCGCGCCGTGACCGACCTCCTCGTAGTTGCTGAACAAGAAGGTGGTGGTGCGGGCCGGCTGGAGGCCGGCGTCGCTCAGGGCCTTGATCGCCGCGACGAGGGCGGCCGCGCCGGCCTTGTCGTCCAGGTGGCGGGCGCGGACGAAGCCGGCGTTGATTTCCAGGCGCGGGTCGAAGGCCACGTAGTCGCCGACCTCGATGCCCAGGTCGCGCGTCTCGCCCTCCAGGGTGGTGCGGGCGTCGAGGCGGACTTCCAGGCTGTCCTCGTCGCGCTTCATTTCGCCGACCTCCTGCCCGAAGATGTGGGTGGAGGCTTTGGTCAGCAGGACGGCGCCGCGCACCTGCCGTCCACTGCGGGTGAAGACGGTGCAGCCCTCGCCTTCGATGGTGTTCCAGGCGTAGCCGCCGATGCGAGCCAGTTTCAGCCGCCCGTTGGGTTTGATCTCCTTGACCATCGCCCCGAGGGTGTCCACGTGGGCGGTCAGCGCCCGCTGGCCGTCCTCGCGCGCCCCGCGCCAGACGGCTTTCAGCGCCCCTTTGCGCGTCCGCTCGAGGGTCAGGCGCGGGAAGGCCTGGAGGGTCTGCTCGCACAGGGCCACCGCCGGCTCGGCCAGACCGGTCGGGCTGGGGGTGTTGATCAATTTCGTCAGGAAGTCGAGCAGAAAGGCGGTTGGGACTTCGGGCAGGCTGGTCATGGCTCCTCCGCAAAAAGAAAATCGGCCATGCCGATTATAGCATGGCCGTCGGCCGATTGTCCGCCGCCGCTCAGCGGCAATATCGAGCCAGCCCTTCCCGATTGCGGATGGTGATCTTGCCGTCCGCCTCGGCGATCAGGCCCAGCCCCTTGAAGGCCACCATCACCTGGTTGACGCGCTTGCGCGACGCCCCGACCAGGTCGGCCATGTCGCCCTGCGTCAGGCGGATGGGGATGGTGATCTCGCCGGCTGTCTCGGCGCGGCCGTACTTCTCGGCGAAGGCCAGCAACTGGCGCGCCACCCGCCCGTAGACGTCGAGGGTCGCCAGGGCCTGAATGAGTTGGTCCGAGAGGCGGATGCGGGCCGAGAGGATGCGCACCAGGTTGCGCGCCACCGGCGGGAACTCGTCGAGCATGGTCTGGAAGGTGGCTCGGTCCATCCACAACAGGAGCGAATCTTCGAGCGTCACGGCGCTGGCCGAGCGCCCGACCGAGTCGATCAGGCTCATCTCGCCGAGGGTGTCGCCCGCCCCGAGAATGGACAGAATCACATCCCGCCCGTCGGGCTGTTCGATGTGGACTTTGACCGTCCCGTACAGGATGATGTAAACGACCTCGCCGGGAGTCTCGGCCGTGAGGATATTCGTCCCGGCCGGGAAGAACTTGCGGTGGGCGCGCTGGGCCACCCAGGCCAGTTGGCCAGCGTTCAGCCCGCGCAGCAGTTCGATCTCGCCCAGCAGGCTGCGGGTGTCGGTGGTCTTGACTGCCTCCATGGTAAGCATATTTTACTTCCCTTTGGTCAGCAGCGGCGACGCGGCGGCCTCCCCGCGAGGGACGAGGAGGAGGCGACCCCGGCCGCGGCCGTCCACCTCCAGTTCCAGGCCCTCGAAGGCAGCCAGGGCGCGCGGGAAGCGCGCCCGCGCCTGCGCCTCGGCGGCGGCGACGGCGGCGTCGTCATAGGCCGGGTCGTGATGGAAGAGGACCAGCCTGTCCACGCCGGCGGCGGCAGCCAGATCGCAGGCCATCTCGACCGTCGAGTGGCCGTAGCCCTGGGTGGCGGGCCATCCCGGAACCTGGCCGCGGTAATGGGCTTCGCTGTACTGGGCGTCGTGAATCAACAGGTCGGCGCCAGCAGAAAAGGCGGCCAGCCGCCGGTCCACGCCGACGTAGCCTTCGGTGTCGGTGGCGTAGACCAGGCTGCGGCCGCGCCACTCCAGCCGATAGGCATATACTCCGCCCGGATGGGCGTACGAACGATGGATGCGCACCCTGACGGTCTCCTCGCCGACCGCCTCGTCGGGGCCGGCCAGCCGCGCTTGCTCTCCCTCCAGCACAAGGACGTCGGTCTCGCGCAGCGAACGGAACTCCTTGACGGCCGCCATCTCGTGCAGGCCGACCGGGAAGGTCGGCTGGCTCTGATTGGCCTCCAGCACCCGGCTCAGGCCCTCGGCCGAGGTCCCCGGCCCGTAGATGCGCAGGCGGGCGTTCGGCAGATAGGCCGGGGCGAAGAAGGGGATGCCCTGGGTGTGGTCGTGGTGCAGATGGCTCAACAGGATGACCAGGTCCAGCGGCTTCCCGTCGCGGCGGGCGCGGCGGACCAGTTCACGGCCCAGGGGGATGAGGCCCGTCCCGGCGTCCAGAATCAACGTCCGTTCTCCCAGGCGGACTTCCACGCAGGCCGTGTTGCCGCCGAAGCGGACCGTCTGCGGGCCGGGCGTCGGGTGGCTGCCGCGCACGCCCCAGAATTTGACCGCGAATCTGTCTAGATTTGTTGCATAATTGATGAAAATCATCAAGGGAGAGTGCAAGCATGGTCTTGAGTTATAAGCAACTTTGCGGTCGGGCAAGTTCATTCCGCAATTTGGTTGGCAT
>JAIOAU010000016.1 GCA_019873655.1 Chloroflexota bacterium | reverse complement strand
GCGGAACTGGAGCACGTCGCCCATCGCCTGAAGCACGTTGGCTTCGCCCAATTTCGCGCCGACGGCGCGGTACAACTGCAAGGCCTGCTCGTAGCGTTCCAGCGCGGCATCATTTTCTTTGCGGAACTGGAGCACGTCGCCCATCGCCTGAAGCACGTTGGCTTCGCCCAATTTCGCGCCGACGGCGCGGTACAACTGCAAGGCCTGCTCGTAGCGTTCCAGCGCGGCATCATTTTCTTTGCGGAACTGGAGCACGTCGCCCATCGCCTGAAGCACGTTGGCTTTGGTTCGTTTATCAGAAATACCAAGCGCAAGCGCTTTTTCGGCCATCTTCCCCCAATCGTCATATAAATTCATCACAACGAACCAGTTACGGGCGGCATGCACAAGTTCAGCCAGCCGGCTTCCGTCTTTCTGCCTGCCCGCCCAGTTCATGGCGCGGCGCAGGTTCTCGATTTCGAGCGCCACTTCGGGCGCTGTGCTGGGGTCGTCAGTGTAATGGTCTGTGAAGAGTTTTTCCAGCCAGTCGGCCAAACGCTTGTTTGCTTCTTCTCCCCCGCCGTCACTCCCTAGTTTTTCGGCGGCATATTCGTCCAGCAAATCATGCAGGCGGTAGCGTTCGTACTCGCCCGGCACCACCTTGACCAGCGAGAGATTGATGAAGCGCGAGAGCGTCCCGCGCGCTTCGGGCGGTTCGACGCCCCACACGAAGGCCGCCGCTTCGGGGGCGAAGCCGGTCGGGTGAAAGACGCCCAGGGCGCGAAAGCGGGCGCGGTCGGCGTCGCTCAGGTCGAGGTAACTCAGGTCGAAGACCCGTTCCATGTCCCAGCGGGCGTCGCCGTCCATTTTGAGTTCGGCAAAGCGCTGACGGGCGAGGTCGAAGTAATGGGCGATCGGGCGCTTCAGTCCCTGCAACTGGCGGATGCGGCGGGCGGCAATCTCCAGCGCCAGCGGGTTGTAAGCGCAGCGGACGGCGAGTTGGGCGGCGGCGTCCCGCTCGGCGGCCAGCGCCTCCGGGCCGAGGATGGCCTCCAGCAGTTCGGCGGCTTGCTCCGGCGTCATGCGGTTGAGTGCGAAGGTGCGCTGCACGCCGGGGATTTGCTGAATGCGGCTGGTCAGCAGGGCGGCGCAGGGTTTGGGCGGCAGGAAGTCGCGCAGTCCCGCCAGCGCCTTCGCCCGCACGTCGTCGAGGATGAGCAGGTAATGGCAACGTCCCAGGCGGGCGTGCAGTTCGTTCTTCTGGACTTCGTAGGGCGTCCCCGGCGGCAGTTGGACGCCCAGCCGGGTCAGCAGGGCGGCGACCACCTGTTCGGGCGTCTGCTCGCCCACGTCCAGCCACAGCACGCCGTCGAATTCGCCCTTCAGGTCTTCGGCGGCGTGCTTGGCCAGTTCAGTCTTGCCCAGTCCGCCCGGGGCGTGCAGGCCGACAATCGCCCCCACGCCGTTGCCCTTGCGCAGGAAGTCGCGCACCTCGTCCTCGATTTTGCCGCGGTGGACGTAGGTCTCGGCGCGGTAGGGCGGGATGAAGCCGATGGTGTCGTGCAATTCGGGCGGCGCAGGCGGCGGCTGGACGATTTGTCCGATGTTTACCGTCTGCCCGGCGATGTTGGTCGCGCCGGTTTGCTGGATGTTGAAAGAAGGCGCGGGCGGCGGGGCGGGCTTTTCTTCTTTGAAGACCCCCAGTTTTTCAAGCAGAGCGGCCAGCGCGCCCACGAAGGCCAGCGTTCCGGCGGCGGCAACGCCGGTCAACTCCCAGAAGCCTCCCGGGCGGCTTTGCCAGCCCGGAAAAGCAAACCAACTGACGGCAGTCACGGCGGCGGTCAAGACCGCCCAACCCAGGACGAACACCCACCAGTAGCGTTTCATGAAGCCCTCGCGATGTTGGAATGCTGTCTCCATTATCCGCGATTTTCTCCCGGCGCGCAATCCCTGTAGCATCGTCCTTCGACTTCGGGCCTCGCTACCGCTCGGCCCTCCGCTCAGGACGTGTCCTTCTGGTTCGCTATCGCTCGGCCCTCCGCTCAGGACGTGTCCCTTCTGGTTCGCGATCGCTCGGCCCTCCGCTCAGGACGTGTCCTTCTGGTTCGCTATCGCTCGGCCCTCCGCTCAGGACGTGTCCCTTCTGGTCCTCTTCCGCTCGGCCCTCCGCTCAGGACGTGTCCCTTCTGGTTCTCTTTCGCTCGGCCCTCCACTCAGGACGTGTCCCTTCTGGTTCGCTATCGCTCGGCCCTCCGCTCAGGACGTGTCCCTTCTGGTCCTCTTCCGCTCGGCCCTCCGCTCAGGACGTGTCCCTTCTGGTCCTCTTCCGCTCGGCCCTCCGCTCAGAACTTTTACCCCTGAATTCGCGTGATAGAATCCCCACCAATCACTATTCACTATTCACTACTGACTAATCACTATTCACTGAACACTGAACACCGAACACTGACCACTGAACACCAATGACCACCCTCTACACCCTCTCCCTCCCCGAACTGACCGCCCTCCTCGCCGACTGGGGCGAACCGGCCTACCGCGCCCGTCAGATTTGGGAGGGGCTGTATCACCACTTCTACGCCTCGGCCGACGAATTCACCGCCCTGCCCAAGGCCCTGCGCGCCCGTCTGGCCGAGACCTTCGACTTCGCCCCCCTCGTCCCCGCCGCGCAACTGGCCTCGAAGGACGGCCAGACCGTCAAGACCCTCTTCCGCCTCCCCGACGGCCTGCACATCGAAGCCGTGCTGATGCGCTATGAGCGGCGCAATACGCTGTGCATCTCCACGCAGGCCGGCTGCGCCATGGGCTGCGTCTTCTGCGCCACCGGACAGATGGGCTTCCAGCGCCACCTGACGAGCGGCGAAATCGTCGCCCAGGTGATGTACTACGCCCGCCAACTCCACGAGCAGGGCGAGCGCGTGACAAACATCGTCGTCATGGGCATGGGCGAACCCTTCCACAACTACGACAACACGATGGCCGCTGTGGACCGCCTGAACGACCCGGCGGGCTACAACTTCGGGGCGCGGCGCATCACCATCTCGACCGTCGGCCTGGTCCCGGCCATCCGGCGTTTCACGCAGGAGCGGCGGCAGGTGAACCTGGCCATCTCCCTCCACGCCGCCGACGACGCCCTGCGCGCCTCCATGCTCCCCGTCGCCAAAGCCTACCCGCTGGACGAACTCCTCGCCGCCTGCCGCGACTACGCCGCCGCCACCGGCCGCCGCGTCACCTTCGAGTGGGCGCTCATCGAGGGCGTCAACGACACGCCCGAGCAGGCGCGCCTGCTGGCCTCGAAGGTCAAGGGCATGCTTTGCCACGTCAACGCCATTCCCCTCAACCCCACCGCCGGGTACGGCGGCAAGGCGACCAGCCGCGAGCGCGCCGAGCGCTTCAAGGCCGCGCTGGAAGGAGCCGGCGTTCCCTGCACCATCCGCCTGCGGCGCGGCATTGAGATTCAGGCCGGGTGCGGGCAATTGGCGGTTCGGGGGTAGGCTTTGGTTTTGCTTTGCTTTAGGGGAGATGGCTATGCGAAAAATCGTGCGGGGCCAGTCTGGCGTCCCGCCTTCACCGCCGCTTGTCAGAATGTCCGCTTTGCAGTATAGTCAGTCCGCATTCTTCCTTCCTCCTGGCCCGCCATGACGACCGACTCCCCCTCCCCCGCCCCCTGGCTCGACCAGCCCATCCATCCCCGGTTCCCGCGTCTGCGGCGCGAAATCGTCCTGTTCGCCCTGCTCCTGCTGGCCGCCGTCTTCACCCGCTTCTACCGCCTCGGCGAGCGCGTCATCAGCCATGACGAGGGCCTGCACGTTTACTACGCCTGGACCTATTCCGAGGGCCAGGGCTACCGTCACTCGCCCGGCACGCACGGGCCGCTTCAGTTCCATCTCATCGCCGCCACCTACCTCCTGCTCGGCGACAACGACTTCACCGCCCGCCTGCCGCACGCCGTCGCCAGCGTCCTGACCGTGCTGGTCCTCTGGAAATGGCGGCGCTACCTCGGCCGCTCCGGCGCGCTGCTCGCCGCCGGCCTGATGGTCCTCTCGCCCTACATGCTCTACTACGGACGCTACGCCCGCAACGAGGCCTTCGTCGGCCTGTTCGGCGTGCTGACCCTCTACGCCATCCTGCGCTACCTGGAGACCGGCCGCCAGCGCTATCTCTACCTCCTGACCGCCGCCACCGTCCTGCACTTCACCGCCAAAGAGACGGCCTTCATTTACACGGCCCAGGCCCTGCTCTTCCTGGCCGCCTATCTCATTGAACGCGTGACGCGCCCGGCCTGGCCGAAACCCAAACTGCGCATCGCCTTCCTCCTCGTCCTGGCGGCGGGCATCCTGCTGATCGGCGGGGCGTTAGGCGCAAGCGCAGCCGAAAAAGCGGCCGAATCCGCCGAACCCGTCCAGGCCGAGACGGTCATCCCCGGCGAGACGGCCGCCGAGGCCGCCCCGGCCGCCGCCGGACTCTCGACCCCCAACCTGC
The DNA here is from genome assembly GCA_019873655.1 of Chloroflexota bacterium. Taxonomy (GTDB): domain Bacteria; phylum Chloroflexota; class Anaerolineae; order Anaerolineales; family Villigracilaceae; genus JAFGSI01. Next base: position 62,073 of record JAIOAU010000016.1, on the reverse strand, counting down.
TCTGGCTGGCAGCGGGAGGCGTCCTCCTGGCCGCCGCCGGTCTGCTGGTCGCCGGCTTCGGCTGGGCGAACCTGCGCCGCGAGCGCGCCTTCGACATGCTGCTCCTGCTCGGCACGTTTGTCCTGCCGCAACTGGCGCCCTTCCCGGTGCGGATGCTCGGCCGCGACCCGATCGCCTACTACGACATGCTCCGCCCCGACTGGAATCTGTCCGCCTTCCTGGGCCAGGTGTTCAACGTCTTCGAGTGGCGGCAGGTGAGCGACATGGCCGTGACCGGCCGCCTGTTCCTCCTGCTGACCCTCGTCGCCCTCGGCCTCGGCCTGGCCTGGGACGCCTCCCGCTGGTGGAAACACGCCCTGCTCTTCTGGGGTGTGTACATCCTCTTCTACACCAGCCTGTTCACCAACCCCGACGGATTCTTCACCGGCGCGGTCGGCTCGCTCGGCCACTGGCTGGCCCAGCAGGGGGTCCGGCGCGGCGGCCAGCCCTGGTACTACTACGGGCTGATTCAGATTCCGCTCTACGAATTCCTCCCCGCCCTGGGGGTCGTCCTGGCCGCGTTCCTGGCGCTCCGCCGGGCGCGCCCCGCCCCCGTCCCGGCCGCCGAAGGCGCGTCCGCCCCGCCCGCCGAAAGCGCGCCCTTCCTGCCCCTCCTGTTCTGGTGGACGGCGAGCAGTTTCGCCGCCTACACCCTGGCCGGCGAAAAGATGCCCTGGCTGACCTGTCACATCACCCTGCCGATGATTCTGCTGAGCGGCTGGGCGCTGGGGAAAATCATCGAGGGCGGCGACCTTCGGCGCCGGCATGCCGGCTGGATTCTGCTCGCCTGGCTCGTCCTGTTCGTCGGTCTGTTCCGCGCCCTGTTCCAACTGCTCGGCGTGGACCTGCCCTTCCAGGGCAAGGAACTGGTCCAGTTGCAGGCCACCGGCCGCTTCCTGGCCTCCATCCTGACCGCGGCCCTCGGCGCGGCGGCGGTCCTCCGCCTGGGACGCGCCGGGAGTCTGCGCCTGGGGACGCTGGCCTTCTTCGGCCTGCTGGCCGTCCTGACCGGGCGCGCCGCGTTCCGCGCCGCCTTCGTCAACTACGACCAGGCCAACGAGTACCTGGTCTATGCTCACGGCGCGGGCGGCGTGCGGCAGGTCATGGCGCAAATCGAGACCCTCTCCTACCGCACCTACGGCGCGGATCACAGCATCCCCATCGCCTACGACAACGCCGGCACCGGCTACGGCACCTCCTGGCCGTTCACCTGGTATCTTCGTCATTATTCCAACCTGCGCGTCTTCTCCAGCCCCGACGCCAGCCTGCGCGAAACACCCATCATCCTGGTGGATGAGAGTCACTTCGGCGAAGCAGACGTCCTCCTCGGAAGCGATTACCGCGCCTTCGAGTACATCCGCATGGTCTGGCCGGACATGGACTACTACAACCTGACCTGGGCGCGCCTGAAAGAGGCCCTGACCACCCCCGCCCTGCGTCAGGCCCTGCTGGACATCTGGCTGGACCGCGACTTCCGCGCCTACGCCGCCTACACCGGCCGCGTCAACCTGACGGCCGAAAACTGGGCGCCCTCCGCCCGCATGCGCCTCTACGTCCGCAAAGACCTGGCCGAGCAGATTTGGGAATACGGCGCCGCCACGCCGGTCGTCCTCCAGCCCGATCCCTACGCCAGCGGCCTCATCCCCCTGCCCCCCGACCTGCGCATCGGCGCCCCCGGCCTCTTGAATGCCCCGCGCGGCCTGGCCGTCGCCCCCGACGACAGTCTGTACGTGGCCGATTCGCGCAATCACCGCATCCAGCACTTCAGCCCCGAGGGCGAACTCCTCCATACCTGGGGCGGATTCGGCCTCGACCCCACCGCCCCCGGCGCGTTCAACGAACCCTGGGACGTGGCCGTCTCTCCCGACGGACGCCGCGTCTATGTAGCCGACACCTGGAATCACCGCGTCCAGGTCTTCACCGCCGAGGGCGCGTTCCTCACCCAGTGGGGGCATCCCGGCTTCGGCCAGACCAGCGATCCCTACGGTTACTGGGGGCCGCGCGGCATCGCCGTGGACGCGCTCGGACGCGTTTATGTGGTGGACACCGGCAACAAGCGCGTCCTAGTCTATGACGAGAACGGCGCGCACCTGACATCCTTCGGCAGCGGCGGCGCGCTGGCCGGTCAATTCAACGAACCGGTCGGCATCGCCATCGACGCCGCGGGCCAGATTTACATTGCCGACACCTGGAACCAGCGCATTCAGATTTTCGTCCCCGGCCTCGACCCTCAGGCCCCGGCCTTCTACGCCGCCGCCCTGTGGGATTTCTCCGGCTGGTACGGCCAATCGCTCGACAACAAGCCCTACCTGGCCGTGGACGCCCAGGGCAACGTCTACGTCACCGACCCCGACGCCGGGCGCGTCCTGCAATTCGACGCCGAAGGCTCGTTCGTGCGCGCCTGGGGCGAGGAATGGCCGGGCGGCGGGCGGATCGGCGTCGCCTCCGGCGTAGCGGTCGATTCGCAGGGGCGCGTCTGGGTCGCCGACGCCCGCAACAACCTGATTCTGCGCTTCTCTCCGCCGGCGTTCCCGGTTCCCTGAACCGGCCAGCCGGTTTTGGGTAATTTTCTCATGCGCTTTGTATGTAGAATGACAGATGACCGGCCATGAAGCGGGTGGTATAATCCCCCCGCTTGGAAACCCTTTTTGGGAGAATCGAACCCATGAAACTTCATGAATATCAGTCGAAACAAATCTTCGCCAGGTACGGCATCCCGATTCCGAAAGGACGGGTTGCCTCGACCGCTAGCGAAGCGCGGCAGATCGCCGAGGAACTCGGCGGCCGCGTGGTCGTCAAATCCCAGGTCCTGGTGGGCGGACGCGGCAAGGCGGGCGGCATCCGCCTGGCCAAAAGCCCCAAGGAAGCCGAAGAGGTCGCCACCCAGATTCTGGGCATGGAAATCAAGGGCCTGCCGGTGCGCAAGGTGCTGGTCGATCCGGCCGCCAACATCGATCAGGAAATCTACCTGGGCATCACCAACGACCGCGCTGCCCGGCGTCCGGTCCTGATGGCCTCCGCTGCCGGCGGCGTGGACATCGAAGAGGTCGCCCGCACCCACCCCGAAAAGATCATCAAAGTCCACATCGATCCCCTCCTGGGTCTGCGCGACTATCAGGCGCGCGACATCGCCATCGGCATCGACCTGCCCAAGGAATACTGGAAACAGTTCATCGAAATCTGTCACGGACTGTGGCGGGCCTACGTCGAATGCGACGCCACCCTGGCCGAAATCAACCCCCTCGTCATCCTGAAGGAAAAGAGCCTGCTGGCCGTGGACGGCAAGATGCTCATCGACGACAACGCCCTCTTCCGCCATCCCGACCTGGCCGAGATGCGCGACGTGGACGAGGAAGCCCCCGCCGAAACCGAGGCGCGCAAATACGGCCTCTCGTTCATCAAACTGGACGGCAACATCGGCTGCATGGTCAACGGCGCAGGACTGGCGATGACCACCATGGACATCGTCAAACTGTTCGGCGGCGAACCGGCCAACTTCCTCGACATCGGCGGCGGCGCCAGCGCCGAGAAAGTCGCAGCCGCCCTGCGCATCATCCTCTCCGATAAGAACGTCAAAGCCATCCTGTTCAACGTCTTCGGCGGCATCACCCGCTGCGACGAGGTGGCCAAAGGCATTCTGGCCGCCATGGCCGAAGTCCAACCCAACATCCCGATGGTCGTCCGCCTGGTCGGCACCAACGCCGAAGAAGGCCGTCGCCTGCTGGCCGACGCCAAGATGATCACCGCTGAAACCCTGGCCGACGCGGCCCGCAAGGCCGTCGCGGCCGCGCAAGCATAAGGAGGCCGAAATGAGCATTCTCGTCAACAAAGATACCCGCCTGCTGGTGCAGGGCATTACAGGCAACGAAGGCCTCTTCCACTCGAAGCAAATGCTGGCCTACGGGACCAAAATCGTCGCCGGCGTGACCCCCGGCAAGGGCGGCGAATGGGTGCTGGACGGCAAAGTGCCGGTCTTCGACTCCTGCAAGGCCGCCGTCAACGCCACCGGCGCCAACGCCTCGATCATCTTCGTCTCGGCCCGCTTCGCCCCAGACGCCATCTTCGAGGCCGCCGACGCCGGCATCCCCTTCATCGTCTGCATCACCGAGGGCATCCCCGTGCAGGACATGATGCGGGTGCGCGAATACCTCGACCAGAAAGGCGCACGCCTGCTCGGTCCGAACTGCCCCGGCCTGCTGACCCCCGGCGAGGCCAAGGTCGGCATCATCCCCGGCGACATTGCCATCCCCGGCAACGTCGGCTGCGTCTCGCGCTCCGGCACGCTGACCTATGAAGTGCTCTACGCCCTCAAACTGGTCGGCATGGGCGCTACCACCTGCGTCGGCATCGGCGGTGACCCCATCAACGGCACCAACTTCATCGACTGCCTGCGCATGTTCGAGGACGATCCGCACACCGAGAAGGTCGTCATGATCGGCGAGATCGGCGGCACCGACGAGGAAAAGGCGGCCGAGTTCATCGCCAAGCACATGACCAAGCCGGTCGTCTCCTTCATCGCCGGTCAGACCGCCCCTCCCGGCAAGCGCATGGGCCACGCCGGCGCTATCATCGAAGGCGGCTCCGGCACGGCGGCCGAAAAAATCAAGGCCCTCGAAGCCGCCGGCGTTAAAGTCGCCCGCCACCCCGAGGAAATCCCAGACCTGCTGAAATAACTTCCTCCTCCACAAAAAAGAGTCGCCCGCGCAGGGCGACTCTTTCGATTTCGGGACTTTCTTCGTCGGGAGGATTATTTATGCGAGTCGATGTAGGCGACCGCGTCCCCGACCGTGACGATCTTCTGGGCGTCTTCGTCGGAGATCTCGGCCCCGAACACGTCCTCGAACTTCATGATCAATTCGACCAGGTCGAGGGAATCGGCTTCCAGGTCCTCGCGAAAGCGGGCTTCCGGGGTGACCTTGGAGGCGTCCACGCCCAACAAATCAACGATCACAGCCTTGACTTCTTCGAAAGTATCTGCCATACCTTCCTCCTTTGAATTTAACGAGCATATTGTAATCATTCCTCCCCGCCTGTCAACCCATGACGGGAAACTGCCAGTATAATACTCACAGACAGGAACACAAAACGATGTCAAAAGTTGCGCCCATTGACCAACGCAAAGCCGACCACATCAAAATCAACCTCGAACAGGATGTGCGCTCGGCCCTGACCAGCGGCCTGGAACACTACCGCTTCGTCCACCAGGCCCTGCCCGAACTGGACCTGGAGGCGGTGGACACCTCCCTGACCCTGTTCGGTAAGAAACTCGCCGCCCCGATTCTGATCTCCTCGATGACCGGCGGCGCCCCCGAGGCGGGCGAAATCAACCGCCGCCTGGCCGCCGCCGCCCAGGCCGTCGGCGCGGCGATGGGCGTCGGCAGTCAACGCGCCGCCCTCGAACACCCCGAACTGGCCGCCACCTTCGCCGTCGCCCGCCAGGCCGCCCCGGACCTCCTGCTCTTCGCCAACCTGGGCGCAGTCCAACTGAACTACGGCTACGGCCCCGACGAGTGCCGCCGCGCCGTGGACATGATCGCTGCCGACGCCTTGATTCTGCACCTCAACCCCCTGCAGGAAGCCGTCCAGGCGGGCGGCGACACGAACTTCGCCGGCCTGGCAAAGAAAATCGAGGCCATCTGCAAAGCCCTGGAGACGCCGGTCATCGTCAAAGAGGTCGGCTGGGGCATTTCGGAGGAGACGGCCAAGCGGCTGGCCGAATGCGGCGTGGCCGCCATCGACGTGGCCGGGGCGGGCGGCACCTCCTGGTCGCAGGTCGAGATGCACCGCGCCCCCGACGAATTCACCCGTCAACTGGCAGCGACCTTCGTCGGCTGGGGCATTCCCACCGCCGAGTCGCTCCTCCACGTCAAGAAAGTCGCGCCGGAGATGACCGTCTTCGCCAGCGGCGGGCTGAAGGACGGGCTGGACATTGCCAAATGCATTGCCCTGGGCGCGACGCTGGGCGGCATGGCCGGGCCGTTCCTGAAAGCCGCCGCCGTCTCCGAAGAGAAGGCGGTCGAAATGCTCGCCCTGACCCGCCGCCAAATTCAGGTCGCCATGTTCGCCGCCGGGGCCGCCCGCCTGACCGACCTGCCCGGCAAACTCGTCAGGCGGGATCCGGCTTGAAGGATACGCACGCACTGTAGGACAACTCTTCAAGAGTTGTCCTACTACAGCCCTTGGAGGGCCGGGTCGCTGAAATCATGATACAATTGAAACATCCATGTTTCATACGTCTCGCGCCGAGACGTACTTTTATCCCCGCGATGTAACCGGTTACATTGCGGGATGGACACTCAATCAGGGAGGAACCTCGTGAAATATTTCCATCTTTTCCCCTTCATCCTGTTGCTGCTGGCCGGCTGCGTCCCCAAACCGGCCGAACCCGGCCTGGGCGCCGGCTTTCGCTTCTCGACCTACGGCCCGCCCACCAACCCTGGCCCGGAGTACTGGGCCGCGGTCGGCGAGGCGATGGCCGCCCGCTTCCCCGGCGCGACGCCCCAGGCCATCTGGATCGTCGGCAATTTCACCGGCAGAGGGACGTTCCTCAACTTCCCGGTCGAGACCGATGACCCCAACATCACCTTCACCTACGCCGACATGAACGAGGCGGCCCTCGACCTGTTCGACCGGCGCGGCGTTCAGGTCTGGCTGCAAGTTGAGCCGGGCAACGCCGACGTGGTCGAACTGATCGACCTCGTCCTGGGCCGGTATGGCCGCCACCGCTGCGTCATCGGCTTCGGCGTGGATGTGGAATGGTACAAGTCGGATGGTTCGGCCCAAGGCACGCCGGTCACGGACGAAGAGGCCCGCCGCTGGGTGCAGGCCGTCCGCGCCCACGACCGCCGCTACCTGTTGTTCCTCAAACACTGGGACATCAACTGGATGCCGCCGACTTACCGCGACGGCATCGTCTTCGTAGATGACAGCCAGCAGTTCGAATCGCTCGAACAAATGACGGCCGAATTCGCCGTCTGGGGCGAAACCTTCGCCCCCGCGCCGGTCGCCTTCCAATACGGATACCCCGCCGACCGTCCCTGGTGGAGTCAACTGGCCGATCCGCCCGGCGAGATCGGCCGCGCCATCCTGGCCGCGGTCCCCAATACCAGCGCGCTGTTCTGGGTGGATTTCACCGTCCTGGATGTCTTCCCGCCCGGTCCATAAAAGAGAACCTTTCCATGAAACGTCTGCTCGGTTTCCTCTCCTTGCTCTTCCTGCTCGCCGCCTGCCGGCCCGCCGAGCCCGGCCTGGGCGCCGGCTTCCGTTACTCGACCACCGGCCCGGGCATGAACCCCGGCCCGGAGTACTGGGCCGCGGTCGGCGAGGCGATGGCCGCCCGCTTCCCCGGCGCGACGCCCCAGGCCGTCTGGATCATCGGCGGCATCTATGGAGACGGCACCTATCTCAACTTCCCCTGCCAGGCCGAAGACCCGCTCATCCACTGCGGCGTGATCGACATGAACGAAGCCTATCTCGACCTGTTCGATGAACGTGGCATCCAGGTCTGGCTGCAAGTCGAGCCGGGCAAGGCCGACATGGACGAGGTCATCGACCTGGTCCTGACCCAATACCGCCACCACCGCTGCGTCATCGGCTTCGGCGTGGACGTGGAGTGGTATCAGACCCCGCTCGGTTCGGAGGGCGTGCCGATCAGCGACGAGGTCGCCGCCGCCTGGGTGCGCGCCGTCCGCGCCCACGACCGCGACTACCGCCTGTTCCTCAAGCATTGGGAAATCGCCTGGATGCCGCCGACCTACCGCGACGGCCTGGTTTTCATCAACGACCGCCAGCAATTCGACAGTTTCGACTCGATGATCGCCTACTTCAAAGAGTGGGGCGACCACTTTGCCCCCGCGCCGGTCGGCTATCAATTCGGCTACCCCTCCGATACGCCCTGGTGGAGCCAGTTGCAAGACCCGCCCGGCGAGATCGGCCGCGCCATCCTGGAGGCCGTCCCGAACACGAAAGCCCTGTTCTGGGTGGATTTCACCGTCTTGCGCGTCTTCCCGCCGCAGGAACTGCTCCCACAGCCATGAACGCGCCGCGGCTGGCCGCCCAGTATCTCGAAAGCCGGCCGCGCGGCGCCGGCCCGGCCCAGGCGCGCGCCCGTCTGCGCCAGGCCTTCGACCGCCTGCCGCTCGAAGCGATTCTGCTCGGCTGGGACCTGCCGCCCGCCCTCGAGGAGGCCGTCGCCGCCGAGACGCGCCGCGCCGGGGCGCGCCTCTTCCGCTGGCAGCCCCTGCTGACCGGCGCGCGCCGCCTCGACCTGCCGCCCGAATGGGCCGTCCTCGGCCCGGGCGGCGCGCCCGTCCCCGGCCACGGCGGGCTGGCCGAATTCACCTTCGTCTGCCCCAACCGTCCGGCCGTGGCGGAATTCGTCGCCGAACGCATCGAGACCCTCGCCGCCCGCGGCCTGTTCGACGGCGTCTTCCTCGACCGCATCCGTTTCCCCTCCCCGGCCCCCGACCCGACGACTCGCCTGGGCTGCTTCTGCCGCGCCTGCGCCCGCCTGGCCGCCGACTCCGGTCTGGACCTCGAAGCTGCCCGCCGCGCCCTGGACGCCGATCCCCTCGACCTGGTGCGCGGCCTGCTCGGCGCGCCCGGCGACCCGCGCCTGGCCGCCTTCCTGGACTTCCGCCAGCGCAGCATCACCCGCCTGGTGCAGACCGCCGCTCGTCAGGCTGCCCAGGCCGGGCTGGAGGTCGGCCTGGACTGCTTCTCGCCGGCCCTGACCCGCATGGTGGGGCAAGACCTGTCCGCCCTGGACGCCGTCTGCGATTGGATCAAAGTGATGACCTACCCGCGCGTCTTCGGCCCGGCCGGACTGCCGTTCGAATTGCTCGGCCTGCTGGACTGGCTGAGCGGCCGCGGCGCGAACCCCGCCGAGGCGCACGCCGCGCTGACGGCGGCCAGCGGTCTGCCCCTCCCCACGGAGTCCGACTCCCTGCGGCAGGCCGGCCTGGGGTCCGAGGCGCTGCGGATCGAAATTGCCCGCGGCCGGCAGATGGGCGTCAGGCGGCTGCTGGCCGGGGCGGCGTTGGTCCATCTGCCGGGCGTCCACAGCATCACGCCCGCCCAGGCGCAGGCCGACCTGGAGGCCTGCCGCGCCGCTGACGGGCTGGTCATCTCCTGGGATTTGTGGTTGACACCGCTCGAATATTTGGATACCATTCGCGCTGTTTGGCATTGACATCCCCTGGTCGCGGAGGAAACCATGAGCCTGAACGAACTGACCGCCGAAATGCTACCCGCCCTCGAGGCGGAGTTGCAGCGCGTCGTCGCCCGGTTGAACCAGCCGCACACGCAGGCCTATCACGAGATGCTGACCTACCACATGGGCTGGAGCGGTGAGGGCGCCGGGCCGGAGGCGACCGGCAAACGGGTGCGGCCTTTGCTGGTGCTGTTATCTTGTCAGGCGTCTGGGGGGAATTGGCTACACGCAATTCCGGCGGCGGCGGCCGTCGAACTCATCCACAACTTCTCCCTCGTCCACGACGACATCCAGGACAACAGCGACCTGCGCCGCGGCCGTCCCACCGTCTGGAAGCGCTGGGGCATGCCCCAGGCCATCAACGCCGGCGACGGGCTGTTCGTCCTCGCCCACCTGGCCCTGGCCGACCTGGAAGGAAAATTCCCGCCCGAGACCATCCTGAAAGTCTTCCGCCTCTTCGACGAAACCTGCCTCGACCTGACCCGCGGCCAGTTCCTGGACATCGCCTACGAACAGCGCGCCGACTTGAGCCTGGAAGCCTACTGGCCGATGGTCGCCGGCAAGACCGCCGCCCTGCTGGCCGCCTGCTGTGAAATCGGCGCCGTCCTGGGCGGCGCGGACGAAACCGTCCAGGCCTCCTACAAGAGTTTCGGCAACTATCTGGGGCTGGCCTTCCAGGTGCAGGACGATTACCTGGGCATCTGGGGCGACAGCGCCCTGACCGGCAAATCGGCCGAGTCGGACCTGGCGACCGGCAAGAAGTCCTTCCCCGTGCTGGCCGGACTGGCCAAAGGCGGCGCGTTTGCCCGGCGCTGGGCCGAGGGGCCGATTCGGCCGGAGGAGGTCCCCGCCCTGGCCGACCGGCTGGCCGCCGAAGGCGTCAAACTCCTGACCCAGGAAACCGCCGACCAGATGACCGACCTGGCCCTGGCCGCCCTGCGCACCGCCGACCCCCAGGGCGAGGCCGGCGACGCCCTGTTCGAATTGACCCAGAAACTGCTCGGCCGGCAGGCGTGACGAATCACGTTAACCGCCAAGGCGCGGAGAGCGCCAAGAAAGACATCAAATCCGCCAAGAGCAGGTCTTGGCGGTCTTTATTTCCTTTGGCGTCTTTACGTCATGGCGGTTATCACAACCACCAAGGGAGGCAAGATTCCATTTTCGCTCGACTTTCGTTTTCATGGGCATAATACCGCTGTTTCTGCCAGGCATATCTGGCGAATACGGCGATATTTTGGCCGATTCGGCCACATATGGGCGCTTGACGCCGCCCCCCGCGCCCGCTATAATCGGGGCTGCTCTGCGGGCGTAGTTCAGTGGTAGAACGCATGCTTCCCAAGCATGATATCGTGGGTTCGAATCCCATCGCCCGCTCTACCGCAAACCGGCTCGCCTTGAGCCGGTCTTTCATTATATCCGGAAACGCTGAACTTTGGCGCTTGAAACCGTTACCCATACTGGCTACACGCAATCCAGGAGATGCCGATGAACACGCTACCTCCCTCCCGCCTGCACATCGGGGCCGCTTATTACCCCGAACACTGGCCGGAAGAACGCTGGCCGGAAGACATCCGCTTGATGAAAGAAGCCGGGCTGACGGTCGTGCGCATGGCCGAATTCGCCTGGTCGACGATGGAGCCGTCGGAGGGCCGGTACCGCTTCGACTGGCTCGAACGCGCCATCGCCCTGCTGGCCGAGAACGGCATCCTGACCGTCCTCGGCACGCCGACCGCCGCCCCGCCCGCCTGGCTGGTAACGAAGTATCCTGACAGCCTGGCCGTGGACGAGACCGGCCGGCGGGTGCAATTCGGCAACCGCTGTCACTACTGCGTCAATTCGCCGGACTTCCACGCCGCGGTCAGGCGTCTGGTCGAGGCCATGGCGAAACGCTTCGGCCCGAATCCGCACGTCATCGGCTGGCAAATCGACAACGAATACAACCGCGTCTGCTACTGCGATACCTGCCGCCTGGAATTCCAGAAGTTCCTGCGCCAGAAATACGGCTCGCTGGACCATCTGAACGCCCGCTGGACGACGGCCTACTGGAGCCAGACCTACTCGGCCTGGGAGCAGATTCCCCTCCCCATCGGGCCGCACAACCCCGGCCTGATGCTCGAATTCCGGCGCTTCGTCAGCGCCAGTTACCGCCGCTTCCAGAAACTCCAACTGGACGCCCTGCGCCCGCGCCTGAAACCGTCCGACTGGGTGACGCACAACTTCATGGGCTGGTTCGGCGGTTTCGACCATTATGAACTCACCGCCGACCTCGACCTGGCCGCCTGGGACTGGTACATCGGCAGCGGCCACAACGATCCGCTGACGAAGGGCGTCATCCACGACCTGACGCGCGGCTTCAAGCGCAAGAACTTCTGGCTGATGGAGACCCAGCCCGGCAACGTCAACTGGGCGGGCGTCAACAACTCGCTGTACATGGGCGAGGCCCACGCCATGGCCTGGCACGCCGTCGCCCACGGGGCGGACGCCGTCCTCTACTGGCAGTGGCGCTCGGCGCTGGGCGGGCAAGAACAATACCACGGCACGCTCGTAGACCCGTCCGGCCGGCCGCGGCCCTTCTACCAGGAAGCGCAGTGGCTGGCGCGGGAGTTTGCCGCGGTCTCGGACCTGCTGAGCGGCTCCGAGGTCCGTGCCCGGGTGGCCATGCTCAACGACTACGACAGCCGCTGGTCGCTGGAGGCGCAGCGTCATCACCGCGACTTCGATTACGTGGAACATTTCACCCACTATTACCGTCCGCTGGCGGCCCGCAACGTCAACGTGGACGTCCTGCACGCCGACCAGCCGCTCGACGGCTACCGGCTGGTCATCGCCCCGGCGCTGGCCATCCTGAACGAGACCCGCGTCCGGCAGTTGAAAGCCTTTGTCGAGAACGGCGGGCATCTCGTCCTCACCATCCGCACGGGCGTCAAGGACGAATACAACGCCCTCCTGCCCTCCCGTCCGCCCGGCCCGCTCGCCGACCTGGCCGGGGTCGAGGTGGAGGACTATTACGCCCTCGAAACGCCGGTCCCGGTGCAGGGGGAAGGACTGCGGGGCAGCAGCCTGCTGTGGGCCGAGCGGCTCAAACCGCTCGCGCCGGAGTGCAGCGTCGTCGCCCGTTACGGACCCTGCAACGGCTGGCTCGATGGACAGCCCGCCATCACGGAGAGGGAAATCGGCCCCGGCCGGGTGTGGTACGTGGGCGTCAACCTGGACTCGGCCGCCCAGGACAAATTGATGGCCCGCATCCTGAACGCGGCGGAAGTCCCGCAAATCGAATCGCCGCCGGGGGTGGAAATCCGCGTCCGCACCCGCCCGGACGGGACGGACATCTACATCGTTATCAATCACAACCGCTACGAAGCCAAAATCCGCCTGCCGTGGGAGGGCTATGAGCATCTCCATAAGCAGGCGGCGCGCGGGACGCTCAGCCTGCCATCCTACAGCGCGGCGGTGCTGACAAGGGAGAAATAAAGAGAGGCCGGCCTCTCCGCAGGTCAATCAGCCTCCCAGTCGCTGGGCCGCGGCCAGGATATTCTCGACCGTCAGGCCGAAGGCCTGGTAGATCTTCTCGAACGGCGCAGAAGCGCCAAAGCGATCCACCGCCAGGACTGCGCCTTCCGCCCCGACCCAACGCTCCCAGCCCAGGCTGACGCCGGCCTCCACGGCCAGGCGCTTCTTGACGCGCCGCGGCAGGACGAGTTCGCGGTAGGACTCGTCCTGGGCGGCGAACAACTCCCACGAGGGGAAAGAGACCAGGCGCACATTTCGGGCCTCGGCCGCCAGGCGCAGACCCGCCTCGACGATCAAATGGACTTCGGAACCGGAAGCCATCAGAATCAGGTCCGGCTCGCCGTCGCCGAGATCGGCCAGGACGTAAGCGCCGCGCGCCAGGCCGTCGGCCGGGGCGTACAGGCTGCGGTCGAGGGTCGGAACGTTCTGGCGGGTCAGGATGAGGGCCGTCGGGCCGCGGCGTCTCTCGACGGCCACTTTCCAGGCGGCGGCGGTCTCGTTGGCGTCCGCCGGGCGGATGACGACCAGCCCCGGAATGGCGCGCAACGCGGCCAGGTGTTCGACCGGCTGATGGGTGGGGCCGTCCTCCCCCACCCCGATGCTGTCGTGGGTAAAGACCCAAATGCTCGGATAATGGGAGAGGGCGGCCAGCCGCAGCGCCGGGCGCATGTAATCGGCAAAGACAAGGAAAGTTGCGCCGTAGGGAATCAGGCCGCCGTGGAGCGCCAGGCCGTTGACCATCGCCCCCATGGCGTGCTCGCGCACCCCGAAATGGAAGTTGCGGCCGAGAGGAGTCTCGGCTTGAAAGGCCGGCTGGCCCTCGATCCAGGTCTTGGTCGAGGGGGCCAGATCGGCCGAGCCGCCGAACAGTTCGGGCAGGCGGGGCGCCAGGGCGTTGATGACCTTGCCGGAGGCGACCCGCGTCCCCATCCCCTTGGAATCGGGCGGGAAGACGGGCAAATCGGCCTGCCAGTCTTGGGGCAGTCTGCCGGCCAGGCGGCGCTCCAGTTCGGCGGCCTCGGCGGGGAAGGCGGCGCGGTAGGCGGTCATCCGCTCCTGCCACTCGGCCTCGAGCGCAGCGCCGCGCTCGAGCGCCTGGCGATAGAAAGCCAGCACGTCGTCGGGGATGAAAAAGCGCGGTTCCTGCGGCCAGCCGAGGGCCTGCTTGGCGGCGTTCAGTTCCTGGTCGCCGAGCGGCTCGCCGTGGACTTTGTTCGTGCCCTGTTTGGTCGGCGCGCCGTAGCCGATGATCGTCCGGCAAACGATGAGCGACGGGCGCGGATCGGCCTGGGCGGCGCGGATGGCGGCGTCGATGGCCTCGACGTCGTTGCCGTCGGCGACGTGCTGCACGTGCCAGCCGTAAGCCGCGAAACGGGCGGCGCGGTCTTCGGTGAAGGCGAGGTCGGTGGAGCCGTCGATCGAGATGCGGTTGTCATCGTAGAGGTAGATCAACTTGCCCAGGCGCAGATGTCCGGCGAGCGAGGCCGCTTCGGCGGTGATGCCCTCCATCAGATCGCCGTCGGTGACGAGAGCATAGATGAAATGATCGACCACGAGATGGCCGGGGCGGTTGAAGGTCGCCGCCAGATGGGCCTCGGCCACTGCCATGCCGACGCCGTTGGCAAACCCCTGGCCGAGCGGGCCGGTGGTGGCCTCCACGCCGGGGGTCAGGCCGTATTCGGGATGGCCGGGCGTGCGGCTGCCCCACTGACGGAACCGCTTCAATTCGTCCAGGGGCAGGTCGTAGCCCGTCAGGTGGAGGAGGGCGTAAAGCAGCATGCTGCCGTGTCCGCCGGAGAGGATGAAGCGGTCGCGGTTCGGCCAGGCGGGGTTGCGCGGGTTGTGACGCAGATGGCGGGTCCAGACCGTGTAGGCGATGGCGGCGCAGCCCATCGGCAGGCCGGGGTGGCCCGAATTGGCCTGCTGGATGGCATCGGCCGAGAGAAATCGCAGGGTGTGGATGGCGCGGGTCTGTAAATCGGCAGGGTTGGACATCGAACATGCTCCTCAAAGAATTTCGCGTTCCAGAACGGCGCGGATGGCATCAGAGATAAAAGGCAAATCCCAAGCGGGATACAGTTCCCAAGATTCCTCGTGGCAGACCGTCTGCCCCGGTTCGAGGCGGACCAGCGGCCCAAGACTTTCCAACTCGATGAACCGGTCGCCGCAGTACGATTCGGCGCTGGAGCCGAAATCGGGATAATCAGCCCCGGCGTGATGACGAAAGCGTTTCACGAACAGGACGCCTGCCCGCCAGTAGGCCATCCAGCCCGGCAGACAGGCGCAGCCGACCTTGAGCGGCGGCATGCGCCCCTCGGCGCGGACAAGGATGGCCTGATCGGTCAAGCGCAGACGGTCGTCGGCCAGGGAGGTGTACGGCCAGAGCACCAGATTGCGGTTCGGAAGCAGACCGGGGGAATCGAGCGGCTCGGCCGCCAGGGGCAAAATGGCCGTTCCGCCGAGCGGCAACTGGGTCAAGGCCCAGGGGGCCAGTTCGACCGGAGACGCGCCGTCGTTGCGCAGTTCGTGCAGGAGAGTCAGGGCCGGGCGGTCGGCGAGGAGGCGCACTTCGAGCGCCTTGGCAATCCCGGTCTGGGGCGGCGCCGGACGAGAAAGACGCACCCCGCCAGGAAATTCCTCGGCATGCAACCCCTCCAGATCGGGGAGGTAGGTGCGCGGCATCTCCTCGGGCGCATACCACAGGCGGTGACCGCCCAGGAAGGCGTAGTCGCCCCAGGGGGTCGGGACGGTGAAATCGAAGACGTCGGCCAGCAGATTCTCGTCCGACCCGGCGCGGAAGAGGCGCACGAGACGCGGCCCAGCCTCGGTCAGATAGTCCAGACGCAGATGCTCGTTTTGCAGCGAACGCGTCTTCAGGCCATGAAAATCTCCTGACATGTCGCCTCCAAGAAGACACGAGAGATAGGGCTATCATACCAGATTCGGGAAAATCCGCAGTCCGAATGGGATTGCAAGGATGCTGTTATGTGACGCGCGGGGAGGCCGAATATAATGAGATATCGGAGGATTGATTGCGACCATGAGCAACGGAACTATTCTTTACGTCGAGGACAATCTGGACAACCGGACTCTCATCCGCCGCATCTTGATGGCCGAGGGCTACGAGGTCATGGAAGCCGAGAACGCCACCCAGGCCCTGGAAAGGCTCAAAGAACTCAAGCCCGATTTGATTCTCATGGACATCAATATGCCGGATATAGACGGTTACACGCTGACCGCCCGCATACGCGGCATGCCGGGTTTCGAGAACACCCCCATCGTGGCCCTGACCGCCAATGTGATGCGCGGCGATCGCGAAAAATCTCTCGAGGCAGGCTGTGACGGCTATATCCAAAAGCCCGTGGATATCGACCTGCTGCCGCAGCAAATCGAACGATACATGAGGAAAAGATGAGCGCCAACGACCCTCAAGATACCGCCCGAAACCCCAACGCCGAAACCCAGACCGGCCGCAAAACCGCCATCCCCAAAGACGCCACCGTGCTGGTCGTGGAAGACAACGTGGCCAACTTTGTCCTGATTGCCCGCATGCTGGGCTTTCTGGGAATCCACTGCGAGTGGAAGACGTCCGGCTACGAAGTGGTCGAATACGCCGACACCCTGCCGCGCCTGGACCTGATTCTGATGGACATCCGCCTGCCCTACGAAGACGGTTACGGCGCGCTGCGAAAAATCCGCTCCTCCGAGCGGCTCAAGAGCATCCCGATCGTCGCCGTGACCGCCGAGGCCAGTTTGGAGCAGATGAACAAGGCCCGCGAGGCCGGCTTTGACGGATTCTTGGGAAAGCCGCTCGATCCCGATCGTTTCCCGGACCAGATTCGCCGCATCCTGGCAGGTGAACCGGTGTGGGAGATGAGTTGAGTCTGTTCCAAGCCTGTACCGAGTTATCCTTGCTCGTCCTCCATCCGAGGAGACCGGCATGACATCTGAGAACAAGCGCCCGTCGAAAATCGTTCGGTTTCTGCAAAAATTCATCACTGCGCATCCTGCCATCCAAGAAAGCGCTGCCCGCCAGCGAGCAGAATTGTCTGCCTCGCTGGCGATTGCCATGGTCATCTTGAGCCTGTACATTGCCGCGCTGTTGTATTACGACCGCCGCTACGTCCTGCCGTTGATCTATGGCTTCCTGCTCATGGCCGGAGTGGCGTTCGTTTCCCTCCTGCTCAGTCGCAGCCGCATTCCCATGCTGGGCGCTATTTTGCTGACAATTAGTCCTAGCCTGATCGGGTTTTACCTGGCCATCAATTATCCCCAATCCATCTTCACGGCGCTGTTCTTTACGGTTCCGCTAACCATGCTGCTGGCGGCCATCATCTTGCCTATCTACGCCTCCGCTGGCATCATGGCCGTCGTCATCATTGCCACTGCTCTGGGAAACCTCTTCATCCCCAATTTCCCGCGCTTAAGCGCCTACCTGCTGGCGGTTCAATTCGTCGCCCTGGGCAGCGCCATCATGATCGTGACCGTCGCCCGCAACGTCCTTGAGCGGCGGCGCATCAGAGAAATCAGAGAGGCCAACGAAAATCTGCTGGCCTTGCGGCAAAACCTCGAGCAGCAGGTAGAAGAACGAACCCGCCAGGTGCGCACGGCGGCCGAAATGACCCAGAGCATCGCCTCGGTCCTGACGCGCGAGGACTTGATCGAGCAGGCCCTCGCTCTGCTATCGGAGCGCTTCGATTTCTATCAAACGGCCATCTACTTGCTCGACGAAACCGAGCGGTTCGCCGTCCTGCGCGCCGCCCGCGGACCGGCCGCCGAAACCCTGCTGGCTCAGTCCTATCGTCTTCCCCTCGACGGCAGTACTCTCATCAGCCATGTCATCCTTGCCAGGCAGGCCGAGGTCATCACCCGTCTGACCGAGAATCCGCTCTACGTTCACAACGAATTGCTCCCCGAGGCGGTGGCCGAGGCCGGCATTCCCATCATGACCGGCAACCGGGTGCTTGGCGCCCTCGATATTCACAGCAAGGTCGAAGGCGAGTTGAACGAGGACGCACTGGTCACCCTGCGGACTATCGCCGGTCAAATTGCCGCCAACCTCGAAAACATCCGCCTGATGGAAGCCGGCCGCGCCAACGTGCAAGGCATGATGGAAATTCTGCATTTCAGTTATCAAATCGCCCAAGCCCAAACAGAGGCGGGAGTCATCGAGGCAGCGGCGCTCACCCTGCGCCAAACCCCCTTCATTTCCATCCTGCTTCAAGCAAGCGAGGACGGCCTGAAAATCGTCGCCGTCAACGATCCGCTGCGCAGCCTGCCGCTCCCCGAATTGCTTGCCGTCCCGACCGCTCCCCTGGCCGAACGGCTGCGCGCCGGCATCCTGATCGGCGCGCTGGACGAACTGACCACCACGCTGCCGGCCGCCCTGTGGAAAATGCTCCATCAGATAGAATTGCGCAACCTGGCCTTCGTGCCGGTCTTTCGCAACGAAAGGTTGGAAACCCTGCTGATTCTCGGCAACCGGGAGCCGACCCCCATCCTGCCGGCGGCGGTCGAACCGTACATCAGCCTGGCCGAATTGGTGACCGCCTCCATCGAAAGAATCCGGGAGCAAAAGACCGTCGAACATCGCCTCAGCGAACTGGAGGCGATCACGGTTGCCAGCCGGGCCATCGCCTCGGCCCCCAACCTGCAGGCGTTGTATGAGGCGCTGCACGAGCAGATTCGTCTGGCAATGGGCGAGGTCTCTTTCACGCTGGCCTTGTACGATTCTTCCACCGACTCGATTCGCATCCCTTACATGTACGAGGCCTCGCCCAACGGCGGGGAAATCGTCTCTTACGAACCTTTCCCCCTGGGCGAGGGTCTGACCTCGATCCTGATTCGCACCCGCCAGCCGTTGATGGTGGTGGAAGACACCGAACGAAGACTGGCCGCCTTGGGCGCGAAAGTAACCGGCAAACCGGCCAAATCCTGGCTGGGCGTTCCCCTGCTGGTAGCCGGCGAGGCCATCGGCGCGATCGTCGTCCAGGATACCGAACGCGAACGGGCCTTCGACGAGGGCGATCTGCGCTTCGTCTCCACCCTGGCTTCGCAAGTGGCGGGCGCGATCTACAACATCCGTCTGCTGGAAGAGACCCGCCGGCGCGCCCTGCAACTGCAGACCGCCGCCGAGATTGCGCGCGACATTTCTGGTTCGCTGGATGTCAATGAATTGCTCGTGCGCGCTGTTTCGCTCATCCGCGAGCGCTTCAACTTCTACCACGCCGCCGTTTTCCTGATCGACCCCAGCGGCGAATACGCCGTCATCCGTGAGGCAACTGGCGAGGCCGGCCTACAGATGAAGCGCGCCGGTCACAAACTGGCGGTGGGATCGAAATCAATTGTCGGGTATGTCAGCGGCAGCGGCGAGCCGCTGGTCGTGGCCGACACCAGCAAAGACGCCACCTACTACGCCAACCCCCTGCTCCCCGAAACCCGCTCGGAGGTCGCGCTGCCCCTGCGCGTCGGGCCGCGCATCCTGGGCGTGCTGGACGTTCAAAGCACCGAGCCGTATGCCTTCGGCGAGGAAGACGTCAACGTCCTGCGCATCCTGGCCGACCAACTGGCGGTAGCCGTCCTGAACTCAGAACTGTTCTCCGAAACGCAGGAACACCTCTCCCAGCACCGTCTATTGCACCATGTGACCACCGCGGCCGCCTCCGGCACGACCCTGGAAGAGGCCCTCAACAGCGCCGCCCAGGGCCTGCAGGTGACGCTGGGCGGAGACCGGGTAGCCATCCTGCTGCTCAACAAAGAGACCCGCTCGCTGGAAATCAAAGCCTCCACCGGCTATTCCGAAGAGGTCAAGAATCTCTCCATCCCCATCGGTTCGGGGATCACCGGCTGGGTGGCCGCTCATCTGCAGCCCTTGCGGATCGACGACGTCACCAAAGACTCGCGCTACATCCAGGTCAGCGGCGACACCCGCTCCGAACTGGCCATCCCGCTGGTCTATCGCGGCGAACTGCTGGGCGTGTTGAACGTCGAAAGCGACCGGATCGCCGCTTACAGCGAGAACGACGAGGAAATGCTCGGCACGCTGGGCGGCAGCCTGGCGGCGATCATCGCCAACGCCCGCCTGCTCGAACAGATTCGGCGCCAGGTAGACCGCGAACGCCTGCTCTACGAAGTCACCAGCCGTATCCGCCGCTCGACCGATACGCGCACCATTATGGAGACCACCGCCAGCGAACTGAGCAAAGCGCTCGGGGCGCGGCGGACGCGCATCCGAGTCGGTCTGAATCCAAACGACGCCGGCCCCAAATCCTCTCGGTGATTCAGACCGTTGCGTGGAGATAATCGCATGATTCCATCCTACGACAAGAAACTCGACCTTCAGGAGACTCCTCCTCTCCCCACGACCGATACGCTCCAGACGATCCGGCTGCGGATTCTCAATAACGTGAGCGTGGTGGCGGCCATCGTCGGTGTGCTGTCCTACTTCCTGATCGTGATTCGCTCGATCCAGGAAACGCCGCTCGCCGCGCTCATCGTCTACACCGCCGTCATCGTCTGGATGATCGTCGTCGCCGTCGTGCGGCGGATCAAGTTCGAGGTCCGGGCCGTCAGCCTGACCGTCATGGTCTACCTGTTGAGCGTCACCAGTTTCCTGCAATCGGGCGTGACCGCCGACGGCGCCGTCTTCATGGTCGGGTTCATTTTCATGGCAACGCTTCTGCTCGGCGAGCGCGGTTCGATTTACGCGCTGGGGGTTGGCATCGTCACCGTCGCCAGCCTGGCCGTCGCCATGAGCCAGCATCTCATCACACCCTCTCAGATATTTGCTTACGACTACCTCTCGGCATGGATTAACCGGATTGTGGTCATCTTGCTGCTGGGAACGGTGATCTCCGCCTCGCTGGCGACCATGCTGCGCGGGATGCAAAGCAACCTGCAAAAGACGCTCCAGTTTGCCGCTCAAATCGAACACGACCGGCAGAGACTGCACGAGCATTCGACCAACCTGGAGCGGCGGTCGCGGCAAATCCGCACCGCGGCAGAAATTTCGCGCGCCATTACGGGCGTGCTCAATCCGCAGGCGCTGCTGCAAGAAGTGGTAGACCTCATCAAAGAACGTTTTGGGCTGTACTACGCCGGCGTCTTCCTGGTGGACGAACAAAGGCGCTTCGCCGTCCTCCACGCCGGGACGGGCGAAGAAGGCCGGGCGATGATTCAGGCCGGCCACAAACTTCCCATCGGCGAATCCTCCATGGTCGGCTGGACGATCCTCAACCGTCAGGCGCGCATCGCTCTCGACGTCGGAAAAGACGCCGTCCGGTTTGCCAATCCCTATCTGCCCAACACCCGCTCGGAATTGGCCCTGCCGCTCATCTCGGGAGAACGAGTGCTGGGAGCCCTGACCATCCAATCGGAACTCCCCAGCGCTTTCGATGAGGACGACATCATCATCCTGCAAAACATCAGCGACACGCTCGCCATCGCCCTCGAGAACGCTCGTCTGTTCACCGAACTGGAGAGCAACCTGGATGAAATCCGCCGCCTGCACGGACAGTATCTGCAAGGCGTCTGGTCGCAGCGACCCGGCGGGCCGCAAGAGGCCGAATTCCGTCTTGGCCCTGGCGCTGAGGAGGCCGAAGAGTTGACCGCTCTGGAAATCCCCCTCACTTTGCGCGAACAAATCATCGGTCAACTCACCCTCGAAGGCTCAACCGAGTGGACCCCCGAGGAACGCGCCTTGATCGAGTCGATTGCCACCCAGGCGGCGCTGGCCCTCGAAAACGCCCGCCTGCTTGAGGAGAGCCAGCAAATGGCTCTGCAAGAACGCTTGATTGCCGAGATCACCAGCAAAATCTGGTCCTCGCCGAACACAGACCTCATCCTGCAGACGGCGGTCAAAGAACTTGGCCGCGCCCTGCGCGCCGACGAAGCCACGATCGAACTGAAACTGGATTGAACCTTCAGGAGCGTACCGCATGATTCCAAAAGCCTCGCCCTTCGACCGCCTGTTCGATCGCTGGCAAGATAAATACATTCTGCGCGTCCAGGTTTTGGCGCAACAAATCGCGTTGATATCGGCGCTGCCCAGCATCCTCTATCTCTGGCTCAACGCCCATTTATCCCGCCTGCAAGCAACGCACCTGGTCTTCAGCGTGCTCTTCTCGATGTTGATCGCCAATCTACTCCTGCCGCTCTACGCCGCCTCCGCCAGCAGCCGGGCCCGCAGGCGTCTGTACGAACAGGCGCGAGGTATCAGCGTCCCTCCGCAGCCGACCGACGAAGAAGCAGCCTGGGAAGACGCCATCCGCCTGCCCTGGCGCGTCGCGCCCGCTGCTTTCCTGACCATCTGTTCGCCGGTCATCTTAAGCGTGGCAGTCTACATGAACAACCTGGCAAATGTCACGCCGGTTCAGACCACCCATATCGTCCTCGCCGGGCTGATTTTTGCCATGGGCTTTGCCATGCAAAATACGATGTTCCTCGACCGCGTCATGGCGCCCGTGCGCAACGCCCTGCTCCCTGCCGATCGCGAAAAACAAATCGTCAGCGGCGGAATCAGACTCCAGACCCGCCTCCAAATCACCGTGGTCATGATTTTGCTCATCAACACGCTGATGATCGCGCCGCTTGGCTACGAAAAACTGAGGCAGGCGGCAGAGGTGCAAGCCAGCGCGTTGAGCGATTTCGTCCTCCAGGTGAGCATCGTCAGCCTGGTGGGAATCATCATCACGCTGGGAATTGCGACGCTCCAGGCTGTCATCATCTCCACGCCCATCAAAAACATCATCGAGGCCATGAAAGACATCGAACAGGGACATCTCGGCCGGCGCGCCGTTCTGACCACTTCGGACGAAACCGCCGAACTCACCCTGCGGCTGAATCACATGCTCGATCAACTGCAGATTGCCCAAACCGACCTGGAAAAACGGGTCGCCGAGCGCACCGAGGAACTCACCCGCCGGGCCATCATGCTGCAGGCCGCCACCAGCGTCGCCCGTCAGGCGGTCGCTTCGCAAGACCTGAACATGCTGCTCAACGAGACCGTCCACCTGATCAGCGAGCGGTTCAATTACTACCACGCCGCCATCTTCCTGCTCGATGAACGTGGCGAGTATGCCGTCTTGCATGCCGCCTCGTCGGAGGGCGGCAAACGGATGCTCGAGCGCGGTCACCGCCTGGCCGTTGGACGGCAGGGCATCGTCGGCAACGCCGCCTATTTCAACCGCGCCCGAATCGCCACCAATGTGGGCGAAGACGCGGTCTTCTTCGACAATCCAGACTTGCCAGCCACGCGCTCCGAAGCCGCCCTGCCCCTCAGCGTGCGCGGACGGGTCATCGGCGTCCTGGATATTCAATCCATCGAACTCAACGCTTTTCCTCCCGAAACCATCGAACTTCTCCAGGCCATGGCTGACCAAATCGCGCTGGCCATCCAAAACGCCCGTCTGCTGGCCGAAAGCCAGGAAGCCGTCCAACGCCTCCAGGCGCTGACGAGCGAAGGCGTGCGCAAAGCCTGGAGAGAACGAATCAGCCAGCAGAAACGCGCCTATCGCTACACGCCGCTTGGCACCGCCCCTTACACGCCTGCCGAGGCAGAAGGGCAAGAGGACGAGAACGCCCCCAACCGCCTGGAAGTTCCCATCACGCTCCGCAATCAGAAAATCGGGTCCCTGGTCTTCCGGCGCCGCGACAACGCCTCCTGGCCGGAAGCCGAGCGGCTGCTGGCCGTTGAAGTCGCCAACCAGGTCGCCCTGGCAATCGAAAACGTGCGTCTGCTCGAAATGGCTCAGTACCGAGCAGCCCAGGAACAGGCGCTGAGCGAACTGACGGCCCACCTGGGCCAGTCGCTCGACCCTGACACCATCATGCAAATTGCCGTGCGTGAATTGCGTCAACTCCCGAGCGTGACCGAGGTATCGGTGTACCTCAACCCGCCCGAGGCCAAAGCGCCCGAAACGCCGTCCAACTAATCTCCAGCGCAAAGGACTGTGACGTGGAAACGCCTTCTCGCCCAACCGAAGAAAAACGCTTTGCTCTCTTCTTGAGCGCTCTCGCCACCTTCGTGCCGGTCATCGGACTGATTTCAGCATTTGCCTACGCCACGCTGTATTTGCTGTTTGAGCACTGGCAAATCCTGGCCGTGGCCGTCGCTTCGCTGGTGGGCCCTCTGGTCTTCGTGATCGGGGGCTGGCTGCTCAGAAAAGGACGCCTATGGCCGGCGGGCCTCCTCATGACGGCTGCCGTGGCGGGCCTCTTCGTCATGTTCGCCGCGTTCTGGACCGGGACAGCGGTGACGCTCACCCTGTTGATCGGCATGTGGGCGGCCGTCAACATCGTGGCCGTCATGGGAATCGCGCCCGGACGCCGACGGCTGGTCGGCCCCCTCATCAGTCTTATCGCCTCCGCGGCCATCATCGCCTTCGATAACCTGCCCGGGCTGGACCGGCTGGTCATCACCGAACTCAACATTTTGCGCTGGCTGCTGCCGCTGATCATCCTGCTGGGAGGCGCCCTCTCGCTGCTCCTGCTCATCCGCGGCGTGGCTGGCGGACGCCTTTTCGCCCGCCTGCTGCTCTCCTTCCTGCTGATCGCCTTCATCCCGGTCGCCGCCCTGGGCAGCGCCGTCACCATCGAACGCATCCAGACCGACCGGCAATACGCTATCGATCAATTGGAAACCTCGATCGAAAAGAAAGAAAGCGCCATCAACATCTGGATGCAAGGCCTGCAAGGCGACGTGATTCTGACAGCGCGCGACGTGCAAACATTAGGATACATGCGCGACCTGCTCACCCTCGCGCCCGGCGACAACCCAGCCGCCCTGGAAGGACAAACGACCGAGCGCTTCTATACCCTGCTCTACCAGTCGCCCCGCCTGCAAGAACTGTTCCTGATGAATCTGGACGGCGTCGTGGTCATCGACACCATCTCCACCTACAGAGGCGCCAATTACAGCAATCAAGAATTCTTCCGGCGCGGCCTGGAGGGATTGTTTATCAACCCGCCCTTCCATTTCCGCGATCCAGACGAAATTACGATTGTGGTCTCCTATCCCGTTCTCGATCGGACCGGCCGCGTGATCGGCGTCGTGGCCGGCCGAGCGAACATGCGCCAGTTCAACATGATGGTCGCAGCCACCGATCCCGACGCGCGCGACGTCAACTTTTACCTGGTCGAGTCGAACTACCGCCTGCTGACGACCTCGGCCATCGGCGCCCCAAGCGTCGTCGAGGATGACGCCATACGCGAAGCCATCCTCAGCCGCCGCAGCGGAGTGATGGAGTACCAGAACTATCGCGGCGTGCCGGTCTTCAGCGTCTATCGCTGGATGCCCGCCCTGGACTCGGTCCTCATCGCCGAACTGCCCCAAGCCATCGCTTACGCCAAAGTAGGCCTCCTGTTGCGAACCAATATCGGACTGACGATTATGTCGGCCGTCATCGCCGTGCTGGGCGCTTACTTCACCATCCGCAACCTGGATGAACCCCTGACCCAACTCGGCGAAGTGGCCCGGCAGGTC
The DNA here is from genome assembly GCA_019873655.1 of Chloroflexota bacterium. Classification (GTDB taxonomy): domain Bacteria; phylum Chloroflexota; class Anaerolineae; order Anaerolineales; family Villigracilaceae; genus JAFGSI01. The sequence goes on along the minus strand of JAIOAU010000016.1, from coordinate 36,832 downwards.
GCGGCCGGCAACCTGGATGCCCGCGCCCAAATCCAGCGCGAAGATGAACTCGGCATGCTGGGACAGGCCATGAACGACATGACCTCCCAACTCAAAGCCCTGATCAACGAATTGGAAATGCGGGTCGCCGAACGGACCCGCGACCTGGAACGACGCACCATCGAACTGCAAACCGCCGCCGAGGTCGCCCGCGACGCCTCCATCGCCGAAAACCTGGACGAGTTGCTCAACCGCGCCGCTCGTCTGATTCGCGAGCGCTTCGGCTTCTATCATGTGGGCATCTTCCTGGTAGACGAGAACAACGACTACGCCGTCTTGCGAGCCGCGGGCGGCGAGGCCGGCCAACTGATGCTGGCCAGCAAGCACAAACTGCGCGTCGGCGAGGTCGGCATCGTCGGCTACGTCACCAAGACGGGCGAACCGCGCATCGCTCTCGACACCGGCGCCGACGCCGTTCACTTCCGCAATCCCCTTCTCCCCTATACGCACTCCGAGATGGCCCTGCCGCTGCGCGTCGGCGACCGAATCATCGGCGCGCTCGATGTGCAGAGCGACAAGGTCAACGCCTTCGACCAAAACGACATCACCATCATGCAGGTCATGGCCGACCAACTGGCGGTCGCCATCGAAAAAGCCAACCTCTTGCAGGAAGTGGAGCGCAGCATCGCCGAGATGGAGCGTTCGTACCGCGAATACACCAGCCGCACCTGGCGCGCTTTCCTGCAGCAGGCTGCTCAAACCGCGGGCTACCGCTACGACGGCATCACCCCCGAACCCCTCAGCGCTCCGCCCCCCGAAAGCCTGGAAGCCCTGCGAAAAGGGTCCTCGGTCATCCTGCGCGCTGAGGAAGCAAAAGGAGGCAGCGTCCTGGCCGTACCCATTCGGCTGCGCGGCCAAACGATCGGTACCCTCAACCTGCGCTTCCAGGGACACGAAGTCCCGGCTGAGACCGCCCTCCTGGTCGAAGAAGCCGCCAACCGTCTGGCTCTGGCGCTGGAAAACGCCCGCCTGGTTCAAGACGCCCAACGACTGGCCACCCGCGAACAGCAAATCAATCTCATCACCGCACGCGTTCAGCAAGCCACCGACCTGGAAGCCGTGCTGAAGAACACCATTCGAGAATTGGGCAACGCCCTGGGAGTCCCGCGCACTTTCATCCAGATTGGTCTGATGCCCGCAGAAGACGCCTCGCAAGGTTAACCGAGAGGATCGCCATGATCGAACGCATTCGCGAATTCTTGCAACTGCCTACTTTCGACGACCCGGCCAGAAACATCCAGATCCGGAATGTATTTGCCATCCTGGTCACGTTGTTCTTTCTGAGCGTCGCCTATCTCATTTTTGCCATCATCGTAGCCATTATCGACCGGGCCATATCCCCCGTCGTCCAGGCGCTGGTGGCGGTACTCTTTATTATTGCCGAAATCTGGCTTCAACACATGCTTCGTCAGGGGCGGATCGAATTCGTCGGGATCATGCTGACCTCCCTGTTCTGGAGCGCGGTTTTCTTCCAGGAATTTGCCTACGGTGGCATTCGCGGCGCTGGTTTTATGGGCTTCATCATCGTCATCGCAATTGCCACGCTCATCCTGGGCTTGCGCACCGGGATTATCTACACCGTCCTCACTATCCTGGCCGCAATCGGGTTCATCATCGCCGAGCAAAATGGCGCGCTGCCTCCAGTAGCGCCCGCTCCGCTCTCCTTTATCTTCTTCGTCTACCTGGCCATTTTTATCATCATCCAACTGGTCCTCTACCTGGCCCTTCGCGGCATCGCCGTCGTCTCGCAACTGGCAACCGAAAATCGGAACGCTTATCAAGAGGCCAGTCAAAAACTTGCAGAAAGCGAAGCCCTGCTACAGGAACGCAACCTGGCCCTCCAGCGCCGCGACGCCGCCCTGCAGACCATCGCCGACCTGGTGCGCCTCTCGACCCGGACCACCGACGAGAACACCCTGCTCGACGAGGCCGCCAGGTTGATTGCCGAGCGCCTGGGATACTTCCATGTCGGCATCTTCCTGGCCGAAGCCACCGGCGAAGCGCTCATTCTACGCGCCGCCAACAGCGAGGCCGGTCAGGCCCTCATCGCCGACAACTATCAACTGCGCATGGCGCGCGGCGAACTGGCCTTCCTGGCAACCGGCACGGAACTGTTGCGCTATCGGATTGGGAATCAAATCTTTCGCGTGGCCGGCCCCGTCCCCGTTGCCGGCGTGCAGGCGAACATCTCCTTCCCGCTCATCTCTGAAAAACGCCTGATCGGCCTCCTGAACATACAGACCAGCGCCGCGCCCCCCGGCCGCGAAGAACAAGAAATCCTGCACACCCTTGCCGACCAACTGGCCCTGATGCTGGAGAACATCCGCCTGGTGGCCCAGTTGCAAGAGCGCCTCAACGAAATCGGCGCGCTCGTGGGCAAAACCATGCGCCAGGCCTGGGAACAAGTCCATCGTGGCGCTACGATCGGCTACGCTTATGACCGTCTGCAACTCCTGCCCGCCGACGAAAAATTGCCGCCCGACGTGTTCGAACAGTTGTCGAGGGGCAAATCGGTCGTTTATGTGAGTCAGGACAAAGAACCCCGCTCGCGCCTGATTGCGCCGCTCGTCTTGCGCGAACAGGTGATCGGTATTCTGGGTTACGAGGATCCCGATCCGAATCGCGAATGGCAGGAAGACGAAAGAATTCTGCTCGAAACCATCTCTTCGCAGGTAAGCCTGGCTCTCGAAAACAGCCGTCTGGTGGCCGAGGCCCAGCAGCGCGCCGAGCGCGAAGCGACCATTTCGGAAATCATCGGCCGCATCTCCGGCCAGGTGGATATGGAGTCCATTCTGCAAGCCACGGTCAAAGAAATGCGCCGCTTGGTTGGCGAAGCCGAGATTGCCGTCCAATTGACGCCGGCCGTCAAGAACGAATAGAGGTCATCCGATGACGATGCAACCCCTCCCAGGAACTGTCCAAAAGCCGCCGCGCCCGCCCTCCGAATGGCAGCGTTTCTGGCAGCAACTCATCAGCCCCCACGCCTCGGTGCAAGATACGGTCACGCGCCGTCAGGTCGAATTTGCCGCGACGGTCAACCTGGCCTTAATCCTGTTGGTTATGGCGGCCATTGTAGGCACCCTGTTTACGCGCGGAGGTCGGTTCGATCCTATCGAATACCCTCTCATTGGGCTGACAGTGTTCCTCTTGATCACTTATGGTCTGATCCGCAGCCGCAATTACCGCATCGGCATTTCACTCCAAATCTGGGGATTTGGGGCAGTTGGATTCTTTGCCATCCCAGCCGGTTCCAACAACCCCGCCCTTGCGCTAGAGGCCAGCCTGATCCCTGCCTACATCCTTGCTAGTCTCCTGCTCCCCCTTTGGGAAATGGTTACACTGCTGACTCTCAGCGTCCTGATCATGGCCCTGTTTGGCGTGCCGGGAATGGCCGCTTCCCAAATCACCTCCCTTATTGGCGTCTTTATAACAACCGGCGTCCTGCTGGCTGTCAGCGCTGCGTTCCGCAACGCCCTGGAGCAACAACGCCTGAACGAACTGGACAAGGTCAACCAGGAACTGCGACAAATCCAATTGACGCTCGAACAGCGCGTCGAGGAGCGCACCGACGAACTGCGCACCACCACCTTCCGGGCCGCCCGTCACGCCAGCCAGTTGCAGACCATCGCCGAAGTGGCCCACACCATCTCCCTGGTCAGCGATCTCAACGCCCTGTTGCGCTCGGTCTGCGCTCTGATCAGCGAACGTTTCGGTTTCTATCATATCGGAATCTTCTTGAACGACGAAGCGCAAGAATTTACCGTCCTGCAGGCGTCCAACAGCGAGGGCGGACAGCGCATGCTCGAACGCGGTCACAAACTGAAAATCGGCGAAGCCGGCATCGTCGGCTACGTGGCCGCCCAGGGCGAAGCGCGCGTCGCCCTGGATGTCGGCAGCGACGCCGTCTTCTTCGACAACCCCGACCTGCCCGACACGCGTTCCGAAATGGCGCTGCCCCTCATCGTCGCAGGCCGGATCATCGGCGTCCTCGACGTGCAAAGCACCGAACCGGCCGCCTTCAGCGACGACGACATCGAAGTCATGCACACCCTGGCCGATCAGATTGCCGTTGCCATCGAAAACACCCGCCTGTTCAGCGAAACCCGCCGCGCCTTGCAGGAGGCCGAGACCATCTACAATCGTTTCATCGCCCGCGAGTGGAACCGCATCGCCCTGGAAAGACAGCGCGCCGGCTACCTCGCCACGCCAAGCGGCATCCAGCCTCTGGAAAAGGAACTGGACTATCCAGAAATCCAACTCGCCCTCCGTTCGGGCAAACCGGCCAGCGGAAGCGCCGAATTGCCCACCCTGGCTGTTCCGCTGCGGGTGCGCGGCGAGACCATCGGCGTCCTGCACATCAAGAGTCCCGACGCGCGCCGCGCCTGGAGCGCCGACGATATTGAGTCGGTTCAACGCGTCGCCGAGCGCGCTGCGCTGGCTTTGGAGAGCGCCCGCCTGCTGGCCGAATCGGAGAAACGCGCTCAACGCGAGCAAGTCATCGGCAAAGTCGGCAACCGCCTCCGCCAGACCCTCGACCTGGACACCGTCCTCAAGACGGCCGCCGAGGAATTGCGCCAGGCTCTGAACCTGCAAGCCGCCGAAGTGCGCCTCGGTTTAACCCCTGCCGAAACAAAGCCTCGTAAATCCGCCGCCGGGAGCAATCCATGAGCGAAACGCCCTCTCTTCCCACCTCTCCTAATCCTGCCGCCGAAACGTCCCCCCGCCGCAGCCTGATCTGGCCGGTCGCAGTCGCCATCCTGGGGGGCGGGGCAGATTTTGTCATCGCCGTCTTAACCATCCTCCGCAGCGGCGCCTGGCAAGCCTACCTCAACGCCGCCGGCATGCTCGCCCTGGTCTTGCACGCTATCACCACCCTGGTGATGAGTCGGCGAGGCCGGCAAGAACGCGGCGTCTGGATACTCATCCTGGGCATCGCCGTTGCCTTGATCGACAAAACGCTCTCGACCTTCGGGGTTGGCGTCCTGGGCAGCCTGATCGGGATTGGCTTCATTTCTGTGATAGGCTTCTTGTACCTGCCGCCCCGCTCGGCCAACCGCGCCATCTCGCTAAGCATCATCTTGGCGGCAATTATCCTAATTCTCGAAGCCTATTGGCCCTTCGAACGCCTCCCGGCCTCCATCGCCGCTTTCCCGCTGGCAAGCGCCATCCTGACCGCCCTCATCGCGCTCGGTCTGGTCATCTTCGTCATACGGCGCTACCGCTCCTTCAACCTGCACACCAAACTGATCGTCGCCTTCAACCTGGCGGCCGCCATTCCCGCCATCGTCGTCGGCATCATCAACTATAACACCTCCCAAACCGCGCTCACCCTGAGCGCCCGCTCCGCCCTGCGGAATGCCGCCGACCAAACCGCCAGCGAAATCAACGACTTCCTGACCCAAACACGCGATACGGTCTTCCTCGAAGCCCAAATCCCCATCCTCACCGACTACGTCCAGGCCTTCCAGGTCGGTTACTCGGAAGACCCCGATGCCTTTACCGAAGCCCGGGATTACCTCGATACCCTGGCGACCAAAGACCCCGGCATGCTGCTCTCCTACGCCATCCTCAACGTCCGCGGCGTCAACATCTACGATACCAACTCCAACGGCATCGGACGAGTCGAAGCCGCTTTCGAATACTTCACCCATCCTTTCCGGGCCGGCACCCCTTACATCTCGCCAGTCATGATCGGCCCGGAAGGCGTCCCCGCCATCACCTTCAGCGCCGCCATCCGCGACGAAGAGGGCCGCGTCATCGGCATCCTGCGCGCCCGTTACCGCGCCCTGACTGTCCAGAATATCGTCCGCAAGAAAAGCGGCCTGTTGGGTGAAGGCTCCTACGCCGTCGTCCTGGACAATTACCACGTGTACCTGGCCAACGGCCTCAACCCCGATCTGGTTCTCCGCACCCCCACGCCGCTCGACCCCGCCACGCTCACCTCGCTGCAAAACTGGGGCCGCCTGCCGGCCGGCAGCGCCGAACAACTATCCCTCAACCAGCCGGAAATCGCAGCCGGACTGAACCTGCCGCAAGGCGAACTCTTCTACGTGCCCATCGACATCGGCCCGCAAACGGGACCCGGGGCCGGACGCGCCGCCGCGGCCGCTTCCAGAGTGGACACCACCAACTGGACCGTCATCTTCTTCCAGCCCGAATACCTCTTCTTGCAGCCCCTCGAAGCCGAAAGCGATTCGCTCCTGCTGATGGTCGCCGGCGTCATGTTCTTTGCCACCGTCGCCTCCTGGTTCCTTGCCCAGCGTCTCTCGAACCCATTGGAAAAACTGAGCGACGCCGCCCGCCGCATCGAACAAGGCGACTTGAACGCCCAGGCGGAAGTCATCGAACGGGACGAGGTGGGCGAACTGGCCCTGACCCTCAACAACATGACCGCCCGCCTGCGCGACCTGATCACCTCGCTGGAGGCGCGCGTTGAAGAGCGCACCCGCGCCCTCGCCCGCCGCGCCGAGCAGATTCGCGCCGCCGCCGACGTAGGCAGCGCCGCCGCCCGCCTGCGCAACCTGGACGCCCTGTTCGCCCAAGTCGCCAGACTGATCAGCCAGCGCTTCGGCTTCTACCACGTGGGCATCTTCCTGCTCGACGAGCGCGGCGAATACGCCGTCCTGCGCGCCTCCAACAGCGAGGGCGGGCAGCGCATGCTCGCCCGCGGCCACCGCCTGCGGGTCGGACAGGTCGGCATCGTCGGCCAGGTGACCCAGACCGGCCAGCCCCGCATCGCCCTCGACGTCGGCGAAGACGCCGCCTTCTTCAAGAACCCCGACCTGCCCGAAACCCGCTCCGAGTTGTGCCTGCCGCTCATCGTCGCTGGCAAAGTCATCGGCGCGCTGGACGTGCAAAGCACCGAAGAGGCCGCCTTCACCAGCGAAGACGTGGCCGCCCTGCAAATCATGGCCGACCAAATCGCCATCGCCTTCGACAACGCCCGCCTGCTCCAAGAAAGCCAGGCCGCCCTCGAATCCGCCCGCCGCGCCTATGGAGCGGTCAGCCAAACCGCCTGGCGGCAACTCCTGCTGGGCGAAGCGAGCAACCCCGGCTACCTGAGCCTGGCCAACGGCATCCTGACCGCCGTCGCCGGAGACCCCGAACCCGAATACGTCGAAGCCATCAAAACCGGCAAACCCGTTTTCTCGAATGAAGGCCTGACCGTCTATCTGCCCATCACCAGCCGCGACCTGACGATTGGCGCCATCCGCCTCGACCGGCCGGCCGAAGCCGGCGCCTGGTCTCAGGAGGACATCGTCTCGGCCAACGCCCTGGTCGACCAACTGAGCACCTCGCTCGAAAGCGCCCGCCTCTTTACCGACATCAACCGCCGGGCGTTGAAAGAACGCGCCATCGGCGAAATCACCGCCCGAATCAGCGCCTCGGTGGACGTCCGCAGCGTCTTCGAAACCGCCGCCCAGGAAATCGGGCGCGCCTTCCCTGGCTCCGAAGTCATCGTCCAGTTGCACAAGGAGGAAGGAGAATGAGCGCCCGTCCCCTGACGAATTTCCTGTTGCGGTTCGCGCCTGGGAGTGAACGATGAAAATCCGCACCCGACTCATCCTCAGCCTGATCTTAATGGGCTTCCTGCCGCTGCTATTGATTGCCAGCGGCCTCTCCTGGACCATTGCCAACATCCGTAATCTTTCGATTGCCCGCAGTCAACAGGCGCTCGAGGCCGCCGGCCGCCAGGCAATTCGCGAGAAGGCCGAAACGGTCGCTAGAGAAATCGCCATGTACCTCGCCTACCACCCGGACATCGACCCGCGCAACTACCGCGCCCTCGAAACCAACCCAGATCTGATCGCCATCGCCGTCCAGCCCGTCGGCCGGACCGGTTACACCGCCGTCCACGATCGGCGCGGCATCAACCACTTCCACGTCAACCCCGCCCTGGTCGGCACCGACTTGAGCACCCTGGCCGACCGCCTGCCGCAATTCTGGAACCTGATCGCCATCTCGATGCGCGGCGCCACCGTCGAAGGTTACTACGACTGGCTCGAACCGGACGGCGTCACCATCCGCCAGAAATACATGGTCATCGTCCCCGTGCCGGGCACCGACCTGATGGTGGCGGCCACCACCTACATTGACGAATTCTCCGCCCCTACCCAAACCCTGATCGCCAACCTGAATCGCGTCGTCAATCGCGCCATCTGGACGACCGTCGTCACCGTCGCCATTTCCCTGGTCTTTGCCGGAGCCTCCGCCTGGTATTTCGGCAGCCGGCTGGTCAACCCCCTCTCTCGTCTGACCGAAGCCGCAGCGCGCATCGAACGGGGCGACCTGAACCAGCAAGTCCTCCTCGACAGAAAAGACGAGATGGGCCAACTAGCCTCGACCTTCAACCTGATGGCCGCCCGCATCCGTGAAATGGTCGCCACCCTGGAAGAACGCATCCGCCAGCGCACCGCCGACCTGGAGACGCGCGCCTCCCAATTCCAGGCCATCGCCGAGGTCTCGCGCGCCATCGCCAGCATTCAAGAACCGTCCGAACTGCTTGGCCACATCACCGCTCAAATCGCCGAACACTTCGGCGTCTATCACGCCGGCATCTTCCTGCTGGACGAAAACGAAGAGTACGCCGTCCTGCAAGCGGCCAGCAGCGAAGGCGGACAGCGCATGCTGGCGCGCGGCCACCGCCTCAAGGTCGGCGAGGTCGGCATCGTCGGCTACGTCGCCGGCACCGGCCGGACGCGCATCGCCCTGGACACCGGCGCCGACGCCGTCTTCTTCCAGAACCCCGATCTGCCTCAAACGCGCTCCGAAATTGCCCTGCCGCTCAAGATCGGCGGCCGGGTCATCGGCGTCCTGGATGTGCAGAGCAGCGAACCCAACGCCTTCTCCGAGAGCGACGCCGAAGCGCTCGCCATTCTGGCCGATCAGGTCAGCATCGCCATCGAAAACGCCCGCCTGTTCGAGGAGACCCGCCGCGCCCTGGCCCAAACCGAGGCCCTCTACCAGCAATTCCTGCGCGCCGAATGGGGACGCCTGGCCCGCGAACAAAGACTGGCCGGTTTCCGCTACGCAGACGGAGGCGCGACCGTGATCGACCGTCCCGTAGAAGACGCCGACATTCGGAGCGTCATCAAGACCGGAAAGCCAATCGTCAAACAGGCCGGCAAGAAAGGGGAACCGGCGCGCCTGATTGTCCCGATCATCCTGCGCGGCCGGGTGGTCGGCGTCGTCAACGTCAACGCCCAAGAGGGCAAGTGGACCGAGGATGACCTGGATATTCTGAACGCAGTCGCCGAGCGCATCGCCCTCTCCGCCGAAAACGCCCGCCTGTTCGAGGAAAGTTCCCGCCGGGCCGCCAAGGAACGTACGATTGCCGAGGTCTCCGCTCGCATCGGCGCCCTGGTCGATATCGACAACCTGCTGCAAACCGCCGCCCAGGAAATGAGCCGCAACCTGCCCGGCGCCGAAGTCGTCATCCAGTTCCACCAGAAAGCGTAAGGAGAGACCGGATGGAAACCGCACCCGCTCCACGGCCGTCCAACCGCCTGAACTTTGCTACTCGCCTGGCCCTGGCTTTCGTCGCCCTGGCTGCCCTGGCGTCGGCCGTTACCCTGACCATTTCCTACATCAACTTCCGCCGCGAATCGCGGGCGGTCTTCCGTCAGCGCCTGCTCGACCTGGTCACCCTGGCCGCCCTGCAGCAAGACGGCGACGCTTTCGACACCATCCGCTCGCCGCTCGACCCCGAATTCGATCGCGTCCGGATTCAAAACCTGGCCATCCGCCGCTCCAGCCCGGATATCCGCTACGTCTTTACGGCGCGTTTCGACGACCAGGGATTGTACTTCGTGGTGGACGCCGGCGAACCGGGCGAGGAGGGAATCGCCGCCTATGGCGAACGCTACGAAGACCCCAGCCCGGCGCTGGCCGCCAATTACCGCACCCTCTCGGAACCCATCGTAGACGAAGACTTCTACACCGACGCCTACGGGACCTTCCTCTCCGCCTATGCCCCCATCAACAACAGCCAGGGAAAACTGGTCGGAATCATCGGGATCGACTTCACGGCGGAAAAAGTCTTGCAAGCCGAACGCACCTTCCTGCTCACCAACCTGGCGATTTTTGCAGCCCTCTTGCCGCTCCTCGGCCTGGTCGGATGGCTGTTGGGCCGTCTGCTGGCCAACCCCATCCAGGCCCTCACCGAAGCCACCGCCCGCATCGCCGCCGGCGACCTGGAATACGAGGCCAAAATCCAAACGAACATCCCCGAATTGCGCCTGCTGGACATCTCCTTCGAAACCATGGCCCGGCAACTGAAAGAAATGGTGGGAACGTTGGAAACCCGCGTCGCGACCCGCACCGAGGAACTGACCTCCGCCTCGCTGCAACTGGCGCGCCGCGCCGCCCAGTTCGAGGCCATCGCCCAGGTGTCCAAAACGGTGACATCCATCCAGGATTTGAACACCCTGCTCAACCGTCTGGTCGTCCTCATCAGCAACCTGTTCGGGTTCTACCACGTCGGCATCTTCCTCATCGATGAGCAGGGTCAATACGCCTATCTGCTGGCCGCCAACAGCGAAGGCGGCCGCCGGATGGTGGCGCGCGGCCACCGCTTGCAGGTCGGCAAGGTCGGCATCGTCGGCTACGTAGCGGCTACCGGCAACCCGCGCATCGCCGAAAACGTCGGCGCGGACGCCGTCCACTTCAAGAACCCCGATCTTCCCGACACGCAGGCCGAAATGGCGCTGCCGCTGAAAATCGGACGTCAGACCATCGGCGTGCTGGACATCCAGAGCAAGGACCAGAACGCTTTCTCGGAGGAAGATGCGGCCGTCTTCTCCACCCTGGCCGACCAGATTGCCATCGCCATTCAAAACGCCCGTTCCTTCGAACAATCCGAGCGGCTCCTGGCCGAAGCGCAGCGCGCCATCGGCAGCCAGATGCAGGAGGCCTGGAAATCCCTGCAAGTCACCAGGCCGAGAGTGGGATATCGCGTCGCCGGCGGCGCTGTCCAGCGGCTCGAACAGCCGCTTCGCAATCCCCAAATCGAGGAGGCGCTTGCCCGCGGCAAGGTTGTTGCCGCCCGCGGCGGGGCGCGCGCGCCGGCCAGTCTGGCCGTCCCCCTGCGTCTGCGCGGCGAGGTGATCGGCGTGATGAACGTCCTCGTCCCGCAAGCCGAAGCCTGGGAGTGGGAGCAGGACAACATCGACATCGCCGAAGCGGTCGCCGCCCGCCTCTCCCTGGCTATCGAGAACGCTCTCCTGCTCGAAGAGTCGCGCCTGCGGGCTGACACCGAGCGCCTCATCGGCGAGATCACCTCGAAAATCAGCAGTTCCATCAACCTGCAAAACGTCCTGCAGACGACCGTCCGCGAACTGGGGCGCGTCCTGCCCGATTCAGAAATCATCCTGCAATTCCAGAGCGATCAAGGCAAGGATGCGCCCTGAGAGAGGCTGCCTATGCGTAACTGGCTCCGCACCATTCTAACCGTCCAAGAGTTCGAAAGCGAGGAAAAGACGCGCCTGGCGCGCCAGTTGAACGGGATTTTCCTGGTCACCATCCTGGCGTTCGTTTCGCTGGTGATCTCGTTTGCCATCCTGGGCTATCCGCTCTCCACGCCAGGCTACTGGCTGTTCTCCGGATTGGCGCTGCTCGTGATCATCCTGCTCGCCTGGATGCGCCGCGGCCATTTGCGCTCATCTGCCATCATTTTCTTGGTGATGTGTTATCTCGGCTTTACGTACACAGCCTGGATCGAAGCCGGGGTGCGCGACAGCGCCTTCGTCGGACTGACGGCGCTCATCCTGCTGGCCAGCGTCTTTCTGGGCTATTGGGGTACCATTGGCATGGCCGTCATCAGCGCCCTGACCGGCTGGGGACTGGCCTACGCCGAAATCAACGGCCTCATCGCCGCTACGCCCGACCCGCCCATCAACAGCGCCGTCTATATGACCGTCGTCTTCATCACGGTCGGCCTTTTTGCCTATCTATCCGTTTACAACCTGAATCGGTCGCTGGAACGCGCCGCCCGCAGCGAGGCCAGCCTGAAGGCCAGCAACGAAGAACTGAACGCCCTGCGATTCGGTCTGGAACAACAAATCCAGGAACGCACCGCCGAACTGGAGAGAACCTCCCAACTCAATCAGCGCCGCGCCCGTCAGTTCCAGGCCGTCGCCGAAATCGCCCGCGCCACGACCGCCCAGCGCGATCCCGCCGCTCTGCTGGTCGAGGCGACCCGCCTGATTTCGGAGCAATTCGGCCATTATCACGTTGGCATCTTCCTGCTCGACGAAAGCGGACTCACCGCCACCCTGCGCGCCGCCAACAGCCCCGAAGGTCAGAAAATGCTGGCCGACCGCTTCCGCATCAACATTGCCGACGCCGACCTGGTCGGCCTGGTCATCGCGTCGGGTCAGCCGCGCGTTGCCAGCAGCGCCGAATTTAATTATCCCGACCTGCCGCGCACGCGCTCGGAAGCCGTCCTGCCCTTGCGCGCCGGCGAGCGCATCATCGGCGCGCTGGATATTCAAAGCGAAATGCCCGAGGCTTTTCCCTCCGAAGATGTGGAAGTGCTGGCCATTATGGCTGATCAAATTGCCATTGCTATCGAAAGCGCCCGCCTGTTCAGCGAAACCTCGCAAGCCCTCCAGGAAGCCCGCACCGTCTACGGTCAGTATCTGCGCCAGACCTGGACGCAAATCCCCCAACAAATGCGCCTGGCCGGCTTCCTCTACCGCGGCGGAGAACCCGACCCGCTCGAACAGCCGCTCGATCTGCCCGAAATCCAAACCGCCCTGCAAAGCGGCGCGCCGGTCGCGGAAAGCGAAGCCGGTTCCGTTTTCGCGGTGCCGCTCAAACTGCGCGACCAGGTCATCGGCGTCCTGGACGTGCGCAGCCGCGAACCGGGCCGCAAGTTCTCCGAAAGCCAGTTGACCCTCATCCGCGCCGTCGCCGAGCGAGTCGCCCTGGCGCTCGAAAACGCCCGTCTCTTCGAAGAAACCACCCGCCGCGCCGAGCGCGAACGAACGGTCTCCGAAATCAGCACCAAAATCCGCACCACCTCCGACCCGCAGACCATGCTGGAAATGGCGCTCGAGGAACTCAAGCGCGCCCTGGGCGCCAGCGACGTCATCATCCGGCCTTACCAGCCGGCCGTCCCGCCCTCGCCAGAACCTCCAGCGCAGAAGAAATCTTCGGCCAGGAGCGGCGGGAAGAAATAACGTCTGCTCATACAGGATGGAGAGGACGTCATGACTCATGTGATTGCAATTAGCAACGAAAAAGGCGGGGTGGCCAAGACGACCACCACCCTGTCGCTGGGCGCGGCCCTCGGCGAACTCGGACGCCGCGTCTTGCTGATCGATCTCGATCCGCAGGCCAACCTGACCCTCGCCCTCGGATTCGAACCCGCGAAAGTGGAACACACCAGCGGCGAAATCCTGCTCGACGCCGCCCCCCTGCTCGAAGCCCGCCTGCAGACCAACTTCGTTGGCCTGGAACTGATTCCGGCCAATTTGAGCCTCGAACATGCCGAGCAAGTGCTGCCCGTTTACCTTGATTACACCTCCCGCCTGCGCAGCGCCATCGAAAAAGCCTCTCCTCTCCCTTACGATTTCATCATCATGGATTGCCCGCCGTCTCTTGGGGCCATCACCGTCAACGCCCTGAGCGCCGCGAACCTGCTCATCATCCCCACGCAGGCCGAATACTTCTCCGCCTACGCCCTGCGCGACATGATGACCATCGTCCGCCAGGTGCGCGCCGATGACAACCCCAACCTGGCCTATCGCATCCTGGTCACCCTGCTCGACCAGCGCAACCGCACCCACCGCAACATCCTCGAACAACTGGAGCGCACCTTTGGAGAAGGGCTGTTCAAAACCATCATCGAAGTGGATACCAAATTGCGCGAAAGCCCCATCCTGGGCCTGCCCATCACCCAGTACAGACCTACCAGCCGAGGCGCGACGCAGTACCGCAGCCTGGCTGAGGAGTTGATTGCTTATGTCGAACAAACGCCTTCAGAAACGGCTTGACCAACTCTTTAGCGACATCAAGCAAGCCGAGGGCGCGCCGCCTCCGGTCGAGAAAACGCGCCCCGTTCGGCCCCGGCCCCAGCCTGCTGCACAAGAGACGGCGGCGTCCCGTCCGGCCGCGCGTCTGCCCTCGCAGACCTCGCCGGTAAGCAAATCGCCCATCGAAACCGCCGTCGTCACCACGCCGACCAGCCTCGCCCTGCCTGTCCGCCTGGATGCTGACCAATGGAGCGTCATCGAAATCGTCAGCCCGCACGAGCGCGTCTGGACGCCGGACGAACAAGCCCTGGTCAGGCAGGTCACCGACCAACTCTCGCTGGCCCTGGAAAACGCCCGCCTCTTCCAGCAGACTCAGCGCCAGGCGCAGGAACTGGCCATCCTGAACGAAATGGGCCAGGAACTCTCTGCCCAGTTGGACATCGAAGGCATCGTCACCACCGTCCACAAATACACCGCTCGCCTGATGCCCATTCATAGTTTCTTCGTGGCGCTGTACGACCCCCAGGCCGAACTCATCACCTACCCCTTCTACTACCAGGACGGCCAGAGGCAGGCCGACACCTCCGGCATGACCCGCCCGCTGCGTCAGGGGCTGACCGATTACATGCTCATCAACCGCAAGCCCATCTTCATGCCCAACAACGTCGAAGAACACATGACCGCCCTGGGCATCGAAAAAATCATCATCGGCCAAGGCCTGATGCCCCAATGCTGGATGGGCGTGCCGCTGATGGTCGGCGACGAAGTGTTGGGCGCGCTCGGCCTGCAAAGCACCACAACCGCCAACCTCTATACCCCCCATCACCTGGAACTGCTCACCTCGATCGCCCGCCAGACCGCCATCAGCATTCAGAACACGAAACTGTTCCGGGAGGCTCAATCGCGCGCCGAAGAGTTGACCATCCTCAACGAGATGAGCCGCGCCCTGACGGCCCTGACCGACGTCCAGCAAATTACCGAAACCCTCTACCAGTTCACCTCGCGCCTGCTCGATACGACCAACTTCTACATCGCCCTCTACGACGAACAGGCAGACGAAGTCGAATTCCGGATCTCGTTCGAAAAAGGCGAGCGCCGTCCCTGGCGCAAACGCCGCCAGGGACGCGGCCTGACCGAATACATCATCCGCACCGGCCAGCCGCTGCTCATCGAGGAAAACGTCGGCGCGAAGGTGCGCGAACTCGGCATCGACATGATCGGCGAGGAGGCGCTCTCCTGGCTGGGCGTGCCGATGATGATCGGCTCGAAAGTCATCGGCGTGATCGGCATCCAGAGTTACACCAAGCCGCGCGCCTTCAACGTCACTTCGCTGAACCTGTTGATGTCCATCGCCGGTCAGGCGGCGATCATTCTCGAAAACGCCCGCCTGTTCGAGGAGACCCGCAAGCGCGCCGCCGCCCTCGAAGCCCTGAACGAAGTCGGCCGCGCCGTCACCTCCCTGCTCGACCTGGAAGAAGTGCTGACCATCCTGGTGGACCTGATCAAGGCCCGTTTCGGCCACTATTTCGTCGGCATCTCCCTCTATGAAAATGACCGCTTGCTCTTCAAGGTCGGCAGCACGATCGGGGACACCCGCGCCCGTTTCGAGCGCACCAATGTGGACCTGACCGAAGGCCCCAGCCTGATTAGCGAGGCGGCCAAGACCAACCAGCCCGTCATGGTCAACGACGTCTCCCAAGACCCGCGCTACATGGCCACGCCCGAACTGCCCGATACGCGCGCCGAAATCGCCGTCCCGATTACGGTGAAAGGCCGCGTCATCGGCGTGCTGGACGTCCAAAGCGACCGCTTGAACGCCTACGACGAGGAAAGCCTGTCCATCCTGCAGGCCATCGCCAGCCAGGCTGGCGCCGCCATCGATAACGCCCGCCTCTTCCAACAATCCCAGCGGCAAGCCGAAGAACTGGCCATCCTGAACGAGATGGGCCGCGAACTGACCGCCACCCTCGAGCCCGCCGCCATTGCCGAGACCCTCTACCGCCAGACCTCGCGCCTGATGGACACCTCGACGTTCTTCATCGCCCTCTACGACGAAGAAACGGGCATGCTTTCCTTCCCGCTGACCATTGACGCCAACAAGCGCTTCGATACAGCCCCCCGGCCGCTCGCCGGCGGATTCACCGACTACATTATCAAGACCCGTCAGCCGGTTTTCGTACCTGAAGATGTCGAAGGCGCGATGAAAGACCTCGGCATCCAAAAAGTTATTGTCGGCGAAAACGTCGCCGCCCAATGCTGGATGGGCGTCCCCATGATGATTGGCGAGCGCGTCATCGGCGTCATCGCCGCCCAGAGCGAAGAGCGGCCGCGCGTCTACACGCTCCACGACCTGGAACTGTTGACCGCCATCGCCAGCCAGGCCGCCATCGCCTTCGAAAACGCCCGCCTGTTCCGCAACACTCAGTTGCGCGCCGAGGAAATGGCCGCGTTGAACGACCTCGCTCGCGGCCTGGCCTCCCAACTCAACCTAGACCAGGTCCTGGAAGAAGTCTATCGCGGCGTCAGCCGCCTGCTCGATGCGACCAATTTCTACATCGCCCTCTACGACCGCGAGAACAACGAATTGATCTTCCCCCTCAACGTCTCCGAGTCGGTCGTGGACCGCGAAATCCTGCGCCTGCCCGCCGACCAGGGCCTGACCGCCTACGTCGCCCGCACCCGTCAGGGCCTCCTGATTCAGGGTAATGTAGACGAATGGCTGCAAGAGCATAACATCGAATCGGTCGGCGAACCGGCCGCCTGCTGGCTAGGCGTGCCCATGTTGCTGGGCGAACAAACCCTGGGCGTCCTGGCCCTCCAGAGTTATACCGACCCGCAAGCCTTCAACCAGCATGACCAGGGTCTGCTGGCCGCCATCGCCAACCAGGCAGCCATCGCCGTCCAAAACGCCCGCCTGTTCGAAGAAACCCGCCGCCGGGCCGAAATCGAACGCGTCACGAGCGAAATCTCCTCCATCTTCGTCAGCATCGACCCCCTCGAAACTCCGCGCGGCATTGACGAAGCCCTCGAAAAATTGGGCGTCTTTGCCGGCGTGGACCGCGCCTACGTCTTCCTGCTCAACCCCGATGGCGTCACCGTCAGCAACACCAACGAATGGTGCGCCGAAGGCATCCCGCCGCTCATCAAAACCATGCAAAACGTCCCGAGGGAGGCCTTCCCCTATCTGCTGAAAGTCCTCAGCCGCGCCGAAATCTTTTATGCCCCGAGTCTTGACGCTCTGCCGCCCGAAGCGGAGATCGAACGCAAGCAATTCGAAAGCGAGGGCATTCAGTCCATCATCTGCGCCCCGCTCATCAGCCGCGGAGAGTTGATCGGCCTCCTCGGCCTCGACGCCATCAAGAAAGAGCGCCGCTGGAACAAAGAAGAGATCAACCTCCTGCGGCTGGCGGCCGAAACCATCGTCACCGCCCTGGGTCGTCAGGAGGCCGCCAGCGCCATCCAGCGCCAGAACGAATACCTGGCCACCTCGGCCGAAATCGGCCGCCTGGTCACCTCCACCCTCGACATGGAGACGCTCCTGAACCGCACCGTCAACCTGATTCTCGAGCGCTTCGACTTCTATCACGCCGCCATCTTCATCATCGAAGAGACCGGCTTCAACGCTGTCCTGGCGGCCGCCACCGGCAAAGCCGGCGAGGAGATGCTGCGCCGCGGCCATTCCCTGCCGGTCGGCTCCAAGTCCATCGTCGGCGCAGTGACCTCTTCCGGGCAACCCCTGATCGTCAACGACACCGCCACTGATCCCACCCACCGTCCCAACCCGCTCCTGCCCGACACCCGCGCCGAAGCCGCCATCCCCCTGCGCATCGGCGACCGCATCATCGGCGCCATCGACATCCAATCCACCGTCCCCAACGCCTTCACCAGCGGCGACGTCGCCGTCCTGCAAACCCTGGCCGACCAGGTCGCTGTGGCCATCGACAACGCCCGCTCCTACGAACTGGCCCAGCAAGCCATCCGCGAAATGCGCGAACTCGACCGCCTCAAGACCCAATTCCTGGCCAACATGAGCCACGAATTGCGCACCCCGCTCAACTCGATCATCGGTTTCTCGCGCGTCATCCTCAAAGGCATCGACGGCCCGGTCACCGAATTGCAAGAGCAGGACCTCAACGCCATCTACAACTCCGGCCAGCACCTGTTGCGCCTCATCAATGACATCCTCGACCTGTCCAAGATCGAAGCCGGCAAGATGGAACTTGCCTTCGACGACGTCAACATCGCCGACACCATCAACAGCGTGCTGCCCACCGTCTCAGGCCTCATCAAAGACAAGCCCGTCGTCCTCCAGAAAGAGATTGCCGAAAACCTGCCCGCTGTGCGCGCCGACGCCGTCCGCATCCGCCAGGTGCTTATCAATTTGCTGTCCAACGCCGCCAAGTTCACCGAACGAGGCTCGATCACTGTCTCGGCCCAGGTCGAGACCAACGAGATGGGCCAGCCCGAAATCATGGTCAAGGTCATCGACACCGGCCCCGGCATCTCGCCCGAAGACCAGAACAAACTCTTCCAGCCCTTCTCCCAGGTGGACGCTTCGCCGACCCGCAAGACGGGCGGAACGGGCCTCGGCCTGTCCATCTCGCGCCGTCTGATCGAACTCCACGGCGGGCGCATCGGCGTCCACAGCGAAGTTGGCAAAGGCAGCACTTTCTACTTCACCCTGCCTCTGCCGCGCGTCAAAGAAACCGGCAAAGGGCAAGAGGAAGGCCGCCGCGGCGATCGAATCATCCTGGCCATCGACGACGACGCCCAGGTCATCTCCCTCTACGAGCGCTATTTGCAGCCTCAGGGATTCCAGGTCATCCCGCTCACCGACCCCCTGCAGGCCAAAGAACGCATCCGCCAACTCAGACCCTTCGCCGTCACCCTCGACATCATGATGCCCGGCAAAGACGGCTGGACGCTCCTCAACGAACTCAAAACCGACCCCGAAACGCGCGATGTGCCGGTCATCATCTGCAGCATCCTCGAGGAAGAAGAAAAAGGCTTCAGCCTCGGCGCAGCCGATTACCTCGTCAAGCCCATCCTGGAAGACGATTTGCTCAACGCCCTCAACCGCTTGAACGGCGACGGCAGCATCAAAGAAGTCCTCATCATCGACGACGATCCCAAAGACCTGCGCCTGATTGCCAAAATCCTCGAAGAACGCAGCCGCTATCGCCCCATCCTGGCGCAAGGCGGAACCCAGGGCTGGCAGCGACTCTCCAGCGAGCCGCTGCCCCACGCCGTCATCCTCGACCTGTTTATGCCCGAAATGGACGGCTTCGCCATCCTCGAAAAGATGCGCACCACCCCGCGGCTGACCGACATCCCGGTCGTCGTCGTCAGCGGCGGCGATCTGACCAATATCCAGCAAAAACAATTGGCCGATTTCGGACAAAAATTACTCCGCAAAGGCACACTCAACGAACAGGAACTCCTGACCCTGCTCGACCGCGCCCTCAAACGCCTCGAGCCAGGACAGAAAGGCTGAAATCCTATGTCCTTCATCATCAAATGCCTCGACTGCGGACATGCCGCGCCGTACTTTCCCACCTCCGTCAACTGCCCCCGTTGCAGCAGTCAATGGCGTCAGGCGGAATATGACTACGACACGGTGGCAAAGAGCCTGGTGCTCCAATTGCCCAGCCGTCCGTTCGACCTGTGGCGCTACCGCGAATTGCTGCCCGTCCGCAGTCCCAACCCGGCCATCCGCCTCGGCGAAGGCGGCACGCCGCTCATCCAGGCGATCAACCTGGGCATGATGCTTGGCTGCCCCAACCTCTTCATCAAAGACGAACGCCAGGGCCCGACCGCCTCCTTCAAAGACCGCCAGGCGGCAGTGACCATCGCCGCCCTGAAAGAAGCCGGCATCACCGAAATGGTCGTCGCCTCGACCGGCAACGTCGCCATCTCCTACTCGGCCTACGCCGCCCGCGCCGGCATCAAACTGTGGGCGTTCGTCACCAGCCTGGTGCCGGCGGTGAAAATGCGTGAAATCGCCCTCTACGGCAGCCAGGTCATCAAAGTGACCGGCTCCTACGACCAGGCCAAACAGGTCGCCGCCGAATTCGCCCGTCAGCGCGGCCTGTACCTCGATATGGGCGCCCGCACCATCACCTCCATCGAGGCCATGAAAACCATCGCCTTCGAAATCGCCGAGCAGGTAACCGCCGCCCTGGGACCCGTCTCCGGAAACAACGGCAAGCCCTACCCCATCTGGCGCACCCCCGACTGGTACATCCAATCCATCAGCGGCGGGATGGGGCCGCTCGGCCTGGCCAAGGGCTTTGCCGAACTCCAGCGCATGAACCTCATCGACCGCATCCCAGCCATTGCTGCGATTCAGGCCGAGGGTTGCGCCCCGATGGTTCAGGCCTGGAAAGACGGAAAGGAAGTCGCCACGCCGGTCACCTCGCCGCGCACCCACATCGAGACCCTGGCAACCGGCGATCCCGGTCGGACCTACACCTTACTGCGTAAATGGGTCAACGAAACGCATGGCGCGTTCGAAAGCGTCAGCGACGAGGAGGCCTTCCGGGCCATGCACGTCCTGGCAAAGATGGAGGGCATTTCCGCCGAACCTGCCGCAGCGGTGGCGTTTGCCGGGCTGTTCAAACTGGTGCGCGCCGGCGTCATCAAACCCACCGACGTGGTGGTGGTCAACTGCACCGGTCACACCATGCCGGCCGAGCCGTTCGTCCTGGGCGACAACTGGGCACGCAACGTGGTGTTGCCCTCCCGCGTCATGGAAGAGACGCCGCAAGAGGGGCTGTTGGCCGCCCTCAACCGCGTCGCCCCCGATCGCTTCCCCAACATCGCCATCGTAGACGACAGCCGCGAGGCGCGCATCTTAATCCGCCGCATCCTGCAATCGCAAGGCGACTTCAAAATCTTCGAAGCCGAAAGCGGTCAGGAAGCCCTCAAACTCATCGAGCGCGAACTGCCCGATCTCATCGTCCTCGACCTGATGATGCCAGAAATGGACGGCTTTGCCGTCCTGGACGCCCTACGGGCCAAACCGGAAACCGCCAACATCCCGGTCATTGTCGCCACTGCCAAAGAATTGACCGCCGAAGAGAAGAACCGCCTCAAAGGACAGATTCAGGCGCTGATGCAAAAAGGCGATTTCCTGAGCGACGAGTTCCTGGAAGAGGTTCGCTCCCTGATCAAATGAGCCGCCGGCGACGAGGCAGGAAAATATGAAAAGAATCCTGGGCCGCGCTAAGGGAATCGGAGCCGCCCTGAGCGCGGCCGTTTTCCTTGGCCTGGCGCCCATCTTTGGCAAACAAGCCTTTGGGGTCGGATTCTCCCCTCTGCTGGTCGTGGCCGTGCGCACCGCCCTGGCCGCCTTGTTGCTACTCGTCCTCGTGGCGCTGTTCAAGCGTCCGTTTCTATATATCTATCCGGCCGGCCTGTTGGGCTGCGGACTGGCAGGCGTCATCAACGGCCTCGGCTCCATCCTGTACTACCTGGCGCTCCAACGTCTGACGGCCAGCATCGGCCAACTGCTCTACTCGCTCTACCCCATCTTTCTCGCCCTCTGGCTGGCGCTCGACTTCCAACCCCCCGGTCGAATCACGCGTCTGCGCATGGCCGTTGCCACGCTGGGCGTCCTCCTTCTTACCTACACGAAAACCGCAGAAATCGACTGGATCGGCGTCGCCCTCATGCTGGGGGCGTCGGCGATGTACGCTTTCCACCTCCCCATCAATCAGCGCGTGCTCTACGACATCCCCGCCCCGACGGTGACCCTCTACACCCTTCTGGCCATGAGCATGGTGGTCGTGCCTGCCTATCTCGTCTTTGACCGCAGCCTTCCGGCCGCCAGCGTCTCCTGGAACCCCGTCCTGGGGCTGACGATGGTGACCTTTTTCTCCCGCCTGACCCTCTTCCTGGGCGTCAAACATCTGGGCGGCATGCAAACCGCCCTGCTTGGCCTCAGCGAACTGCTGATTACGATCCTCGCCAGCCATTTGTGGCTACACGAAAGCCTTCTCCCCTTGCAATGGGCCGGCGCCGCTTTCCTTACCCTCAGCATCATCCTCATCGGCTGGGAGAAGATTCCCCCGCAACAACGCCAGAAGAGCGGCTGGCTCAAGTGGCTGCGGCCGCCTGGCATTCCCCCCGACATCACCTGGGGCGCAGGCGAATGACCGAGCGCCCCTCACGCAGAAGGACGCTCCTTCCCCTCTTTTGTCGCCTCGAATACATAGCCGGTCCCGCGCACACTGACAATCCTTTCCATCAAAGCGGGAACAGAGGCCAACTTCTGCCTCAGCCGGCTGACCAGGGGCCGCAAAATCTCGGGCGCTTCTTGCTGCGAGGTGGCATACCCCTGAACCAGCAGCACCAGTTCGCGGTGGGTAAACACCTTGCCGATATTTTCGACAAACACCTTCAGCAACCGCCCCTCGGCGGGCGTCAGCCAGATCGTCTTCCCCCCCGAAACCAGAGACCGCCGCTTGAAATCGATCACGGTTCCATCCTCTAACCGGACGACCGGTTCTTCCTCGGCCATTCCTCCCAGATCGGCGCCCGCGGCGAGACGGGCCGCCCGCCGCGCCAGCCCACGCGCCACGCTTTCCAGAATTTGAGTCGGCGAGGCGGGTTTGAGCAGGTAATCATGCACCCGGCTGCGCAAGGCGTCGATGGCCGATTCCATGGAGCCGTGGGCCGTCAGGAGGATGATTTCGATGTCCGGGGCGGTTCGCCCCAGCACCTTGACGACGTCCAGCCCGCTCATGCCCGGCATCCGCAAATCGAGCACGATCAAATCCACCGTGTTATTGCGGACAAAATCAACCGCCGCCTCGCCGTTGGCCACCGAAGAAACCCGATACCCTTCCAGGCGGAGGATATCCGTCAGGGTTTGACGCTCAATGGGTTCATCATCGACCACAAGAATGCTGGCTTTTTGCATCATCTCTCATCCTTGACAGGCAACGTCACCCGGAAGCAGGCCCCGGGTCCGCGGTCGGGGAGGAAGTCGAGGCTCCCGCCATGCGCCGAAACGATTCCATAACTGACCGACAGCCCCAGGCCAATGCCTCCTTCCTTGGTGCTGACAAACGGCTCGAAAATTTTACTGCGATTTTCGGGCGGAATTCCCGGTCCCGTATCCTGGAACAAGATTTCGACCGTGTCCTTGACCGGCCGCGCCGTGATGCGCAGTTCCCCTCCCTCCGGCATGACATCATAGGCGTTCAAGATGAGATTGATGAACACTTGCTGCAACTGACTGCTGACGGCCAGAATGCGCGGCAATTTAGACGAGAAGCCGGTCGTCACGCGGATGCCGCGGGCGGTCAACTGCGGCGAGAGCAAGCCGATCACATGCCGCAACAAATCAGCGACATCTACCCGCTGCGGCTCCACGCCGCTGGGACGGTAGAAGTCGAGCATTCGCTGCACCGTGCTCATCAGGCGATCCAGTTCCGTCTTGGCAAGATTGAGATACTCCTGCTGTTTTTCGGGCGGCATGTCGCTGCGCGTGGCCAGGTGCAGGCAGTTCTGCACCGCCTGGAGGGGATTGTTGATTTCGTGGGCAATCGAAGCCGTCAGACGGCCAGCGGTGGCCATTTTCTCGGCCCGGATGAGCGCCTGTTGCGAATCCTCGACCCGCTGGACGTAATCGCGCAGTTCGGCGTACAGGCGGGCGTTTTCCATCGCAATCGCCGCCTGGCGGGAAAGGAGCAGGAACATCTCCCAGTCCACCTCGCGGAACGGTTCGTTCCCCTCCTGACGAGCCGCGTACATGACCCCGCTCGAATTCGCGTACCGAATCGGGGCGGCCATAATGGAAACCAGCCCTCGTTCGACCAGATAAGTCTGCATCTGGGAATCGCCGGGGCCGCTGGCGTTGACCCACAAGGGCGCGCCGGTTTCATTGGCGCGCCACAGAACGCCCTGTTCCCGCCCCTCGCCATCGGAAAAGGCCTCTCCCTGAACGGCCAGCAAGCGCAACACCTGCTCCTCGGGCACATATTCGTAAAAGCCGGCGTGCTCGCAGCGCAACTGACCGCACGCCGCCGTCAGAATCAGGCCCAGCAGCCGGTCGGGTCGGGTCTCGGCCAGGAGCGCTTCGGTGATGTCGAAGAGCGGACGCAAGGCCTGGATGCGGGCCGCCTCGCGTTTGCGCTGATTGTCCTGCAACGCCTGCCGGACCGATTGCACCAATTCGTCGCCGGCCTCGAAAGGTTTCAGAATCAGGCCATCCACCCCCTGACGCAGCGCCTGAACGGCCATCTCCAGCGTGCCAAAGCCGGTCATGACCAGAATGGCAACGTCGGGCTGATGCTGACGCACCCGCGTAATCACCTCGAAGCCGTTGATGTCTGGCATGCGGATGTCCACCAGCAGCAGATCGATGTGATTGCGTTCGGCGTAGTCCAGCGCCTGAAACGGATCGGTAAAAGAGACCACCGAGAAATCGGCGCGCTTCAACAGGCGTTCGCACAGACGGGTGATTCCGGCCTCGTCATCCACAACCAAAATGGTCGGCGCTGTCATTTTTCCACCTCGACCGGCAGCCAGACGCTGAACGTCGAACCTTGCCCCTCGCGGCTTTCGACCTCGATGAACCCGCCGTGGTCGGTCACGATGCCATAAGAGACCGACAAACCCAGTCCTGTGCCTCCCTGCCTGGCCCGCGTGGTGAAGAAAGGCTCGAAAATGCGGCTCAAGTTTTCGGGCGAAATCCCCACCCCGCTATCCCGAATGGAAATGACCAGCCAGCGTTCGCCTTCCCTCTGTCGGCTCGCCGTCTGGACGGCCAGGCGGCCGCCGGCAGGCATGGCATGAAGCGCATTGTGCAGCAAATTGAGCAAAACCTGTTTGATTTGATTGCGATCCACCGAGATCCACGGCAACTGCTCGCCCAGTTCGATTTGCACCTCCACGCCGCTGGTGTGGAGCAAGTGATTCATCAGGGCCAGGACGTCCGAAACGATCTCGTTGATGTCGGCGCGCACCCGCACGCTCTCGGTCTGGCGGGAAAAGTCCAGCAGGCGGCGGATGACGCTGCGGGCGCGGTGCGCCTCCCGCAGGACCAGTTCCAGGTCGGGGCGCATGGGATCGTCCTGGGGCAAATCGGCCAGGACCAATTCGGCAAAACCGGCGATGGTCGTGAGCGGATTGTTCAATTCGTGGGCGATGCCAGCCGCCATTTCGCCGACCGCCGCCAGTTTGGCCGCCTGAATCAGACGCGTCTCGGCCACCCGTTGAGCGGTCATGCGTTCCTGCAATTCCTCGCGGGCCGCCTGCAACTGATGGACGGTGCTTTGCAATTTCTGATACTGACCCGCATTGGCGATGACGTTGGACAGAATTCCGGCCAGCGCCTCCAGCACCAGAAGATCGTTGTGCGAAAAATTGTTCTTCTGGCGGCTCTCGACGTCGATGATCCCCAGAATGCGGTCGCCCTCGCGCAGAGCGACGCACATCTCCGAGCCTGCTTCCCATCCCGGAATGGGCAGATAGAACGGGTCGAGGGTGACATCATTGACCAGCATACTCTCGCCGGTGACAAAGACCCGGTAGGTGATTCCGCCGTGAGCGGCCGCGTCCAGTTCGCGCAACCCGCGCTGGACGGTCTCGGCCGCGCTCCCGCCAATCCCGACGACCCGGAAGAAATTCTCCTCGTCCGCCAGCGCAACGACCGAAAGTTCGTAGGCAAAATTGCGAGCCATCAACTCGGCTGCAATCTGGGCGATTTTTTCGACATCCGTCAGCCCCATGACCTGCTGGACCACATCGTGGATCAACTCCAGGTTGCGAGCGCGCCCTTCGGCCTCCTGGCGCAAACGGCCGTTCTCCACCAACCCGGCCAGATAACTGGCAACGACCACCAGTAGATGCTCATCGAAGACTTTGAAAGCCGCCGGCCGTGAACTTTCCAGCCCCAACAGGCCAATCAATTGACGGCGGTATTTCAGCGGCACCAGCAGAACCGAGCGCGTCCCCTTGTGGAACGGCCGATAATCGGCGTTTTCATCCAGGTCGTCCAGGCGATAGACCTCTCCCTGGTGGACAAATCGCAGAATCGAATCCTCCTCGGCCGGAGAGGTGTGCAGGACCACGCGTCCGTCCTGGTCGAAGTAGTGATGCAGGGTGTTGCCATCGGTCGAAAGGAGGGCCAGGGTAATCCACTCCGGTCCAAGGGCGCGCCGCAGCAGGCCAAAGACGCGCTGGGCGATCTGGTCCAGATCGAGGGCCGAAGAAACCGTCAGCGCGAAATCGTTCAACAGCGCCAGGCGGCGCAGATGGTCGGTCAGGCTGGTGAACGTCTCGCTGGCCTCGACCAGAGGCGCTATCCGCGTCGCCAGGCGCTCGAGTTGCTGACGCTCGCTCTTGGTCAACGGCTGTTCGCGCCAAAGCGCAATCATCCCAATTACCCGCTGACCAATCGTCAACGGCACGCAAGCCCAGGCGCGGGTGTTCGCCTTGAACCCTGTGCGCGGCGTCATCGCCCAATCGCTCGTCTCGGCCAAGACCATCGCGCCGCTCCGCTTCTGACTGATGGAACGCAAAAGGGGATTGGCGTCGAGAGAAATCTGGCTGCCTTGACACTCCGGGCAGCCCGATTGCGCCCGCACTTCGAGAAAATCCCCCGAACGAATGGCCAGCCATCCCCCCTGGCAGGGAATCTCCCGCAAGACGCCTCGCAAGGCCCGGTCGAGCGCCTTCGGCAGGTCGTAAGGGATGCCGCTCATCCACTCGAGCGCCTCTCCCTGCCCAACGACAGGCGCAGGCGAAAACCCGCCGCCTCCCAGAGCGATCAACCGCCAGATTTTCACCGCTCGCTCATTGAGATTGTCCGCCCCCACCACAACGACGCGCCGGCTGGTCGGCTCGGGGAACAAATACAGGCGCGCGCAGGCCAGCCCGGCCGTTTCGGGCAAACGACGCGATCGGTTGTGACGCGCCGTCAGGGCGCCGGCCAGCCAGGAGGCGACCGATGGCTGCTCCAAATAACGCATCAACTGCATCTGCTTGGCGCGCGGCAATCGATAGGCGGCCAAAACGAACCACTCGGCCGCCCCTCGTTCCAGCCAGATCGCCCAGCATGCCGCTGTCAGCAGGCTGGTCTCTTTCAATTGTCGTTCCAATAAGTCGGTTGACATGCTGTCCTTAACGAATTATAGCCCATCCCTTCGAATCTTGTGATGGTACAATAAGCGCGCCAACTATGACCGCGACCCCCGATCTCACCGTCGTCGGCGGCGGGCTGGCAGGCAGCGAGGCCGCCTGGCAGGCGGCCCAACGCGGCCTGCGCGTCCGCCTCTACGAAATGCGTCCCGCCGTGCAGACCGGCGCTCACCAGACGGACCATCTGGCCGAACTGGTCTGCTCCAACTCGCTGGGTTCTCTCCTGCCCGACCGACCTGGCGGCGTCTTGAAAGCCGAACTCCGCCGCCTGGGCTCGCTTCTGCTGGAATGCGCCGAGGCCAGCGCCCTGCCTGCCGGAAGCGCCCTGGCAGTGGACCGCGAAATCTTTGCCCGCCGCGTCACCGAACGGATTTCCGGTCATCCCAACATCGAGGTCGTCCGCCAGGAAGTGCAGGAAGTTCCTGCCGGTCTTGCTGTCATCGCTTCCGGCCCGCTGACGTCGGCTTCCCTGGCCCAGGCCATCGCCCGCCTGACCGGCGAGGAGCACCTGTTCTTCTTCGACGCCATCGCCCCAATCGTCTCCGCCGACTCGATCGATATGAACATCGCTTTCCGGGCCTCGCGCTACGACCAGGGCCAGGAAAGCGAAGGGGATTACATCAACTGTCCGCTCGACCAGGCGCAATACGAAGCCTTCGTGGACGCCCTGCTGAGCGCAGAACGCATCCCCTTGCGCGATTTCGAGGCCGAAATCCAAAGCGGCGTGCGGGCCGGCCATTTCTTCGAGGGCTGTCTGCCGATCGAAGTCCTCGCCGCCCGCGGACGCCAGGCTCTGGCCTTCGGCCCGATGCGGCCGGTCGGCCTGATCAACCCGCACGATGGCTCGCGCCCCTACGCCGTCGTCCAATTGCGCCAGGATGACCTGGCCGGCCAGTTGTACAACCTGGTCGGTTTTCAGACCAACCTGACCTATCCCGAACAACAGCGCGTCCTGCGCATGATTCCCGGCCTGGAACGGGCCGAATTCGTCCGCTACGGTCAGATGCACCGCAACACCTTTCTCGCTTCGCCCCGGCTGCTTCTTCCGACTCTGCAACTGCGCAGCCGCGGCGATCTCTTCTTTGCCGGTCAAATCACCGGCGTGGAGGGCTATCTCGGCAACATCGCCACCGGTCTGCTGGCCGGCTGGAACGCCGCCCGCCTGGCGCGCGGCCAGGAACCGCTCTCCCTGCCCGAAACGACCATGCTCGGCGCGCTGTGCCGCTACGTCACGCACGCCGAACTGAAGCATTTCCAGCCGATGAAGGCCAATTTCGGCATCCTGCCGCCCATCGAGGGATGGCGCATGGGCCGCCGCGAGCGCGCCCGCGCCCTGGCCGAACGCGCCCTGACCGACCTGGATGAGTTCCTGAGACGAAATCCTCTAGAATGAAACGCAAACCCTTCCTCTGGCTCCTCCTGGTCGGCCTGGTTGCCCTGGGCGGCCTGTCGCTCGCCCGCTGGCTCAGACCGGCCGCCCCGCGCGCCTTCGACGGTCAGCGCGCCTACGCCGACGTGCTCTACCAGGTCAATCTGGGGCCGCGCGTCCCCGGCAGCCCGGCGCACGCCCGGGCAGTCGAATGGATGCGCGCCGAACTCGAAAGCGCCGGTTGGCAGGTCGCCCTTCAAGAGACCGAATGGAACGGCCGCCCCGTCCGCAACCTGCTGGCCTACCGCTCGGACGAGCCGCCCGTCCTCCTTTTGGGCGCGCACTACGACAGCCGGCCCGTTGCCGACCGCGACCCCGGCCCGGAAAGCAGCCTGCCCGTCCCGGGCGCCAACGACGGGGCGTCGGGCGTGGCCGTCCTGCTCGAACTGGCGCGCAGTTTGCCCCCCGATGTCGTTCCTCTCTGGCTAGTCTTCTTCGACGCCGAAGACGGCGGCGGCCTGCCGGGCGGCGAATGGATTGCCGGCTCGCGCGCCTTCGCCGCCTCCCTGGACGTCGCGCCGCAGGCAGTGGTCATCGTGGACATGGTCGGAGACGCCGACCTGAACCTGTACTACGAACACAACTCCGATCCCGTCCTGCGCGCCGAAATCTGGTCGCAGGCCGCCGCCCTCGGGTACGAGCAGCAATTCATCCCCGAACGCAAATACAGCATGCTCGACGACCACACCCCCTTCCTCGAACTGGGCATTCCCGCCGTCCTGCTCATCGACTTCGATTACCCCTACTGGCACACCCGCGCCGACACCGCCGACAAAGTCTCCGCCGAAAGCCTGCAAGCCGTCGGCGACACCCTCTGGCATTGGATCGCTTCCCGGCGTTGAGCATCTGTTGTTAAACTGTAATTGCCAAATCGCCCAACCTCGTATAAACTTAACTCCGCATGAGCGTCCTGCTTCTTCTGGCTAAGATTCAACCTGCCTGGATTTACCGGCTCACCAACGCCCTGGCGCGCGGCGCGGGGGTGCGCGAGACCTTCGAGGCGCAACTCAACCGTTTCTTCGACATGCTCGCCCACGCCATGGACACCGGCGACCCCGCCTGGCTGGACCCCATCATCCTGGATTGGTCCAACTCGCCCACCACCAGCGACCTGCGCGCCGGCGAGAAGAACATCACCGCCGTCCTCAACCAAATCTTCCTGATGACCTACGATCTCATCCGGGAAAATCTGACCGAGCAGGAAGCCCTCGACCTGACCGGCGCGCTCATCCCCATCTTCACCCACGCTCTCGAAAAAGCCGCCCGCATCGAAATGGAGACCAGCATCGCCTTCATTTCGAGCGAATTGTTCGAAGTACAGCAAAAACTGGAAAAACTCGACCGCAGCAAATCCAACTTTATCGCCGTCGCCGCCCACGAACTCAAGACGCCCCTCACGCTGATCGAAGGCTATGCCGCCATGATGCACGACATCCTGCGCTCGGCCCCCAATGGCATGGCCGATTCGCTCATGGAAGGCATCAACAACGGCATCCGCCGCCTGCGCGCCATCGTGGACGACATGATCGACGTCTCGCTCATCGACAACAACATGCTCTCGCTCGCCTTCCAGCCGGTCTGGCTCGGTCAACTGCTCAACCTGCTGGCCAATGAATTCAAGGACGACATCGCCAGCCGTAATCAGCGTCTGACCGTGCGCAAATTCCCGGGCAGCGAGCAGATGATTTTCGCCGACCCCGAACGGCTCTACCAGGCCTTTCGCAACATCCTGAGCAACGCCGTCAAATACACCCCCGACGGCGGCCAAATCACCATTGACGGCCGCACCCTGCCCGGTTTCATCGAAGTCACCATCGCCGACACCGGCATTGGCATCTCGCTGGAAGATCAGGAAATCATCTTCGAGAAATTCGGCGGGCTGGGGAACGTTTCGCTGCACTCGAGCGGCAAGACCAAATTCAAGGGCGGCGGACCGGGCCTCGGACTGCCCATCGCCCGCGGCATCTTCGAGGCCCACGGGGGGACGGTGTGGGTCGAATCGGAAGGCCACGACGAGGTCCGTTGCCCAGGCTCCACCTTCCACGTTCTTCTGCCGCTGCGCACCGAGGCGCCCGATCCCAAACTGGCCAAACTGTTCGGCAGCCAGGCGCGCCAGATCGCCGAATCGACCCCCTCCTCCCCGAAGGACGAACAGGCTTGATGGCAAAAAAGACCCCCGAACCGACCAGCCCGCCGCGCGAACGCGCGTTCCTGGTCGGCGTGGAACTCTACGGCCAGGAACGTCTCCTCAGCCTGGATGACTCGCTGGCCGAACTGGCCCTCTTGTGCGACACCGCCGGCCTGGAAGTGGTCGGCCAACTGACCCAAAAACTCGACCGCCCCAACCCTCAGACCCTCATCGGCAAAGGCAAAGTCGAGGAACTCAAGGCCCTGGCCGAAGAGACCCTCGCCCAGGTCATCGTGTTCGACGACGAACTCAGCCCCCGTCACCAGCGCGAACTGGAAGAGGCCCTCGGCAACAACCTGCGCCTGCTCGACCGCACAGCGGTCATCCTCGACATCTTCGCCCAGCACGCCCACACCAGCGAGGGCCAGCAGCAGGTCAAACTGGCGCAGTACGAGTACTACCTGCCGCGTCTGACCGGCCGCTGGACCCATCTGGCCCGCCAGACGGGCGGCGGCGGCGGACGGGCCGGATCGGTCGGCGGCGTCGGCCTGCGCGGCCCCGGCGAGACCCAACTGGAAGTGGACCGGCGAACCATCCGCCGCGAAATCGCCCGCATCAAGGACGACCTGGAAAAAGTGCGCGCCCAGCGCCAGCGCCAGCGCGGCCAGCGGCGGCGCAACCGCGTCCCGGTCGTTACCCTTGTTGGCTACACGAATGCCGGGAAATCTACCCTGCTTAACCGCCTGGCCGGCGCAAGCGTCTACGTCGCCGACGAGTTGTTCGCCACCCTCGACCCCACCACCCGGCGGGTCGAATTCCCCGGCGGCAACATCGTCCTCTTCACCGACACGGTCGGATTCATCCAGAAACTGCCCACCACCCTAGTCGCCGCCTTCCGCGCCACCCTCGAGGAAATCGCCGACGCCGACCTGTTGCTACACGTGGTGGACATTTCCCACCCCAACGCCATGAACCAGGCCGAAGCCGTCCATCGAACGCTGAACGAGATCGAGGCCGGGCATGTGCCGGTCATCACCGTCCTGAACAAAATCGACCGTCTGAGCGACCCGGCCGCCGCCCGTCAGATCGCGGCCCGGTTCCCGCAGGCAGTCGCCATCTCGGCCCGCACCGGCGAGGGCCTGCCCGACCTGATCGAACGCATCCGCGGCGTCCTCTACGAAACGCTGACGCCGGTGCGCGTCCGCCTGCCCTATCAGCAGGGACAATTGATCTCGCTTTTCCACGAATTCGGCCAGGTGGAGCGCCTCGAACACGGGCGCAAGAGCGTCCTCATCGAGGGGCGGCTGCCGGGCAGGCTGTTGGCGCAATTCCACCCCTGGCAGATTCGGCCAGGCGAATCAGACAAGGAGGAGCAAGATGTTTCGCTGGTTGAATAAAATGCTCGACAAACTTTCCAATTATCTGGCGCCGCGCAAGGGCCTGCTGCCAATGATCGGCCTCCTGCTGGTCGTTGCCAACTACGTGGTGCAGTTCTTCGTCCCCGGTTGGTTCGGGAGCAGCAACTTGTTGCTGCATCTCGGCGTCATCATCGCTATCTTCGGCATCATGCTGGCCTGGGCGCTTTAAACCGGGACGCGCCCACCGTTCATCGTTCGAAAGGCCTCCCCGTCTGCGCGGGGAGGTTCGCGTTGGGCGCATCCCCCGATGCCGCCGCCTTTGGCAGTATAATTCGAGCAAATGTCTCATCGAGGAGCCGTCATGGAAAAAGAAGAAGTGTTGGCGCTCGTCCTGGAAGCCGTCGAAGAGTGGAATCAGCAGGCCGAGGACGAACAGCGCCTGGAGATCTCTCCCGAAACGCGCCTGCTCGGGCGGAATTCGAAACTCGACTCGCTCGGCCTGGTCAACCTGATCGTGCTGGTCGAAGAGAAAATCGCCGACCGCTATGGGGTCCATCTGACCCTGGCCGACGAGCGCGCCATGTCGCAGGAACGCAGTCCCTTCCGCAGCGTGCAGTCGCTCGCCGAGTACGCCCATCTGCTGTTGACGGAAAAGAAATGAGCGAAACCGCCGTCATGCTCATCAGCGGGACGCGCAAGGGCATCGGCCGCCACCTGGCCGAGACCTACGCCGGCCGCGGCTGGCAGGTCATCGGCTGCAGCCGCAAGCCGTCGGACCTGGCGCTCCCCAACTACCGCCACTTCTGCCTGGACGTGAACGACGAACCGGCTGTGCAGGCCATGCTTGGCGAGATTCGCAAAACCTACGGGCGACTGGACGCCCTCATCAACAACGCCGGCATCGCGGTCCTCAACCACGCCCTGCTGACGCCCGTCGAAACGGCGCGGCGCGTCTTCGAGACGAATGTCATCGGCGCGTTCCTGCTCTGCCGGGAATCCGCCCGCCTGATGCAGAAGCGCAAATTCGGACGCATCGTCAACTTCTCCAGCGTGGCCGTGCCGCTCGACCTGGAAGGCGAAGCCGTGTACGCCGCCTCGAAAGCCGCCGTCGAAACCCTGACCCGCATCCTGGCGCGCGAACTGGCCCCCCTCGGCGTTACCGTCAACGCCGTCGGCCCGACCGCCGTCCGCACCGACCTGGTGGCGGCCGTCCCGGATGAGAAACTCCAGGCCCTGCTCGCCCGCCAGGCCATCCCGCGCTTCGGCGAATTCGCCGACATCGTCAACGTCATCGACTTCTTCCTGCGGCCCGAAAGCGGGCTGATCACCGGCCAGGTGATCTACCTGGGAGGCGTATGACCATCGAATTCATGCTGGATGTCTTCCGCGAAAACCGCCAGAACGAGGCCATCATCTGGCGCGACCAGGCCTATTCCTACGCCTGGCTGCTCGACCGGCTGGCAGAGTGGCAGGCGGCGCTGACCGAGCAGCAGGTCCCGGCCGGCGCGGTGGTCATCCTGGAGGCCGACTTCTCGCCCAACGCGGTGGCGCTCTTCCTGGCGCTCATCGAACACAACTGCGTCCTGGTGCCGCTGACCCGCTCGGTGGAGGCCAAAAAGGCCGAGTTCATCGAAACCGCCCAGGGCGAAGTGCGCATCGTCATTGACGAGCAGGACCAGGTCCGTTTCGAGCGCCTCCCCTATCGGGCCGACCATCCCCTCTACGCCGAACTGCGCCGGCGCGGCCACCCCGGCCTGATTCTCTTCTCCTCCGGCTCGACCGGCAAGAACAAGGCCGCCCTGCACGACCTGACCGGCATCCTGGAGAAATTCAAAGTCCGCCGCCACACCAAGCGGACGATCACCTTCCTGCTCTACGATCACATCGGCGGCGTCAACACCATGCTCTACATCCTCTCCAACGGCGGGACGATCATCACCGTCCAGGACCGCAGCCCCGAGGCGGTGCTGGCCGCCGTCGAAAAGTACCGCGTCGAGATGCTGCCCACCTCGCCGACCTTCATCAACCTGATTCTGCTCAGCGAAGCCTACAAACGCTACGACCTGTCCTCGCTCCAGACCGTCACCTACGGCACCGAGCCGATGCCGGAAAGCACGCTCAAACGCTTCCACGAACTGTTCCCGCACATCACCCTCCAGCAAACCTACGGACTTTCCGAGGTCGGCATCCTGCGCTCCAAGTCGAAGAGTTCGGACTCGCTGTGGGTCAAACTGGGCGGCGAGGGCTTCGAGACGCGCGTCGTGGACGGGATTCTGCACATCAAGGCCAAGAGCGCCATGCTCGGCTACCTCAACGCCCCCAGCCCGTTCACCGAGGACGGCTGGTTCGTCACCGGCGACGAGGTGCTGGTGGACGGCGAGTACTTCCGCATCCTGGGCCGCCGCTCCGAGTTGATCAACGTCGGCGGCGAAAAGGTCTATCCGGCCGAGGTCGAGTCGGTCCTGCAAGAGCAGCCCAACGTCGCCGAGGCGACCGTCTACGGCGAGAAGAATCCCATCACCGGCAACATCGTCTGCGCCCTGGTGCGGCTCAAGGAACCGGAAGACCCCAAAGCCGCCGCCCTGCGCCTGAAGAAGGCCTGCCGCGCCGTCCTGCCGGCCTTCAAAGTGCCGGTCAAGATCGAGTTCGTGGACGAGGAAATGTACTCCGAGCGCTACAAGAAAATCCGCCTGCGTCCCTAGCCCCGATGACCCTCATCCGCCCCGCCGAACCCGAAGACTTCGAGCGCCTCTACCCGCTCTTCCTGGGCTTCAACGAGCCGCGCCCCTCGAAAGAGACCTTTCGCCGCCTCTTCGTCCGCCGCTGGGGCAACGTGGACGACCCCTTCGGCTACCTGCTCGAAGACGAGGGACAGCCGGTCGGTTTCCTGGGGACGCTTTTTAGCCGGCGCGAAATCGGCGGCCGGGAGGAGAAATTCTGCAACCTGACGACCTGGATCGTCGCTCCCGACCATCGCAGCGAAGGGCTGTCGCTGCTTTCCCGCGTCCTGAACCGCGCCGCGACGACCTTTACCAACTTCACCGGCGTCAAAGTCGCGCCGATTTTGCGCCGCTTCGGCTTCCAGACCCTGGATGAGCGCGCCCGCGTCCTGCTCCCTCTGCCCCTCGCCGGGTCGGGCGAAATCTCGCTCGACCCCGATCGAATCGCCCCCCATCTGGACGACCACGACCGGCGCATCCTCGAGGATCACCGCCCCTTCGCCTTCCCGCACGTCCTGCTGCGGCGCGGCGATGAGTACACCTATCTGCTCGTCAAAACCGTGCGCCGCAAACGCCTGCCGCTGGCCGAGGTGCATTATCTGAGTCATCCGGCCGTCTTTGCTCGCCTCGCCCCGGGCCTGCTGGGCCGTCTCTGCCTGCGGCTGGGCGTCTTCGGCCTGCTGGTCGGCGAACACTACCTGGCCGGCCAGACGACGCGCCTGCCCGGTGCGACCATCCCTCAACGCATCCCGCGCCTGTTCCGCTCCGTCAGCGTGCCGCGCCAGGCGATGGACACGCTCTACTCGGAACTGCAAGTCCTCGACCTGTGAACCGCCTCGACCTCCTCCTGCGCCCCCTCGCCCCCCTCGTCCGTCCCCTCTACGGGGGCGCCGGCCTGGTGTTGATGTTCCACCGCCTCATCCCCGAGGGCGAACGGCCGCGCCTGCCGACGCTCGAAACCACCCCCGCCCGGCTGGACGAAATCATCGCCTGGTTCGAACGCCGCAACTATCTTTTCTATTCCCCCGCCGACCTGCGCCGCTTCCTGCGCGGCGAAACGCGGCCCGAGCGGCCCTTCGTCCTGTTCACCTTCGACGACGGCTACCGCGACAACCTGACCCTGGCCTACCCCGTCTTCCAGCGGCGCGGCGTCCCCTTCACCATCCACGTCGCCGTCGGCCTGCCCGACCGGACGGCCGTCCTGTGGTGGTATCTGCTCGAAGACCTGCTGGCGCAGGGGGAACCCATCACCCTGGAAATCAACGGCCAGGTCCGCCGCTTCGAGACAGACTCCCCCGCCGCGGCCGCCCAGACCCGCGCCGCTCTGCGCCCGCTGCTCAAGTACGCTTCCCCGCCTGAATTTGCCCGCCTGGTGGAAGTCCTCTTCCGCGCCCGCGGCCTCGACCCGCTCGCTCCCACCGACGCCCTCGCCCTGACCTGGGACGAGATTCGCCGCCTGGACGCCGACCCGCTGGTGACCATCGGCGCTCACGCCACGAATCACCGCGTCCTCAGCCGGCTGGACGAGGCCGAGGCGCGCGCCGAAATCGCCGGGGCAAAGCGCATCCTGGAAGAGCGGCTGGGGCGTCCGGTGACGCATTTCGCCTACCCCTACGGTTCCCGCTACGAAGCCGGGGCGCGCGAGGCGCGCCTGGCCGCCGAATACGGCTTCGAGACCGCCCTGACCACCCGCTACGGCAACATTTTCCCCGCCCACGCCGCCGCGCCCCTCGCCCTGCCGCGCTACGACATGGGCCACTTCCCCGACCCGCGCTACCTGGACCTGATCGCCTCCGGCGCTTTGGCTATGCGCATCAACCGTCTGCGGCGGGTGATGACGCTTTAAGCA
This sequence comes from Chloroflexota bacterium, assembly GCA_019873655.1. Lineage (GTDB taxonomy): Bacteria > Chloroflexota > Anaerolineae > Anaerolineales > Villigracilaceae > JAFGSI01. The sequence goes on along the minus strand of JAIOAU010000016.1, from coordinate 184 downwards.
TCCCCCTGCCAAAGAAATCGAAAGGCTTCCGCGCCCTCGGCCCGGAAGCCTTTTTACCGCTTACTGAACACTGTGTAGTGTCTCGTTAATTCGTACCTTTACAATCTCATAAAATCGTACCTCCAAACCTTTGGTTTTGGAGGAGAAATGTCAACGCATCGGCGACCATTGACGGTAGCAGAGC
>JAIOAU010000015.1 GCA_019873655.1 Chloroflexota bacterium | reverse complement strand
CTCTGCTACCGTCAATGGTCGCCGATGCGTTGACATTTCTCCTCCAAAACCAAAGGTTTGGAGGTACGATTTTATGAGATTGTAAAGGTACGAATTAACGAGACACTACATACTGATGACTGATAACTCCCCTCCCGAGGGCATGGCCTGGTAGGCGTTGAGCACGAGGTTGCCCAGCACTTGCTCCATCTGGCGGGCGTCCACCCACAGGGGCGGGAGGTCGGGCGGCAGGTCGAGGACGAGGTGGATGTTTTCAGGAACGGGATAGCGCTCGAAGACGCGGCGCATCAATTCGGCGGCGGAGATGGCCTGGCGCTCCACCGATCTGACGCGGGCGAAGTCGAGCAGGTCGGAGATGATTTTCTCGGCGTTGCGGGTCTCGCGCTCGAGGATGTCGAGGTATTCGCGCACTTTGGGGTCTGCTTCGGGCTGGGTCAGTTTGAGGAAATAGACGGCGTTGCTGATGACGGCCAGCGGGTTGCGCAGTTCGTGGCCGACGCCGCCAGCCAGTTGACCCAGGACGGCCAGTTTTTCCTGGCGGACGAGTTGCTCCTGGGCTTCCTGGAGTTGGCGGGTGCGCTCCTCGACGCGCGCTTCGAGTTCGGCGTTGAGACGCTGGATGGCCTCCTCGGCCTGTTTGCGCTCGGTGATGTCTTTGACGATGGCCAGCAGCGCCCGCTGGCCGCCGTATTGCACCACCCCGGTGGAGATTTCGACCGGATAGACCGAACCGTCCTTGCGTTGATGTTCCCCCTCGATCGTGTGCCGCTGCCCGGGCTGCCATTGACTCCATTGGCGCAGGATTTCGTCTTTGGGAAGATTGACCCTCGTATTGGGCGAATGCAGGTCGAAGACGTTGCATTGCAGCAATTCCTGCCGAGTGTAGCCGGATTGCTGACAGGCCACTTCGTTGACTTCGAGAATGCGGCCCTGGGCGTCATGCAGGTAGATGCCTTCCACGGATTGCTCGAACAGGGCCTGATATTTCTCTTGGTTTTCCTGGATGGAGATTTCCATTTGTTTGCGTTCGGTAATGTCGCGGGCGACGATGAGAATTTGGGCAATCTTTCCTTCGCTCATGATGGGCGCAGAGCAGACTTCCATGGTGTGGCGCTGGCCGTTCTTGTCCAGGAACTCGGCTTCGTAAGTATAGACGCCGCCGTCGCCCCGAGCGCGCTGCGCTTTCCGTTGGCGGATGCCGTTTTGCGACTCGGCGGCGAGGAAAGCAGCAATGGGCTGACCGATGACCTCTTTTTCCGTCCGTCCGGCCAGTTCCAGGCCGGCGCGGTTGACGTATTCGATGCGCCCCTCCATGTCGTGCAGAATGATGACATCTGGCGTCGTCTCGGCCAGCAGGCGATATTTTGCCTCGCTCTGGGTCAGTTTTTCCTGAGCCTGTTTTTGTTCAGTGATGTCTTCGACCACGCCCTCGATCCAGCCCTGTTCGGGATAAATGCGGGCGGAGTAACGCGCCCAAAAAATGGACCGGTCTTTGCGGTAGAAGCGGGCCTCGAAGTTCTGCACGAAGCCGTCGCGGCGCAGGAGTTCGAGCATACGCTCGCGCGTGCCAGGATCTACGTAGTTCTGCGCGGTGGAGTACTCGGCAATGAATTCTTCGCGATTCGCGTAACCGAACATGCGCGCCAGTTGGTCGTTGCTTTCCAGGATTTTGCCGTCGGAGATTCGGGTGCGGAACAGGCCGACCTGGGCGTTGTGGAAGAGATTGCGGTAGGTTTCTTCGCTCTGGCGGATTTTCTCCTCGGCCAATTTTCGCTCGGTGATGTCCTGGACGGCGCCGATGACCCGAAAGGCTCCCTGGTCCTGCTGGCCCTCGAATTTCATATTGTCTTGCAGCCAGCGGATTTCGCCGTCCTTGCGGCGAATGCGGTACTCGACCGAGGATTCGCCGCGCTCGAACAAGCGCGGTTGCTGCTGCAGGACGTTTTGGAGGTCTTCGGGAATGAGCAAGGAGGCGAAGCCGCCCGGCAGGCGGTTGATTTCCTCCACACTGTAGCCGGTGATGCGCTCGAACGCGCCGCTGATCCATTCGGTGACTGTACTTGCATCGGGAAACACCAGCCCGCTGTAGATGTAATCCGACATCATGTCGGCAATCAGACGGTGGCGCTCTTCGCTCTGGCGCAGGGCTTCTTCGGCCCGCTTGCGCTCGGTGATGTCGCGGATGGCAGCGATATGAACAGGCCGGTCCTGGTAGGTGAAGAAGCGTCCGGTGATTTCTACCGGGAAAACCGCGCCGTCTTTCTTGCGATGCCAGCGCAAGGGGATGACCACAACTTTCTCCGGCGTGATCGGCGTCTCCTGGGTCACTCTCTGGGTCTGCTCCGGCTCTGCAGACAAATCATTGTTCGTCATGGACAACAGTTCTTCGAGACTGTATCCATACAGGGCGCAGGCGGCGCTATTGGCTTGCAGGATTCTGCCGGTCTGGTTGTCGATCAAAAAAACGGCGTCGGATTCGGCTTCGAACAACTGACGATACCGTTCTTCGCTCTGGCGCAGGGCTTCTTCGGCCAGTTTGCGCTCGGTAATGTCGCGCACCACAACGACAAAGCGATTCTCTCCGCCGATGACGACAAAACGGGTGCTGACTTCCACCCAGAAAGTGCGCCCGTCCTTATGTTTTGCCAACCACTCAAAGATTTGGGGGCCTTCCTCGCGGGTCTTCCGCAGCCATTCGATCGCCTCGGCCTGCGAGTAGGGCGGCTCGCCCTGGCTGAGGTCGCCGATGGGGGTGCGCAGCATTTCTTCGTACGTGTAGCCGTACATCTCGCAGCAACGCTGATTGACATCAATGATTTTGCCGGTATCGGCGTCGTCCACGAAGATGGCATCATTGACCGAATCCAAGACGGCTTTCAGGTACGAATGATGCTCGTCCAGGGCTTGTTCGGTCCGTTTGCGCTCGGTGATGTCGTTGACGACGTGCACGCTGCCGGTGAAGTTGCCCGCCTCGTCCAGGATGGGGTCCGCGCTTACTTCGAGCCAGCGTCCGTTTTGCTCGAAGGTCAGCGTGTGACGTTTCTTGTCCTCGCGTATCACCTCGAGCGGACAGGCGGAGACGGGCTTGTCCGTTCCATGCACCAGGTGATAGCACTTCTTGCCGATGATTTCGGCTGAGGAACGTTGGAAGAGGCTTTTCGCAGTGCGGTTGCACTTGATAATGGTGAAATCTTGATCTGTGAGGAAGATGGCGCTGCCCACGGCATCGAAGGTGGTCTGCCATTCGGCGGCGCTCAGACGGGCGGTCTGCTCACTGGTGTTATGGTTCTTTTTTTTGAGGGGCATGAAACGCTCCCTGAAACTGGATGGTTGAAGATCCAAAAGTTCTCTGACTAATCATAGCAAATTTGCCCGATCCCAAGAATAGGTAGAAGTACTTAAGTTGATCCTCTGTCGAACTGTGCAGACACAGATTGCGTATAGCCATAAATCTCTAGACGCATTGCGCCCGATGCGGAGGAGCCGCCTTGCCCTCTTTGGCGCTCTTGGAATTATGGGGATGTCATCTGTTGCAAGGATTGAAGCAGCCTCTTTCGACGGCTGCGGTAGTCCAGCCCGGCGGCCTCCATGCCGAGCAGCACCCCGCCGATCACGGGCGGGACTGCGAGCCTGACCAGGCGCGCCGCCGGGGCGACGGCGTGGACGGTCTCGCCGAGGCTGTCGGTGAGCAGGGGGTGGCCGTCGAAGATGCTCCCGATCAGGACCACGTCGAAGGCTTCGTTTTCCAGTGACAACTGGCGGATGACGCCGACGGCCATCCCGCCCAGTTCGCGGCCTGCCCAGCGGATGACCTCGATCGCTTGTGGATCGCCCTGGGCGGCGGTCTGGAAAATGTCCAGGACGAGGGAGGCTTCGGGGTGGTAGCGCCCCAGGTAGACGCCCTCGATCAGGTCGTCCAGGTCGCGGGCGCCGGTGTGAGCCAGGAAGAGCGGCGTCAGGGCGGTGGCCGGGCCGCGTTTGTTCCATTCGAAGGTCACGGCTTGCATGGCGCGCATGATGATGTCCCAGCCGCCGGCGTATTCGCCCGACCAGTGGCTGGCCCCGCCGACGACGCGGCCCTCGCGGCTGTGGTCGCGGTTCCAGCCGCGGCAGTTACAGCCGGTCCCCGAGCAGACCGAAACGCCCCAGCCCTCTTCCGCGCCGGCGACGATGCCGAGGGTGGCGTCGTTGACGATTCGCACCGGACCGGTCAGGCCGAGGGGAGCAATGGCTTGCATGTGGGCTTCGTACTGCGAGGGCCAGTCGAAGCCAGCCAGGCCCATGCCCGCGCCGGCAATCTGCTCGATTTCGAGGCCGGCCATGGCCGCCGCGGCGCGCGTGACCTCGTTCAGGACGCGGGTCAGGCCGTCGTAGCCGACCGCCTCCCAGTTGCCGGGTCCGCCCGTGGCAAAGCCGACCGCCTGGCCGTTTTCGTCGGCGAGCAGAGCGTGGGTCTTGGTTCCTCCTACGTCGATGCCGAGGTAGTAGTTTGTCATTGGTTCTCCTGTGATGGGTGACGGGTGGCGAGTGACGGGTGGCGAGTGACGGGTGGCGAGTGACGGGTGGCGAGTGACGGGTGACGGGTGGCGGGTGAATTAGGAATTCTTTTTTCTTTCGATGCTGATGATGGCGTTGGTCAGGGCGCCGATAATGCGGTCGAGGGCGGCGACCCTTTGGGCGATCAGGTCGGCGGGCAGGACATGTTTCATGCGGTCGAAGCGGCCTTTGCTTTCCCGCGCCTCGCCGCGAGCGATTTTGAGGTGTTGCGGCAGTTCTTTCCCAAAGCCGCGACCATACCCTTCTTCGATGTTCGCGCAGATCGAATCCAGACTTCGGATTTGCTGTTTGACCAGTTCTCTGCCGCGGTAGTCTTGACCGGCAATTGCAGAGTCTTTCCAGAAATCATCGAACAATTGTCGCGCGATTTTGTAGGTCTCGAACGACTCCAAGCGGTCTTGTGACATGTCTGTTTCCCTCCTAATTTCCAATGCATTACACGCCATGCCTGTCACTCGTCACTCCTCACTCGTCACTCGTCACTCGTCTCCCGATTCATTTCCAGAATTGCGGCAAGTACGCTTTGTATTCGGTCAAATAGGCATCCAGGACCGATTTGGCCGTCTCGATGTCGGTGATCACCGGGTCGAGGAGCAGGCATTGCAGCGCCTTTTCGCGGCTCCCTTCCACGGCGGCGTCCACGCACAGTTGGGCGACGGTGATCTCGCGGCGCAGGAGTTCGGCGACCGGCTCGGGCAGGCTGCCCACGTGGACGGGGTGGATTCCGGCTCCGTCCACGACGACGGGGGTTTCGACCGGCGCGCCGAGCGGGAGGTTGGCGATCTGGCCCGCGTTGGGCAGGTTGGCGGCCAGGTGGTAATGCGTCCCCGCGCCGGCGACGTTTTCGATCATCTCCAACGCGCCCTCGGAGTCGGTTTCCTCCAGGCTCTCGAGGGTCAGTTCGCCGTCGGCCATGCGCTGCAGGCGTTCGTGCTGGAATTCGCGCACGGCGGCCATCATGTCCCAATCGTAGAGTCGGATATTGTATTTTTCCCAGGGCTTGGTGACCGGATCGGTCAGCCAGGGGAGGTATTCGCATAGGTGTGTGTCGCCGGGGACGGGGAAAAGGCCGAAGGCCTCGAAGACGCGCCGGGTGAGCGGCTCGAAGGCCGGGTCGAGTTCGAAGAAGCGGCGGCGGAAGAGCGGATAGAGGTCCTCGCCGGTCTGCCGGTCGCAGATGGAGAGAATCCAGGAGAAGTGGTTCAGGCCGGCGGCGCGGATGTCGAGGCGCGGGACGATTTGTTCCTTGACGCGCTCATGGAGCGGAATCTGGGTGATGTCGGCGTGCATGCCGACGATGCCTTCCGGGACCTCGATGCCCAGGTCTTTGGCAAGGGCGATGCCGACCATGACGTAGCCGATGAAGATCTGGTGGCAGAGGCCGACGGCCCGGATGCGGCTGTGACGGTTGACCAGGTCGCAGATGCGAATCATCGGGTTGGTGTAGTTGATGAACCAGGCCTGGGGACAGACCTGCTCCATGTCCCGGACGATGTTCAGGACGGGGCCGATGTTGCGCAGGGCGTGGGCGAATCCGCCCGGGCCGCCGTTCTCGGCGTAGGGCTGGCGGACGCCGAACTGGAGCGGGATTTCGAAGTCGCGCCGCCAGAGGCCCTCGCGCGCCCCGACCTCGATGGCCGAGACGACGAACTGGGTCGCATCGTCCAGGGCGTCGCGGTGGTCGGTGTGGCTGGTGAGAGTCAGGCCGGCGTCCCATTCGCGGTTGAGGCGCTCGGCCAGGCGGCGGACGACGTCGAGCGTTTCGGGATTGCGGTCGACAAGGGCGAGGGTCGAGCCGCGCAGTTTGCGGGAACGGAGCAGGGCCGCCAGGGTGTTCTCTCCAAACGAGGCGCTGCCTGCGCCAATGACGACGATTTTGGTTGGTAGGGTCATGGTTCCTCCGAGAGTCTGAGGGTGTAGAGGTTCTCGCCCAGCGGTTTGCCGTCGGCGGCGGCGACCGTGACGGTCAGGCGGTATTCGCCGGGCGGCAGGGCCGGGAAGAGGAAGGTGTGCACTTTTTTGACGGCGTTGGCGGGCAGATCGGCCTTCCAGGCGTCTTGGGCGAGGGTGCGGCCGCCGCTCTCCAACCGCCAGGCGCAGACGACGGAGGGGAAGGCTTGATTGAGGTCGTTGACCACGACGAGCGGGGCGCTGAACCCTTTGCCGGGGCGGATCGAGTCGGGCAGGTCGAGGCTGGGCAGGACGGGCTGCATGGCGCGCTGGAGGGCGGCGTAACCGGCCTTGGGCTGCCGCCAGTAATCCAGCACCGACCAGGTGATGGCCGGCCAGGGGTCGGTGAAGTCGAACTGGATGACGCCGCTGACCCGGCCTTTGGCGCGGCGGTAGGTTTCGGTGGCGAACTGGAGCAGGCGGGCCTGATAGTCCTGGCTGCTGACGATGAACTCGTCGAGCGAATCGCCGGGGTCGAGGCGGCCTTCCTCGAAGGTTTCGGGCGGCTGGAAGTCGTGGAAGCGCCAGGCTTGCCAGACCTGATAGGCAGAGCGCAATTCGGGCGGAATCTCGTCTTCGGGCGGGAGGCGCTTGTAGGGGGAGGTTTCGGCTTTCATTCCCCAGGCGTTGATCTTGCCGACCAGCGGTTTGAGCAGCGGCAGGCGCTCAGCGTTGTTGATGAGGGCGCTCATGAATTTCAGCAGCGGCTTCGGCATGGGCTTGTAGGCGCTGCGGGCGCGCAGGAAGGCTTTGAAGCGCATCAGGTCGGCGTAACCGCCGTCGGGGCCGAGGCGGGCGAGGGCGCGCAGGAGGCTCTCTTTGGCGGGCAGGGCCTGGGCGCCGTATTCGGTGACCAGCGGCGCGCCGGGCAGGTCGCGGAAGAGAGTGTACTCGCTGAAGTACCAGCCGGGATAGGCGTGGCCGTCGCCGGTGCCGGAGTTGCGGTGGACGATGCGGGTCGGGTCGAGGGCGCGGGTTTCGGCCTCCAGGCGGGCGTCCAGGTCGCGGTTGTGGGCGGGGTCGTAGAGGCCGCCTGCAGCGCCGGCCATCCAGGGCGCGTCCCAGGGACTCTCGTTGTGACAGCACCAGAGGACGATGGAGGGGTGGTTGTAGAGCATCGTCACCATGGCGCGCATCTGGCGGACGGCTTCCTCCTGGAAGGCGGGGTCGTCCGAGTAGCCCCACTGGAGGGCGAAATCCTGCCAGACGAGCAGGCCGGCGCGGTCGCAGGCCTCGTGGAATTCGGGCGGCAGAACGTGGGCGTGGACGCGCAGGATGTTCAAATTGCAGGCTTTGGCCAGGCGGACGTCGCGGCTGAAGGTTTCCAGCCCCGGCCCGCCGCCGAAGGGATGACGGTCGCTGTTGGCCTCGGCGAAGAGCGTCTCGGCCAGCCACTGGGAGGCGATGTAGTTCGAGCCGCGCAGGAAATACGGTTCGCCGTTGAGGACGAAGCGGTAGCCGGGCTCCATGCGGACGGAGCGGAAGCCGAACAGGGAACGCGCCTCGGCCCCGTCCAGGCTGGCCGAGACCTGGTAGAGGTGGGGGAAGCCGCGGTCCCAGGGCTGCCAGCGCGCCGCCGCCGGGACGGGGAGAGAGACGCGCTGGACGCTCTGGCCGGCGGGCAGGTCGAGGTCGAACTCGGCCTGGTAGGCCTGGCCGGGGAAGTTGTCGGGGGCGCAGCGCAGCGTCAGGCGGGCGGGATGCGCCGGGCCGCGGTTCTCGACGCGCGCTTCGGCGTGCAGGACGGGCGGATCGGACTCGAGGTCGGCGCGCAGCAGGAGGGCCTCGATGGTGACCGCGCCGTGTTCTTCGAGGAAGACGCGGTTCCAGATGCCGCCGGTGTTGTAGGATTGTCCGGCCAGCTCCCAGCCGCCGCCGGGGCGACAGTCGTGGTGGTTGAGGATGCCCTTGATGAGTTTCTTGCGCAGATGCCAGCCGTCCAGGCCGGGCTTTTCATAGGGCGAGTCGACCCGCACAGCCAGCAGATTGCGGCCGGGGACCAGCACGCCGGTCACATCGAACGAAAAGGGGTCAAAGTACCCGCTGTGGCGGCCGAGCAGGACGCCGTTCAGGTAGACCTCGGCGAAGTAGTCCACGCCGTCGAAGCGCAGGCGGACGAACTGGCCGCGCCCGGGCTGGTAATCGAAGGCGCGGCGGAACCAGACCACGCCGTGATGGTCGAGGCCGGCCAGGAACCAGTTGGCCGGCAAACTCATCTGCGCCCAGGCCGAGTCGTCGTGGCCGGGGTGGGCGAAGTCGGGGCTGTCCTCGGTGGTGTAGCGCCAGTTTCCGTGCAAGAAAGTTTTCATAGGGGGGAGTTCCTTTGCATGAGGTGATTCTAAACCCGATTCATTCAAAGTATAATCGGTCTCGTGATTCTTTTGACTGGCGGCACAGGGTTCATCGGCCGCGTCCTGGCCCGGCAACTGGTGGAGGCCGGTCAGCGGGTGCGATTGCTGCTGCGGCCGTCGCCGCGCTCGCCCAAACTGCCCAGCGGGGTGCCGGTCGAGGTGGCGGTGACCAGCCTGGGCGATGTGCGCGGCTTGCAGGCGGCGCTGCGCGGCGTGGAGGTGGTCTATCACCTGGCGGGCGAGGAGGGCGAGGGGGCGCGCGCCAACTTGCAGACGGTGGACGTTGCCGGGACGCGCAACCTGACCCAGGCGGCGGCCGAGGCCGGCGTCGAACGGTTCTTCTACCTCAGCCACCTGGACGCCGACCGCGCCTCGGCCTATCCGGTTCTCAAGGCCAAAGGCATCGCCGAAGAGTTCGTGCGCAAGAGCGGCGTCCCCTACACGGTGCTGCGCGCCTCGATGCTCTTTGGACTGCAGGACAACTTCACGACCGGCATTGCCAAGTTGATGGCCGCCGCGCCGGGCTTTCTGCCTCTGCCGGGAGGCGGCAAGAGCCTGGTCCAGCCGTTGTGGGTGGAAGACCTGGTCACCTGCATGGTCTGGGCGCTTGACGACCCGAAGACAGTCAACCAGACCTATGAAGTGGGTGGCAGCGAGTACCTGAGCGTGCGGGAGGTCTTCGAGACGATTGGCCGCGTGATCGGCGCGCCGCGCCTGTTGGTCAGTTGGCCGCTTCCGCTCATGCGCTCGCTGATGATTCTGCTCGAATCGATCTTTCCGGGGTATCCGGCCTCGGTCTTCTGGCTGGACTATTTCGCCGTCAACCGCACCTGCCCGGTGGACAGTTTGCCGCGCCTGTTTGGGCTGATGCCCGCCCGTTTCGCCTCCCGCCTGGAACATTTGCGCGGGGTGCATTGGGGCCGGGAGTATTTCAAGGGTTTGTTCCGGCGGCGGCCCTAGAGGTAGCCGCGTTTGCAGGAAACGCCGGCATCGAACGCCGTTCAGGTTGATTTTTTGGTTGAGGTGATTCAACCTTTTGCTGCGGCTGGCGCGTTGCTGCTCTTCAGCATCGAATGACACGAATTTTACGAAAGATTTGGAGAATTCGCGCAATTCGATGCCTTTACCTTCCAGGCAATCTTTGCAGCAGAAAGGTTGAATCAGTTCGTTCTTTAGCGAGCGACTATGGACCCAAAGCGCAGTGATTGGATCATCCGCCTGATTGAAACGCCCGAGGAGATGCGTCTGGTCGAGGGGCTGCAGCGCCTGGTCTGGCCGGGCTCGGAGACGGACGTCGTCCCCTCGCATTTGCTGCTGACCGCCGCCCACAACGGCGGGCTGGTGTTGGGGGCGTTTGCCGGCGCGGAACTGGTCGGGTTTGTCTTCGGCTTCCCCGGCTTCTATGAGACGCCCGACGGGCCGCGTCTCAAGCATTGCTCGCACATGCTCGGCGTGCATCCCGATTGGCGCAACCGCGGCCTGGGCTTCGCGCTCAAGCGCGCCCAGTGGCAGTTGGTGCGTCACCAGGGAATCGACCGCATCACCTGGACGTATGATCCGTTGCTCAGCCGCAACGCCCATCTCAATATCGCCCGGCTGGGGGCGGTCTGCAACACCTATCGGCGCAGCGAGTACGGCGAGATGCGCGACGGCCTGAACGCCGGTCTGCCGTCGGACCGTTTCCAGGTGGATTGGTGGGTGAACAGCCGGCGGGTCGAGCGCCGTTTGAGCCGGCGGGCGCGTCCGGCGCTGACCCTCGACCAGTATCTGGCCGCCCGGCCGTCTCTGCTGGAGGCGCGTCCCGATTCGACCGGCAGCCTGCATCCCACCGACGAGCCGCCCCGCCCCGAAGGGGTCATCCTGCTGGTCGAAATTCCCAGTAACTTCGAGGCGATTCGGCGCTCCGATCTGGCCCTGGCACGCGACTGGCGCTTCTACACCCGCGAAGTCTTCGAGCGCGCCTTCGCGGCCGGTTACCTGGTGACCGATTTCGTCTATGATCAAGGGCGCAGTTTCTATGTCCTAGCGCATGGCGAGAGTACGCTCTAACCTTCAGGGGATTGAAATTGGCGGAGAAAAAACGGAAAATGAAAGTGTATCTTGTATCCGTTCTCGTTCTGCTCTCTCTGCTGGCGGCCTGCGCGCCGACCGAGACGGCAGAACCTTTACCGGCAACAGGAGGGGCGACGCCCCTCCGTTTTACCAGCGGCGGGCTGGTCTTCCGCCTCGATTCGCCCGCCGACGGCGCGGTGACGACCGAGCCGCAGGCGATCTTGCGCGGCGCGGTGAACGTGGACGCCGTCCTGAGCGTCAACGAGGAGATTTACCTGCTGGACGGCGGCCAGCCCTTCGAAATATCGGTCCCGCTGCTGGAAGGGCCGAATGCGCTTGGAATCGTCGTCAGCGATTACGAGGGCAATGTCATCGAGTTCGTTTTGACCGTTATCTATGAACCGTAGGAGGTTGTGATGAAGAAGAATTGGATTCTTGTCGTGTTGGGGGTGCTGTTCATCGTCTCGCTGGCGGCCACGCAGGTCCTGGCCAGCCCGGCGGACGACTCGCTGTACCGCCGCACGCCCGACCGGACGCCCGCGGCGCGGGCCACCGAGAACGCCGAGCGGCGCGCCACGCAGGGAGGCGGCAACGGTCAGGGCCAGGGGAGCGGAAACGTCCAGGGGGAACGCGTCAATTTCAAGGGCGTCGTCGTCTCGGCCGACGCCGCCAGCCTGACCGTGACGGCGGAGGACGGCTCGACCGTTACGGTTGCCCTGACCGCCGAGACCCGCATCCGCGTCCCGACCCTGAGCGGCGAGGCGACGGCCGCCAATCTGCAGCCCGGTTTACAGGTTCAGATTCAGGCTGTGCGGGGCGAGGACGGCGTCCTGACCGCCCGCGCTGTCCAGGTCGTCCCCGGCCGGCCGACGCAGACGCACCGCGTCGGCGTGGTCACCGATTATCAGCCCGGCGTGAGCCTCACGATTGCCGACGCGGCGGGGCAGACCTACACGTACCGCTTGAGCCAGGAGACGCGCATTTTGCCCGCCGATCGGGCGGACAGCTTGCGGGCGGGGGCGCGCGTGACGGTCATCGCCCGGCGCGACGTCACCACGACCGAGTGGGCGGCGCAGGGGATCGTCATCCACCCTGCCGGAAGCGGTACTCCCCAGCCTTGACCGGCTGATGGCTCATCGAAGGGACAGGGTCCTGGCCTGTGGGCGGGCCCCTGTCTTTTTTGTTGGCGGAAGGGGGAGAAGCGGTTATAATTTCTGGTGCAGACAACACTTCTGAGAAATGGGGAGGTTTTCATGCTTCGTTTTTCTCACTTGCGCGTCATCGTCATCTTGTTCGTGATTCTGGCGGCAACGGGGAGCGCCTGTCAACCGGAGGCCGCGCCTGCCGCCGTTGACCGAACGGCCGCCCCGACGGCCTCGCGCACGCCCACGCCTTTGCCCACCATCACCCCGACGCCCACCCTGACGCCAACGCCCACCCTGACGCCGACGCCGACGCCGCCCCTCATTTCGCCGGAGAGCGTGGGCAATCTGGAACGTTTGCGCACTTCATGGGGGGTGATCCCTTATTTCAATACAGCATGGTTAAGATCCATATCCCCCGATGGTCAACTGCTTGTATCATGCCGTAGGCCATCCGCGCTTGATGATAATGTACAAATTTGGCGGATCGAAGATGGGCGACTGATTACAACGCTGGCGAATTCGGATTGTGATGAGGCGGAATTTTCTCCAGATGGCCGTTTCTTTGCCTCTTATTCCTATCGCGATTCAACATTATCTATTTGGCGGACGAGCGATTGGCAATTGGTGCATACTATTTCCGAATCTCGCCTGATCTATACTTTCTCTCCAGATGGGTCTCTCCTCGCTACGGCCAGAGGAGATTCGAAGCACCTATATATCTGGCGCACTACCGATTGGCAATTAATTCAGGATATTCGATATGAGACTAACGCCTCGGGAACCAATTTTGCTTTTTCCCCGGATGGGACGACGATTTTTCTCGTTCTGGAGGAAGGGATTCGGTCCTGGCGGGTGGCGGATGGCAGCGAATATCCTCTCTGGGAAAACCCCGCCACCGTAGGGCAGAATGGAGTCTTTTCTCCAGATGGTTCTTTGCTGGCTTTCATGGGAAGAAATGGCGAGATCAACATCTGGAGCACCGCCGACCGGCAACTTGTTCACCATATCGAAGCGCCTCCTGCCGGGCAGCGCCGCTATCTGTTCCCGATTGGTTTCACGCCGGACGGAGATTACTTTTTGTATTATAGCCAGGATGGAATGACTTATTTGAGAGTGAACGATTGGACGAAGGTAGCGGCGTTTTCAGAGCCGTTTCGGAATTCTCTTTTTGATTATTATAACGACTATTGGTCTCGGCCTGTGTCAGAGACGATGATGATGGCAGATGTATACGTGGACGGAATGTATATTTTGCACCAGATTCGCCTTGGCGATTGGGGGATGAAATATTGGATGGCTGGGGAGTGTACGGGCGGCGGCGCATTGGCGTTTGCGCCGGGCGGCGAGTATTTTGCCGACGCCCGCAGCGATTATACGATTGCCATCCGGCGGACGCGCGACTGGCGGCGGGAGCGGCTTCTCGAAGGGCATACGGCCCTGGTAACCGACCTGGCGTATTCGCCCGATGGGTCGCGGTTGGCCTCTGCGGCGCGGGATGGGACGGTGCGCGTGTGGCAGACGGCGACGGGCCGGCTTCTGCTGACGTTGAGCGGGGAGGCCGAATCGGTGGAGTCGGTGGCGTTCTCGCCCGATGGCGCTCTGCTGGCAGCCGGGACGGGCAGCGGCGAGGTCCGCATCTGGCGCGTCGAGGATGGCAGCCTGGCGCAGACGCTTTCCGGCGGGGGATGGACAGTGAACGCGGTTGCTTTCTCGCCCGATGGGGCGCATCTGGCGGCCGCCTCGGCCGACGGCCGCTTATCTCTCTGGGCGGTCTCGGATTGGCAGTCCATGCCTTCGCCGGCGGGCGCCTCGGGCGAGTGGTTGAGTCTTGCCTTTTCTCCCAACGGCAATTGGATGGCTGTAGGTTCGGCTGAGGGGACAATTGCGGTCTGGCAGACCTCGGACTGGAGCCTGGCCGGGACCTTGAGCGGACACACAGGGGCGGTGCGCAGTCTGGCCTTCTCGCACGATAGTTTGCTGCTGGCTTCCGGTTCCGCCGATAACACCCTGCGGTTGTGGAAGGTGGAAGGCTGGGAGTTCATGCAGATTTTGGGCGCCCATACCGGCCGGGTGATGGACGTTGTCTTTCATCCTCGGGAGTCGCTGCTCTTGTCCGCGGGAGACGATGGGAAGATTCTTTCCTGGGTGCCCCGGGGCAGGGTTGTTCGCCAGTTTCCTCCTGGCAGTATTGGGATCGTGCTGGGGATGTCCTTTTCGCGCGACGGCTCGCTGCTGGCGACAGGTTCAGCCGATGGGGCGGTGCGCATCTGGCGGACGAGCGATGGTTATCCGTTGCACTATATGCTCGGTCACTGGTCTTCGGTGGAAAGCGTGGCATTCTCGCCGGATGGTTCTTTGCTGGCCTCCGGCGCGGACGACGCCACCGTGCGCATCTGGGATGTGGCGACCGGCGAGCAGCGACGATTGTTGACCGATCACGACAATTCGATCTGGAGCGTGGCTTTCTCTCCAGACGGTTCTCTCCTGGCGACCGGTTCGGCCGACCGAACGGTCAAGGTTTGGAGCACTGAAACCTGGCAGGTGCTACGCACTCTGCCGGCCTTGCCCGATTATGTCTGGAACGTGGCATTCTCGCCCGATGGGACGATGCTCGGAGCAGGATGCGGCGACGGTTACATCCGCATCTGGGATACCCAGACGTGGGAGATGACCCATCAGATTGGCGGCATCGGAGCGTATGCGGCGGTGGTTGCCTTCTCGCCCGATAACACCCATGTAGCGCGCGCCGGCTGGGATGGTGTCATCCGCCTCTACCGGATAGAGGACGAGACGCTGGTTCATACCTTGAGCGGCCACACGGACAAGGTCTGGTCGATCTCGTTCTCCCCGGATGGTTCTCTGCTGGCTTCGGCTTCCTTCGACGAGACGGTGCGCATTTGGCGGGTGGAGGACGGGCGATTGCTCCGGACGCTGCCTGCCGCCGCCGACTGGAGTTGGGCGGGTCCGAATGCGATGGCCGAGTTGACCGGCGAGGCCGACGCCAGGGTGTTCACGGTCGCCTTTTCGCCGGATGGCTGGTGGCTGGCCGGGGGGCTGGGAGACGGGACGGTCGTGTGGTGGGGGCTGCTGCGCTGGGATATGTCGCCGGAGTCCATCCTGACCCCCACGCGCACGCCCACGCCGACTCGCTGAGCGACGACATTCCGGCCTCCGGGACTCCGGGGGCCGGATGGATTCTAGCGGTCGGCCGGCGGCTGCTCGCGCAGGGCCAGGGTCGCCAGGGCGGCGAGGAGGACCAGGCCGGTGGTCATCTGGAAGACGGGCGGGAAGCCCCAGCGGTCGGCCAGGGGGCCGGAGAGCAGCGTCCCCAGCGCGCCGGCCGAGAACATGAATCCGAGCGTCAGGCCGGAGGCGAGCGCCATGCCGCCGCCGATGGCATGCTGGGCCAGGACGACGATGATGCTGTGCACCGCGCCGGTCAACAGGCCGGCCAGCGGGATGAGCAGGTAGAGGCTCCACGACCAGCCGACCGAAGCGATGGCCGTCATCGGCAGGGCGGCCAGGGCGAGCATGGCGGCGGCCACCCGCTGACGCCCGAAGCGGTCGGCCAGCGCGCCGCCCAGGACGTTGCCCAGCGCCGATCCGCCCATGAACAGGCCGGAGAGGATGCCGTAGACCGAGGCGCTCTGCCCCAGGTCGCTCAAATGCTTGGGGACGAAGGTGATCATGTTTTGCTGGGCCCAGGCCTGCAGCGAGGCGACCAGCGCCAGCGCGATCAGAAAGGTCCGCGCGGCGGCAGGCCGGGGGGCGGCGGCGGTCGGCGCGGGGCGGGGCAGGATGACGGCCTGCCGCAGCCGCCAGAGGGCGTTCAGGCCGATGAGCAGGGCGGGGACGGCCAGCAGCGCCACGCCCGGCGGGCCGAAGGCTTGCAGCAGCATCCCGCCGAGGATGGGGCCGATGAAGTAGCCGAACTGGCCGAAGACGAAGAACCAGGAGGTGGAGGTCGTCTCCCGCCCGGCCAGCAGCGACTTGCCGCGCAGGGTGGCCTGCATCGTCCCGACCGGGTGGAAGGCGGCCGAACCGAGGCTGCCCAGCACCAGGCAGACGATGGCGGCCTCGACCGGCAGGAAGAGGGCCGAGGCGAACAGGACCGTCATCCACAGGATGCCGCCGGCGGCCAGCAGGCGGGCCTTGCCGAAGCGGTCCGAAATCCAGCCGAAGACGGGCTGCGAGAGCGAAGCCACCCAGACGTAGAGGGTGGAAATGACAGCCAGGACGGCGTTGCTCATGCCGTGTTCCTGGCTCCAGTAGGTGAAGAGCACCGTCCGCTGGCCGTTGAGGACATCCACGATCAGGTGGCCGTAGGCGACGGCGTTGAAGAGGGCGTCGAGCAGGAGGGACATGGGGGGAATCGGTCAGGCCGAACGATAGAGGCGGCGCCGCTGAATGTACGCGTAGACCTGCGGCGTCAGGAAGCGGCGAAAGGGGCGGCCTTCGGCGATCCGCCGGCGGATGTCGCTGGAGGCGATTTCGATGAGCGGCGCGTCAAATAAGCGGACTTTGGCGGCGACGCCCGGCAGGACGGCCTCGAGGGCGGCCAGGTCGGCGGGGAGGCCGGGGCGGCGCATGACCCCCAGGGCGTGGACGGCGGCCAGGAAGTCGGCGGGGCGGCACCAGGTCGGCAGGTCGCGCAGGGAGTCCTCGCCCATCAGGTAGATGAGGTCGCAGCCGGGGTTTTGGGCGGCGAGGAGCCGGACGGTGTCGAGGGCGTAGTGCGGGCCGGGACGGTCGATCTCGACCGTGGAGAGTTCGAAGGCCGGTTCGTCGGCGAGGACGAGTTCGAGCATGGCGCGGCGGTCTTCGAGGGGGGCAAAACGCCGGCCCGGTTTGTGGGGCGGATCGGGGGTGAGCACCCATAGCAGGCGCGTCAGGCCGAGGGCGTGGAGGGCCTCGTCGGCCAGGATGAGGTGTCCGAGGTGGGGCGGGTCGAAGGTCCCGCCGAAGACGCCGAGGGCAGGCATGAGCGTAGTATACCGCATCCGCAGGCGGCAGGTCAGGGGGGCGGGAGGAGGCCGCGGGCGGCCAGTTCGCCGGTCAGTTGTTCGGGGGAGAGGAAATGGATGGTCTGGAAGCCGAGGCGGGAGGCGGCGGCGATGTTGACCTGCGAATCGTCAATGAACAGGCATTCCTCGGCGCGGCGGCCGATGGTTTCCAGAAAGAAGCGGAAGATGGCCTCGTCGGGTTTGATGAGGCCGATCTCGCCGGAGATGAAGAGGCGGTCGAACCAGCCGAGGAAGTCGTAGCGGGCGCGCATCAGCGGAAAGGTCTCGACCGACCAGTTGCTGAGGGCGAAGAGGGGCCGTCCGGCCCGTTTGAGGCGGGCGAGCAGGTCCACGACCGGTTGAATCGGGCCGAGAACGGTTTCTCCCCAGCGCAGGTGATAGGCCTGCAGCGGGGCGGCGTAGTGGGGGAAGCGGCGGGAGAGTTCGGCGACGGCCTCGGCGATGGGACGGCCGCGGTCGAGTTGGGCGTTCCAGTTGGGGAAGTCGATTTCGGCCAGGAAGGTTTCCAGGGCGGCCGGGTCGCCGTCGAAGAAGGGACGGAAGAGGCGGCGCGGATTCCAGTCCAGGAGGACGCCTCCCAGGTCGAAGACGAAGGCCGGCGGCGGGGCGGGATGGGTGGGCTTGGATAGCGACATGGTCTGAGTTTACCAGTATAATTGAATGTGTGTTGTTCGGAAGAAATCGTGCGGATGGAGGTCGCAGCATGGAAAACGAGATTCGCGAGGCGGTGCGGACGGCCATCGAGGAGGCGGCCCGTTATGTGCGCGAGGCGGCGGTGATGACGGTCGAGACGAAGTACGTGGACCTCGATTCGGCCAGTTTCGAGGACGCCAGCCTGATGGTGCGCACGATCGTCAAGTTGGATGGGGAGAGCGAGGTGGTCATCCCGGCCAAGAGGAACGAGTTCGGCGGGCTGGAGGCGGATGTGGCCGTCTTCGACCTGCACCAGCAGAATGTGCGGACCGCAATCGAATACCGCGCCAAGATGCTACAGGCGCTGGTCGGCCTGCTGCGCTCGGGCGGGACGGAATCGCAGGGCGAATAAATCGGCCCGGGCAGTCCGACCGGGCGGTTGACGACGCGACGGGGAGATTCATTTTCCTTTCTTGACCGGTTCGCTCATTTCGGCGCGGACGGTGGAGAGCAGATTCTCGGCTTTGAGTTCGGTCAGGGTGTAGCAGGGGGCTTTGAGGTGATCGGCCAGCGCCTGAGCCAGGCCCTGGTCGAAAGAGGCGTGTTCCATGTTGATGACCACGCTGCGGATTTTGCGGGCGGCGATCTGTTCGGCGAACTGGTAGGCTTCCTCTTGGGGCGGCAGGACGCCCATGGAGACGTTGCCGGCCCCGTCGGTCAGGACGATCAGGAGGGGTTCGATGTCGGGATGGAGGAGTTGTTCCTGCATCAGGACTTCGTAGGCCATGAGAAGGCCCGCCGAGAGAGGGGTTTTGCCGCCGACGGGGATGTCGGCCAGGGCGCGCTGGGCGAGTTGTACCGAGTTGGTGGGCGGCAGGATGAGGGTGGCGCGGTCTTTCTGGAAGACGATCAGGCCGACGCGGTCGCGGCGCTGGTAGGCGTCGGTGAGGAGGGAGAGGATGGCGCCTTTGGTGGCGGCCATCCGCTCGGCGACGGCCATCGACCAGGAGGCGTCCACCAGGAAGAGGACGAGGTTGGCGGCGCGCTTGACGCGCACCTTGCGCTGTAAGTCGCTCTTCTGGATGGCGAAGGCGACTTGCTTACGCTGTTCGGCGCGGCGCTTCTGGTAGGGCGCGGCGGCGCGCAGGGTGGCGTCGAAGGCGACGTCGTCGGTCTTGCCGTTGGCG
The DNA here is from genome assembly GCA_019873655.1 of Chloroflexota bacterium. Taxonomy (GTDB): domain Bacteria; phylum Chloroflexota; class Anaerolineae; order Anaerolineales; family Villigracilaceae; genus JAFGSI01. The sequence continues at coordinate 49,174 of JAIOAU010000015.1, read as the reverse complement.
GGGCGCGCCTGGATGTAGCGGCCGCGTTTGCGCTCGGTGTGGGTGCGCGAGCGGCGGCCGGAGTGGCGGCGGGTCAGTTTGTCGAGGGGGGTGTCGAGTTTGCGAGGCTGGAAGGTCTCGCCGACCTTGACTTTCTGGCCGCCGTCCCACCAGTGGGCGTCTTGTTTGTCGAAGACGGCCTGTTGGGGGGAAGGTTCGGCAGGCGGCGGCTCGGCGGTCGAGTCCTGTTCGGCGGCCTCAGTTATGATTTTTTTTTGCGCCTCGTCGCTGACTTCTTTTTCAGTCGGCTCGGAGGGTTCGCCCTCGGACGAGGATCCCTGCAGCTGTTCGATGCGTTCCTGCAATTGCTCGCGCGTGATTTCGGTCTGGTGGAACGGGCCGTGTTTGATGCGGTGAGGCAGGGCCAGTTCGGCGGCCAGGGCGATGTCGCGGTTGGTGATGGCGGTGCGGCCTTCGTAGGCGGCGTGAGCGCGGGCGGCCTTCAGGATGACCAGGTCGGCGCGGTGGCCGTCCACGTTGAGGGAGGCGGTCAGGGCGGCGATGGACAGGAGGTCGCGGCGGGTGTAGGTGATCTTGTCGACCAGGGTGCGGGCGTGTTCGATGATGCGCGAGAGTTTTTCCTCGTGCGGCTGCCAGGTCCTGTAGAAGCCTTCGGGGTCGGCCTCGAAGGCCAGGTTGTTCTCGATGATGGCCACCCGTTCGCGGGCGTCGCGGATGCCGGTGATGTCAACGGAGAGGGCGAAGCGGTCGAGCAGTTGCGGGCGCAGGTCGCCCTCTTCGGGGTTCATCGTGCCGACCAGGATGAAGCGGGCGGGGTGGGTGAAGGAGATGCCTTCGCGCTCGACGATGTTCATGCCCATGGCGGCCGAGTCGAGCAGGACGTCCACGACGTGGTCGTCGAGCAGGTTGACTTCGTCAATGTAGAGCAGGCCGCGGTTGGCGGCGGCCAGGACGCCCGGTTCGAAACGCCGCTCGCCCTTTTGGATGGCCTGTTCGATGTCGAGGGTGCCGACGACGCGGTCTTCGGTGGCCGAGACGGGCAGGTTGACGAAGGGGATCGGTTTCATTTCGACCGGCAGGGGCTGGCCGCTGGCAGCCCGTTCGCGGCACTCGGTGCACCAGGAGGCGGGCTGATCGGGGTCGCAGCCGAAGCGGCAATCTTTGACGACGCGCACTTTGGGCAGCAGGGCGGCCAGGGCGCGGGCGGCGGTGGATTTGGCCGTGCCGCGCTCGCCGCGAATCAGCACGCCGCCGATGCGCGGGTCGATGGCGTTGAGAATCAGAGCGCGGCGCATGCGCTCTTGACCGACGATGGCAGTGAACGGGTAGATGCTAGGCATGGACAACTCCGCGCAGGGATTATACTGCACTTATCCGACTTGCGCCAAAAAAAGTTCGTTGGGCGGCGCAAGGGTTGTCTAAAAACTCATTCGCCTGTATAATCCATCCATCTTAATCGCCGGAGTTCAGTTCTCATGATGGAACAAGATAACGCTTTGCTCGGGCAGGGGGACGCGCCCGAGAACACTTTGCCCCAGGAAGGCGCAAACAGCACCAATATGGAAGACCTCCTTCAAGAGGAGGGGTTGGCTTTGGATTTCCCTCAGCCGGGCGAGATTCGCACCGGCACCATTGCCAGCATCAGCCCCACGCAGATCCTGGTCAGCGTGGGGGCCAAATCGGAAGGCGTGATCGCCGGCCGCGAGTTGGAGCAAATCCCGGCCGAAGAGCGCGAGGCTTTTCAGGTTGGCCAGGAGATTCAGGTTTATGTTCAAGCGGCCGAGGACGCCAATGGGACGGTGGTTCTCTCGTACACCCGCGCCCAGGAACAGAAAGGCTGGCAGGCCGTTGAAAAGATGTTGGAGGCTGGCGAGTCCTACCAAGGGACGATCGAGGGCTACAACAAAGGCGGCCTGATTGTGCCGGTGCATGGTCTGCGCGGTTTCGTCCCCGCCTCGCAGATCAGCATGAGCCGCCGGATGAGCCTGAGCGGCGAGACCGCCGATCAGCGCTGGTCGAAGATGATCGGCGAGCCGATCACGGTGCGGGTCATCGAGGTGGACCGCAACCGCCGCCGCCTGATTCTCTCGGAGCGGGCGGCCTCGAGCGAGACGCGTCAGTCTATCAAAGAGCGCGTCATCGAGGAACTCAAGGAAGGCGACATTTGCACGGGCCGCGTCACCAGCCTGGCCGATTTCGGCGCTTTTGTCAATGTCAACGGCGCGGATGGCCTGGTTCACCTGTCCGAGATTTCATGGGAGCGGGTGCAGCATCCCTCGGAGGTGTTGGAGGTGGGCCAGGAGGTGCGGGTCAAGGTCATCAACATCGACCGCGAGCGCAAGCGAATCGGCCTGTCGCTGCGGGCCTTGCAAGACGATCCCTGGCAGCGCAAGGTGGCGAAGTTCAAGGTCGGGCAGTTGGTCGAGGGCGTGATCACCCGCCTGGCGAAGTTTGGGGCGTTTGCCCGTTTGGAAGGCGACCTGGAGGGCCTGATTCACATCTCGGAGATCAGCGAGAAGCGCATCGAACACCCGAAGGAAGTTTTGCACGAGGGAGATGTGGTGACCCTGCGCATCATCCGCATCGACACCGATCAGCGTCGAATCGGCCTGAGTCTGCGCAAGGTCGACTCGGGCGCTTACAAAGACCTGGATCTCAAACAGATCGATCTCGAAGATGTCGGCTTGCAGGCTGGCGAGGAGGCCGCGCCTGAGACGCCGCCCGCCGAGGTCGGCCCCGCGCCCGAAGCCGAAGCGAGCGAGGCGGCCCCCGAAAGCGGTCAGCCCGAGGAAAAAGCAGAAGGATGAATTGGATGGGCGCACCCGCAACGGTGCGCCCGCTGATTGCTATGAATCGTCCCCTGATTGTTGACTCTCACGAAGACCTTGCCTGGAATATGCTGGCGCTGGGGCGGGATTATCGGCGCTCGGCCCTCGAAACGCGCGCTTTGGAAAGAGGAACAGAAACCCCGGCCCGCAACGGGGAGACGATGCTCGGCTGGCCGGAGTATCAAGAGGGACGGGTGGCTGTCGTTTTTGGCACGTTGTTCGCCACGCCCAAGCGCCGCGCCTTGGGCGCGTGGGATACCCAGGTCTATGAATCGTTCGACGAGGCGCATCGCTTATATCGCGCCCAACTGGCGGCCTATCACATGCTGACCGACCGCTCCCCTGACTATTTTCGGCTGATTTGCAGCCGGTCGGACCTGGAAGCGGTGCTGGCCGATTGGCGGAGCGAGAAAGAGGGTCATCCTGTCGGGCTGGTGGCGCTGATGGAAGGGGCCGAGGGCATTCGCAAACCGTCTGAACTGGAAGAGTGGTGGCAGATGGGCCTGCGCATCATCGGCCTGGCCTGGGCGGGGACGCGTTTCTGCGGCGGGACCCGCGAACCGGGGCCGTTGACCCAGGATGGACGCATGCTCTTGAAGGGCATGGCCGAGTTCGGCTTCGGTCTCGATCTGAGTCACATGGATGAGCAGGCGGCTCTGCAGGCGCTCGATAGTTACCCCGGCCCGATCATTGCCAGTCATGCCAACCCGGCGGCGGCCGTCGCGGGGTATGAAGGGAACCGCCTGTTGAGCGAGGCTGTCTTGCGCCGGCTGATCGAGCGCGATGGAATCGTCGGCGTCGTTCCCTATTGCCGTTTTCTCAAAGCCGGCTGGACAGAATCCGATGGGCGGGAAGGCATCACCCTGGCGAATGTGGCGGCGATGATCGACTACATTTGTCAGCGAGCCGGAGACGCCCGTCACGTGGGCATCGGCAGCGATTTCGACGGCGGGTTCGGCCTTTCCTCGGTCCCTGCCGATTTGGAGACGATTGCCGATTTGCAGAAGTTGCCCCCCTTGTTGCGTGAGCGCGGTTACTCGGATGAAGATGTCGTCGCCATTATGGGCGGCAACTGGTGCGAATATCTCAGGGCAACTTTGCCGGAGGCATGATGTCCGAAGACGTTGCGCTTTCCCCCGATACCTCGCCCGTCAATCTCCCCTCTCGAATGCGTATTCGAGTCGGCCTGTTCCTGACCCTTTTCGGATTTTTGGTGTTTTTGCTGGGAGCGCGCCCCGGCCTCTTCGGCCTGGACCGCAGCCCGGTGGTCGGCTTTGTGCAAATTGCTGTGTTTCTGGTGGGGCTGGCGATCATCTGTCTGGGCGGTTATGTGACGCTGACGGCTTTCTGGCGCAAGGTCGAACGCAGTATCGCCGCCGACATCGGGTCGCGGTTGGTCGCGACGGGTTACGTCATTGCGGTCTTTGCCGGTATGGCCGATGTCTTTGGCATGGGAACACAAACGTTGCCGCGCGTGCCCTTTTTTGGGCCCTGGCAGTCGACGGGCGTGCAAATCGGTCAGGCCATTATTTGCATTGGCCTGTTGCTCTTGATTCCGTTCCGTCCCTCCCGTTTGCCTGCACGAGAGCAGCAAAGTGGTTGAGTTCTTGCGCCGCCGGTGGTATTGGATTCTGGCTGGCGCACTTTTGATGGCGTTGATTTTGCGCTATGGGGGCGTGACGGTGGTGGTGCGCAATCAGTCGTTTCAGACCATTTGCAGCGTACAAGTCTCTCGCGCGGCCGACCCGGCCGAGGCCGGACCGAACCGCCTGGGCGGCGTCTTGCGCTATCCCCAATCGCGCGACATTCGCTTGCCGCTTGCCTGGAGTTTTGGGGTCCCGGCCGAGCAGCGGCGTTTGTACGCCTGGGCATGGGATTGTTCCGGCAACCTGATCGAGGCGGCCGAATTCAGCGGGGGAGATAATTTGTTCGACTGGCTGGTGGACGGTCGGTGAACGCGCTCGATCAATCGCGCCGCATGAGGCCCTTTTGCCAGGCATAGACGGCTACCTGGGTGCGGTCGGCCAGGTGCAACTTGCTCAAAATGTTGCTGACGTGCCCTTTGACCGTGTTCTCGCTGATCACCAGTTGCTTGGCGATCTGAGAATTGGTCAGGCCGTTGGCAATTAATTTCAGGACGTCCAGTTCGCGGTCGGTCAGTTCGGCAAATAAAGGTTGCTCGTCCGGATCTTCGCCGCGCATATTTTGCAGGACGCGTTTGGCCACCAGAGGATGGAGCGTCACCTCGCCCTGGACGGCGCGGCGCAGCGCCTCGACCAGTTTTTCCATTTTTACATCTTTGAGAATATACGCAATCGCGCCGGCTTTCAAGGCCGGGAAGATGTGGATGTCCTCATGATAAGAGGTGAGCACCACAATCCGGGTGCGGGGGCTGATTTGTTTGATGCGGCGAATCGTTTCTACCCCGTCCATATCCGGCATGATCAAATCCAGGAGCACCAGATCGGGGACCAGTTCGGCGACCAATTGGAGCGTTTCGGGGCCGTTGGTCGCTTCGCCGACGACTTTGAAGTCGCGGGTTGTCTCCAGGTAACCGCGCACGCCGTTGCGCACGACTTCATGGTCATCGGCGATGATTACTGTGAAAGAAAGGGTCATTTCAGTTCTCCCGTTGAATGTTTTCTTCGATAGGAACGCGAACCTTCAAACGAGCGCCTTGATTCGGAGCGCTTTCAATATGCAGTCTGCCGTTCAGCCTCTCGATACGCTCACGTATGGAGTGCAGGCCCATGCCGTTCATTTTTCGGTATGGGTCGAATCCGCAGCCGTTGTCCTCGATCGAGACTTCGATGCTGTCTTCGAAATAATTCAGCGCGACGACGACTTCTGTGGCGCGGCTGTGACGAGCGACATTGGCCAGGGCTTCTTGAACCACGCGGTAGATGGCTTGTTCGATTTGCGCAGGAATTCGCCGCTCGTTGCAAATCGTCAGATCCACGTTGGCTTCGTTGCGGTTTTCCCATTCGAAGACGTATTCGCGGAGGATGGCCGCCAAGCCCTTTTCTTCGAGGGCGATTGGATACATTTCCTGGATCAAGAAAGTGAGTTCTTGGATGACTTCGGAGACGAGCGTTTCTGCTTCGGAGAGATGACGCCCGACTGCGGCCGGGTTGGCGCTCAAAAGACTGCTGGCTGTTCCCAATTGGGCCAGCGCAGCAAAGGCTTTTTGTTTGGCGCTGTCGTGCAGGTCGCGGGCGAGCCGGTTGCGCTCTTCGACGATGGCCAATTCTTTTGCCTGTTCGAACAGTCGGGCGTTTTCGATGGAGAGGGCGGCGCGCTGAATCATCGCCTGGAACAAACGCTGGATATCTGCGGTGATGGCATGGGGTTGACGGAATCCGACCAGCAGAATGGCGGCTTTGGATTCGGCGATGGGGATGGGCAGAAGAATGGCTGAGCGGATGTGTTCCGAGAGAAAGGCCGAGATTGGCGACTGTCGCGCTTCCGATGCCGGGACGGGGATATCCAGGACGACCGACTCGCGCCCGGCGGCGATTCGATCGAGCAGGTCGTTCTGTTGCTGGGCGCTGAAAGCGCGTCGGGGAAGCGGTTCGAGACCCCGAGCGGCGCGTATCTGCCACCCCTCCGGTCTGGGTTGCCAGGCCAGGATGATTCCTTCGTCGGCGTGGAGGATGTCGCAGGCGGTGTCGATCAGCGCCTGGAAGACGTCCTCCAAAGTCAGCGAGCGCAGCATCTTCTCGTCGGCCTGATAGAGGGCTTGCATTTCTTCGCTGCGGCGCAACAGGGCCGAGGTGCGTTCCTGCACCAGGCGTTCGAGTTCTCGGTTGCGGCGGTCGATGGCCCGGATGCGGAATTGGTTGCTGCTTACGGCCGCGACCAACACCGCCAGGATGGTCAGGGCGCGGAACCAAAACGTCTGCCAGAAAGGAGGCTCGACCACAATTCGAATGGATGTAGGCGTGGGATTCCAGACGCCGTCATGATTGGCGGCCATCAGGCGCAGGGTGTAGGTTCCGCCGGGCAGGTTGGTGTACCGGCCGCCGTGTCGGTTGCCAATGTAATTCCAGCCCTCGTCGAAGTTTTCCAAGAGATAGGCGTATTGATTCCTGCCAGGTTGAGCAAAACTGAGGGCGACGAATTCGAATTCGAAGGAGCGATTCGTCGAGGGGATGGTGACTTCTTGCAACCGTTCGATCCTTTTTTCGGCAACGATAGCGTGACCTTCTGTGGTCAACGAGGTCAAGACCACGGGAGGCACATAGGCGCTGTCCTGGATGTTGAGGGGGTGAAAAACGGTCAGGCCGTTGATGCCGCCGAAGTACATTTCCCCGGTGGGCGCCGCGGCGTAGGCGTTGAGGTTGAATTCGTTGCTTTGCAAGCCGTCGCTCATCGTATAGTTGCGGAAGGTCTCATGGACGGGGTCGAAGCGGGAGAGTCCGTAGTTGGTGCTCAGCCATAAGTGTCCGGCGGCGTCCTCCAGGATGCCGTAGATGAGGTTGCTGGGCAGGCCGTTGGCGTCGAGATAGTAGGAGAACGAGTCGCTCTCTGGATGGTAGCGGTTCAATCCGCCGCCGGTTCCGACCCACAGGATGCCGCGGCTGTCGCGGTAAATGGTCATTACGGTATCGTCGCTCAGGCTGGCGGGGTTGCCGGGGCGGTGCTGGTAGCGGATGGCGCGTTCGCTGAGGGGGTCGAAGTGGTTGAGGCCGTCGCTGGCGGTTCCGATCCAGAGGGTGCCGTCTTCATCTTCATACAGGGAGTAAATTTCGTTTCCGCTCAGGCTGGCGGGATCGGTCACCTGATGAGTGTAGCGGGCGATGACCCGGCGGGTACGCGGGTTGAATTTGTACAGGCCGTTGTCGGTGCCGAGCCAGTAGACGCCGCGCCGGTCGGCGTGGATGACGTAGATGCGTTCGCTGACCAACGGGCGGGGATCGCCCTCGGCCGGCTGGTAGTGGCTGAACTGACCCGTGCGCGGATCCAGCCAATCCAGACCGGTCGAGGTCCCGATCCACAGCAGGCCGTTCTCGTCCATGTGCAGCGACCAGATTTCGTCGCTCTGCAGGCTGTTGGGGTCGTCGGGGATGTGACGGTAGCGGGTGAACAGGCCGGTCTGAGGGTCGAAGCGATTCAGGCCGCTGCCGTAGGTTCCGATCCAAACCTGGCCCGAGGGATCGATCAGGATGGGGAAAATCATGTTGCCGCTCAGGCTGTTGGGATTATCGGGCTGGTAGTCGTAAAGGGCGAAGCGGTCTTGACCGTGATCATAGCGGTTCAATCCGCCGCCGAAGGTGCCCACCCACAGGACGCCGCCTCGATCTTCGTAGATTGCCGAGACGACGCTGGCGCTCAGACTGTAGTTGTTGCCTGGCTGATGGCGGTAGTGAATGAAGTGGCCGGTAGGGCGGTCGAATCGGTCCAGGCCGTCGCTGGTGCCTACCCAGAGGTTGCCGCTCCGGTCGATATACAGGCTGAGGACGTTGTTGCTGGCGAGCGAATGGGCGACCGAGGGGCGGTGACGGTAATGGGCGGCGTACCCCAGGCGCGGGTCGAGATGGTCGAGGCCGCGATTGGTCGCTATCCATAAGGTGCCGTTGTAGTCGCTGACGATGGCGTTGATGTTGTTGCTGGCGACCGAATTCCGGTCTGCGGGGTCATGCGTGTAGTGGAGAAAGCCGTCGAGCGTGCGGATGTAGCGGTTCACGCCGCCGCCGTTTGTCCCCACCCATAGACCGCCGTTGGCGTCTTCGTGGATGGCGGTGATGTTGTTGCTGGAAATGTCCGGCGGCAGGAAGGTCTCGGTGTAGTAGTGGATGAATCCGTTGCGGGCCGGCGAGAAGCGGTCCAGGCCGTCGGCCGTCCCGACCCAGAGCACGCCGCGGCTGTCCTCGAACACAACCTGGACGGTGTTGTTGATCAAACTCTCGGGATTTTCGGGATCGTTCAGGAAACGCCTGAAACGTCCGGTTTCGGGATCGTACCGGTTCAGCCCTTCGTTGGTGCCGACCCAAATGTACCCCTGCCTGTCCTGGAAGAGGGTGTTGATCCAATTGTCGCTGATCGAGTTCGGGTCGGAGGGGTCGGGGCGGAAAACCCGAAATGTGCGGCCGTCGTAGCGGTTGAGACCGTCCTGGGTGCCGATCCACAGAAAGCCCTGGTCGTCTTGCAGGATGCAGGTGACCACGCTTTGAGAAAGTCCCTCGGTTGGGCCAAGGCGGCTGAAGCGTATGATGGAGGGGAGAAAGGCGGCTGTCGGGGCGGTCTCGGTTTGACGGCCGATTCGCCCGGTGGGCGGCTCGAAAGGCGGCGGCTCTCGATGGGCGCGCAACTGCCAAAGAGAGGGCAGACCTGCCAGCGCAGCCGAGATGACCAGCAGGGCCATCCCTACGCTCAAAAAGCGGACGATTTTCTGTGTCACGGACCTTCTCCAGCGCGAACCGCAATCGCTGGGCTTATTGTAACATTTTCGCGGCGGCGGGAAGGCGAGAATCAAATTGCCCGCCTCTTTGCGGTTGCAAGAAGCGGGCAGTCTCAACTTTCGAAGCCAGACTCAACGAGTCCGCTCGATGCGCAATGCCAGGTCGGCGCTGAAGTCGGGCAAGTCGAGCAGGCAGGGACGGCCCGGCGCGCAAGTCGCTTCGATGGCCGGCAGGTACGAACCCTGCCAGGTGTCATAAGGGGTAAACCGGTAGGTTCCCTCGGCCAGGCCGGCGATTTCGATCTGCACGCCAGAGCGGACGGTCCAGCCGGCGCGGATTTCCGAGATGGGCAATCCTTGCAGCGAAAAATCCTGCACCCAAATCAGGCCGCCGTCTTGCCCGGCCACTCCCCAGCCGCGCACGTGGGGGTCTCGGCTGGCAATGGTCAGCGGCGAGGGGTTCCACTGCGCCAGGGGAATCTCGGCCACGAAGCGCGCCAGGCGGCCTGCATCGGCGTACATTTCGGGGGTCATTTCTCCCCACGAGCCGCCGCTGTTCCAGTCGGCAGGAGTCATGGCTGCGCCGCTGGCCAGCGCCGCCCAGATCGAGTTGTGGAACAACTCCGGGTAGACCAGACTGCTGGGCACGCCGAACTCGCCGATCCAGTTCGGCTTGGCTTGCAAATCCCACATTCGAGTCGTCCAGAAGGCGATCCTCGCCGCAGCCTCGATCGGATCGTCCAGTTCGTACACGTGCACCTGGGGGACGTCCATGACGGCGTACCCCTCCGGCCAGTCCACGTCGCCCGACATGCTGGCCGTCGTCGGATGACGATAGGGATCGTTGGCGGCGAAATAGGCGTTGATTCGCTCGTGCCAGGGATTGGTCTGTTCGTAGGCGTTGGTGCCGTTGATTTCCGAGACGGTCTGCCACATGCCAATGGCCGGACTGTAGCCCCAGCGGGCGATGATGTAGCGATAGAAGTTCTCCTGCCAGGCCCAGGCTTCGGGGTCGGTGAAGAACGAATCGATGTCGCCCAGGTCATTGAAGCCGTTGGAGGACCAGCGGCCGTTTCCCCAGGGGTGGGTGTTGTCCCGCAGTTCGGGATGGTCCCAGATGGTAAAAATCAGGAAAATCCCTTTTCGCTGGGCGTCGGCGACAATCAGGTCGATCATTTTCAGATTGGCAACGTTGTACTGGTCGTAGCGGCTGTTGATCGGCGAGTTGGTGTACAGCGGCCACCAGACGACGAAATTCTCCCCGGCGGCGAGCATGTTGTCGAACAGGCGCACGCCCCTTTCGGCGTCGAAGCCGTCCGTCAAGATGTTGAGGGCGTCGCAGTGACCGACTCCGTAGAAGGGTGTGCCGTCATGATAGACCAGGTAGCGGCTGCTGTAAGAGGGATTCACCCACGACCCGACTTGCAGCCAGCCGTGCAGCGTCGAGTCCATGACCGTGAACGTCCCCTCGAAAGGCTGACTCTCGCCGCGCCGGTCGCGGACGGTGAGGGCGTAGCGCCACTCGCCCGTCTGGGAGGGGGTGAAGCGCAGCCGCCAGGCGGACTCGCCGTCCCAGAAACCGGGGACGCGCATCTCGGAGCCGTCTGGGGCGGTGAAAACGCCGTCCAGGCGCACCTGGCGGGCGTCGTAGGGATTGTCGTACCTGGCCTCCAGCGCGATGGTCATTTCGAGCGACTCGTAACGCGGCAGTTCGCTGCGGTCGAGCGTCGCCGCCGTGATGCGGGGAGAGAATCCGCCGCAGCCAGCCAGGGAAAGGACGGTCAACAGCAAGAGCAGACCGCCAAGCAGTCGAAAGGAGCAGATAGGTTTCATGGTTCCTCCCGGATGAGGCCGATCGCTTCGGGGGTTTGCCTGGTCCTGGCGGTGGAGCCGCCAGACGGCGACCGGCCGGACGTCAGCGCGCCGCGCTCATTTTTCTACCACTTGTTCGCGTTCTGGGCCGACCGAAACCAGGCGGATCGGCGCGTTGCACAAGGCGGAGATGCGTTCGAGGTAGCCGCGGGCGGCCGCCGGCAGGTCGCGCCAGCGGCGGAGTTCGCCGAGCGGCTCCTCCCAGCCGGGCAGTTCTTCATAGACCGGCTGGTACTTGCCCAGATCGGCCGGGCCGAAGGGCAGATCGTCCAGGCGCTGACCGTCCGCCGTCTGATAGGCGACGCACAGGCGCAGGGGCTGGATGCCGGTCAGGATGTCCAGTTTGGTGACCGCCAGTTCGGTCAGACCGTTCAGGCGGGCGGCGTAGCGCAGCAGGACGCCGTCCAGCCAGCCGACGCGCCGCGGCCGGCCGGTGGTGGTGCCGAATTCGTCCCAGGGGTTCTTGCCCGAGCCGCGCAAACGCTCGGCCAGTTCGCCGGAGACTTCGGTGGGAAAAGGCCCGGCCCCGACGCGGGTCTGGAAGGCTTTGACCACGCCCAGGACGCGCGCCCCGGCCGCGGCGGTCAGGCCGAGGCCTAGGCCGGTCAGCGCGCCGGGGGCGACGGTGCTGGACGAGGTGACGAAGGGATAGGTGCCGTGGTCGAGGTCGAGCAGCGTGCCTTGCGCGCCCTCGGCCAGGACGACCTCGCCCGCCCGCAGCGCCGTTTCGAGTTCGAAAGCGGTATCGGCGATGTAGGGCTTGAGACGCTCGGCGTAGGCGCAGAACGTCTCGCACACCGCCGCCGGGTCGAGGGGCGGCGCGCCGTAGAGGCCGAGCAGACGGTTGGCGGCGGCCAGGTGAACGCCGAGCCGGTCGGCGAAGTCGGGGGCGAGCATGTCGGCGGCGCGCAGACCGGTGCGGGCGGCCTTGTCGGTGTAGGCCGGGCCGATGCCGCGCCCGGTCGTGCCGATCTCGGCGCGGCCGCGGGCCGCTTCGATGGCCCGGTCGAGGGCTTTGTGGGCGGGGGTGATGAGATGGGCGGCAAACGAAATCCGCAGGCGGCGGGGCGAGACTTCGATGCCGTTTTCCGCCAGCATTTCCATCTCCTCCAGCAGAGTCTGCGGGTTGATCACCATCCCGTTGCCCAGCACGCCGATGACGTGCGGATGAATGACGCCGGAGGGAATCAGATGCAGTTTGAAGATTCGCCCGCCGACCGTGACGGTGTGGCCGGCGTTGTCGCCGCCGTTGTAGCGGGCGGCGTAACGCGCCCCCGCCGCGAACCAATCTACGATGCGGCCTTTTCCCTCGTCTCCCCATTGTGCGCCAACGATGACTTGAAGCGGCATATCGCCCTGCCTTTCCCAGAACGTTTCGAATCGCCTCGAAAAGTGCAGCCGGATTATATCAGAGGACGCCGCCGGTCTGGCGCAACTGAAGGCGGCGCAGAAATGATATAATCCTGTCGCAGGTGAATCGATGAAAATCCGCTCTTCTCTTCTGGCTGTTCTTCTGGCGCTCGCCTTGACCGTCTTCGCCCTGACGCTCCGCGCTCTGGCGGCCCCCGCTGCGCAAGGACAGCAATTCGCCACCCCGACCCCTGGCCCCGACGGACGCATCATCTACATCGTCAAGGCGGGCGAGACCTGCATCAGCATCTCCCTCCTGACCGGCGTGCCGGTGGACTACCTGCGCACCACCAACCGCCTGGACGAAAACTGCACCCTGCGGGAGGGCCAGGAACTGGTCATTGGCGTGGGCGGCCCGCCGGGGGCCACTCCCACCACCGGTCCAGAGCCGACGCCTACGGTGGGCGAGCCGACGCCCACGCCGGTCTCCGGCACGGCCCAGGTCTGCGTGCTGCTCTACGACGACGTCAACGGCGATGGCCTCCGTCAGGAAACGGAAGTGGGCATCGCCGACGGCGCGGTCAGCGTCGCCAGCGCCAACGGGACCTATTCGCAAAGCAAGCCGACCGTCTCCCTGCTGGACGCCGATACCGGCGAGCCGGTGCGCACCTGCTTCACCGACATGCCGCCTGGCCGGTACACCATCAGCGCCGCCGTGCCGGACGCCTTCAGCCCCACCACCGTGCTCACCTACACCCTGGAGGTCAGGGCCGGCGAGACCTCTTACGTCGGCTTTGGCGCCCAGTTGAGAAACCAGGACGAAGTCGCCCCGCAGGAACAGGGCGGCTCGCCGATTCTGGGCATTGTGGGGGTTATCCTACTCCTGATCGGAATCGGCATTGCCCTCTATGCCTGGCGGACGTTTAAACGCTAGTTAGCCGTCTAGTTCCAAAGCAGCCGTGGCAATACAACAAGAACGAGCATTGCTACAATTAGGCTTCGCACCAACGCAGCGCGTAAGGGGTCGAGCGTCTATCGCTGATTTGTTCTCACCAGACCAACGATGTGGGATTTACATTTTGCATTTCTCGACTGACGAATTCTATGTCGGGCAGGCTACAGACGTAACCCGCCGATACATCCAGCATCGTAACACTCATCAGGATATCGAGAAGATTTCTTTCAAAGCGATAAGCCCGGATCGCCTCAACGAAGAAGAACGTTCGATCATTTGGCAACTGGAACAGTGGGGTTGGCCATTACGCAATGTCGTTTTCACCAGCCTTCCTAAAGGCGAGTCCGACTTCGATCTCATCATGTCACAGGAAGAACAGGAGCAATGGCTGGAAAATCTTGACTTTGTGGACGGACAGGGTGAACGGCTAGTTGACCCCGATCTGCGGCGGAAGTTCCACAGGGCCTACGAGCGATTTACCCGAACGCCATACGCTGAAGACATCGTTAATGTTGTCAGAACATATGTGAGAGTGGGCATACCAGCCATACGACGCGGCGAAGTTTCGTTTTGGGCACTATCATGTATGCCCAGTCGGGGCATACGCGCCTATGCACGGGTGAACATCTTTTGGCAAGAGGTATTCACGGCATTTGTTTACCAGAAAAAGCTTTGGTTTTCCGCGCATGTGGCTCTCTCACCTCTCCAAAAGGCTTTTGGTGATAACTTGCAACGGTTGCATAAGCTACATATAGCAGTAGAGCATACCAATCACCGATACGAACCGGGTGGACAAGACCAAACGAGTTTTGAAATCCCAGCTGTAGCGGCTAAAGCGTTTATTACTGACCCGGCTGTAGTATCAGCCATTCGGCTGCTCAATCTTCGACTTATGAAGAAGGGACCTTGCAATTGGGGTCGCTTTCACTGTATGGACTTGGCGGACAAGGTAATCGAAACAGAATAGCCACGAGAAGCGGCGGCTAACACGCGCTTCCACCTGATGCCGCTTCGCGGCGCAGGCGAAGTGCAAGCCGTTGGGCGGCTAGAGTTGTAAAAGACCAGGATAATTCCATCAGGCGGTCAGGAGATTGACAAGCGGCATATTTTGACTATAATATTAGTCAATATGACCGACAGACGCTTTCACCTGATCTACGATCCAGAATTCATCGTGCACATGCGGTCTATTGAACGGAAGTATCATTCGCTTATCCGTGAGACGATTGAGCAACAACTTGTATTTGAGCCAGATGTAGAAAATCGTAATCGCAAGCAACTCATCAGAGCCACCATTTTCGGCGCGCGGTGGGAATTACGCTTTGGCGCAAACAACGAGTTTCGCTTGTTCTACAGCATCTACCCAGAGAAAGCAGAGGTGCATATTCTGGCAATAGGTATCAAGATTCGAGAGCGATTGTATATCGGTGGAAAGGAAGTGAAACTATGAATATTGCCCCGCTTGCGGATGTCAAAGCACGTTTTAGCGCCTATATTAAGCAACTGCAAACGGCTCCCGTTATCGTGACCAAAAACGGCAGGCCCGTTGCGGTAATGATGGGTATTTCGGATGAGGACGATTTAGAACGTCTCATGCTGGCAATTTCGCCCAAGTTTCAAGCATTGTTGGATAAAGCGGAAAAGCGTATCCAAGAGACGGGTGGATTAAGCCATGATGAAGTATGGGCGCAAATCGAAGGCGAAGCAAAATCATCAGGCAAATCGAAAAGCCGCCCAACACGCGCTTCTACCTGACTCCGCTTCGCGGCCCAGGCGAAGCGCAGGCCGATAGAAAGCCCTCCCCTCCTGACGGCTGGACAATCAACAGGCGGCGGAAGTTCGGTATGTTATAATTTTTCCACAAACTTCCTTTTCTCGATGAGGCAACAATGACCAAGAAAGGCCGCGTTTTCTCCGGCATTCGTCCTACCGGACGTTCTCATCTGGGCAATTACCTGGGCGCGATCCAGAACTACGTTGCGCTGCAGGATGAACACGACTGCGTCTATTGCATCGTGGACATCCATGCCTTGACCACCATCGAAGACACGGTCAATCTCAGGCAAAACACCTACGAGATGGCCTTCGACCTGCTTGCCGCCGGCATCCGCCCCGAGGAGACGATT
The DNA here is from genome assembly GCA_019873655.1 of Chloroflexota bacterium. GTDB lineage: Bacteria > Chloroflexota > Anaerolineae > Anaerolineales > Villigracilaceae > JAFGSI01. The sequence continues at coordinate 33,643 of JAIOAU010000015.1, read as the reverse complement.
CTGTTCGTGCAATCGCATGTTCCCCAGGTGATGGAACTGCACACCATCCTCTCGATGGTCACGCCGCTCGGCAAACTGACCGACCTGCCCACCTTCAAAGAGAAAGTGCGCCAGAACCCCAACAACGTCAACTACGGGCTGGTCGGCTATCCAGTGCTGATGGCCGCGGACATCGTCCTCTACAAGACCGACTTTGTCCCGGTCGGCATCGACCAGGCGCCTCACATCGAATTCACCCGCGAAATCGTGCGCTCGTTCAACTACCGTTTCAACACGAACGTGCTCATCGAACCGGCGATGAAGACCACCGAAGTCCCCAAAGTGCTCGGCATCGACGGCAAAGAGAAGATGAGCAAGAGCCTCGACAATCACATCGAGCTGGCGCTGACCCCCGAAGAGACCCGCCAGCGCGTCATGATGATGGTCACCGACCCTCAGCGCATCAAGCGCAGCGACCCCGGCAACCCCGATGTCTGCAACGTCTTCTCGATGCACAAGGTCTTCACCCCGGCTGAGGAAGTGCAGATGATCAACGTCGAGTGCCGACGCGCCGGAATCGGCTGCGTGGACTGCAAGAAACGCTTCGCCGAAAACCTCAACCGCGCCCTCGAACCCTTCCGCGCCCGGCGGGCCGACCTGGCCGCCCGGCCGGACTACGTCCGCGACGTGCTGGCCGACGGCGCATCCCGCGCCCGCGTCATCGCCGAACAGACCATGCGCGAGGTCCGCGCCGCCATTCCTCTGCCCTAGGGCTGTCCTCCCCCATGCGCGCCCTGCTGCAACGAGTCGCCTCTGCCAAAGTGGTCGTCGAGGGGAAGACGGTCGCCGCCATCGGGCGCGGCCTGGTCATCCTGCTCGGCGTCGGCCATGCGGACAGCGAAGCGGAGGCGGCTTTCCTGGCCGAGAAGATCGCCGGCCTGCGCATCTTCGAAGACCAGCAAGGCAAGACCAATCTATCCATCCAGGACGTGGGCGGGCAGGCCCTCGTCGTCTCGCAGTTTACCCTCTACGCCGACACGCGCAAAGGCCGCCGTCCGTCCTTCACCGACGCCGCCCCGCCCGAACAGGCCGCCCCGCTGGTCGAACGGTTCGCGGCTCTCCTGGCCGGGCAGGGCGTTCCCACCCAGACGGGCGTTTTCGGCGCTCATATGCTGGTCGAAATCCACAACGATGGGCCGGTGACCATCTGGCTCGAAAAATAATCCATGATTCCCCTTGCTTTCATCGAGAAGACCTTCCAGGCTCGCTTCCATGCTCGTCCGACCTTCTTCGTCCGCGCCCCGGGCCGGGTCAACCTGATCGGCGAACACACCGACTACAACGACGGCTTCGTCCTGCCCATCGCCATTGACCGGGCCGTGACCATCGCCCTGCGGCCGCGCTCCGACCGCCGCCTGCTCGTCCACGCCCTGGATTACGACCAGACCGCTGACTTCGACCTCGACCGCCTGGAGCGCGGCGAAACCGCCTGGGCCGAGTACCTCAAGGGCGTGGCCTGGGCGCTCCAGGGCGAGGGCTTTTCCCTGAGCGGCTGGGAGGGCGTCCTGGTAGGCGACATCCCGCGCGGCGCCGGCCTGTCCTCCTCGGCGGCAGTCGAACTGGCCGCGGCGCGCGCCTTCGCTGCCGTTTCGGCCCTGCCCTGGGACCCGCCGCGCATGGCCCGCCTGGCGCAGAAAGCCGAGAACGAATGGGTCGGCGTCCGCTGCGGAATCATGGATCAGATGGCCTCGGCCGCCGCCCGCGCCGGACACGCCCTCTTCCTCGACTGCCGCAGCCTGGACTACGAACACATCCCCCTGCCTCCCCAGACGGCCGTCGTCGTACTCGACACCGCCACCCGCCGCGGCCTGGTCGACTCGGCCTACAACGAACGCCGCCGTCAGTGCGAAGCGGCCGCCCGCAGCCTGGGCGTCCCCGCCCTGCGCGACGCCGCCCCGGCCGACCTGGCGCGTTGCGCCGCCGACCTGGACGAAGTTGCCTTTCGGCGCGCCCGCCATGTGATCAGCGAAAACGACCGCGTCCTGCAGGCGGTCGAGGCCATGCGCCGCGGCGACGCCCTCTCCCTGGGCCGCCTGCTCGACCAGAGTCACGCCAGCCTGCGCGACGATTTCGAGGTCTCCTCGCCAGCCCTCGACCAGATGGTGGCCCTGGCTCGCCGTCATCCGGCCTGCCTGGGAGCGCGCATGACCGGCGCCGGGTTCGGCGGCTGCGCCGTCGCCCTCGTCCAGGCAAAGGGGGCGCGCCGCTTCACCGACCAGGTGATTCGCGCCTACCGTCGATCAACCGGCCTGGAGGGTCAGGGATACATCTGCGCGGCCGTTGACGGGGCTTCCCAACTCTCCCGCTGAGCCTTCGGCGTTCCCAGCCTCTTCGAGAGGCCGTCTGACGACTATGACAAACGCATTAATCTTTGTGATTATTGTCGCATGCAGAGATGACATTTTCGCCTGTCTGCCTTGACTGAATTTGATTATTATGATGACAACGGTAAGGATTGATTATTGTTAGTGCAGGAGAGATGCCATGCAAACCATTCCGAGCGAATATCTGGAAATTGACCGCAAACAGCGCGTCTACATGCCCTACCACGACCTGTCGCTGCGGCCGCCCTCGGAGCGCGTCTGCGACTTCGGCGACGTCGTCATCCCGCTCGATTCCGACCGGGCCATGCTGGAGGCCTCGCGCTGCATCCATTGCCCTGACCCGGCCCCCTGCATGCTGGCCTGCCCCTGCCACAACGACATCCCCTCCGCCATGTGGCTGATCGAACAGGGCCGCTATGTGGAGGCCGCCCAACTTTATCGTCAGACTTCCTCCCTGCCCGAAATCTGCTCGCGCGTCTGCCCGCACGACCAACTTTGCCAGGGTTCCTGCGTCCTCAACAAGACCCACGAGCCGGTCCTGTGCGGCCCGCTGGAAACCTTCGTCACCTGCTACGAGCGCAAAACCGTGGGCGTTTCCATCCCGGTCGGAAAGCCGACCGGCAAGAGGGTCGCCCTGGTCGGCGCTGGCCCGGCCAGCCTGGGCTGCGCCGAGCAACTGCTCCAAATGGGCCACTCGGTCACCTTCTTCGACTCGAAACCTGCCCCCGGCGGCCTGCTGACCTACGGCATTCCCAATTTCAAACTCTCCAAAGATGTCTTCTTCTGCCGCTGGGGCGACTTCGAAAAGGCCGGCGCTCAGTTCGTGGGCAACACCTACATCGGCAAGGACAAGACGATCGACGACCTCTTCAAAGAGGGCTTCGACGCTGTCTTCATCGGCGTCGGTGTCGGCATCGACGCCAAGATGGACATCCCCGGCGAAGACCTGCCCGGCGTCTACGAAGCGACCGACTTCCTGATGCGCGCCAACACCGACCTCTCGCTCTTGCCCGAACACATGCGCGAGCGGCCCCAGATCGGCAAGCGCGTCGTCGTCATCGGCGGCGGCGACACCGCCTCCGACTGTCTGCGCTCGGCCCTGCGCCTGGGCGCTGAAGAGGTCACCTGCCTCTACCGCCGCACCGAGAAAGAAATGCCCGGCGGCAAAAAAGACCGTCAACTGGCCAAAGAGGAAGGCGCGAAATTCCGCTTCCTGACCCAGCCGGTGCGCTTCATCGCCGGCGAGGACGGCCGCCTGGCCGCCATTGAGTGCATCGAAATGAGACTCGGCGAACCCGACGCCAAAGGCCGCCGCAAACCGATCCCCGTCGAAGGCTCGAACTTCTCGATCGCCGTGGACACCGCCATCAAAGCCCTCGGCTACTGGCCCGACCCGGTCATCGGCGAGACCACCCCCGGCCTGGAGACCCACGACTGGGGCCTGATCACCGTCGTCGACCGCGAGACCGGCGCCACCACCCGCGAGGGCGTCTTCTCCGCCGGCGACTGCGTCACCGGCCCCGACCTGGTCGTCACCGCCATGGTCGGCGGCCGCAAGACGGCCAAGGCCATCGACGAGTACCTGCGCTCGAAGTAACTCTCCCAGACAAAAACCGGCAGGGACGAGGCCGCCTCGTCCCTGCCTTTTGTTATACTTATCTCATGACCTTTCCTCTCCCCGTCACCCAAATCAACCTGCCGCCCGGCATGATCGACCTCGGTCTGGGCGACCCTTCCTTCGACCTGCTGCCGCTCGACCGGCTGCGTCGGGCCGCCGCCGACTGTTTCGCCCGCCGCGATCCGGCCTTCCTGCAATACGGCCTGGAGCAGGGCAACGCCTATTTCCGCGCCGCCCTGGCCGACTTCCTGAGCCGCGGCTACGGCTTCCCCGTCGATCCCGACAGCCTCTTCGTCACCTCCGGCGCTTCCGCCGGCCTCGACCTGCTCTGCACCCTCTTCACCCGTCCCGGCGACCTCATTTTCGTCGAAGAACCGACCTACTTCCTGGTCTTGCGCATCTTCGCCGACCATGGCCTGAACATTCTCTCCCTCGAAACCGACTCCGACGGCCTGGTGGTCGAGGCGCTGGAAGAACGGCTGAAAGAGGCCCGCCCGCGGCTGGTCTATGTCATCCCGACCTTCCAAAACCCCTCCGGCCGGACTCTCTCGGCCGAGCGGCGGGCGCGCCTGGCCGACCTGGCCGCCGAATACGACTTCCTGCTCGTCGCCGATGAGGTCTATCACTTCCTGGGCTACCACCGCCTGCCGCCGCGGCCTCTGGCGGCTTACGCCGGGAACGGCCGGGTCGTCTCGCTCAATTCTTTCTCCAAAATCTTCGCCCCCGGCCTGCGCCTGGGGTGGCTGCAGGCAGAGGCCGGCCTCATCCGACGTCTGGTCGGCTGCGGCCTGCTCGACAGCGGCGGCGGGATGAATCCGTTCGCCTCGGCGGTCGTGCGCGAGGTCATCGAGGGCGGCGGGCTGGCGGCGAACATCGAGGAACTCCGCGCCGTGTACCGTCAGCGCCTGGCCTTCATGGACGCCGCCCTGCGCCGCCTCCTGCCGGCGGCCGAGTACACCCCGCCCGAGGGCGGATTCTTCTTTTGGGCGCGCCTTCCGGGCGTGGACGCCGTCGCTCTGCGCCAGCAGGCTCGGGCGCGGCAGGTTGACATCCGCCCCGGCGCGCTCTTCTCCGGCCGCGGCGGCCTGGGGGACTACCTGCGCTTGAGTTTTTCCTTCTACGCGGAGCCGGAAATCGAAGCAGGTCTGCGGCGATTGGCCGAGTGCCTCGCCTGATTTTGTCGAAAGGCGGCCGTCTTGCAAGCCGGGCAACCTCTTTTGTTATAATCGCCCCCATGCGCACCCGCATCCAGCGCGCCATCAACCTGGCCGCGACCCTCATCTTCTTCCTCTGCCTGTTGAGCAGCGGGGTCCCCGCGCCTCCTGCCTCCATCGGCGAGCGCGTTCATCTTTACACCCGCTACATCGAATTCGACCACGCCGGATGGATGCTGGACGCCCTGGCGGTCAAGTTCGGCCAGGCTGCCCTGCACAGCCCGCACTACTTCGATGACGACGCCCGTCATCAGATGGTCCTGGACTATCTGCGCCTGACCGACCGCATCCTGCAGGCCGAATCCGAACTCGCTCTGATCTACGCCAATCCTGCCGTCGCCGACCCTCTGGCTGTTTCTGCTCCCTTGCGCGCCGAACTCGACGACCTCTACCTCCAGCAGCAGCGGCTCGCCCCGCTGGCCGAGTCTGTGCTGGAAGCGCAGGTCAGCCTGGTGCTGGACGAACTCGATCTGACCGTTGGCGGCCAGCCCATCCCGCCGGTGTTGTTTCACATCAGCCCCTTGCCCTGGCACCTGGTCATCTCGCCCCGCGACCGCATCGAGCAAGCAGCCGTCGTCTCTCTCGTCCCCGACCTTACGATTGACCAGCAAGCCGCCCTCGAAGCGCAGATCGACGCCGAACTGGACGTCTCCTCGCTGGTCGTGCCGGTGGGGGGCATTGGCGCTTATCCGACCATGGTGGCTCGCACCACCTCGCTGGACTGGCTGGCGGATGTGATCGCCCACGAATGGATTCACAACTGGCTGGACCTGCATCCTCTGGGAGTTAACTACGCAACCTCGCCCGAACTGCGCACCATGAACGAGACGACCGCTTCGATTGCCGGCAAAGAGATCGGCCGCATGGTCCTGGCGCGCTTCTATCCCGAGTTGCTGGTCGAATATGATGCGGCCGCGGCGGTCGCTTTGCCGGCCGGTCCGTTCTGGCCGCAGGGCGTCCCCCGGCCGCGCTTCGACTTCCGCGCCGAGATGCACGCCACTCGCGTCCGCGTCGATGAGTTGCTGGCTGAGGGCCGCGTCGAGGAGGCCGAAGCCTACATGGAGGAACGCCGTCAGATTTTCTGGCTCAACGGCTACCCCATTCGCAAACTCAACCAGGCCTACTTTGCCTTCTACGGGGCCTACGCCGACGTCCCCGGCGGGGCGGCGGGCGAGGACCCGGTCGGGCCGGCGGTGCGCGCCCTGCGCCAGCAGAGCCGTTCGCTGACCGAGTTCCTGCGAACGATCGCCCGCATGGATTCCTTCGAGGATTTGCAAGCCGCGATATCGAAATGAGGCGGTATGATGCGTAGAATGGCTTCCCTTCTCTTGCTGGCGGTCCTGGCGGGACTTGCCGCCTGCGCCCCGGCCTCCCCCGAGGCGGCGACGCCGCTGGCCACCCCCAGCCTGCCCGCTGCTTCCCTGCCGGATACCATCCCTTGCCGGGTCGTCAACCCCCCGGCCGGGACGGAACAGCCCGGCCTGGCCGCCCTCATCGCTCCCGAAGACCACGCTCTGGGGCCGGCCTCCGCGCCGGTGACTATCCTGGTCTATGGCGATTACCAATGCCCCGGCTGCGCCCTCCTGTCCCTCAACCTGGAGCAGGTACGGCTGCTCCATCTGCAGGAGGTGCGGGTGGTCTATCGTCATTTTCCGCTCTCCGGCGCTTCTCACGACAAATCGGGCTTGGCTATCCGCGCCGCCGAAGCCGCCGACCTGCAAGGCCGCTTCTGGGAAATGCACCATCTGCTTTTCGCCCGTCAGGCCGAGTGGATCGGCCTGACGCCGGAGGCCTTCGAAGCCTGGCTGCCCGCTCAGGCCGCCGGTCTGGGACTGGATTCGGCTCGCTTCGAGACCGATTTCTACGGAGAGACGGTGCAGGCCCGGATGGAGGCGGCCCTGGCCTTTGCGGCGGGCGTCCAGCAGCCTCAGTTGCCCATGATGTTCTTCAACAGCCTCTCGCCCTACACCGGCCTGGTGGACGTCGCCAGCCTGGACGCCCTGGTCGAACTCGAATTGTTGCAGCCGCGCCGTTTCAGCGAGTGCCCGCCGATGCTGGTCGATCCACTGCGCATCTATCGGGCGATCCTGGAGACCGAGCGCGGCGAGGTGACGCTCCTGCTGCACGCCGACCGGGCCCCGTTTGCGGTCAGCAATTTCATCTTCCTGGCCCGCAGCGGCTGGTACGATGGCATTCCCTTCTATCGCGTTCTTCCGGGTTCGCTTGTGATGAGCGGCGATCCCAGCGGAACCGGGCTGGGCAATCCGGGTTATTTTCTATACGATGAAATCCGCGCCGACATGCGATTCGACCGGGCCGGTTTGGCGGCGATGAACAATACCGGCCCAAATACGAGCGGCAGTCAGTTCTTTATCACTTTGGCGCCGGCGCCGCAACTGAACGGCCTGTTCACCATCTTCGGTGAGGTGGTGAGCGGGCTGGATGTCCTCGGCCGCCTGACGCCGCGCGACCCTCAGCCGGCCGGCCCCTGGCTGCCGCCCGGCGACACCCTGCTGCGCGTCCGCATCGAGGAGCCCTAGAGAGGAGATTCTCGTGTCCGAAAACCCGACCCCGCCGCCCCTGGATTCTGTCCCGCCCCGCCTCCCTGTCGAAGGGCCGCTCAGGCAGGACGTCCAACGCCGCTCCCTTCTTCTGCTGCTGTTCAGCATTTTGGGCAGTCTGGGCCTGCTGGCGCGCGTGTTCCAATTGGTCGTTCAGGACATCTATCCGATCATTCGCCGGGCCGACTTCAAGAGCCAGGACCTGGCCGCTGCTACGCTCGAAGCCTCGGCCATGTTGTTTTGTATTCTGGCGCTCTTGCCGGTGTTCGTTGGCTCCTGGCGGGCGCTGAGCGGCCGTTCTCTCTCTCGGGCCGACATTCCGCCCATCCGCCTCTGGCAGTTGTTCGTCCTGTTCATTCTCTGGTTCTTTGTTCTGGTTTTGGCGACCGTTCTGGTGTATGTCGCCTCCCTGGGCTGGGTGCTGGCCATCCCCTTTTTCCTGGTCGGCATTGCCTTGCCGGTGGCTGGCCTGGCCTGGATCGGCGTCGGCGGGCTGAGCGGCGGTTCCTGGCGGCGGGCCTGGGCGGCGCTTGGGCTGGGCATGCTGGGCGGCACCGGCGTTGCCCTGATCGTCGAGTATTTGCTCGTCCTTGTCGGCGTTGCTCTGGTCTCTTTGTTCCTGGCCGGAGACCCCGCTTTTCAAGCCGTTGTCGAACAATTCAAGCGCCAGATCGAAAATATCAGGAATACCGAAGAACTGTTTCTCTTGCTTGCTCCCATCCTCCGCAATCCGCTGATCTTGTTCAGTATCCTTGTCGTCTTCGCCGGCCTGGTGCCGTTGATCGAAGAATTGGCGAAGCCGCTCGGCGTCCTGCTGGCGGGGAAATCGCTGCGTTCTCCGGTCGAGGGCTTCGCCCTGGGCGCGCTGGGCGGAGCCGGTTTTGCCCTGATGGAAGGGCTGCTCTCTATGAGCGGATTTATCCATTTAGCGGGGTTCGGCCTGATCATGCGCGCCGCCGCCTCGCTCATGCACATCCTGGCCAGCGGACTGGCCGGCTGGGGATACGCCAGCGCCATTTTGCAGCGCAAGTATGGCCGGATGGTTTTGTTTTTGGTGTTGGCGGTCGGCCTGCATGGTTTATGGAATGGCGCGACGATCGTCACCGTCTACAGCGCTTTCCTGCTCATGGCGGCTCCCGAAGATGCGTTTCTCGCTCTCCCCATGTTGGCCGCCATGGGCATGTTGGTGATTCTCTTTGCCCTATCGGCGGTATTCTTGCCGGTGTTGAACCATCAATTGCGCGCTGCGCGCCGTCCCCTGGCGGGGCAGAATCTGCCCGCCAATTGATGTATAATCGCCAAGTTTGCATCTCGCGTCATAAGGACCCCCTCATGGATTTTCTATTGAAACTGATCGACATCTTCCTGCACGTTGACCAATACCTGAGCAACATCATCAGCGACTACGGCGCCTGGACCTATGGCCTGCTGTTCTTCGTCATCTTCATGGAGACCGGCTTCGTGGTGACTCCCTTCCTGCCCGGCGATTCGTTGCTCTTCGCGGCCGGGACGTTTGCCTCGCCGGCCCTGGCAGGCGAGGGCGGCGCGCCGCCGCTGCGAATCGGCTTTCTGTGGCTGCTGCTGGTCATCGCTGCTGTCGCCGGCGATACGGCCAATTACTGGATCGGTCACGCCGTCGGGGCGCGCGCCTACACAGGCGAGATCAGGTGGATCAAGAAGGAGTACATGGATCGCACGCATGCCTTCTTCGAGAAGCACGGCGGCAAGACCATTTTCCTGGCCCGTTTCGTCCCCATCATCCGCACCTTCGCGCCTTTTGTGGCCGGGGTGGGGAGGATGTCCTATGGCTACTTCCTCTCGTGGAATGTCATCGGCGGCCTGACCTGGGTCTCGGTTTTCCTGCTCCTGGGCTACTTTTTCGGCAACCTGCCCTTTGTGCAGCGTAATTTCGAACTGGTCATCATCGCCATCATTCTCATTTCGGTTGTGCCCATCGGCGTCGAATGGTGGAAGGGCCGGAGGGAGAAGCGGAAAGCGAAAATCCAAGAAGCGTGAGGAATGGCAAGCGAGTATCTTGCCTGATAAGAACAACATGACCGCCAGATTTGGCGGCCATGTTGTTTTCGACAAGGTTTTTGGGATTTTGGCCGAAGTCGCCATCAAGGCGCAAGGCCTCGCAAGCGCGGATACCAGTACCACAGCAAGTCGGCGGCCGGTTTGCCGTGAATCGAGGCCGAGGCGTCCTGCAGAATCGCCGGCAGGTAATAGCCGCGGCTGACGAAACCGGCAATCCAGGGCCGGTCGTCCACTGCCTCCAGAAGCGCCTGATACACATCCACTTGCAATTGTAGATTGACCCGCGCCCCGCTTACGCCGGGCCGGAAGAGCGCCTGCTCGGATAGGCTGGCCTGGGCGGCGCCGTCCGCCGAGGGGACGGCCGCGGCGATGATGATCGGCTTGCGGAGCGCCATCTGGAGGGGGAGCAGGTCGTTGTCCATGCGCCGCCCGGCTTCGGCCTGCATGTCGGCTACTGCGGCGCTGTTGCCCAGCGGCGCGTACCAGAGCAGGTAAATCCCATCCGCCTCGCTGACGAAAGCGGGCAGCGTTTCCAGGCCGTCCGGGTAAGAGACGGCCCAGTAAATGGCCCCGCCGAAGCGGCGGCGCGTCTCGGTCAGCAGATTGCGCCAGCGCGTCTCGGCGTCTTCCGGCGCGCCGGAGGGACTGCCATCGGCCAGCAGACCGCCGGGCAGGGCCGGGGCGACCCAGTCGCCGCCCAGGATGAGCGCCTGCGCCCCCGAGCGGGAGGCCAGGTCAGCGTGATAGAAAACGAAGGCCTGGTAACGATTGAACCACATTTCCCACCAGTTGCCGTCCCGCTGGGTTGTCTGCCACCAATCCGGCCAGGGGACGGGCAGGTTGGGTTGAGGGAAGAGCGCCACGTTCAGGTTCGCCGCCCGGGCGCGGCCGACGCTGTCGAGCAGGTCAGCCCACAGCGGGTCGCTGCCCGGAACCGGCGCAAAGACGAATGGCGCGCTGCGTTCGACCGTCCAGGAGGGCGTCAGCACTACCCAGTTGGCCCCGATTCCCTGGATGTTTTGCATCGCCAGACTGGTCCATGGCTGATAGGAGGGGTGGTAACCGGGTTGAATCTCCACCCCGGTCCAGAAGTCCGGCGAGCGCGGCGTGACGGCGACGCCGACCAGTTGTCCGTTCGGGTTGGCGGGCAGCCAGTTCCAGGCCGAGACGCTGTCTTGCAGGTTTTGGGCGATGAGCGCGGTGGAGACCGGCCGTCCGTGCCGCCCGGCGCTGGTTTGCACGTCGTCGGCTACGCCGCACTGGTCATTGCGGCAGTAGCGGTACTCGAAGGTGCCGAGCATGTTGAGCGGACTGAAGAGTTGATAGCGCCAGCGGTTGTTGCCCATCGGCCACATGGGAATCGGTTCTGTCCAGCCGTAGGGGTTGAACTGAATCGAAACGATGTCGCCGACCGGCGTATTGGCCGGTACGGTGACCTCGAAGAGGATCGGGGCCGAGTTGCCTGCCCGCCAGGTCTCGATGGCGTCTTCGACCAGGAGGGTGCTTTGGCCTTGCGGAATGATCAACTGGCGGACGACGAAGCCGCCATTGTTGCGATGTTCGGCGTTCCAGAAGCCGTCGCCCAGTGTGTATTTATAGCGAATGTCCGCGCCTGCGGGCAGCGAAAGCGTGACCGTGTAACGGCCGTCCGGCAGCGGCGAGAGGACGGGCATGCGGCTGGCGACCGTGTTCACGCCGCCGCGCAAGTCGCCGAAGGTGTTGCCCAGTTGCAGCAAATTGCCGGCCAGGCGCACCGGCGCGGTGGCCGGGGCGGTCTCGCGCGGCATGATGACCGTGAAGATGACGTTCACCATTGGGGCGGCGGTCAGCGAGATGGAGACCGGCGTGCGGCGGTTGGCCTCGATGCGCGCCCCCTGCTGGAAGGTCTGGTACGAACCGTCGAGGGCGTAAGCCACCAGGTTGTGCGTTCCTGGCGGCAGCCCTTCGATGTAGAACGCGCCGGTCGAATCGGTCAACGTCTGTTGGCCGCCGGCTGCAATCAGGATGTTGGGGATGGCCGCGCCGGTGGCGGCGTCCACCACCTGGCCGTTCAGGCGGCCGGTCGGACCGGCGAACGGCGCGTCGCTCCAACCGGCGACCACATCCTCGACCACGCCGGGGCCGGTGACGTAATACATGCGGTAACGCACCGGCTGGTCGGCCGAGTCGTCTTCGAGAATGGGGAGCGTCGCCTGCCGCACATAGCGGTATTTGACCACGCTGCCCGGCGTGAAGGGAACGGTGACGCTGTAGTGCAGGGCGTCCTCGGCGGTCATCGGGTAATTGGAGGGGTTGAGGCTCAGGCCGGTCACCTCGTCCACCACGCTCAACAGCAAGGTCTCGCCGGGCAAGAGCGGCAGGGGCAGGGCAACCCGAAAGGTGATTTCGGCCACCGGCTGAAGGGAGGGGATGGGCGTCGGCGGATAGGGAGAGGTCGGCGTGGCCGGCGAGAGGCCAGGGATGTCGAGCAACGAGAAGGTGCAGCCGTTCAACGTCAGGGCCAGCAAGGCGATGAGAAGGCTGGAAGTGATGAAGGTGCGATTTCTCATGATTCCCTCCGGGAACGGAAAAAGAATCGAGCAGGCGTGGCTCTATTGTACACCAGGAAGACCAATCGTTTCCCCCTCGGACGGACCGACTGTCTCCTCAATCCGCGCGGCCGGCCCTCGGACGGCGTAGAGCGACTGCTCCATAGGACAGAACGATGCTGAGGAAATACAAGGCGATCATCGGCGCCATGACCAGGAGCATGTTGACCGGGTCAACGGTCGGGGTGACGGCCGCGGCCAGAACGGCGATGGCGACGACGGCGATCCGCCATTGGCGCAGCAGACCGCCCGGCTCGACGAAACCCATCAGGGTGAGCGTGAACACAATCAGCGGGGTCTCGAAAGCCAGGCCAATCCAGAACAACAGCCCGAGGATGAAGTTGATGTAAGAAGAGATGCGCGGGACGGTCTCGACGTCCATGAAATGGAGCAGGAAGGTCAACGCAGGAGGCAGCAGGAAACGGTAGGAGAAATACATGCCTCCCGCGAATAGAACCAGGCTGAGAGGAATCGCCAGCAGACTCAACCGTCGGCTGCGCGCCCCCACTCCCGGCGCGGCAAACAGCCACAATTCGAAGGCCAGGTAAGGGAGCGCCAGCGAAAACCCGCCCCAGACGACTACTTTCATGAACACGCCGACCGTTTCGGTCGGGTCAATGGCTTGCAGGGCTTGCAATCCGCCGATCGGCTGCGCCAGCCAGGCGATGATTTCCTGGGCATAGACGCCGCAGATGATGACCCCTATCCCTACCGCGATCAGCATCCGCAGCAAATGCCTGCGCAAAGCCTCGAGATGGTCGAGCGCCAGGGCAGGCTGCTGGACGGCGTCTTCGAACACTTCTCCCAGCGGGCGGTCTTCCGGTTCGCGGGTGAGAAAATCGTAGGTCTGGCGCGGGGCCGCGAGGAACGATCGGACCAGTCGTCCCAGCAGGCGAAATGGAGAGGCAGCGACGCGCCGCAGGCCGGCGAAGAATCTAGACGCCATGCTATTCTGAAATTCCTGGCGGGAAACGGGGAGAGAAATCGTCCGGCGGTTCGCCGGGGGGTTCGGGGTCGGCCACCCAGGACTCGACCAGTCCCGCGGGGGCGGCATCGCTCTCCGGCGGGCGAATGGACGGCGTTTCCTGTTCTTGCCGCCATTCGTCCAGGGCGGCCTGTTCGATCAGGTCGCTGGGCCGGGCGCGTATGAGGCGAAAGAATTGCCGCGCGCTGCCCCAGAATTCCGAGCGGGAGAATTTGTAGAGCCAGCGTCCTACGGTCCGACCGGCCTTCTGCAGGTCGCGGGGACCGAGGATGATCAGCGCCAGCAGCGCAATGAGCAGGAGTTCCAGCGGGCCGATGCCCAGAATTTCCATAGAGGGAAATCAGCCCTCCGTCTGCGCTTTGCGGATGATTTGAGCCACCTCGTTCTGGTGCTGGGCCAGGCTGCCCAAGACGCCGTTGACGAAGCGGGGCGCGCTGTCGGAGCCGAACGTCTTGGCCAGTTCGACAGCCTCATTGATTGCCACTTTTACGGGCGTGTCTTTCTGGACGGCAAATTCCCAGGCTGCCATCCGCAGGAGGTTGCGGTCGATGGGGGCGATTTGATCGAGCGGCCATTCCGGCGCGTAGCGGGCGATCACTTCGTCCAGTTGCGCCCGCAGAGGCAGAATCCCAAACAGCAAACGGCGGGCGAACGCGGCCAATTCGGGGCTGAGATTCTCCTCCTCCAGGCGATGCTGAAGAACTTCCCCTGGCGGGTGGTTGACCAAATCGATTTCGTAAAGAGCCTGCAGGGCTACGCCGCGCGCCCTGGTCCGTGCTTTCATACCGTCTCAGGCCTCGGGTGGAAAGTGAATGTCTTGAATATGAATGTTGACGTGTCCGACCTGCAAACCGGTCATCTCGGCGATGGCGCGCGTCACCCGTTGCTGAATCGCGCGCCCGGTCTCGCGGATGTTGACGTCGTGCTTCAGGACGACGAACAGATCCACGAACACATTGTCATCTTCCAGTTTCAAACGGACGCCATCCTGGGCGCGGCCGAATGTGCCTCTCCCGCCCAGCCCTCGGACCGGCGCCATGGATTGGACCCCCTCCACTTCCAGAGCCGCCATGCGGGCAATGGTCAACAGGACGTCGGGGGTCAGGGTTGTCTTGCCAGGAGAACGATATTCGTTGGTCATCACGCTACCTCCAAGAGAACTTTACATCATTGCCATGCCGCCGTCAATACCCAGCACCTGGCCGGTGATGTAAGCGGCGGCGTCCGAGGCCAGAAAGGCGACTGCGTAAGCGACTTCGGCGGGCTGTCCCAGCCGGCCGAGCGGGACGAGTTTGAGCGCCGCTTCGAGCGTCCCGGCAGGCATGGACTGCAGGATGTCGGTCTCGATGAAACCGGGGGCCACCGCGTTGACGGTGATGCCCCGTCCTGCGACCTCGCGCGCCAGGGCTTTGGTAAAGCCAATCTGTCCGGCTTTGGAAGCCGAGTAATTGGTCTGGCCGGGGTTGCCCATCTGCCCGGCCACCGAGGCGATGTTGATGATGCGCCCCGTCCGTTTGCGCAGCATGTGCTTGACCGCCGCTTTCGAGCACAAGAAGGTGCTCTTTAGATTGGCGTCGAGGACGGCCTGCCAGTCTTCTTCTGACATCATCGGCAGGAGCCGGTCGCGGGTGATCCCGGCGTTGTTGACCAGGATGTGCAGATCGCCAAAGGTTTCGACGGCAAAAGCAATCAACGCTGCAGCCTGTTCTGCAACCGAGACATCGGCCTGGAAGAGAGCCGCCCGGCCGCCTGCGGCTTCGATCTCGGAAATCACCGCCTGGGCCGCCTCGGCGGAGCGGTGATAATTGACCACCACCGCCGCCCCGCGGCGGGCAAGTTCCAGGGCGATCGCCCGGCCGATGCCGCGCGACGCGCCGGTCACCACCGCCGTTTTGCCTGCCAGAGAGAGAATTTCGGCCATCCGTCTGCTCCTGAGAAAGTATTATAACATTGCCAGATATGCGCACGCATACCTAGCAGAAATAACCCCGCGCCTGGGATTTGGCCTCACAAAGAATTGACCCGCCTTCCTCTTCGTGTTAGACTCAATCTTTGCCTTTCGAAGGAATCGTCATGAGCGAAACGTATCTGATCGTCGGCCTGGGCAACCCGGGCCGGGAATACCGTGAGACCCGCCACAACGTTGGCTTCATGCTGCTCGACCGCCTGGCGGTGAAACTCGACCTGCGCTTCACCCGTCTGCAGTCGAAAGCGCTGGTCGCCGACGGCTGGTATCAGGAGCGCAAGATTCTCCTGGCCAAGCCGCAGACGTTCATGAACCTGTCCGGGCAGGCCGTGCAGGGGCTGGTGCGTTTCTACAAACTGCCGCTCGACCACCTGCTCGTCGCTCATGACCATCTCGACCTGCCGCTCGGCGTCCTGCGCCTCCGGCCGGACGGCGGCGCAGGCGGCCAGCGCGGCATGGAGTCGATTCTGGCGCGCCTTGGCACGGATGACTTCCCCCGTCTGCGGCTGGGCATTGGCCGTCCGCCCGGCCAGATGGACCCGGCTGCCTACGTCTTGCAGGAATTCTCGGCGGCCGAGCAAGCCGTCCTCTCCGAGATGCTCAATCGGGCGGCGGAGGCCGTCCTGACCTGGGTGACCGACGGCCTGGAAGCGGCGATGAACCGCTTCAACGGCAGCGCGGTTTGAGAACAGGGCTATGGAGATCCTCCTCGACCGGCTTCGCGCCCTCCCGCCGTATCGTTCCTTGCTCGAGGCGCTGCAGACGGGCCGCTCTCTTCCCGGCCTGGCCCTGCCGCGCGCCGCCCGCCTTCCGCTTCTGGCTGCCCTCCACGCCGACCTGGGCTGGCCGATTCTTCTGGTCACCGACCGCGCCGATCACGCTCTCCAATGGCACGACGAACTGGCTTTCTGGACGGGCAAAGCGGCGCGCTATCTCTTCCCCGAACCGACCCCTCTTTTCTACGAGGAGGCTGCCTGGGGGGCGGCCACCCGCCGCGAACGGTTGCAGGCGCTCACCGCCCTGGCCGTCTATCATTTGCCGTTTGCCCAGAAACCCTCCACTCCCCCCATTCTGGTGACCTCGGCGCGCGCCCTGATGACCCGCACCCTGCCGCGCCGCGATTTTCTCAAAGCCTCCCGCCTGTTGAAAATTGGCCAGGTTGTTTCGCCCTCTCGTCTGTTGGACGAATGGGTGCGTCTCGGCTATCAGCCTGCCGATACCGTCCTGGAGCCGGGGCAGTTTGCTCATCGCGGCGGCCTGCTCGACATCTGGCCGCCGTGCGAATCCCATCCCGTCCGCCTGGATTTCTTCGGCGACGAGATCGAGGCCCTGCGCCGCTTCGACCCGGCCGATCAGCGCACGATCGATGCCGTCGAGAGCCTGCTCATCACGCCGGGGCGCGAGTTCCTGCTCCCCGCGCCGGGCGTCCAGGGGGAAGGCAAATGGTCTCTGCCCGAGGCTCCAAACGAGTTTCACCTGCCGCTTCTCCACCCCTTGCCGGCCACGCTGCTCGATTACCTGCCTTTGCCCGCCCTGATTTTGGCCGACGACCTCGGTCTGCTGGCCGCGGCAGCCGCCGAGATCGAAGAGAAGGCCGTCGCCCTGCGCGCCGAATCGATTGCCCAGGGGACGCTGGCGGCGGATTTTCCTGTCCCCTACGTCTCCTGGTCCGAACTGGCCGATGGGCTGCAGCGCCGCGTCTGCCTCGACTTGGGCTATGCCTCGGAAGAGGTCGGCGGCCGGGGTGAGGCGGAGGCCTCTCTTGGGGCGCAGTTCGGGCAGATCGAGCGTTTCGGCGGCCGATTGAAGCCCTTTATCGAGTACGTCGCTCGCCTGCTGGCGGGCGGTCAGCAGGTGGTCATCGTCTCCCGTCAGGCCGGGCGGCTCGAAGAGTTGTGGATGGAAAAGACGATGGACGACAGGCCGTCGAGCGCGGACGAGGCCGGTCCCTCGCTCGTTTTCCTCGAGGGATCGCTTTCCGCCGGTTTTTCTCTGCCCGGCGCGGTCCTCATCACCGA
Source organism: Chloroflexota bacterium (assembly GCA_019873655.1). Taxonomy (GTDB): domain Bacteria; phylum Chloroflexota; class Anaerolineae; order Anaerolineales; family Villigracilaceae; genus JAFGSI01. The sequence goes on along the minus strand of JAIOAU010000015.1, from coordinate 16,293 downwards.
CTCGGAAATCTTCGGCTGGGAACGCCCGCAGCCGCGCGCCCGCCCGCGCCTGGCAGCCGAGACCCCCGAAATGGCCTACGCCGACCTGCAGCCCGGCGATTGGGTCGTTCATGTGGACTACGGGATCGGCCGGTACGTCGGCCTGGTGCAGCGCACGCTCGATGGGCTGGAGCGCGAGTTCCTGTGCGTCGAGTATCGCAACGGCGATCAGGTCTTCGTCCCCATCCATCAAGCCGACCGCCTGACCCGTTACATCGGTGCAGACGGTACGCCGCCCGTCCCCGGCGCGCTGGGCAGCCAGGAGTGGCCGGAGGCCAAACGCCGCGCCCGCGAAGCCGTCCAGGAGGTCGCCGCCGAGTTGCTCGATTTGTACGCCCGTCGTCAGGTGGCCGAGGGCTATGCCTTTGCCGCCGACACGCCCTGGCAATCCGAACTGGAATCGTCTTTTCCGTACATCGAGACCGAGGACCAGACCCGCGCCCTGGCCGAAATCAAAAAGGACATGGAGTCCTCCCGCCCGATGGACCGCCTGCTGTGCGGCGACGTGGGGTACGGCAAGACCGAGGTCGCCCTGCGGGCGGCGTTCAAGGCGGTCATGAGCGGCAAGCAGGCCGCGGTCCTTGTCCCGACCACCGTCCTGGCCCAGCAGCACTATGAGACCTTTCGCCAGCGGCTGGCCGCGTTCCCCGTCACGGTCGAGATGCTTTCGCGCTTCCGCACGCCGCGCGAGCAGAGTCAAATTCTCTACGGATTGGCGACCGGCGCGATCGACATTGTCATCGGCACACACCGCCTCATCTCGCCGGACGTGCAATTCAAGGACCTCGGCCTGGTCATCATCGACGAGGAACAGCGCTTTGGCGTGACCCACAAGGAGCATTTCAAGAAACTGCGCACCGAGGTAGATGTCCTGACTCTGACGGCCACGCCCATCCCGCGCACCCTCTACATGGCCCTGACCGGCGTGCGCGACATTTCCAGCCTCAACACGCCGCCGGAGGAACGCCTGCCGATTGTGACTCACATCGGGCCGTACTCGCCTCGTCTGGTGCGACAGGCGGTGCTGCGCGAATTGGAGCGCGGCGGACAGGTGTTCTTCGTCCACAACCGCGTCCAGACCATCGAGGCGATGCGCATGCATTTGGAGAAACTGGTGCCCGAGGCGCGGATTGCGATTGCGCACGGCCAGATGCCGGAGAACGAACTGGCCGCCGTCATGCGCCGTTTCACCGCCGGCGAAGTGGATATCCTTCTGTGCACCTCGATCATCGAATCGGGGCTGGACATCCCCAACGCCAACACCCTCATCGTGGACCGGGCCGACGCTTTCGGCCTGGCGCAGTTGTACCAACTGCGCGGCCGGGTGGGGCGCGGCGCGGCGCGCGCCTACGCGTACTTTTTCCGTCATCGCAAGTTGCTGCCCACGCCCGAAGGCCAGCAGCGTCTGGAGATCATCGCCGAGAACGCCCAGTTGGGGGCGGGCTATTCGATTGCCATGCGCGACCTGGAGATGCGCGGCGCGGGCGAACTGCTCGGCACGCGCCAGTCCGGGCATATTGCCGCGGTTGGTTTTCACCTCTACACGCGCTTGCTGGCCGCTGCCGTCCGCGCCCAGCGCCAGGCGCGCGGCCTGCCTGAGCCGGCCCAGCCTGCCGCGCTGCTGGCCGAGGTGAGTTTGCCCGTCAACGTGGACTTGCCGCTGGCGATTGGCATCCCCGCCGATTACATCGCCGATCAGAGTCTGCGTCTGCGCCTGTACCGCCGCCTGGCGGACGTGACCGACGAGGCCGCCCTGGACGCCCTGGCCGACGAATTCGCCGACCGCTTCGGTCCGCTGCCGGAAATGACCCGCAACCTGTTCTACCAGATGCGGGTCAAACTGCGCGCCGAAGCGGCCGGGCTGGTGGCGGTCGGCTGGGAAAATGGACAGATCGTCCTGCGCTATCCGCCGCCGGCGGACGAAAAATCTGCCCGCCGGCTGCCGGACCTGGGTCCGGGCCTGCGCGGCGGGAAGGGCGCTTACTGGTGCACCTTCGGCCGGGACGAAGACTGGCAGGCGCGTCTGCTCGAGGCGCTCGAACGGTTGAGGCGGTCAGCGGCTTAGCTCTTGCTCCTGTTTATTCGGGGCGCAGCCCTTGCTCCCGTTCAGTCGGGGCGTTGGTCTTTCGTCGGCTCACGCCAGGCGGCGCACCCGCACCTCGATGTCTTTCTCGTCTTTCAGCAGGTTCACCAATTCGTTGGCGTCCGTGTTCCCGTAGTGATAGGGATAGAGGATGCGCGGCCGGAAGGCCCGCGCCGCCGCGGCGACCATCGCGGGGGTCATCGTGTAGGGCAAATTCATCGGCAGGAAGGCGATGGCAATGTCTTGCAGTTCGTTCATCTCCGGGATGTTTTCGGTGTCGCCGGCCACATAGACGCGCGTCCCGCCAAAGTCGAGGACATAGCCGTTGCCGACGCCGCGCGGGTGGAACGGTTCGCCGCTCTCGCGCTTGTGCTGGATGTTGTAAGCGGGCACAGCCTGGATGGGGATGCCCATCACGGTCCGACTCTCGCCGTTGCGCAGGACGATGCCGCCGCGGATTTCGCGGGCGCAGGCTTCGGTCAGGACGAGGAGGGTGGAGTCGCTGCGGATGGCGGCCAGCGCCTGGGGGTCGAGGTGGTCGCGGTGCTCGTGGGTGACGAGGACGAGGTCGGCCTTGGGGAATTTCGTATAGTCAGCGACCCGGCTGAAGGGGTCAACGTAGATGTATTTTCCGCCAAAAGTCAGCAGCAGACTGCCGTGGCCGAGGAAGGTGATGGCCAGTTCGCCTGCCGAGGTCGGAAAGCGGTCGGTCTCGAAGGATTCGAGGGCGTTCATTCTGCCTCCTGATGCGTTTTTTCCGATTGGTTAGCGCGCAGGGCGCGCAGGATTTGCTCGATTTCGGCCCGTGTGAGGTCGGCCGCGGCCAGTTCCTGGTCGGTTTTGCGGGCGAGGTGGGTGTAGTAATCTTCGAGTTGCAGGGCGGCGGCCTCGGGCAGGGGATAGCCGCCCAGGCGGCTGTACACGGCCCCGATTCGCCCGTCCGGTTCGGGCGGCGATTTCGGGTCGCGGTTCCAGGCAGCCAGGATGTAGAAGTTGAGCGCCCGCAGGAAGGCGGCGCGGCTCTCTTCCGCCGGGCCGTCTTCGGCCAGGAGGTCGGCTTCGGCGGCGAGGACCTCGGCCAGCGCGGTCAGCCGCTCGGCGTCCAGGCGGTCGCCGACCGTCAGGGCCATGAGCAGACCGTCGTCGTCCAGCTGGCGGACGAGGCGGGCGTCCAGACCGAGCAGGATTTCCAGCGCCTGATCGATCGCCTGGCGGGCCTCCTGGCGGCGGTTGGCCGCTTTCAGGCCGGCCAGCCGGGCCAGCACGGCCATCGCCTGGTTGATCATGCGCAGGATGTAATCTTCGGTGAACATGGCTTTGTCTTTCCGCGCATTCATTGTAGCATGTCTTGCAGGGATGGGTGCTATAATGAATGCAAAATTTCTCATCCCTCTTCCCAGGAGATTCCCCATGGCCGAACATTCGCTCCTCTACCTTTCCCGCGCCGATGTGGAAGCCGTGGCGCTGGATATGAAGACCATCATCGAACTGCTCGAGAAGGCCTTTATCGAAAAAGGCCACGGCAAAGTGGAAATGCCGCCCAAGCCGGGCATTCACACCATGCCAGACGCCTTCATCCATGCCATGCCGGCCTACATCCCGTCCATGCGCTCGGCGGGCATCAAGTGGGTCAGCGGCTACCCGGAAAACTACAAGCACGGCCTGCCGTACATCACCGGCCTGCTCATCCTGAACGACGTCGAGACCGGCCTGCCCTACGCGGTGATGGATTGCACCTGGATCACCGCCATGCGCACGGGGGCGGCGTCGGCGCTCTCGGCCAAGTACCTGGCCCGGCCGCAGAGCGAGGTGGTCGGCATTCTGGCCTGCGGCGTGCAGGGACGCACCAACCTGGAAGCCCTGGCCTGTCTCTTCCCCATCAAGCGCGTCTACGCCTACGACATCCTGCCGGACGTGCAGGAAAAGTACGTCGCCGAGATGCGGGCCAAATTTGGTTTCGAGGTCATCGGCGTCAAAGAGCCGAAGCAGGCGGTGGTCGAGTCGGACCTGGTCGTGACCTCCGGGCCGATTCTCAAGCACCCGACCCCGACCATCGAGAAAGACTGGCTGCGCCCCGGCGCGTTCGGCTCGGCCGTGGACTTCGACTCGTACTGGACCGGCGCGGCGCTGGCCCAGATGGACCGCATTGCCACCGACGACCACGCCCAATTCCAGTACTACAAGTCGGTCGGCTACTTCCAGCAGACCCCCGACCCGTACGCCGACCTGGGCGAACTGGCCGCCGGTCTCAAGCCGGGCCGCCAGTCCGAGGAGGAGCGCACGCTGGCCATCAATCTCGGCCTGGCGATGGACGATATGGCCGTCGCGCCCGAAATCTATCGGCGGGCGCGCGAGAAAGGCATCGGCGTCTGGCTGACGCTGTGACCCGGCTGACGGCTCTTTGATTGGGTTTATAAGGAAACACGATGCGTTTGATCCGGCGAATTTCGCTTCTCGTTGGGATTGCTGCGCTGGTCCTGGCCTGCAATCTGCCGCGCGCAGCGCCCACGCCCGGCGATGAGACCGTGGCCACCATGGTCCAGCAGACGATGAGCGCCCTCGAGTTGTCCACTCCCCAGGCGACCTCGACGCCGTCTGCCAGCCCCACCCCCAACCTGGGCGAGGTCAGCGGACAGGTTTGCTACCGCAACAGCGCCATGTCGCAGTTGACGCTCTATTTCACCAACACGGCCACCGGCGCGGTGATCGACATCCCGGTCTCGCGCCCGCAGACCGAGTACCGCATCCTGCTCGAGCCGGGGACGTACACCGTCTACGGCTGGCCGCCCGATTATTCGATCGGCGTCCTCCACGAGGGCGGCGCGTTTCAAGTGATCGCCGGCCAGCAGACCACCGGCATCGATGTCTGCGACTGGAGTCATGGGCCGTTCGACGTGCCCTATCCGCCCGGCTATTCGCCGCTGACGGGCAGCGGCTCGATTTCGGGAGGCATCTACGGCTACCCGTATGGCAGTCTGCCCAACATGTATGTGGTGGCGCGCAACCAGGACACCGGCTACTGGTACTGGGTCGGGACGCCGATGGGCGTGGCCTGGTACTCGTTCGACGAATTGCCCGCCGGTCATTATCAGGTGGTGGCCTACGACATCGACGGACACGCCGGCGGCTGCTTGACCATCGTGGTCGTCTCGGGCGGGAGCAGCGTCACCTGCGACGTGGTGGATTGGAGCGGCGGCTATCCGCCCATGCCGGCCGGCATTCCGTAGGGCGGCTGCTCTCAGACAGACGCGGTCAAACGACGAAGGGCAGTTTTTCCCTGCCTTTCGTCGTTTTGTGTTAGAATAGAACACTCGTTCGCTTTTCTTGGGATGTGCTTATGAAGTTCAAACTCAACGCCCCCTTCCAGCCGACCGGCGATCAGCCGGAGGCGATTCGCGGCCTGGTCGAAGGCGTCCGACGCGGCGCCCGTCACCAGGTCCTGCTCGGCGCGACCGGCACCGGCAAGACGTTCACCATCGCCTCGGTCATCCAGGAATTGCAGATGCCGGCCCTGGTCATGGCGCACAACAAGACCCTGGCGGCGCAACTCTACGCCGAGTTCCGCGAGTTCTTCCCGGAAAACGCGGTCGAGTATTTCGTTTCCTACTACGATTACTATCAGCCCGAAGCCTACGTGCCGCGCCACGACCTCTACATCGAGAAGGAGACCGAAATCAACGAGGAGATCGAGCGCCTGCGTCTGAAGGCCACCACCTCGCTGATGTCGCGCAAAGACGTCATCATCGTCGCCTCGGTCTCGTGCATCTACGGGTTGGGGTCGCCGGAAGAGTACGGCCGCGGCGTGGTGCGGCTGCAGACCGGCGAACTCTATCGCCGCAACGCCCTCCTGCGCCAGTTGATCGAGGGCCAGTATCAACGCAATGACTACGACCTGCAGCCCGGCGCTTTCCGCGTGCGCGGCGAGACGCTCGAAATCCTGCCCGCCTACGCCGACCGGACGGGCTTCCGCATCGCCTTCTTCGGCGACGAAGTCGAGCGCATCGTCGAGTTCAATCCCCTGACGGGTGAAATCCTGGCCGAACTGGAGCAGGTGGACATCTACCCCGCCAAACACTACCTGACCCAGGAGGACAAACTCAAACAGGCCATCGCCGACATCGAAGCCGAACTCGAAGAGCGCCTGGCCTTCTTCAAGTCGCAGGGCAAACTGCTCGAGGCTCAGCGCCTCGAACAGCGCACCCGCTATGACCTGGAAATGCTGCGCGAGGTCGGCTACTGTTCGGGCATCGAGAACTATTCCCGTCACCTCGACCAGCGTCCGCCCGGTTCGCATCCCTGGACGTTGATCGACTTCATGCCCAGCGAGTACCTGCTCGTGCTGGACGAATCACACATGACCGTGCCGCAGATTCGCGGCATGTACAACGGCGACCGCTCGCGCAAGGAAATCCTGGTCGAATACGGTTTCCGCCTGCCCTCGGCCCTCGACAACCGCCCGCTGACCTTCGAGGAATTCGAGCAAGTGATGGGCTACACCATCTACACCTCGGCCACGCCCGGCCCCTACGAGATGCAGCGCGCCGAACAGGTGGTCGAACAAATCATCCGCCCGACCGGCCTGGTGGACCCGGAGGTGGAAGTCCGCCCGACGCGCGGCCAGATCGACAACCTGGTGGCCGAGATTCGCGCCCGGGTCGCGCGCGGCGAGCGGGCGCTGGTCACCACCCTGACCAAACGCATGGCCGAAGACCTGGCCCAGTACCTGGAGGAACTCGGCGTCAAGGTCCACTACCTGCACTCGGAGATCGAGACCATCGAGCGCGTCAGCATCCTGCGCGATCTGCGCCTGGGCGTCTTCGACGTGGTGGTGGGCATCAACCTCCTGCGCGAGGGCCTCGACCTGCCGGAGGTCTCGCTGGTGGCGATTCTGGACGCCGATAAAGAAGGCTTCCTGCGCTCCGACACGGCTCTCATCCAGACCATCGGCCGCGCCGCCCGCCACGTCAACGGGCGCGTCATCATGTACGCCGACCGGATGACCGACTCGATGAAGCGCGCCATTGACGAGACCAACCGCCGCCGCGCCAAGCAGATTCGTTACAACGAGGAACATGGCATCACGCCGGTCAGCATTCACAAGGCCATCCGCGACCTGACCGACCAGATGACGCCGGCCGCGGTGGCCGAAGCGCGCGGCGAGTACAAGGCCGGCAGGCGCAAGGACGTGACCTCGCGCTCCGAATTGCAAAAGGTCATTGCCGAACTGGAAAAGCAGATGAAGGAGGCCGCGAAGAACCTGGAGTTCGAGCGCGCCGCCGCCCTGCGCGACGAGATGTACGAACTCAAGGCCATCCTGGCCGAAGACGAGAGCCTCAAGCCTTGGGAGCGAATCAGGTTGCTGGCGGGCGAAGAGCAGTAATCAGTCGTCAGTCATCAGTCTTCAGTTTTATCTTGTCCCTCCCTGGGCCTTGACCAGTTCCACGCCGAGGCGGGTCAGTTCCTCCAGAAATTCCGGGTTCAGCAGTCCCAGCATGGCCAGGTAGACGCCCTGCGGGCAGAACAGCACCACCAGTTGAAGGATGCTTCCCCCCTCGCCGGGTCGGACGGGATACTTCTGGACCCAGGCGGCCAGCGGCATCTGAACCCACGGATTCAGAATCTGGCGCGCCCCGGCCGGGTCGCTGGTGAAAGCCATGAAGTGCGGCTCCAGTTGCGGGTCGAGCGGGGCAAGTTGCGAGGCTCTCTCCATGCCGAGCGTCATCTCGTTGCGGAAACCATAGAGGTTCAACGAAGTCTTGAGCAGCGTCTTGCTCATCAAAGCCATGACGCCGCCGGTCGACTGTTGCCCGGGCGCTTTCTGGACCAGATACAGAAAGTTATCGGGCCAGTGGAAATCGGGCGAATGCCAGACCGAGAGCGGGGCGCCGCCGGCGGCGCGCGTCTGCAGCGTCCAGCGCACGCCGTCGGTGACGCGCTCCTCGTCCTGCCTGCCGGTGATGGACTCCTGCTCCTGGCGGAATTGCTCGGCCGCTTGCGTCAAGGTCCCTTGGAACATGTCTGTCAGAGATGTCGTGCCTCCGACGTTCAGGAACTGGCGCAGACGCTTGAGACGCGCTTCGTGGGCGAGCCGTCCGCTGGTGTAGGAGGCGCGCAGGGGAATCTTTTCGTTGCCTTTGGTGAAGACCACAATCCGGTAGGTGGGCGCAGAGTGGCGGTACGAACCGGACGAATAGGAATGCTCCAACTCGATGGCGGCGATCTCGGCGATGGGAATTTCGCGCCTTCTGTGGATCAATATGCCGGTGTTTCGGATGGTGAGCATTCCGGTCTGCCGATCGGCGGTGACCGTCACGACCGTGGTCAGCAGGAAGATCAGGGCGCTGATTCCCGCCCCTGCCGCGATGATAGCCGTCTGGCTCGGCATTCTGAAGTAGGTATAGAGAGCATACCCGCCGGTCAGGACGCCGAACAACCAGAGCGCGACGGGGTAATCGCGGACGACGAGTTTTTGATTGTTTTGGTTCATAAGTCCTCTTTTCCTGGGCGTTTAGAAAAACGGTTGCCGCAAAACCACTATACTCATCTTTTCGATTTCTGCAAATCCCCCTTATTTGCCAGAATTTGAGACAGTCTTTATCGAACCTTTACATTCATGCGGTATCCTATGAGCAAGAAATTCACTTATAAGGAGTGTGCAAAATGAAGAAGACCCTCATTGCAGTTGCTTTACTGGCTGTTCTGTTGACCGGCGTCGGCATTGGACAGGTTGCCGCCCAAGGGGAGACGCCTCCCTCGGCAAAAGGCGCTTGCGGCGGCGTGCTGCATCCCTACATGGTGGCCGCGTTTGCCTCCCGCTTGAATCTGAGCGTCGAGCAAGTCGAATCCGCCCTCGTGGCCGGACAGACTCTCTACCAGATCGCCCTCGCCAACGGCGTCTCGGCCGAGCAGTTCCCGGCCCTGATGACGGAAGTGCGCCAGGCGGCTGTCCAGGCGGCGCTGGCGGACGGCGTCATCACCCAGCAGCAGGCCGACTGGATGCTGGCCCGCGGTCAGGGACGGGGCCGCGCCGGTATGATGGGCGGCGCCGGCCGGGGATCCTGCGGCGGGACGGGCGTCCCCCTCGGCTCCGGCATGCAGCGCGGCTGGCGCTGGCAGACCACCAATCCCTAATCCCTTGCAGCGGGGCGGAGGCAACTCCGCCCCCTGTCATTTCTCCGCCTGACAATCATCACCTTCCTTCCCAAATTTATTGACCAGACAATGCTGCCGGGGTAGAATCAGGGGCGACTTCTTTTCCCGGAACTGTCCATGCCTGTCTATCGTTTCATCGTTCGCTTCCGCCGCGCCGACGACCCGCGTTCGGTCGGCCTGCTTGCTGACGCCCGCGCCCTGGGTTTCAGCGACCTGGCGCGTATCGAGTGTCAGGATTTGTTCTTCATCGAGGGCCAACTGTCGCCGGAGGAATGTCAGCAGTTGGCCCTCTCGCTTTTAATTGACCCGCTGACTCAAGCCGCCGAGTGGCGCGAACTGTCCGCCCCGCCCGCCGACCCACCACCGGACGCGCTGGTGGTCGAGGTGGCTCTGCGTCCCGGCGTCACCGACCCGGTGGCGGACGAAGTCGTCCGCGCCGCCCATCAACTCGGCCTGAGCGGCGTCCGCCGCGCCGCGACCGGCTTCCGCTATCTTTTCTTCTTTTCCCCCTCCGTTTCTATCCGTGAGTCCGACACAAAATCCGTTCCCGTCCGTGATTCCGTGACAGAGTCCGTTGTCAAATCCGTTGCCAATCCCGTCATCCACCGCTGGGCGCTGGGCGAAATCGAACCCTCCTTCCCGGTCGAGGCCGAATCGAGTTCTATCCGTGAGTCCGACACAAAATCCGTTCCCGTCCGTGATTCCGTGACAGAGTCCGTTGTCAAATCCGTTGTCAATCCCGTCATCCACCGCTGGGCGCTGGGCGAAATCGAACCCTCCTTCCCGGTCGAGGCCGAATCGAGCGGCGAGGTCGAAACCCTCCGCCTGCGCGGCCTGACGGACGAGGCCCTGCTGGCCCTCTCCGCTGAGCGCCGCGCCGCCCTCGACCTGGCCGAGATGCAGGCCATCCGCGCCTACTGCGAGCGCGAAGGCCGCGACCTGACCGACGTTGAATTCGAGACCATCGCCCAGACCTGGTCCGAGCATTGCGTCCACAAGACCTTCAAAGCCCTCATCGAAGTCGAAGACGCCGCCGGTGGGCCGCCGTTCACCGTCAACGGCCTGTTCAACACCTATATCCGCGCTGCGACCGAAAAGATTGCCGCCCCCTGGGTGCTTTCGGCCTTCGTGGACAACGCCGGCGTGATTGACCTGGACGGCGAGAACGAAGTCTCCTTCAAGGTCGAGACTCACAACCACCCCTCGGCCATCGAACCCTTCGGCGGGGCCAACACCGGCGTCGGCGGCGTCATCCGCGACGTGCTGGGCGTCTCGCACAAGCCGGTCGCCAACACCGACGTCCTCTGCTTCGGGCGGCAGGACGCCTCGTTCGATGAACTCCCCGCCGGGGTGCTGCATCCGCGCCGCATCTTTTCGGGCGTGGTGGCCGGGGTGCAGGACTACGGCAACAAGATGGGCATCCCGACCGTCAACGGGGCGATTCTCTTCGACCCCGGCTACGCCGCCAACCCGCTTGTCTTCTGCGGGACGGTGGGGATGGCCCCGCGCGGACGGCGGGTGCGCGGCCCGCGTCCCGGCGACCGCGTCGTCGTCCTCGGCGGCGGGACCGGCCGCGACGGTCTGCGCGGCGCGACCTTCTCCTCGATGACGATGGACGCCCAGACGGGCGAGGTCTCCGGCGCCTCGGTGCAGATTGGCAATCCCATCGTCGAGAAGGGGCTGGTGGACGTGCTTCTGCCGGCGCGCGACCGCGGCCTCTACACCGCCATCACCGACTGCGGCGCGGGCGGTCTCTCCTCGGCGGTCGGTGAGATGGCCTCCGAGATTGGCTGCGAGGTCGAACTGACGCGCGTGCGCCTGAAATATCCCGGCCTGGCTCCCTGGGAAATCTGGCTCTCCGAGGCCCAGGAACGCATGGCGCTGGCCGTCCCGCCCGAACACCTGCCCGCCCTGCGCGAACTGTGCGCCCTCCACAACGTGGACCTGATGGACATCGGCGAATTTACCGGCTCCGGCCGCCTCGTCGTCCGCTATCAGGGACGCGTCGTCCTCGACCTCGACAACGAGTTCCTCCACAAGGGCATTCCCCAGCGGCGGTTGAAGGCGGTCGTCAGTCGTCAGCCGCCAGTCGTCAGTCGCCAGTCGTCGGCGGACGATACTGATAACTATTCACTAATCACCGATTACTTCCTCGCCCTCCTCGCCCACCCGAACATCGCCTCCAAGGCGGAGGTCATCCGCATCTACGACCACGAGGTGCAGGGCGGGACGGCGGTCAAGCCGCTGACCGGCGCGCAGATGGACGCACCCTCCGACGCCTGCGTCCTGCGTCCGCCCGGCGCGCGCGGACGGGCGGGGATTGCCCTCGCCAACGGCATCAACCCGGAGTACGGCAAGCGCGACCCCTACCGCATGGCCCTGGCCGTGGTGGACGAGGCGGTGCGCAACCTGGTCGCCGTCGGCGCGGACCCGGCGCGCATCGCCCTGCTCGACAACTTCTGCTGGGGCGACCCCCTGCGCCCGGAGACGCTCGGCGCGCTGGTCGAGGCGGCGCGCGGCTGTCACGACGCGGCGCTCCTCTTCGGCGCGCCGTTCATTTCGGGCAAGGATTCGCTCAACAACGAGTACCTCGGCGCGGACGGCCAGCGTCACGCCATCCCGCCGACCCTGCTCATCTCATCCATCGGCGTCCTGGCCGATGTGACCCAGGCGGTCACGATGGATTTGAAAGCCGCGGGCGGCTTGCTCTACCTGGTCGGCGACTTTGCCCCGACCTTCGGCGGCAGTCATTTCAACCTGATTGCGCCCGCCGTCCGCGCTCTGCCGTCGGCGGCTGGCGAACCCGTCCCCTCTCTCCCGGCCGTCACGCCGCGCGTCTACGCGGCCCTGCACCGCGCCGTCGCCGCCGGACGGGTCCGCGCCGCGCATGACCTTTCGGAGGGCGGGCTGGCCGTCGCCGCGGCGGAGATGTGCATCGGCGGATGCCTCGGCCTCGACCTCGACCTGCCTCCCGGCGGCCCCCTGCGCCTCCTCTTCGGCGAGACGACTGGCTGTCTGCTGGTCGAAGTCGCTCCCGAGCAGGCGGCGGCCTTCGAGGCCGGATTCGATGGCCTGCCCCTCCGCAAACTGGGGCGCGTCGCCGGGACGCCTGCCCTGACCGTCTCGGCGGGCGGCCGCGCCCTCTTCAGCCTTCCCGTCCCGGCCCTCGTCGAGGCCTGGAACACCCCTCTCCACTAACGACTGGCGACCAGCGACTCATGACTACAAGACCCAAAGCCCTCCTCCTCCTTGCCCACGGCACCAACCGCGACCAGGACGCCGCCGAAGCCCTGACGCTGGCCGGCGCGGACCCCGAAATCCTGCCCCTCAACCTCCTGCGCGCCGACCGGCGGCGCTTCGATGACTATCAGATGCTTGTCCTGCCCGGCGGATTCTCCTACGCCGACGCGCTCGGAGCGGGCAAACTGCTGGCGATTGACCTGCAAACCTACTTCGCCGACCAGATTCAGGCCTTTGTGGCCTCCGGCAGGCCGGTCATCGGCATTTGCAACGGTTTCCAGGCGCTGGTCAAGGCCGGAATCCTGCCCGGCGAGGGAGAACCGGCCACGCTGACCTTCAACGCCCGCGGCCGCTTCGAGTGCCGCTGGGTGGCCCTCCGCCCGCTTTCGCGGACGTGCATTTGGACGCGCGGCCTGGAAGACATCCTCGAATGCCCGGTGGCGCACGGGGAGGGCAATTTCCAGGCCCCCGAGTCGGTCCTGGCTGCGCTCCGCGCCCGCGACCAGATTGCCCTCGCCTACGTCCTGCCCGACGGCTCGCCCGCCGGGGGCGCGTATCCGGCCAACCCCAACGGCTCGGCGCTGGACATCGCCGGCGTGTGCAACCCGGCCGGCAACGTCCTCGGGCTGATGCCGCACCCGGAGAATCACATCCACCCCTGGCAGCATCCGCGCTGGACGCGGCGCGCTGGCGGCCGCAGCGGGTTAACCTTGTTCGAGAACGGCGTGCGCTACGCCGCTCAACTCTAATCTGAAAAGGAGTCCCATGATTGCTCAAGAAGACCTTCTGCGCTTGCTGCCCCTGGCGCTCGATGCGACCGACCTGCCGCTGCCGGGACGCGTCTCCGGCAAGGTGCGCGACGGCTACGACCTGCCGGAGGGCAAACGCCTCTTCATCACCACCGACCGCCTGTCGGCGTTTGACCGCGTCCTGGGGCGCGTCCCCTACAAGGGACAGGTGCTGAATCAGTTGTCGGCCTGGTGGTTCGAGCAGACCAGCAGCGTCGTCGCCAATCATCTCGTCTCGCTCCCGGACCCGAACGCGGCGGTGGTCGTCGCCGCGCAGCCGTTCCCGGTGGAGGTCATCGTGCGCGGCTACATCACCGGCGTCACCTCCACGGCGCTGTGGTACCGCTACTCGCTCGGCGAGCGCGAGATTTACGGCTACCGTTTCCCCGAAGGCCTGCGCAAGAACGAGGCCCTGCCCGAACCCATCATCACGCCGACCACCAAAGGCGTGGGCGGGGCGCACGATGAGCGCCTGACCTGCGCCGAGGTGGTGGAAAAAGGCTACCTCGACGCGGCGACCTGGGACGAGGTCCAGGCGGCGGCGCTGGCGATTTTCAAGCGCGGCCAGGAGGTCGCCCGGCGCGCCGGTTTGATTCTGGTGGACACCAAGTACGAGTTCGGCCGCGCCCCCGACGGCCGCCTCCTGCTGATTGACGAAGTCCACACCCCCGATTCGTCGCGTTTCTGGAAAGCCGAGAGTTACGCGGCGCGCTTTGCCGCCGGCGAGGAGCCGGAGAACTTCGACAAGGAGTTCATCCGCATCGCCTACGCCGAGCAGGGCTACCGCGGCGACGGCGAGCCGCCGGTCATGCCGGACGCGTTGTGGGCCGCCGTCAGCCAGCGCTACATCGCAATCTATGAAATGCTGACCGGCCAGTCGTTTGTCCCCGGCGCGTATCCGATTGGGCCGCGCCTGGAGGCCAATCTTCGCGCCGCCGGTTATCTGGAGGAGAAAAAATGAATAAGCCATTGGTCGTTATCCTGATGGGGTCCAAAGCCGACCTGGAACACAGCCAGAAAATTGCCGCCGCCTGCCGCGAGTACGGCCTGGAGGCGGTTCTGCGCATCGGCTCGGCGCACAAGACGCCGGAGCATGTCGCCCGTCTGTTGGCCGAATACGAGGCCGAGGCGCGCCCGAAGGTGTACATCACCGTCGCCGGGCGGAGCAACGCCCTGAGCGGGTTCACCGACGGAGCGGTGGACGCGCCCGTCATCGCCTGTCCGCCGCTCTCGGAGGCGTTCGGCGGGGCGGACATCTTCTCGTCCCTGCGCATGCCGTCGGGGGTGGCTCCGGCGGTCGTCCTCGAACCGGCCAACGCCGCGCTGTTGGCGGCGAAAATCCTGGGGCTGGCCGACGCCGGAGTGCGGGAGGCCGTCGCCCGGTCGAGGCGGCGGGCGGCCGAGAAAATCCTGGAGGATGACGCATCCATCCAATGAATGAGTTCCGCGAAGAATCTCCCCGCGAAGCCTGCGGGATTATCGGCATCTTCGCTCCCCGCGAAGAGGTGGCGCGCATGGCCTTCTTCGGCCTGTTCGCCCTCCAGCACCGGGGGCAGGAGGCGGCCGGGATGGCCGTCTCGGACGGGACGGTCATGCGCCTGCACAAGGACGTGGGGCTGGTCTCGCAGGTCTTCCACTCGCGTCATCTGGCCGATTTGCAGGGTCATTACGCCATCGGCCACACGCGCTACTCGACCACCGGCTCCTCGTCCATCCGCAACGCCCAGCCGTTCATGATCGAGACGATTCACGGGCCGCTGGCGCTGGCGCACAACGGCAACCTGGTCAACTCGGCGGCGCTGCGCGAGGAACTGATGGCGGCCGGGGTGGGGCTTTCGTCTTCCTCGGACAGCGAGGTGATGACGATGATGCTGGCGCGCAACGGCGGCGGCGACTGGGTGGAACGGCTGACTCACGCCATGCGGCGCTGGCAGGGGGCCTACTCGGTCGTGCTGTTGACGCGCGACGGCGTCTACGCGGCGCGCGACCCCTGGGGCTTCCGTCCGCTGAGCGTGGGGCTGCTGCCCTCCGGCGGCTACGCGGCGGCCTCCGAGACCGGCGCGCTACGCACCCTCGGCTGCCGCGCCATCCGCGAGGTCCGGCCGGGCGAAATCGTCACCCTCTCGGACAAGGCGCTGGTGGTGACGCAGGCGCTCCCGCCGGCCGCGCCGCTGGCGCGCTGCGTCTTCGAGATGATTTACTTCTCCCGCCCGGACGCGGTCTGGGACGGGAAGAGCGTCCATCAGGTGCGGCAGAACCTGGGGCGGCAGTTGGCGCGCGAATGTCCGACCGAGGCCGACCTGGTTGTGCCGGTTCCGGATTCGGCCATCCCGGCGGCGATTGGCTACGCCCTGGAGTCGGGCATCCCCTACAACGACGGCTTCATCAAGAACCGCTACGTGGGCCGGACGTTCATCGAGCCGACCGATTCGCTGCGCAAGCGCGGCGTGGCGCTGAAGTTCAACGTCATCAACGAGAACGTGCTGAACCAGCGCGTGGTCATGATTGACGATTCGATTGTGCGCGGCAACACCACCGGCCCCATCGTGCGCCTGCTCTACGAGGCCGGCGCGGCGGAGGTGCATGTGCGCGTCACCTGCCCGCCGATTCCGCATCCCTGCTTCATGGGCGTGGACATGGGGACGCGCGAGGAGTTGATTGCGCATAAGCGAACGGTGGACGAAATCCGTCAGCACATCGGGGCGGATTCGCTCTACTACCTTTCGCTGGACGGGATGAGGCGGGCGGTCGGCTACACGGAAGGCTACTGCGAGGCCTGCTTCACGGGCGAGTATCCGGTGGCGGTGGACTGGGCGTCGGTGAAGACGGGGTTCGAGAGGGGGATTCGGTGAGGGGTGGATAGTCGAATAGTGAATAGTGTGTAGTGTCTCGTTAATTCGTACCTTTACAATCTCATAAAATCGTACCTCCAAACCTTTGGTTTTGGAGGAGAAATGTCAACGCATCGGCGACCATTGACGGTAGCAGAGC